>NZ_JBEZDR010000001.1:0-731213 GCF_040648415.1 Nonomuraea sp. NPDC049141
GCGGGCCAGCGTCGAGCCGTCGCGGCAGCGGGCCACCGGCGGCAGCAACCGGCCGGACTTGCAGCGCACCAGCAGCTCGGCACCGGTGGCGGCCAGATGGTTCAACAGGTCGACGGCAGCGAAGTTCCGGTCGCCCAGCAGCAGCATCCCGGCCCGAAGATCGGTGGCCAGGCGGCGGGCGTACTCCAGCTCACCGAGCGTGGCCGGGCCGAACACCGCCCCGAACACCGCCCCGATCACCGCCCGTGTCCCGCAGGCCACCAGCGCGGTCAGACGCAGCTGCGGATATCCCGAGGTCCCGTTGTTGCACCGCTGCCGGGTGAACACCGCGAGGTTGGCCGGGCTGTCCGGAACCGGCAGCAGCGTGCCATCGACCGCGACCACCCTCAGCCCCCGCCATCGCCCGGCGGCAGCGATCGTGGCCACCGGGCCACGCACCAGGTCGAACAGCGCCTTCAACGGCACCACCCCCAGCCGCTGACGAGCCTGCCGAAGAGCACTGCCACTGGGGCGAACCGGCGCCAGCCCCGCCAGACCGGCGCACAACCGGTCGAAGACCTGCCGATAGCCCAGCCCGGCGAACAACGCACCAGCCAGCAGCAGATACACCGTGACCCGTGCCGGCACCAGCCGGACCCGGCGCTGCATCGCCCCAGCGGCCCCCAGCACCTCATCGACCATCTCAAACGGGATGATCCGGGTCAGCTCCCCGATATGTCCCGGAGCAAAAGCCCCACCCGCTACCCGGACCGTCCTGGTTATGGCAACCTGTTCCAACAGCGGAGCTCCTGTAGTGAGGATGTCTTGGAGTGACAGACCTCTTCTACAGCAGCTCCGCTCCCTCGTTCACAGGCTTTGACGAACAGAGCCCCGCCCTAACTGAACGGCGTTGCTTCTAGGAGTGCTTCTGGCCGACGCCGACGAGCAGGTACGAGGGCAGCGAGGGCTCGCTGACCAGCCTGGGCCGGTCGGGACGCCAGTCGGGGGCGTGCACCAGGCCCGGCTCGACCAGTTCGAAGTCCCCGAAGAACGCCCGGATCTCCCTTGGGGTCCGGTCGGTGCCGGCCCCGGCCGACGTGGGCCGGTAGAGCGCCGCCGTGCCCTCGTCGAACCGCCCCCGCGAGGTCGCGTGGGTGAGCACCAGATGGCTGCCGGGCGCCACCGCCTCGCGCAGCCTGGTCACCATCTTGCCCGGGTCGCGGGCGTCCGGGAGGAAGTGCAGGATCGAGACCAGCAGCACGCCCACCGGCTCGTTCAGGTCGAGGAAGCGGGCGGCCTGAGCCAGCACCTCGTCGGGGTCGAGCAGGTCGGCCTGGACGAAGACGGCCCGGCCCGCCTGCTCCAGCAGCGCCCTGGCGTGCGTGGCGACGACCGGGTCACGGTCGACGTAGACGACTTTCGCCTCCGGCGCTACCTCGTGCACGTTGCCCTGGGTGGGCAGCCCGCTGCCCAGGTCGAGGAACTGGCGGATGCCCGTGTCCACCAGGTAGCGGACCGCGCGCTGGAGGAAGGCCCGATTGGCACGCGCGAGGGGTACGGCTTGCGGGATCAGCGCCGCAAGCCGGTCGATCGCCTCACGGTCGATGGCGTAATTGTCTGTGCCACCGAGCATGTAATCGTACATTCGTGCGAGATTTGGCGTGTGAGCATGGAACTCAGGCACAGTTTCGATCTTAAGTCCTGCCGGTCCACTTATCACGGGCTATGTGCCTATTGTTGCCGCCGTGTCGTAGCAGTTACTCGACTGTGACGCTCTTAGCCAAATTGCGTGGCTTATCCACATCACGGCCGAGGGCCACGGCGGCGTGATACGCCAGCAGTTGCAGCGGGATCGTGAGCAGGATCGGGTCGAGCTCGATCTCGTTCTTCGGCACCACGATGACGTCGTCGGCCAGCTTGGCGTCGGGTTCGCGGTGGCCCACCATGAGCACCTTGCCGCCGCGGGCGCGGATCTCGCCGAGCGTGGTGAGGTTCTTGTCGAGCAGTTCGTCGTCGGGGACGATCGCCACCGTCGGCATCTCCGGCCCGATGAGGGCGAGCGGCCCGTGCTTGAGCTCGCTGGCGGGATAGGCCTCGGCGTGCACGTACGAGATCTCCTTGAGTTTCTGCGCGCCTTCGCGGGCCACGGGATAACCGCGGACCCGGCCGACGAACATCATGCTCGGATAGTTCGCGTACTTCTGCGCGAGCTCGGCGATCTTGTCGCTCTGCGCCAGGATCTCCTCGATCTGGCCGGGCAGCCTGCGCAGGCCCTCGCAGACGCGGCGGCCGTCGGCGGGCGAGAGGTCGTGCACCCGGCCGAAGTGCAGCGCGAGCAGTGCGAACGCCAGTGACGTCGAGGTGAACGCCTTGGTCGAGGCGACCGAGACCTCGGGCCCGGCGTGCAGGTAGACGCCGCCGTCGACCTCGCGGGCGATGGCGCTGCCGACGGCGTTGACGATGCCGATGACCCGGCCGCCCTTGCGCTTGAGCTCCTGCACGGCCGCGAGCGTGTCGTACGTCTCGCCCGACTGGCTGATCGCGACGTAGAGCGTGTCGGGGTCGACGACCGGGTTGCGGTAGCGGAACTCGCTGGCCGGCTCGGCGTCGGCCGGGATGCGGGCCAGCTCCTCGATGAGCTGGGCGCCGATCTGGCCGGAGTAGTACGCGGAGCCGCAGCCGATGATCTTCACTCGGCGGAACGAGCGGGTCTCGCGGGCGTCCATGTTCAGGCCGCCCAGGTGGGCGATGTGGAAGCGCTCGTCGAGGCGGCCGCTCATGGTGCGCGAGACCGTGTCGGGCTGCTCGGAGATCTCCTTGAGCAGGTAGTGCTCGTAGCCGCCGGTGTCGTAGTGCCCGGCGTCCCAGTCGACGGTCAGCGGCTCCTTGGCGGTCTCGCGCGCGTCGCTGGCGAAGGTGTGGAACCCGTCGGCCTTGAGCACGGCCAGCTCGCCGTCCTCCAGGTGCACGACCTGGCGGGTGTAGCGGACGAGCGCGGCCACGTCGGAGGCGGCGAACATCTCCTTCTCGCCGATGCCGAGCACGATCGGGCTGCCGTTGCGGGCCACCACCACCTCGCCGGGCCGCTCGCTGTCGACCACCGCGATGCCGTACGTGCCGACGATGCTCTTGAGCGCCTTCCTGACGGCCTCCTCCAGCGTGTCGGTCTCCTCGGCGGTACGGGCGATCAGGTGCGCGAGCACCTCGGTGTCGGTCTCGGAGACGAACACCGCCCCGTCGGCGGTCAGCTTGGCGCGCAGCTCGTTGGCGTTCTCGATGATGCCGTTGTGCACGACCGCGATCCGCTCGTCGGACGACAGGTGCGGGTGCGCGTTGACGTCACTGGGCACGCCGTGGGTGGCCCACCGCGTGTGGCCGATGCCGAGACCGCCCTTGAACCTCGGGGGTACGACCTTCGCCAGGTCGGCGACCCTGCCCTTGACCTTGCGTACCTTGAGTCCCTTGTTGGACACGACGACGCCGGCCGAGTCGTAGCCTCGGTATTCCAGCCGTTGCAGGCCCTCCAGCAGGATAGGCGCCGCGTCCTTCGAACCGACATAGGCCACGATTCCGCACATCCGACGCTCTCCTCTGTCCGTTTTTATTCGCTTTTATGCGCTTTTAGTAGCTTTTAAGCTACCGTGTGTCTTTATCGGTGCGCCTTTATCCGTACACGATCCGGCGCAGTTGCCGGAGCGACAGCTCCGGCGGTGCCACCCGGCGCCCGCGCAGCTCCGCGGCGACCCGGGGGAAGATCTCGTCGTTGGTGAGGCCGCGGGATTTCAGCTCGCCGTGACGCCGCCGGACGAACTCCTCGACCGGCTCGGAGAAGTACGACAGCACGTCGGCGACCACGCGCGCCGCCTCACCGGGACCGAGACCGCTGGTCCTGACGAGATGGGCGACGAGGTCTTCGTAGGGATGACGTGCGGGGGACACAGACGAGGACACTACGCAGCCGGGATGCGACATGCCAATATCCTGCCCGGAATCGGGCAGGATATGCGCTACCGCATGCTCGAACGGCCCCATCCTCGGCCCAGGCGCCGACAGGCGAAGGCTCCTGCCGCCGTGCCGAGGGCGATGAGGACGGCCGCGGGGCCCGCCGTGCCGGGCACGTCACCGCGTACCGCGGCCTGCAGCATGGTCGTCGCCCAGTAGCCCGGCGAGAACGGCGCGATGGCCTGCGCCCATGACGGCATCAGCGCGAACGGCACCAGCGCCCCGCCCAGCGCGCTGACCGACAACGCGCCGATGTTGCAGAGTGTGCTGAGCTCGCCGTGGCTGCGGACCACCGCGGCGAGTGCCGTACCCACGCCGAGCAGGGCGAAGCACCACGCGGCGACGGCCAGCCCGAGCGGCCAGAGCGGCCCCGCGGGCCGCATGCCCACCGCGAGGATCCCGTAGCCGAGCAGGACGACCTGCTGGGCGGCCAGGATCGCGAAGACCGGCAGGGTCTTGCCGATGATCAGCTCGGGCACGCGCGCCCTGGTCGCCCTGATCCGGTCCCAGGTGTGCCAGACGCGCTCGGTCAGCACCGCCGTCGCCACGTCGGCCATCGACAGCACCGAGAACATCACCAGCATCCCGGTGACCACCTGCACGGGCCGGCCGAGCATCGACTTGAAGACCAGCATGAGCACCATCGGCATCACCAGGTAGCTGACCAGGTGGGCAGGGTCCCGCCTGCGGAGCAGCACGTTGTGCCTGACCAGCACCGCGATGCGATGGAGCGAGTCACGCGACATCGGACAGCTCCTTGTAGAGGTCGTCGAGCGAGGGCTGGCGGATGTCGATGGCGCGTATCGGCCGGTCGAGGCCGCGCAGCAGTTCGGCGAGCGCGGCCGTGGGGTCGACCGTGGTGACGGCGAGCTCCTCGTCGCCGTCGAGAGTCACCCGCACCTCGCCCGGCAGACCCTTGAGCAGCTCTTCGCCGGTGCCTCTGGCGATCACCCGGCCGTTCTTGGCGACCGCGACCGTGGCGCCGAGCTCGGCCAGTTCGGGCAGGTAGTGCGTGGCGTAGACGATCGTGGCGCCGTTGCTCGCCCGATGTCGGACGGCCGCCAGAAGGGCGGCTCGCGTCTCAGGGTCGGCGCCGACCGTCGGTTCGTCCAGCAGCAGTACGGCGGGGTCGGCGACCAGCGCGGTGGCGGCCTGGGCGCGGCGCTGCTGGCCGCCGGACAGGACGCCCACCCGCCGGTCGAGCTCGCCCGTCAGCAGCAGTTCCTCAGCGATCCGGTCGATGGCCTGCTTGAGCGCCGTACGGCGGAGCCCGGCCAGGCCGCCGAAGAAGCGCAGCGTCTCGCGGACGGTGACGCTCGGGTAGAGCGCGAGCTGCTGCGGCGCCACCCCCACCTGACCCTTGACCACGATATTTCCGGACTCGGGGCTGAGGAGGCCTGAGGCGATCTCGAAGAAGGTCGTCTTGCCCGCGCCGTTGTGGCCGACCAGGCCCGCGATCTCCCCCGGCTCCACCTCCAGGCAGAAGCCGTCCAGCGCGGTCACCTCATGGAAGCGCTTGACGAGTGCCGTCGCCTTGAGCATGTCCCTGCCCTTCTCGGTCTACTTTGTAGACTGATCCGTTGGTCTACGTTGTAGACTGCTCTACAACGTAGACTGACGCGGTGCGGAAACTCAAGACCGAACGGCAACCGGAAATTCTCGACGCCGCCCTCGCGATCGCCGACGAGCGCGGGCTCGATGCCCTGACCATGCGAGCGGTCGCCGAGCGCATCGGCGTGACGCCCATGGCCATTTACGGATATTTCCGCAACAAGAATGAGTTGCTGGACGGGCTCGTCGGGCGGTTGCTGACGAGCCTCCCGCAGGGCCTGCCGGGCGAGACGTGGGATCAGCGGCTCGGGGCGTTCGCCTGGGCGACCAGGCGGCTGGCCCGCGAGCATCCCGGCGTCTTCCCGCTGCTGTTCGCCCGGCCCTCGATCACGCCGGACGCGGTCGCGGTGGTGGACTTGATCTACCAGGCGCTGATCGACGCGGGTGTGCCCGACGCCGACGTACCGAGGATCGAGCGCCTGATCACCACGTTCGTGCTCGGTTTCGCGACGTCCGAGGCGAACGGGCGGTTCTCGGCGTCCGGTGACGGCATCCGGTCACGCCGGGCCCGGGGCGACTTTCCCGCGCATCAGCGATTGATGGCCCATCTCGACTCGCCGACCGATCTGGACGCCGAATTCGCCGCCGACCTCGCCGACCTCGTCCGTATCATCCGCCCCGTCTGACACACCCTTAACAGGGAATGGTTACGGTGAGTAGCGTCGCTGTGCCGTTCCGTGGGGGTCGCCATGTTGCTGTGGGTCGTCGTGAGTCTCACCGCGTCCACCGTCGCCGTTCCTGGGCTGCCGAGCCAGGGCGGTCTGGGGCTTCAGGCCGACGTGGAGCATCGGACCGACTTGAGACGTCAGACCGACGCGGGGCATCAGGTCGACGCCGGGTATGAGACCGACGCGACGAAGCGAGGCGACGCGAGACATCAGGTCGGCGCGAGACGTCAGGGTGACTTCGCGGTGGCGGCGCGGGAGTACGGGGTGCCGGAGAGTGTGCTGCTGGGCGTGTCGTACCTGGAGTCCCGGTGGGACGCCAACGCCGGGGCGCCCAGCGTGGCCGGAGGTTACGGGCCGATGCATCTCGTGGACGCGCCGCTGCGGCTCGCGGAGCGGCTCACCGGGCTGCCGGCCGCGCGACTGCGTACCGATCCCGCCGCGAACATCCGGGGCGGCGCCGCCGTGCTCGCCTCCTACCAGCGACGGCCCAGCGCGAACCCCGCCGACTGGTACGACGCGGTCGCCCGCTACTCGGGCGCGCCCGGCCCGCAGGCGGCTCGCGCCTTCACCGACGAGGTGTTCGCGGTGATCCGCACCGGAGCCACCCGCCGCACGGACGACGGGCAACCGGTACGGCTGGCGGCCATCCCCGCCCTCTTCCCACCCGCGCTCCCCCACCCGCTCCACCCCCGCCCGCTCGGTCCCAACCTTCTCGACCCCAGCACTCTCGACCCCAGCACTCTCGACCCCAGCACTCTCGGCACAGTCACGAGCCGCTCGGCAGCCCGCCGCACAGCGGACCTGGCCCCTTCAACGTCACCCGCAACCGACAGAGACCCCTCAGCTCCCCCCGAACCCGAAGCACACGACCCAGCGCAACCCGTTCCCGACCAGACGCGGCCCACAGCCGACCCAGCGCAGCCCACCACCGACCAGCCCCGGCCCGCTACCAGCCCGGGGCGATCCACGACCGACCAGACGCGCCCCCCGGCCGGCTCGGGGCGGCCCGTCGGCCTGACGCAGTTCGCATCCCAGGGCGACCCAACCCCGCCGCCCGAAACGGACGCGGACGAGCCGACGGCAGGCGAGGGCCGCGCGAGTTCCCCCACCCCACCCAGAAACCCGAACATCGAATGCCCCGCCTCACTGGCCTGCGAGTGGATGCCCGCCGCCTACAAACGCACCGACACAGGCGGCTACGGCAACCACGACACCCTGAACCACCCCAGACGCATCGACTACATCGTGATCCACGACACCGAGGGCACCTACGCGGGCGTCCCGTCGATGGTGCACGACCCGAAGTACGTGAGCTGGCACTACACGATCCGCTCCAGCGACGGACATGTCGCCCAGCACGTACGCACAAAGGACATCGCCTGGCACTCCGGCAACTGGGACGTCAACGCCCGCTCCATCGGCATCGAACACGAGGGCTACCTGGCCAAAGGCGGCACCTGGTACACCGAGGCCATGTACATCGCGTCGGCCAAACTCGTGAAATATCTGGCCGCCAAACACCACATTCCACTCGACCGCGCACACATCCTCGGCCACGACAACGTACCGGGCTCGAACCCGACAACACTCTCGTCCATGCACGAGGACCCGGGCCCGTACTGGGACTGGGCGCACTACTTCGACCTGCTGGGCAGCCCCCTCAAAGCAGCCAAGAAGGGCACTTCAGTCATCATCCGCCCCAGCTACGACGCCAATCAGCCGCAGTTCACCGGCTGCGCCACCAAGCCCGCCAAGGCCGGCAAGCCCTGTCCCCCGCACGGCGCCTCCTCGGTATGGCTGCGCACGGAGCCCCGCGAAGACGCCCCGCTCGTCGACGACATCGGCAAACGCGTCGGCAAGCCCAGCACGTACAGCGTCTACGATCACAGCGCCCGCGCCTCGACCGGCCAGCGCTACGCCGTGGCCGGCCGGGCGGGCGACTGGACGGCCATCTGGTACCTGGGCGGCAAGGCCTGGTTCTACAACCCCGACTCCGCCCCCAACGCCATCCCGGCGAGAGGCCCGCTGGTCACTCCCCTCAGGAAGCACGTCAAGGTGTACGGCCTCGCCTACCCCGGCGAACCCGCCTATCGCCGCAGGGGCGTCACCTACCAGGCCCCGACCCCGCTCACCTACGTCATCCAGCCCGGCCAGTACTATTCGCTCGGCCTCACGCTGCACGGCTCCTACCAAGCGGCGAAATCCTTCAACCCGGCCGGGCACGTCATGGTCAAGGGCAAGATCCGCTACCACCAGATCCAGTTCGGCCACCGGGTCATGTACGTCATGGCCAAGGATGTCCGAGTGACCCGCTGAATCTCACCCGCGCGCCCGCGCACCGCGCACGTGCACTCTCCGAAGGCGATATGGTTTTCCCGTGGCCGGTCATCGCCGGAAACACGCGGAAGTGGCTCAGTGGTAGAGCATCACCTTGCCAAGGTGAGGGTCGCGGGTTCGAATCCCGTCTTCCGCTCGGAGTGCAATCTCCTGGTGGAGTGGCCGAGAGGCGAGGCAGCGGCCTGCAAAGCCGTCTACACGGGTTCAAATCCCGTCTCCACCTCGGTCGCAGGACAGCGGACCCTCCCGGGTCCGCTAAAGTTAAGTGTGGCGCCACGCGGAAGTGGCTCAGTGGTAGAGCATCACCTTGCCAAGGTGAGGGTCGCGGGTTCGAATCCCGTCTTCCGCTCGGAGTTTTCTAACTCGATATGGACGATTAGCTCAGCGGGAGAGCGCTTCCCTGACACGGAAGAGGTCACTGGTTCAATCCCAGTATCGTCCACCACGCTCTCACCGCCCCGGACTCACCTGAGTCCGGGGCTGTTTGATGTGATCTAGTGCGACTCCAGCACAGAGTGCCGGCGGCCGTAAGCGAAGTACACGATCAGCCCGATCACGAACCAGACGAGGAACCGCAGCCACGTGACCGGCTCCAGGAAAGTGATCAGCCAGATGCTGAAGATCACCCCGACGGCCGGTGTCACCGGCATTCCCGGCGTCCTGAACGCGCGGGGCAGGTCGGGCTGCCGGTAGCGGAGCACGATCACCGCCACGCAGACGACCACGAACGCCAGCAGGATCCCGATGTTCGTCAGCTCGGCCGCCTCCCGGATGGGCAGGAACCCGGCGATCGCCGCCGAGGCGAAGCCCACGATCCAGGTGACCCGCGACGGCACCCGCCGCACCGGGTGCAGCTTGGCGAACCACTGCGGCAGCAGCCCGTCCCGGCTCATCGAGAACCAGACCCGGGTGACGCCGAGCATGAAGGTGAACATGACCGTGAGGATGCCGATGATCGCCCCCACCGCGATCAGGGACGCCAGCCCGGACAGCCCGACCGAGGCGAACGCCGAGGAGAAGCCGCTCTCCGGGTCGATGTCCCGGTAGTTCTGCATGCCGGTGAGCACGAGTGTGGCCAGCACGTACAGCACCATGGAGATGATCAGCGAGTAGACGATCGCCTTCGGCATGTGCCGCCGCGCGTCCCGCGATTCCTCGGCCGCGGTGCTCATCGCGTCGTAGCCGAACACCGCGAAGAACACGGTGGCGGCCCCGGTGATCGCCCCGCCTACCCCGAACGGGAAGAAGGGGTGGTAGTTGGCGGGGTTGATGTGGAGGGCGCCGACCACGATCACCAGCAGCACGACGGCGATCTTGATGCCCACCACGATCGTCTCGAACCTGGCCGCGGCTTTGATGCCGAGGTTCAGCAGGCAGGCGATGAGCAGGCACAAGAGCACCGCGAACAGGTCCACCACGTGCCCCTGACCGGTGCCGGGCGCACCGAGCATCCACGCGGGCAGTTGGAACCCGAACTGCTGGACGAGGAAGCCGAAGTAGCCGGAGATGCCGATGGCCACGACCGCGACGATCGCGGTGTACTCCAGCAGCAGGTCCCAGCCGATGAACCAGCCGACGATCTCCCCCAGGACCGCGTAGCCGTAGGTGTAGGCGGACCCCGCCTTCGGGATCATTCCCGCGAACTCGGCGTACGAGAGCGCCGCGGCGGCGCTGGCGACCCCGGCGATGAGGAACGACACGAGCACGGCCGGTCCAGCGGTCTGGTTGGCGACCGCGCCCGCCAAGGCGAAGATCCCCGCCCCGATGATGCCGCCGACCCCGATGGCGGTGAGCTGCCACAGGCCGAGTGACCTGGACAGTTCGCCCTCGTGTTCGGTGGCGATCTGTTCCACCGGTTTGCGTCTGAAGACGCCTCGCGAAGTGACCATGACGCCCCCGCTGACTGATTGTCGGGCCCCGTGCGTCCGGTCTTCCCCTCTAGGGCGTCCCTAAGCCCACTACAACCGGGCGGCCGGTCAGGCTACTGCATGTACCAGGCCTGGTCGGCGATGGTCTTGCAGGTCCACTGGATCGCCCATTTGCCCTTCCTGGCCTCGCTCTTGCCGATGGCCAGGCACAATCCGGTGGCCCTGTTCTGGAACCGCTGGTAGTCGTCGTAGGCCCATTCCTGCTCGATTCCGCCGTCGGTGCACGGCCACTGGATCACGTACTTGCCCTTCCGCCGGTCACCGTGGGCGATCGCGAGGCACATGCCCGTCTTGGCGTTCACGAGTTTGTGGTGCGAGTAGATCCACTGCTGGTCCTTGAGCCCGTTGCACGACCACTGGATGACCCGCTTCCCCTTCTTCACCTCGCTCTTGCCGACGGCCAGGCATAGTCCGGTAGCGGCGTTCTTGAGCTGGCGGCCGGGAGCGGCGGCAGCGGAGGCGGGTACCACGACCGCGGCGGACAGTGCGGTGACGAGCGCTCCGGTGGCGAGAGTCCTGGAAAGAGTGCGCACGTTGCAGCCTTTCGTTGGTGTTTAGGTAGATCGTCCGAAGCTTTAGATGCCGCCGGGCCGTACATGGTTGTCGATTCACGCACTTGGTCAAATGGTCGCTACGCGGTCTAATGACGGGTGTGTGAGCCTGCGCCTTGTGGAGGAAAGATGACCGCATCGGCAGCGGACGTCCTGGCGAACATCGATCTGTTCGCCGATGACCAGCGCGAGCATCTCCTTGAGGCGCTGGCCGTCGCGCGCAAGGAATGCCCGGTCGTGCACACGCGCAGCGACGGTGGTTACTACCTGGTCACCCGCTACGAGGATGTCCGCACGGTCTGCCTGCGACCGGCGATCTTCAGTTCGGCGCAGCCGGGGCTGCGCGGCGTACCGGTCCGCCTGATCCCGCTGGACGTCGACCCGCCGGATCACCGTCAGTACCGCAGATTCCTCGACCGGTACTTCTCGCGCTCGTTCCTGCTCCGCCACGAGGAGCAGCTGCGCGAGATCGCCCGGGACGCCATAGCGGGATTCATCGGCGACGGCCGGGTGGAGATGGCGCGTGACTACGCGGTGCCCTTCATCGCCGGGTCACTGGCGCGGGTCGTCTTCGCCACCGACAACCTGGAGCTGATGAGGCGGGGGGTGGCGGCGGTCAAGCGGTGTGCGTTAGAGAGCACGCCCGAGACGTTCGAAGCGGTCGCCCTGCTCGCGATAGAGGCGGTCGCCGAGGCAGGCGACCGGTCGGCGGACGACCGGAATGTCCTCGGCGCCCTGGCCGGGGCGAGCATCGACGGGCGCCCCCTGACCGCCGGGGAGCAAGTGGCGATCGTCACCACGCTGCTGCTCGGCGGCCTGGACACGACACGTGGCGCGATCGTCAACATCGCCTACCATCTGGCCACCCGCGAGGATGTCGAGCCGATCCTGCGGACCCCGGACTGGTGGCGCGGGCCGCTGGATGAGTTCCTGCGCTTCGAGACGACCGTGGCGTTCATGGCCCGAACGGTGACTCAGGACACCGAACTCGCCGGGACCCCGCTGAAACCGGGAGATCGGGTCGTCGTGCAGTTCTACTCGGGCAATCGCGATGCCGCGCGCTTCGACCGCCCCGACGAACTGGTCTTCGACCGGCACCTCAACCCGCACCTGGCGTTCGGGGCGGGTGTGCATCGCTGCCTCGGCCAGCACTTCGCCCGGATTCAACTGATGATCGCCTTCGAGGAACTGCTCAAGCAGGCGACGAACCTCCGGCTTGAGGAGGGCGCCGACATCCCGCGTCAGGCCGGCGTGCCCTTCGGCAGCCCGGCCGAGCTGCACCTGACCTTCGACCGGCGCTGAACTAGGGGCGAGGCGGTGGCCCGGCCTTGCGGCCGACGCCTACGATCACCCACGCCTTGTCCGACCTCTCGGACAGGAAGGGGCTGTCGGGCCGCCACTCACGGACGTACACCAGACCGGGCTCGACCAGGTCGAGTCCGTCGAAGAAGGGCAGCACCGTCTCGCGGGTACGGGCGCCGCCATCGGCGTGGCCCAGCATCTTGCGGTAGACGTTGACGATCGGCTCCGCGGCCTCCGGGCGGGAGTCGAAGACGACATGCGTGATGACGATGTGGCTGCCAGCCGGTAACGCGTCCCGCAGCTCGGCCACGCGCTGGAAAGGGTGGCTGCTGTCCGGGATGTACTGCAGGACGCCGAACAGCAGCACCGCCACCGGCCGATCGAGGTCGATCACCTCTCGCAGATCGGGGTCGGCGAGCAGTTCGGTGGGATGCGTGATGCCGCCCTTGACGACGGCCGTCCTGGGCCCCTTGGCGAGGATCGCCCTGCCGTGAGTGAGCACCACCGGGTCGGTGTCGACATAGACCACACGGGCGTCAGGGGTGAGGGATCGGGCCAGTTCGTGCGTGTTGAGGTCGCTGGGGAGCCCCGAGCCCAGGTTGATGAACTGGGTGATGCCCTGCTCCACGAGAAACCGGATCACGCGTACGTGGAACGCCTGATGCTCCTGCGCCATGACGCGCACTTCCGGCGCGGTGGCCAGCACCGCCTCCGCCGCCTCCCGGTCGACGGCGAAGTTGTCCTTGCCACCGATGAAGTAATCATGCATCCGGGCGAGGTTTGGTGTGCTGGAATCGATACCTGCGGACCACCGGGCCTCGTCACTCATGCGTTGCATCCTCCACCGGTCGATTAGCTCTTTGATTATGCCCAACGACAGCAAGCTACGCTGCGGACAGGTGACCCGAAACCCCCCAGGGGCCGACGAACCACCAGATTCGGTCACCCGCGTGCGTCTCCGGACTCTTCATCCGCGGCTCGGGCCTGATCCCCGAACCACACGGCGATCTGGGCGCGTGAGTTGAAGCCGAGTTTGTTGAGGATGTGCTCGATGTGCGCCTCGGCGGTGCGCTGGGCGATCACCAGCGCCGCGGCGATCTGCTTGTTGGTCATCCCCTGGGCGACCAGCGCGGCGATCTCCCGCTCACGGCGGGTGAGCCGCGCCGGCTCCGTCTGTGCCTTCTCGTCGGGAGGAGTGTCCTCCTGTAGTGCGTAGCCGAGCGCCTCGTCGTAGGAGAGCCGGCCCCCTTTCCTGACCGCGGAGTCGAAGGCCGAGTCTCCAAGAGCATTGCGCGTACGACTCTCGCATTCATCGTGATAGCGCACCAGGTGCCCGAATCCAGACAGCGGCGCGCCGATCGACCGCCAGACGGTCTCCAGGATCCCCAGCAGCCGGGCGGCCCGCTGGTAGTGCTTCTCCGTCGCGGCGATCCAGGCCAGCACCTCGAGATTGACCCCGACGCCCAGCGGATCGTCGAGCGAGCGGTTGAAGATCAGGCTCTGCTTCTCGAGTTCGGTCGCGCGCTGGAGGTCTCCCTGCCGCCACACCTCCACGCCGAGCGCCATCATCGTGTACGCCTTGTGCCAGCCCTCCCCGTGGGCGTCGCACACGGCCAGGCATTCTTCGCCCAGCGAGATGGCCTGCGCCGAGTCGCCCAGGTACGAGTGCGCGAGGGACAGCCGGATGAGGGCCAGGGCCAGACCGACGGGGTCCTTGGTGGTGCCGTGCCGCGTCACCGCCTCCTCGTAGAGACCGATCGCCGATTCGGTGTCACCGCTGTACATGGCGATCATGCCCGAATAGAGCGCGACGTAGCCGCGGACCAGCTCGTCCCCCAGTTGCTCCCCCAGGACCCGGCTCTCGTCCAGCATGGTCGTGGCGGAGTTGATGTCGGCCTGGATGATGGCCAGCCAGCTGTTGGCCCACAGCGCCCTGGCGCGTACCTCGCTCGGTTCGGTGTCCAGGGCCAGCCCCCGGTCCAGCCACCGCCGGCCCTCGGCGAGGTAGTAACTGGTGATCCAGTGATAGAGCAGGTCGGCGGCCATGCCCAGGCCGGCCCCGGCCTCCGCCGGGTCGCCGTAGTAGCTTTCGATCGCGGTACGCAGGTTGGCGTGTTCGAGCTGCAGCCGGGTGAACCAGGTCACCTGCGACGGCCCGAACAACTCCGCCCGCGCCCGCGCCGCCAGTGCCCGGTAATAGTCACGGTGTCGCTGTTGCAGCGCCATCTCCTGGCCCGCGGCGATGAGCCGTTCACGGCCGTACTCACGGATCGTGTCCAGGAGCCGGTACCTCACGCCGGGACGCTGCTCCTCCCGGAGGAAGACGGACTTGTCGACCAGGCCGATCACCAGGTCGATGACCTCATCGCGGCTGATGCCCTCGCCGGCGCAGACCGCCTCCGCCGCCTCCAGATCCAGGCTGCCGGCGAACACCGACGCGCGCTCCCACAGCAGCCGCTCCCGCTCCGAACACAGGCTGAAGCTCCAGTCGATCATCGCGCGGAGCGTCTGGTGGCGGGGCAGCGTCGCCCGCGACCCCGCGGTGAGCAGCCGGAACCGGTCGTCCAGACGGTCGAGCAGCTGCTTGACCGACAGCGCCCGCAGCCGGACGGCCGCCAGTTCGATGGCGAGTGGCAGACCGTCCAACCGGCGGCAGATCCGCAGCACGGCGTCCCGGTTGTCCTCGGTGATGGCGAACGCCGGCAGGATCGCCCGGGCCCGCTCCGTGAACAGCTGCAGCGCGTCGCACTGCATGAGCGCCTCGATGGGCATCCCCGGGCTGTCGGAGACCGGCAGCGGAAGCGTCGGCACGGGCAGCGTCTGCTCGCCGGTGATCCCCAACGCGTGCCGGCTGGTGGCCAGGATGCGCAGCTCAGGGGCGGCACGAAGGAGCGTCTCGGCCACCACGGCACACTCGTAGACCAGGTGCTCGCAGTTGTCGAGGATCACCAGCGCCTGCTTGTCGCGCAGGTGGCTGATGAGCACCTGCATGGGCGAACAGACGGTATGATCGCGAATCTCCAGGGCCTCGGCCACGACCTGGGCGAGCAGGTCCGGATCCGTCAGCGCGGCGAGTTCGACCAGCCACACGCCGTCGCGGAAGGCCCGCCGCACCTCGATCCCCACGCGCAAGGCCAGCCGGGTCTTGCCCACCCCACCGACGCCGAGCAGGGTCACCGCGCGGGATGTGGACAGGAGCTGTTTGACCTCGGCCACCTCGTGCCGACGTCCGACGAAACTCGTCACCTCGGCCGGCAGCCAGCCGATCTGCTGCCGCCGGGAGTTGCCTGCCACCACCGTTGCCATCGACGCCCTCTTGTCGGCCCGTCAGCAGGTCACCACAGCGCGATATCCGGGCCTCTCACTCTCCAGGTTATGCCCAGGCCGATTCCTGCGCACAGAGCCGGGAGCGCGGTGGTGCATCTGGAGGCGTGGACATAGCCTGGTGGTGATGGCGCGGTTACCGAAGCATGAGGTGACCCGCCTACCACACGGGGTGAATGTGGTGGTGACAGGCACCAAGAGCCGACCATGTCGAGTCCATCAGTAGACGTACCCAGCCTCATCGGGCGCAGGCACGAGCTGTCGGCTGTGCGGCGCATGCTGACCGGCACGCGGTTGCTGACCCTGACGGGCACCGGTGGAGTCGGCAAGACCCGGCTGGCCGTGCAGGCGGCCAAGGCCCTGCGGCGGACGTTCGCGCACGGGGTGGAGCTGGTCGAGCTGGCCTCCCTCGAGGACGGCGAGCTGCTGGAGCCGACCGTCGCCGCCGCGCTCGGCCTGCGGGAGATGGCCCCCTCCTCCATGACCACGCTGGTGAACTATCTGGCCGACAGACGGATGCTGCTGGTGCTGGACAACTGCGAGCACCTCCTGGAGGCGTGCGCCCGCCTGACGAGCGGCCTGCTGCGCGGCGCCCCGCGACTGCGGATCCTGGCGACCAGCCGGCAGGCGCTCGGCGTGTACGGCGAGCAGGTGCTGAACGTGCCGCCGCTGTCGGTGCCTGATTCCGGCACCGCGGTACGCGACATCCTCCGCCGCGACGCGGTCCGCCTGTTCGTGGAGCGAGCGGCTCAGGTACAACCCGAGTTCGCCGTCGACGCGGGCAACGCCGAGACCGTGGCCCGGCTGGCCCAGCGCCTTGAGGGCATCCCGCTGGCGATCGAGCTGGCCGCGGTACGGCTGCGTACGACGCCGGTGGAGCAGCTGATGCGGGAACTGGACCAGCACTTCGAGGTGCCGGCCGAGCACGCCCGCTCCGCGCTGCCACGGCATCAGTCGCTGCGCGGGACCCTGGACTGGAGTTTCGGGCTGTGTTCCGGGGCCGAGCGGCGGTTGTGGAGCCGGCTGTCGATGTTCGCCGGTGGCGTCGACCTGGAGGCGGCGGAGGCGATCTGCTCGGGAGCGGAGATCGACCAGCCGGATGTCATGGAGCTGACCGCCGGTTTGGTGGACAAATCCGTGCTCATCGCGCAGCAGCGAGAGGTCGGGGTGCGCTACCACATGCTCGACAGCATCCGCGCGTACGGCCGTGAGCGGCTGACCTCCGCCGAGACGCAGAAGCTGGGCAGCCGATACGTCGAGTATTACCGGCAGGTGGTCGATCGGCACCGGCTGGAGCGGCTCTCTCCCCATCAGCTCGAAGGCTTCAGGACACTGCAGTTGGACAGTCCCAACGTGCGCGTGGCGCTCGACCTGTGCTTCGGCCGGGCGGCCCGGGCCGCCGTGGGGCTGGAGATCGCCTCGGCGCTGTGGGTCTTCTGGATCATCGCCGGTTCCATCACCGAAGGCCGGCACTGGCTGGAGCGTGGCCTGCAACTCCTGCCGGAAGCGAACAGCACGCGGGCCAAGGCCCTGTGGGTCGACGGCCTGCTGGCCCTCCATCAGGGCGATCTGAAGGCGGCCATGCCGCGGCTCGCGGAATGTCATGCCCTGGCCCGGCGGCTGGGCGACCGGTCGGCTCTCGCGTTCGCCACCCAGGTGTCGGGCATCGCCGCGTTCTCGGCAGGTGACCCCAAGCAGGGCCTCGAACTCCTGGAGAAAGCGCGCGCCGAACACCTGGCCGCCGGAGACATCGACGCCGCCAGCATCAATCTCTTCTACGCCGCCGTCTATGGCTCGGCCGAGGTCCCGGAGCTCGGCATCAGCCTGAGCGAGCGGTTCCTCGCGCTGTGCGAGACGCGGCACGCTCAGGTGTCACGCGGGTACGCGCTGTTCGCCTTGGGCATCGCCGCGTGGAACCAGGGTGACTGGCGCAGGACCGAGTCCCTGATGAGGGAGGCGGCCGAGTTGCGGAGCTTGATCAACGACCGGTGGGGCCTCACGCAATGCCTGGAGGTCCTGGCCTGGACCGCCTGCGCGCAGGGCCTGTATGAGCGCGCGGCCCGGATACTCGGCACCGCCCACCCGCTGTGGCGGGCGATGGGCGCCTCGCCGTCCCGGCTGTTCCCGCACGTACGCGGGCACGAGCAGTGCATGGCGCGGGCACGTGCGGAACTGGGTGGACGGGCGTTCTCGGCGGTCTTCCGCCAGGGGTCGCGGCTCGGGGTGGAGCGGGCGATCACCTACGCGATCAAGCAGTCCGACACCGAATGACCGGTGCCCGAAGATCAGAGGGAACGCCGGGCCGATCTCGGCGGTGACCGATCGGCTCCGGCGTTCCTCTGAGGGGGTTTCACCATGGCTCATGGATCAGTACGGCAGCCGCCGTCCTGACGGCGTCCGCAGATCTGGCCGATGGTCGGTGGTGCGGACGGGACGCTTGCGGACACGGATCTGACGCATGGAATCTCTCTCATAGCCTTTCGGGAATGCGGGCTCGCGGGCTCAGCTCTCGGCGATGGCACAGGCCGGCAGTTCGAACCAGACGACCTTGCCCCGGCCGGTGCGGACGCTGCCCCAGCAGCACGACAGCATGTCGACCAGGCGGAGCCCGTGGCCTCTCTCGTCGTCCGGGCGGGGTGCCGCACCCGCCTGCGGCAGTTCGGGATTGGTGTCCTCGACCTCGATGCGCAGCAGCCCGTCCTCAGCGGTGAAGCTGAGTTCGACGGTCCCCTTCACGTATTTCAGCGCGTTGGTGACCAGCTCGCTGACGAGCAGTTCGGCGACATCGCCCTGACCGGAGTATCCCCAGTCGATCAGCAGTTCACGGGTCAGATGACGCGCCTTGGGCACCGAGCTGGGCTTGTGCGGGAGCCTCCATGAGGCCACCCTCCGCGCTCCGGCGAGGCGGTCATCCTCCGCCGTGACCTTGAACCTGTGCCGGCCATGCACACCATCCCCAGACAGCGCAGACCCCATGCCTGCTCCAAGCAGTAGGCGGCGAAGCGTCTCGCCTCGCGTTCGGGAACGTAGGGGGGCGGTTTTGGGGGGCTGATGCTTATACATGGCGCGGAGCCTCGATCCTCACTTCCGGGCTGAACTGGTGCTTTGGCCACCAGCCTCGCTCACATCCCGCGACGACGAGATGTGATAAATCCCCATACCACTACCTATTTCTGGCTACGTAGGTACTACCTACTTGGCACATCGCGATAGCATTCTGTAGTTCAATGGCTACGTTATGTAGTTTTCCTGTCGGGCATCGGTGCAGAGGACCTCGCCCGACCGGAAGGAAGCCGATGCGCACCCTCACCCGCGCGGCATCATCACCCGAGAACGCGCCGTCCGCCTTCCTGCTCCCCTGGACCTCGAGGCTGGTCCGCGAGGTCGCCTCCGCCTGACCACCGCCCCACACCACGCCGGGAACCCCGCCCCGGCCACAAGCCACCCTCCGCACAGCCGAAACCTCCGCGGTCACGCCCGCGGAGGTTTCGGTCTGTAGGAGCCCATGAAGTCCGGCGACCATCGAGATGTACGGTTCCCAGGAACGCTCCATAACGCCAGAATTTTCAGCAATCGCTAAACTCCACTAAAAGACGTCCATATCCCGAAACAGGGAAGATAGTGGCCCTTCACGTTATTTGTCTAATTTGACCGGAATAAGTTTCGGACAGATCGTTCCTTGCTTAATGTCATGCGCCATAATCGCGACCTGCGCTTATCGCATACCCGCCGCGCCGCCCAGACTCTCGCCAGACAATCGACGAATAGTCAGGAATGTAGAAAATATTTGCGAGTCAAGCCGGAAGTATGATCGATTACCACCGTGAGAGACTTTCTCATCGTGGGCGGCGGGGTCGCCGGTGCCAGTGCCGGATACTTCCTCGCCGAGTCCGGCAGCGTGACGCTGCTCGAGATGGAGCACGCCCCCGGCTATCACTCGACCGGACGGTCCGCCGCGCTCTTCTCCGAGTATTTCGGCAACCAGGCCGTACGAGCGCTCACCGCCGCGAGCCGCCCGTTTCTCACCACACCACCGCCCGGCTTCACGGACGGTCCGCTGCTGACCCCGCGTGGCGTGCTGACGTTGTGCCCGGCCGGCGCGGTGGACGCGGCCGAGCGGTTCGCCGAGATGCTGGCCGACGGGCTGTCGGCCCCCACTCCGGTCCGTGAGATCGACCCCGACGAGGTGCGTCGGCGCTGCCCGATCGTGCGGTCCCGCTGGTACAGCCGCGCCATGCTGAAACCCGCGGCGATGGACATCGACGTGGACGCGCTCCACCAGGGCTTTCTCCGCGGCATCCGGGCGCGCGGCGGCCAGGTGATCACCTCGGCGCGGGTGCGGGGGCTGTCCCGGCGCGGCGGGCTCTGGCGGGCGGTCACCGACGCGGGCGAGTTCGCCGCGCCGACCGTGGTCAACGCGGCCGGCGCGTGGGCCGACGAGGTGGCCGAGCTCGCGGGGGTGCGGCCCGTCGGCCTGCGGCCACTACGCCGCACCGCCTTCCTCACCGATCCGCCCGGCGGAGTCGACGCGGCCCGCTGGCCGATGGTCACCGACGTGGCGGACACCTTCTACTTCAAGCCCGAGTCGGGCCGGCTGCTCATCTCGCCGGCCGACGCGACACCGATGCCGCCCGGTGACGTCCGTCCCGATGACCTTGACATCGCGATCGCCGTGGAGCGATTACACCAGGCCACCACGTTGGAGATCCGCAGCGTCCGGCACGCGTGGGCCGGCCTGCGTAGCGCGGTGGCGGACGAGACGCCGGTGGTCGGCGGGACACCGGACGCGCCGGGCTTCGTCTGGCTGGCCGCGCTCAGTGGTTACGGGGTTCAGACCGCACCGGCCGTCGGCCGGATCGCCGCCGCGGCGGCGCTGCGCGCACCGCCGGATGCCGCGTACGCCCACCTCTCACCAGAACGCCCACTGCTTGACCTGCGCACATGGAACGACATGGAACGCCTATGAGTCAGGCGGCAGGGGCGTGGCACCGGCCCAGGTTCAGAAGGGGCCCGGCCGGCATGGGGGCATTCCTTGGGGAGAGGTGGAGATGACCGGACTCCAGAGCTTTGCCGGCCAAGCAGTTGACTTCGGTACGTTCCAACCGATCTGGGCGCTTATCGAGGAGCAGGTCGACCGCCATCCCGAGCGCCCGGCGGTGACATTCGACGGCCGGATGCTCACTTATCGGCAGTTGGACGGGCTGGTGAACGGCCTGGCGGGCACACTGGCCGAGCGCGACGTGGGCAAGGGCGACGTGATCGCGGTCCTGCTGGTCAACTCGCTGGAACTGCCCGTCACCTACCTGGCGCTGATGAAGCTGGGCGCCGCCTTCGTACCGCTCGACCCCTCGTGGCCGGAGGACCGGATCCGCAGCACCTTCGGGGTGCTGCCGGCTGGGCCGATCCTGTGCGCCACCGCCGATTCGCTGCCGCGGGAGTTACGGCATCGCGCGGTCACCGTCGAGGTCGGCCGGATCGACCCGGCGCCCCGGCGCGCGCCGGTGGCGGTGGACCCCGATGACCTGATCTACGGCTACTTCACCTCGGGCACCACGGGCACGCCGAAGTGCGCGATGAACCGGCACGCGGGGCTGACCAACCGGTTTCGCTTCATGACGCGGTACTTCGCCGCGACCGGTGACGACGTGGTCCTGCAGAACAGCAGGCACACCTCCGACTCCTCGCTCTGGCAGTTGTTCTGGCCGCTGACCACGGGCGGCCACACCGTCCTGCCCGTACAGGGTGAGTTCCTCAACCTGCAGCACACCATCGACCTGATCGCCGAGTACGGCATCACGACCGCGGACTTCGTCTCCAGCGTCTTCAACGCGCTGGTGGCCATCGTGGACAGCGACGAGCAGGCGCTGCGGAAGCTCTCGTCGCTCCGGCGGCTCATCGTCGGCAGCGAGGCGGTCAACTCGCAGGCGGTGCACCGGCTGCTGGCGCTGCTGCCGGGCCTTCAGGTGACCAATGGCTACGGGCCGACGGAGGCGTCCATCGGGATGGTCTTCCACCGCGTGTCCGCCGCAGATGGGGACACGATTCCGCTGGGCCGCCCGATCGACAACTGCTATGCCGTGGTGGTCGACGACGACCTGCGTCCGGTGCCACCGGGCGCCACCGGGGAGATCGTCATCGGTGGCGACTGCCTCGGCGAGGGGTACTTGGGTGACCCCGCCGCCACCGCCAAGGCGTTCGTCCGCAATCCGTTCCCGGAGGACATCCCCGGAGACCGGCTCTATCTCACCGGCGATCTCGGTCATCTGGATGACGAAGGCCGGTTGTTCTTCTCCGGGCGCAAGGACTTCCAGGTCAAGATCCACGGTGTCCGGATCGAGCTGGGCGAGATCGAGGTTGCGGCCGAGAGGTGCCCCGGCGTCCGGCAGGCCGAGGTCCTGGTGGCCGAGCAGGCAGGGACAAAAGCGCTGGCCTTGTTCGCCTCCGGCGGCGGCCTCACCGAGGCCGGACTTCGCGAGCATTTGGGCCGCACCCTGCCCAGGACCAGCATGCCCCGCTACTTCTTCCTGCTGCCGGAGATGCCGCTGAACGACAACGGCAAGGTCGACCGCGGGCGGCTCCAGGCGGTCCTCGACGGCCGGCTCACCGAGGACACCGCCCGGCTGGCCGAGAGCGCGCCGACGGCGACCCTGGCCGACCAGGTCCTGCGGACGCTACGGTCGGCGCTCGGCCGGCCCGGCCTCACCGCCGACGCGCACTTCGCGGAGGCGGGCGGCGACTCCATCCAGGCCTTGTCCGTGGTGCACATGATCACCGCGGAGTGCGGCGTACGGGTCGACGTCAAGGATCTCTACGACCACCCCACCGCGGACGAGCTGACGCCGCTGATCGAACGGCGGCGGCGCGACGGCGTGGCCATCGAGGACGAGTCCGTGCTCATGGCCCGCGACGCGACGGTGCCCGAGAGTGAGCCCGTCCGGCCCGCCGACCGGTCGGGGAAGCTGCGGACCGTCCTGGTCACCGGGGCGACCGGCTTCGTCGGCAGCCGCCTGGTCCATGAGCTGCTGGCCCGCACCGACCTGCGGGTACGCTGCCTCGCCCGGGCCGCCGACGACGCCGCCGCGACCGCGCGGGTCGTCGGCGCGCTCATCGAGCGGGGTCTGTGGGAGCCGCGGTTCGCCGACCGGCTTGAGGGGTACGCGGGCGACCTGGCGTTACCGGGCCTCGGGCTGTCCGCCCGTACCTGGGAACACCTGGCACGCACCTGCGACCTGGTGCTGCACAACGGCGCCCTGGTCAACTTCCTGTTCGACTACCGCGCCCATCGTCAGGTCAACGTCCGGGGCACCATCGAGCTGGTCCGGCTCGCGATGGCCTACCGGCCCGTACCGGTGCACTATGTGTCGACGCTCGCGGCGCTCCAGGACGAGGCGCTCCGGCACGACGACCGGCTCCCCGAGGACTACGAACCGTCCCTGGCCAGGACGCCCGCCGGCGGGTACAGCCGGTCCAAGTGGATCGCCGAACGGTACCTCGCCGAGGCCCGGCGCCGGGGCGCGTTGGTCACCGTGCTCAGGCTCGGCGAGGTGATGCCGAGCGCGGACAACGGATATCCGAATCCAGTGGCGTTCACCCATCTGCTGCTGTCGGCCTTCCTGCGGCTGGGCGTCCGGCCGGACGTAGCCACGCGGTCCGACTACACCCCGGTCGACTATGTGGCGGCCCGGGTGGCGGCGGCGGTGTGCGACCGCGCCGTCTGGGGCCGTACCCTGCACGTCTTCCGCGCGGAGAGCGTCTGCTTCGACGACGTCCTGGCGCGCGCCGGCGCGGCCATCGCGCCGATCCCGTGCGGGGACTTCGTGACGCTGGTCCGCGAGGCGGGCCGGACGACCGCTGACCGTGAGCTGACCACGCTCGCCTCGCTCCTGCCCACCCCGCGGGGCGCGGACGAGGACGGACTGAAGCAGGCGTTCGCCGGCCTGCTGACCGACAACCCCGCGCTGTTCCGCAAGGACGAGTGCCGCCGGCTCGAACAGCGGTGGCAGCTCGACGACGGCAGCCTGGACGGCTCGATCACCGCGTACCACGCCCGGCTGGCGAGCGGCCGCGCGGTGAAAGGACATCGACAGGTCCCCACCGGCTGAGAACAAGAGGGTTCAAGGGATGCGACACCGCAAGATGGGAAACCTCGGCTGGGAAGTCAGCGAGGTCGGATACGGCATGTGGGGCATCGGCGGCGGCCCCGGCAACTTCACCGGCTGGGACTACGACGTCGCCCCCCGCTGCCTCGACGAGGCAGTCGCGCTGGGCTGCACCTTCTTCGACACGGCCTGGGTGTACGGGCGAGGGATCAGCGAGCAGTTGCTCGGCGCGCTGCTCCGCCGCCATCCCGACCGGAGGCTGTACGTCGCCACGAAGATCCCCCCGAAGAACCGCGAATGGCCGCCGGGACCGGACGACACCCTCGACGACGCCTACCCCGCCGACCACATCAGGGAGTACACGTACAGAAGCCTGGAGAACCTCGGAGTGGCGCGCATCGACCTGATGCAGTTCCACACCTGGGAGGACCGGTGGGCGGCCGACGAGCGCTGGCAGGAGGCCGTCACCGACCTCAAGCGTGAAGGGGTCATCGACGCGGTCGGCATCAGCGTCAACCGGTGGGAACCGGCCAACTGTTTCGCCGCCCTCGACACCGGTCTCATCGACGTCATCCAGGTGATCTACAACATCTTCGACCAGGCGCCCGAGGACGAGCTGTTCGACCGCGCGCTGCGCGACGGCATCGGGATCATCGCTCGCGTCCCGTTCGACGAGGGCACGCTCACCGGCACGCTGACCGCCGAAAGCACCTGGCCGGAGGAGGACTGGCGCAGCACCTACTTCTGCGCGGAGAACCTCCAGCCGAGCGTCGAACGGGCCGAGCGCCTCAAGGCGGCCGTCCCCGAGGGCACGTCGCTCCCCGAACTCGCCCTGCGGTTCATCCTCAACCATCCGGCGGTCAGCACGGTCATCCCGGGCATGCGCCGACCCGCACATGTACGGGCGAACCTCGCGGTCAGCGACGGCCGGCCGCTCGATGAAGCGCTGCTCCAGGAGCTCCGCGGGCACCGCTGGGACCGCGTCCCGGCCTGGTGGTCGGGGTGAACCCGGTGATCATCATGTGGGCGCACTCCCGCTCCGCCTCGACGGCGTTCCTGCGCATGATGATCGAGCGCGGCGATGTGACCGTCCTGCACGAGCCGTTCCTCGCCCTGACCGAGGAAGGAGCGGTCCCGCTCGGCGGCCAGGCGATGGCACGCTCGGAGAAGGACCTTCTCATGGGCCTCAAAGAGCTGGCCCGCGTGCGGCCGGTGTTCGTCAAGGAGGTCCTCGACTACGAGTACCCCTACCTCTTCGACCACCCCGGCGAGCTAGCCGGGATCGTCCACACCTTCATCGTCCGCGACCCCAAGCCGACCATCAGCTCGCACTACGCGATCAAACCGGCGGTGACCTGCGCGGAGATCGGCTACGAGCGCCTGCACCGGCTGTTCGAGCTGGTCTGGTCGGCCACCGGGCGCAGGCCGCTCGTCATCCGCACGGAACGGCTGGTGCGGGAGCCGGCGAAGGTGGCCGAGGTCTTCTGCGAGTACGCCGGCCTGCCGTTCCTCCCCGGGGCGCTCTCGTGGGACTCAGGGGATCGGCCCGAGTGGCGGCGAACCCGCCGATGGCATCTCGACGCAAGCAGCAGCGCCGGCTTCGAGGACCGCCGGAACACCTACCCGGACACCGTCGACAACCACCCCGCCCTCAAGGCGTTCTACGACCACCATCTGCCCTTCTACCAGCGGCTCATCCAGCACGACTTCTGACCGGGAGCACCCATGTCAACGGACACAGCCCCAGCCGGCGCGCCGACCGTGAAGCAGTCCCCGGGCGAGGCATTCGCGCGGGCGTTCGCGGCCGATCCCAGCCACGCGGAGGTGACCTTCGACTACACCATCACCGAGGCACACGAGCCGACCAAGGACCGGCCCCGGCTGACCGTGCGCAACCTGCTCAAGGTCCGCCCGGCCGACGACGTCGCCCGGTTCTGGACCGAGTCCCGGCCCAGCGAGGAGGAGCGGAAGGCGGTACGCGACTCCGACGTCCGCCGCGAGGCGGCGTTCAGGTTCGGCATGGCCGAGGCCGGGGTGCACCCGATCCGGGCATGGGTCCAGATCCCCGACGGGCTGGCCGACGACCCGGCCGCGCTGGCCACCTTCCTCGACTACCGGCTCCTGGTACGGCTCGCCACCGCGGAGAACCTCGCGCTGACCAACCTCCTGCTCGACCACCCGGAGATCGCCCGGCTCCCCTACGACACCGACTACGTCGCCGGAGTCCTGGCGGCCTGTGACGAGGTCGAACAGTCAGGCGCCACGCCGCACGCGATGATCATCAACCCGAACGACTACTACCACTGGCTCGTCGGCCGCAACGGCCTGCTGACGGACCTGGCCACGGGCAACGGCATGAAGATCTGCCGCAACCGGTGGATCAGCCCGGGGTCCGCCCTCGTCGGTGACATCTCCGTGGCGGCCAGGCTCCTCGACGGACGTCGCTCGGTGATCCGCGTGGCCGAACCTCCGCCCGGCACGTTCGCCCGGCCGGGCGTGGCCGTCTGCGCGGAGGTGTGGGAGGGAGTCGCGGTCCATCTCCCGACGCTGTTCTTCCTCGTCACCCCTGCGGAGAAACACTGATCAAACGGCCGGCGATGAATCGCCCTATATGCCGTACTTTGAATTTCATGGCAATGAGGAGACAAAGGCGTCCGCGGGGCGCCTGACGAAAGGCGGATGGCCGTGACGGACACACATGAGGAATATCGGCGCAACGGCTGGTGGCGAAACGCGACCTTCCTGGATGACCTTCGGCATAACGTGGCGGCATTTCCCGGCAAGCCCGCGCTGATCAGCCGACGGGTCGCCGATGGCCGTACCGACGTCGTCACCTACGCGGAACTGGACCGGCTGACCGACCGAATCGCCCACGGCCTGATCCGGCTGGGCGTGCGGCCCGGGGATTATGTCGCGATCCAATTACCCAATCGCCGGGAGATGCTGCCCCTGACGCTGGCCTGCATCAAAGTGGGCGCGCGTATCGCGCCGCAGTTCCCCATCTACCGGCATCGCGAGCTCGACTTCATGATCCGGCTGACCGAGGCGCGCGTCTTCATCACCGTGAACCGCCTCGGTGACCTGCCGACCGCGGAGACCGCGATGACGCTCGCGAGCGAGATCCCGACCCTGGAGCACGTCGTCGTCCTCGGCGGCGACGGCCCAGCCGGGTCACTCGGATTCGAGGAGCACCTGCTCGACCCCGAACCCGGTGACCCCGCGGACCTGGCCGGGCGCGCGCTGGGCCCGGACGATCCGTTCCTCATCCTGTTCACCTCGGGGACGACCGGAGAGCCCAAAGGCGCGCTGCACAGCCAGAACACCCTGCATGCCGCCATCCGCGGCTACGGGGACGCGTACGGCCTGGACGACAGCCTGGTCATCATGACGGCGCAGACCTCCATGCACTATGTGGGCCTGGTGATGACGTACCTACAGGCGTTGATGCTGGGCGGCACCGCGGTCACGGCCGACCTCTGGAACCCCGGCGTCTACCTCGACCTCATGGCCGAGCACGGCGTCACGATGTATTACGGCACGCCGCCCTTCGCCCGGGAGATCAGCGAGGAGCAGAAGGCCAATCCGCGGAAGATCCCCACTCTGCAGATCTTCGTGTCCGGCTCGGCGCCCGTACCGCCGCACCTGGTGGAGCAGGTGAGCGAGATCCTCGGAGTACGGGTGTACGCGCTGTGGGGCATGACCGAGAACGGCGGCGTCACCATGACCCGGCCCGAAGACCCGCCGGAGCGGGCGGGCGAGAGCGACGGCACCGTCGTGGCCGGCATGGAGGCGCGCATCGTCGACGAGGAGAACCAGCCGGTCCCGGCCGGAGAGATCGGCGCGTTGCAGGTACGCGGCGCGGCCCAATGCCTCGGCTACTACCGGCGCGACGACATCTACGCCAAGTCGGTCACGCCGGACGGCTGGTTCGACACCGGCGACCTGGCCCGCGACGACGGCTACGGCGGCGTGCGCATCTCCGGCCGGACCAAGGACGTCATCATCGCGAACATGTGTCTCAAGCTGCCGGTCAGCGACATCGAGGCGCTGCTCGGCCGGCACCCCGCCGTCCGCGACATCGCGCTCATCGGCATCCCGGACCCCAAACTGGTCGAACTGGTGTGCGCCGTGGTGGCGCCGTCGGGTGAGCCGCCTACGCTGGAGGACCTGCGGACCCACCTGGAGGACGCCGGCGTGAACAGCTGGTTCTGGCCCGAGCGCCTCGAACTCGTCGAGGCGATGCCACGGACCCTCACCGGCAAGATCCGAAAGGTCGAGCTCCGGGAGCGGTTCGGCGCGGCGTCCAGCTGAGATGCGCGGATCCCGCGCGCTCCCGCTGGCGGTGCTGTGCGGGAGCGCCTTCCTCGGTGCGATCGACGTACAGCTGGCGAACATCGCGTTCCCCGACATGCTCCGGAGCTTTCCGAGCAGCGGGCTGCCCGAACTGTCGTGGGTGTTCAACGGCTACGCGATCACGTTCACGGCGGCGCTGCTGCCGGCGGGCGGCCTGGCCGACCGGTTCGGCTATCGCCGGGTCTTCCTCGCCGGTCTGACAGTGTTCGTGATCGGCGCCGCCCTGTGCGCGGTCGCCCCCTCGGCCGGCATCCTGATCGCCGCCAGGGTCGTGCAGGGCGTGGGCGGCGGCGTGATCACCCCGCTGACCCTGGCCCTGATCCTGCCGTACTACCCGCCGGAGCGGCGTGGCACGGCGATCGGGCTGTGGAGCGCGACGCAGTCGGTGGCGACCGCCTCCGGGCCCTCGCTCGGCGGGCTGCTGGTCGGCGTCTGGGACTGGCGCACGGTGTTCTTCCTGCACCTGCCGGTCGGGCTCGTCGTGCTGGCCGGCGCGTGGCGGACCCTGGCCCGCACGCCCCCGTCCACCCCGTCCCGGCTGCCGGACATCGTCGGCCTGATCCTGCTGGTGGCGGCCATCGGCCTGCCCTCCCTGGCCATCGTGCAGAGTGACGCGTGGGGGCCGGGCAGCCCGGGTACGATCACCGCCCTGGTCGCGGGCGTCGCCTTCGGCGTGCTGTTCGTCCGGCGGGCCCGCTCGCACCCCGCTCCCATCGTAGACCTGAGAATCCTCCGGGCCAGGAGTACGCAGCGGGCCAACCTCGCGATGTTCCTGCTCGGCCTGGTGATGTTCGCCCTGCCGCTGGCCAACATCCTGTTCCTGACCAGGATCTGGGGATATTCCGAGACCCAGGCGGGGCTCGCCGTCACTCCAGGAGCGGTCGCGCAGGTCCTCACCGCACCGATCGCCGGACGGCTGGCGGCGAGAACCGGGCATCGCAGGCTGGCGCTGTGCGGTGTCGTGCTGCTGTCGCTCGCCACGGCCTGCCTGGCGGTCGCGACCGGAGGCGGCCCGGCCTACCTCACGGTGGTCTTCCCCGCGGTCGTCGTCACCGGGGTGGGCATCGCCGTGCTGGTCACGTCGCTCAGTGGAGCCGCCGTCGCCGAGATCCCGCCCGCGCGGCTCGCCACCGGCACCGCCTTGTCCGTCACCTCGCGGGCCTGTGGCGCGGTCATCGGCGTGTCGGCGCTCGTGCTGGTCCTGTCGGGGCACCGCGTCGGCGTGATCGGCGCCTATCACGGCGTCTGGGCGACCATGCTCGGGATCTGCGCCTTCATCGCCGTCGCCGCCGCGGGTCTGCGCAGCTCAGAGGCACCCGCCACGGCGGACGCCGGTCAGCGCGAATCCGGCGCGGAGCCGCCGTGACCGACGTGTTCCAAGAGCAGAACGGCTGACCGGACCCAAGGTGAGTCAACCTCAAACGTACGGTCCGCAACTGGCTGCGCTGCGTAGTCATACCCGTTGAATCCACGGAGGCGCCGCCGCCCGGGGAACTTCCATCGATCAAGCTCCGGTCGCCCGCCAGCGAAGTCCAAGTCTCGCGCGGCGCCTCTTGGCTTCCTTCTCCACCAGCAGGACGGCGCGTCGTTCGACGTCGGTGTAATACTCGTCCACATCAAGCCGCTCGTCCGCGACCTGCTCGGCTCTTTCGATGACTTCGTCACTCACAGTAGGTCCGTTTTCCATTTAGGCTCCCTCCCTGCATTGACTGCCCCTTCGATGCGCTGCCATCAAAGTCTCACAGAGCACGAACATGCGCCAGACCTGCGGCCAGCGCTCCGCCGAGCAGTCTGAGCGCTTCTACATCCGAATCTTCGAACGCTTTCGCCTCGGGCGAGACCACCACGAGCAGCCCTTCTTTGAGACCGGCCTCCTTGACGCCGACAGAGCTGGCGATACAGCTCTTATACCGGGGCTTCCCCATCTCCAGGACGTCGAGGAAACAATCTTCCCCGCTAATATCATCTACGCGCTTCACCCGCAGATGGTTCGATGCGAATTGCAGGAGATCTTTATCGTGATCACCATCGACACCCAACCTGCTCCGCGGCGAGCCGACTCCCCAAAGCGCGCTTACCAGTTGTAGATACCCATCCTGCCCGAACTTATAGTAAGCGGCCCGAGTCAAGCTCGGTTGCTTGGCATGACTGCAGGTACGCCTGGCCGCGGCGACGATCTGGTGGATCAGAATATCGGCCGCGGCCTGCGCCTGGAGCGCGTCGTTCTTACTGCACAGCCGGCCGAGGGCGACAATGACCGGGAGGCCTCCACCGGAGAGCGTCCGAGCCATTCGCGCGGCGATCTCTTTGTAGCCGCCATCGCTCGTGTGCCTCAGCCATATCGAAAGTCCGCCGAGCGCCGCGCAAATCAATAAAGCCAGGACAACGGCATCGCGAGCCTGATCATCGACAAGTGTGACCGCGACCCCCAGGCCCGGGACCGCCATTCCAAGAAGTGCCGTGACGGGCAGGTTGAGGAGCGCCTTGTCGGCGAAACTCCGCATGACCTGCCAGGCGCGCTTGCTTTTCATCAGCCGACGTCCTTTGCCGATCTTGAGCTACCGGTCCACAGAAGTATCCGCCGTGACAAGATAACGTGAGCCAGGCGCTGTAGCCACAAGAATGTTCATAGACAGAGGATCATCACCAATCCGACACCACGGTGATCGGACATCTCTCCTATAAGCCACCTAAGTGATTAGTCGGGCTGGACGCCGCGGCAATTAAAAACAAACAATGGCACTCATCAATTACGGGAAGTCATGCCGAACCTCGCGTCGGACTCGGCCGGCGCGCGCGGAAGCGACGGAACGCGACGAGGAGGACCGCCCCGGCGATGAGGGCTACCAGCCCGGCGCCCGCGAGGGCCAGCGTCCACGGGGAGTCCAATGACCCCGGCAGGCCCGACGTTCCGGGCTTTTCGGGGAAGGTGAGCGTTCCGGTCGCCGTATGGCTGATCCGGCCGCTGCGCAGGGTGAGGTGGAACCTCCATGGCCCGGCGGGCAGGTCGTCGCCCATCAGTGCGACGACGTTTCCCTGGTCGCCGGGCGCCAGGGTGGTGTCGCGGTTGACCGGGAAGGGGCCGGCGCGCAGAAAGCTCGGCCCGTCCGACAGCGACAGCTCTCCGCCGAAGTCGAGCGCGCGTTCGCCGGTGTTGGAGACGTCCACCACGATCTTCAGCTGTCCGTCCTCGGTTCGCCCCGGCACCACCTCGCCGATCTCGAAGTCCGAGGGCGGCTCCCCGCCCAAGCCCACATCGAGATAGGAGCGGATCCCGACGCGATGGACGAGCTTCACGTTTCCCTTCGCTCCAGGTTTGTCGGAGGAGACCTGTGCCCATACGACGGCGTACCGCTCTCCCTTGCTGGCCCATTGCGGCACGGCGACGGTGGCCTTCACCCGCGTCCTGCCGTTCGCCGGCAGGTCGACGGACGAACGGTTGAGCCTGACCCACTCGCTCAGCTCGTTGGAGGTGCGGTCCGGCGCGAAGGTGAAGCGGCCACCCCTGATACCGGCGGCGGCCGCGTACAACTCCACGTGCTGAGGCTCGCGTGAGGTGCTGTAGACCTCAAGGCTCCGGGTGAAGGTGGTGCCCGGATTGACATGGTCGACGATGAAGACGCGCGAACGCGGGTCGTCCATCCGGTTGGCGGGGACCTCCAGCAGCTTGATGCCGATGCCGTCCCTGCCGCCCGAACCCGTCCCGTCCCGGCTCCCCGAGTCCGCGACCGCGGGAGCGCTGATCACCACATGCAGCAGGAGCGCCATCAGCGTCGTGTAGACGGGCCTGCGCAACAGCGAGGTAGGCATATGAGCTAGGCGACGGAGTGGTTCACCGTGCCGGTATAGGTGCCTGCCACCGCTTGGGCGGGGAGGTTGATGACGAGCCACGGGGTCCATGTGCAGGAGTTGTCACCGGAGCCGGTGACCTTGCTGTAGGCGGTGCGCGATACGTTCAGCGATTGCGCGGCCGCCGCGTTGACCTGGCCGGGGACGAAGGTGCCGGTACCAGTGGTGGCGCTCGCGGTGCCGGACCAGTACAGAACATCCGTGTTGGGAATGGTCTCCGCGGGGGTGCCACCGCCCGTCGTGAAGCCACCCGCCGAGGCGTCCACCGACGACACCCAGGTGGCGACGAGCGCGGCCCGCTCGTCGGTCACGGTGACCGGGCCAAGAACTGCAGTGATCTGCTGGCCCCCCGCGCCATCTCCGATGAGCTTGGAATCCGGCACGCTGACCTTCAGGCCGTCCTCGGCGGTCACGGTGAAGGTCACCGTGGTGGGACAGGTGGTCGAGTCCGGGCACTCCTCGGCCTGCGAGGGAAGGGCCACCATCGTGGCGGCCAGCGCACCGGCGGCACCGACCAGCGGGAGGCGCAGACAGCTCTTGAACATTGCCGATTCCTTCCGTAGAACCCGGCGTCCTGTCTGGATGCGCTCCCGGGTGATCTCATCCTGCTCCGCGATCACCCGCCCGAAACGGCCCGAGCAAGCATCTATCAACTCTTTGTGATCATATGATGACTATATGTAATCATGGGCTGCGGCGTTCAGTCGGAGTAGCGCCGCTGTCTCACGCTGGCGGCCAGCGCGGCGGCTCGGGCCGCCTCCGTCGGTGTGAACGGCAACGCGGGGCGGCTGACCAGGAGCGCCCGTTCGGGATGGACGGAGATCACCATGGTGGTGCCGGACTCGCCGCCGCCGGCGACGGTGTCTCCGGGAAGTCGCCATTGGACGTCCGTGGCGCGCAGGAGCTCCGCCATCGCATGGGGCAACTGCTCCGGATCCTCGCTGACGGCGTGGCCCAGGACGAGGGCCTGGACTCCGGGATCGACCAGGTCTTTGACGTACGCGCGGACGATGACGATGTCGAGCCCGCCGGCCTTTCCGACCGCCGACCGCAGGTCCTTCTCACTCAGCTGAGCGGGCGTCTCGACCACGAACTCGTCCAGCGCGTCGCAGCCGGACGGGGAGATCGCGCTACTGCCCGTCGCGGCGATGTGCAGGGCCAGGACGTTGCAGTCCAGCCTGGCGAACGCCGCGGCCAGTTCCGCCAGCCGGCCCGGACGGTCGACCACCCGAGTGCGGATACGCCACAGCTTCATGGGCCGGCCTCCCTCGATATCGATCACCTCGGCGGCGTGACGCCGGGTTCCGCGCCGCGTGCCGAGCCGTTTGTGGACGAAGGCACAGACGATCAGCCCCGCACCGAGGGCGATCAGCACCGCGGGGCCCGGGGCGGAGTGCCCCATAAGAGTGGCGAACAGGTGGGCCAGACCGACCGCGACGAACAGCACCGCCAGCTCTACGACCTCACGCTTCCACGAGGCGGTGGCCTGCTCAGGAGTGTGCGCCCGATCTACATCTTTCGCATCGCTCATGGAGGCAGGATGGCAGCCGGCTGTTTCGCGGCCACGTGACGTGCGGTTTCGCCGACATTAACGCTCACGGGGCGCCGCGCCCGCGACTCGGCCCCGCAACGCGACGAGCCGGGGCCCGCACCTCTTCAGGTGCGAACCCCGGCTCGTTGTGCGTAACGTCAGGCGGGAACGATGTTCTCGGCCTGCGGGCCCTTCTGGCCCTGGGTGATGTCGAAGCTGACCTTCTGGCCTTCCTGCAGCTCGCGGAAGCCCTGGGCAGCGATGTTGGAGTAGTGGGCGAAGACGTCAGCGCCGCCGCCGTCCTGCTCGATGAAGCCGAAGCCCTTTTCTGCGTTGAACCACTTCACGGTGCCAGTCGCCATGTCGATCTCCTCTTGGATAGGCGCAGTAGTCAGAACCCGCACGTCACGGGCTCCACGTCGCCGAAATGACCCATCCGGAAATGACCGGCAAACAAAATGCGCCTGAGGGGGCTACGTCCCGTCAGGCGCACACAAAGTTCATTGGGTACCAGAACTGCAACTGAGTTCAGGATAGCACGTGACCCCTGCCGATGGGCCGACACGCCACCCTGTCAGTCCGCCGAGCGGGTGTGGTGGTCGAGGACGCGGCCCAGCAGGTCGACCAGCCGCTCGCGGTCGGCGGGTGACAGCGGGGCGAGCAGGTCGCGCTGGACCTCGCCCAGTACGGCGTCGAGCTGATCGAGCCGCCGGCGGCCCTCCGGGGTCATGGTGATGACGTTGCGCCGCCGGTCGTCCGGATCGGGAGCGCGTACGACCAGCTTCTGGTCGGCGAGCTCGTTGACCATCGCGACGGTGTCGCTGCGGTCGATCCCGCAGCGCTGACTGAGGCTCGCCTGGCTCGCGGGGCCGAACTCCTCCAGCGCGGCGAGTATCGCGAAGTGGTAGCCCCGGGCGTCGATCGGACTCAGCCCCTCGGTGAGCAGCCGGTGCGCGTGCAGCGAGGTCTTGTTGATCAGCCAGCTTGCTTTCCCGCGCAGGCGGCTGGGGGCTGTCTCCATGCGGAAAGTCTAGCCAATCCGTTGGCGCTCCCCACGATCCCTGCTACCGTTTGCCCGACAAACATTGGCCGAGCCAATCAATTTCGCGAGGTGTGACATGTCCACAGCAGTCGGTTCCTCCCGGCTTCCTTCCGACCCCGCCGCCCCGGTCCCCCGGCGCTGGTGGGCGCTGGCCGCGGTCGCGACCGCCCAGCTGATGATCGGACTGGACCTGACGATCATGAACATCGCGCTGCCGTCCGTACAGAGATCACTGGATCTGTCGGATCCGGACCGGCAGTGGGTGATCACGATCTTCGCTCTGGGGTACGGCGGGCTGCTGCTTGTGGGCGGCCGTCTGTCGGATCTCCTCGGCCGCAGGCGCAGCCTGATGATCGGGTTGACCGGGTTCGCCCTGGCTTCCGCGATCGGCGGTGCGGCGATCGGCCCGGCGATGCTGCTCACCTCTCGGGCTCTGCAGGGTGTCTTCGGGGCGCTGGTGACTCCGTCCGTGCTGGCGACGCTCGCCGCCACCTTTCCCACGCCCGCGGAGCGCGGTAAGGCGTTCGGGATCTACGGCACCGTCATGGGCAGTTCCTCCGGCGTGGGCGTCGTGCTCGGCGGGGTCCTCACCGACTACCTCGACTGGCACTGGTGCATGTACGTGAACCTGCCGATCGCCTTCGTCGCCGGAGCCGGTGTGCTCTACGCGGTCCGTCCCGTGCCCCGCGCGGCGGGAGCACGCGTCGACGTCGCCGGGGCGCTGCTGGCGACCATCGGCCTGATGGCCCTGGTCCTGGGTTTCGCCCGAGCCGAACCGGACGGCTGGGGCGGGGCGAGCACCCTCGGGGCGCTGGCCGTCGGCGTCCTGGCGCTCGCCGCGTTCGTCTGGGTGCAGAGCAGGGTCGCCGGGCCGCTGCTGCCGCTGCGGGTGGTCCTCGACCGGCGTCGGAGCGGGTCCTATCTGGCGGTGCTCAGCCTGGCGGTGGGCATGTTCGCCGCGCTGTTCTTCCTCACCTTCTATCTGCAGAACGTGCTCGGCTATTCGCCGGTCCGGGCGGGTCTGGCCTTCCTGCCCCTCACCGCCGGGCTCATGCTGGGCGTACGCCTGGTGAGCCCGCTCCTCATGCGGGCGCCGGTGCGATCGCTGCTGTGCCCTGGGCTGCTGACGATCGCCGCCGGCCTCGCGCTCCTCGGTCTCCTACAGGTCGACAGCGGCTACTGGGCGCACGTGCTCCCGGTGTTCGCGCTGGTCGGCCTCGGAACCGGGTGGGTGCTGGTCGCCGCCAACAGCACCGCGACCCTCGGCGCGGGGGCCGACACCGCCGTGGCCGGGGCCATGGTCATGACCTCGCAGCAGATCGGCGCCTCGCTCGGCACGGCGCTGCTCAGCACGATCGCCGGGACGGTCGCCGCCGGCTATCTCCGCACGCATCCCACGGCAGCCGCCCGGGCGGCCGTTCACGGCTTCAACGTGGCGAGTCTCGGCGCCGCCGGGTTCCTCTGCCTGGCCGCGCTCGCGGTCTTCCTCATCACCGGCCCGCGGAGCTCCGGGCGTTAGCGGGTCAGGGCTTCCTGGCGATGCCGCCGTACATGAGGCGCTGACCGACGCTGAGCACCTCGGGGACGGTGTCCTCGGGACGCCACAGAGGCAGCGGGACGACTCCCGGCTCTAGCAGTTCGAACCCGTCGAAGAACCCGGTGATCTCCTCGGGGGTCCGGAAGCGGCCGGTGCCGAGCAGCGCGAGGAACTTCTTCTCCGCGTCGCGCGCGTCCTGGGTGGCGGAGCAGAAATGGGTGATGAACAGGTAGCTGCCCGAGGGGATCGCCGCCATGTAGGCATCGACGATGCCCTTCGGGTCCTCGCTGTCATGCAGGTGGTGCAGGATGCCGACCAGCATCAGGCCCACCGGCCGGCCCAGGTCGATGAGCCGCTTGACCGTCTCGTCACTCAGAATCGCCGCCGGGTCGCGCAGGTCGGACGTGACCACCCCGGTCCGGTCGTTCTCGGCCAGGATCGCCCGGCCGTGGGCCAGCACCATCGGGTCGTTGTCGACGTAGACCACGTGCGACTCCGGATTGGCGCGCTGCGCGACGTGATGCGTGTTCTCCACTGTCGGCAGGCCGGAGCCGAGATCGATGAACTGCGTGATGCCACGCTCGGAGAGAAGGCGCACGCCCCGGCCGAGAATCTGCCTGTTGTACGTGGCCACATCGTAGATCTCCGGGACGACCTTCACGATCTCGGCGACGAAGGCGCGGTCGACCTCGAAGTTGTCCTTGCCGTTGAGCACGACGTCATAGGCCCGGGCGATGCTGGGCCGCGTTGTGTCGATGCCGTTTGCCCACAAGTCCGACTTGTCGGTCACGGTGGACTCCTCGCGAGGTCGGAAACAGTGTTGATGATCATATGCCGGAAAGGTGAGGGAGGCGCGGTTTTGAGGGGATAAGCGGGCCCCTAAACCCGGATAAGCGACCATTTCCTGACATGCCATTTGATGAATCTTGGGATGATTAATGGCGTATGTCGGATTTAGGCTTGGAGGGATTTCGCCAGCTGTCTCCAGCAGGAGGAACCCATGTCGAGGTTCATGGACGTCCACCACAACATGGTGGGCATCACCGACGAGCAGTTCCGTGAAGCGCACGAGGCCGACCTCGCGATCCAGGGAGAGGAGGGAGTGTCCTTCGTGCAGGCCTGGGCGGATCCCGACGAAGGTCTCATCTACTGCCTGTCCGACGCGCCGAGCGCGGAGGCCGTACAGCGGATCCACCAGCGGTCGGGCCACCCCGCCGACGAGATTCACCCCGTGCCGCTGGCTCTCTGACCGCGCTTCAGGAGGGCATTCGCGCCGCCGCCGCGGGCCTCGCCGGGGCGCGGCGGAAAGGTGATCCATGGGTGCTCGGCCAGTCGCCGGGGATCCAGGTGGTGCCCGGCGACGAGGCGCAGTCGTGCGCCTGGATGGCCGATGTGGAAACTCCGTTCGCCGGTTGGGATACGTGGAGCGCCGACTAGGGTCGCGGTGTGCCGAAAACACGCCCTTCTCCGTCCGCGATGTTCGACCGCATCGAGGAGTAAGGCGCGGAACAGGTGGTGTTCGGGAGCGACCCGGCCACCGGGCTGCGCTCGATCATCGTCATCCACGACACCACGCTCGGCCCCGCACTGGGCGGGGTGCGGATGTGGCCGTACGCGAGCGAGGCGGAGGCGCTCGCCGACGGCCTGCGCCTGGCGCGGGCCATGACGCTGAAGGCCGCGGCCGCGGGGCTCGGCCTCGGCGGCGGTGCCGCCATCGTCGTCGGCGATCCGGCACGCGACAAGTCCGAAGCCCTGCTGCGCGCCCACGGCCGGTTGATCGCCACGCTGGGCGGCCGGTTCATCCCGGTCAACGACGTCGGAACCGGGCAGGCGGACATCGAGGTCATCGGCCGCGAGACCGCGCCCGTCTGCGACAAAGGCGATCCCTCTCCGTACACGGCGCTGGGGGTTCTGGAATCGATCCGTGCCGGGCTGCGCGCCGCCCGAGGCTCCGGCGAGCTCGCCGGAACGACCGTGGCCGTTCAGGGAGCCGGCAACGTCGGCTCCCACCTGACCCGCCTCCTGCGCGCGGAGTCCGCCGACGTGGTGATCGCCGACCTCGTCGGCGAACGCGCCCGTGACGTGGCCGAACGGTACGGCGCGCGGCGGATGTCACCACAGGACATCGTCTCGGCCTCCTGCGACGTGTTCGCGCCCTGTGCTCTCGGCGAGGTGGTGACGGAGGAGACGCTCCCCCGGCTGCGATGCCGCGTCATCGCCGGAGGCGCGAACAACGTGCTCGCCGAACCCGGCCTCGCCGACGCGCTCGCCGGGAAAGGCATCCTGTACGCGCCGGACTTCCTCGCCAACGCCGGAGGGCTGGTGTATCTGGAGGGCCGGCTGCTCGGTCACGACGACGCCCGCTCGACCGCGCGGGTCAAGCGCGTGGGAGGGATCGTCGCCGACGTCTTCGAGCGGGCGGACCGCGAGCACATCACCACGGTCGAAGCCGCCACCGCGATCGCGCACGCGAGACTGGCGGCACACAGCCCCGGCAGCTGACGGCGACCGAGGTGCGCACGCCGTGGAACATCCTGTCACGCCTCCTAGGTGGGGAGACGGGAGGCGGCGGGAACACCATGATCGATGGGACTGGCGGACGCGAGAGCAGAGTGCTGATCCGGCTGGTGGGGTCGTTCACGGTCGAGCGGGACGGCCTGCGCGGGACGGTCGGCGGCCGGGCCAGGACGCTCCTGAAACTGCTCGCGGTCGAGCGCGGCCACGCCGTGCCCACCGACCGCGTCGTGGAGGCGCTGTGGGGCGACCGCCCGCCGAAGCGGCCGGTGGAGAACGTCGCCACGCTGGTGAGCAGGCTGCGCAGGACACTCGGCCCGCAGGCCGTGACGGGCGGCAGGCGGAGCTACCGGCTGGGCGAGCCGCCGGCGGTGAGCGTGGACCTCGACGAGGCGACCGCGCTGATCGCGGAGGCGGAGGGGCGGTTGGCGGTGGACGAGGCGGCCGTGGCCGTCGCCGCGGCGACGCGGGCGATCGAACTGCTCGACGGCGGTGCCGTACTGGATGGGGAATCCGACGCCCCTTGGGCGGCGGCGGCGCGGGGCGAGGCGGCCGGGCTGCTCCGGCAGGCGCGCCACGTGGCGGCTACGGCGGCGCTGCGGATCGCCGAGCCGGGGCGGGCGCTGCGGGCGGCCGAAGCGGCGGTGGCCGCGGACCCGTTCGACGAGGCCGCGCAGCGCCTGCTGATGCGGGCGCATGCCGCGGCGGGCGAGCCCGCGCGGGCGTTGCTGGCCTACGAGCGGCTGCGCGACATCCTGGCGGCCGAGCTGGGCACGGACCCGGCTGCCGAGACGCGGGCCGTGCACCTGGCGATCCTGCGCGAACAGTCGACCGCTCGCCTGACCGGAACCGCGAGGGAAGGGGGTGCCGCTCCCCTGGCCGGAGTCGCGCGGGAAAGGGGCGCCGTGCTGCCGGGGCGGGCGGTGGAGGTGGCCGGGATCTCCCGGTCCTGGGCGGCGGCCGTGGCGGGGCGGACCGCCGTGCTGCTGATCGCGGGCGAGGCGGGCATTGGCAAGTCCCGGCTGGCCGAGGAGGCGGTACGGGTCGCGCGGGCCACCGGCGGGATCGTCCTGCGGGCGCAGTGCCACGAGATCGAGCGTTCGCTCTTCCTCCAGCCGTTCGCCGACGCGTTGGCGCCGCAGGTCACCCGGCTCGCCGGGCCCGTGCTCCGCGACATGGTGGGCGATGGGGCGGAGGCGCTGGCCAGGCTGATCCCGGAGGCGGCGCCGGCGCTGTGGCAGGGGCGCAACGGGGCGGGCGGGCGCAGATCCGTGTACGAGGCGGTGGTCGCGTTCCTGCGGGCCCTGGCGGCCGGGAAGCCGGTCCTGCTGGTGCTGGAGGACCTGCATCTCGCCGGGACGGCGACCGTCGAGCTCGTGCACTACCTGGCCCGCCGGGTCTCCGGCGCCCGCCTGCTGGTCGTCGCGACGGCCCGCCCGGCGGAGGGCATAGCGGAGGGCGTGCCGGAGGGCCCGGCGGAGGGCCCGGCGGAGGGCCCGGCGGAGGGCGTGGTGGACGGCCCAGCGGACGGCGCGGTGGACGGCTCTGCGGCGATGGACGCGCTCGGGCGCGCGGCCGTCCGGCTGGAGCTGGGGCCGCTGCCCGCGCAGGCGGTCGCGCGGCTGGCCGTGGCGGCAGGCTTGGGCCACTGGGCCGACGAGGTCCTCCGCCGGACGCGTGGCCATCCGCTGTTCGTCGTCGAGCTGCTGCGCGGCCTGGCGGCGGGCGAGCGCGGGGTGCCGGAGGCGCTGCGCGCGGCGGTGCTCGCGCGGGTCCGCCGGATGGGCCCGCTGGTGGAGCGGCTGCTGCGGGCCGCCTCCGTGCTCCGCCGCCCCTTCGATCCGGCGCTGCTGGGCGAGCTGCTCGGCCTCTCGCCGCAGGTGGCGGCCGAGCAGTGCGAGCGCGCGCTGCGGGTGGGGCTGCTGGTGGTGGTGGGCAGCAGGTACGAGTTCGCCAACGAGCTGACGCGGGAGGCTCTTTACTCCGTTACACCCGCCCCGACCCGGCTGGTCTACCGCCGCCGTGCGGCCGAGCTGCTCGGCCGCCGCGACTGGCCGGTGGTCAATGGCCGGAGCTGTAACCGCCGCTGAGGGGTAGTTCGTCGGCGTACATCCGGGCCTGCAACTCGTACAGCTCCGCGTACCGGCCGGATCGGGCGATCAGCTCGTCGTGCGTCCCCTGCTCCGCCAGCTCGCCCTCGTGCAGGAGGTAGATCCGGTCGGAGTTGCGTACGCTGGCCAGCCGGTGCGTGATCAGGATGACGATCCGGCCGGTGGCCAGGCGGCGCAGCGACTCGTACACCGCGAACTCGGCCTTGGCGTCCAGCGGCGCGGTCGGTTCGTCCCAGATCAGCACGGGCGCGTCGCGGAAGACGCCGCGGGCGACGGCCAGCCGCTGCCATTGCCCGCCCGACAGTTCGCGGCCGCCGCGGAAGTACTTCGACAGCAGCGTCTCCCAGCCGTGGGGCAGGTCCGCCACCACGGTGTCGGCGCCCGCCAGCTCGGCGGCGGCGCGCAGCGCCAGGTCGCCAGGGTCGTCGCGGTCGTAACGGCCGGCTCTGACGTTGGCGCGGGCGGTGTGCGGCCATCGGATCGGGTCCTGGAGCACCATCATGATCCGGTCGCCGACGCTGTGCGGGTCCAGCTCGCGGATGTCCACGCCGTCCCAGCTCACCTGGCCGCCCGTCGGCTCGTAGAGGCCTGCCATGATCTTGGCGAGCGTGGTCTTGCCGGAGCCGTTCTCGCCGACCAGGGCGATGGTCTGGCCCGCGCGGACGGTGAGGTCGATGCCGCGCAGCGCGTCGCCGGTGCCGCCCGGGTAGCCGAACTCGACGCCGCTGAGCGTGATCACCTGTGGTGCGGCGGGCGCCGGCCGGGTGGTCGCCGCGGGGCTCCTGGAGGCGGCGTCGTCGACGAACTCCTGGTAGTCGGCCACGTACATGCCCTGCTCCAGCAGTTGGTGCGCCGAGTGGACCAGCCGGCTGAGCGCGGCGTTCGCGGTCCGCACGGCTATCACCGCCCCGCCGGCCACCGCCAGCGGGATCCAGCCCGCCTGGAGCAGCAGGCCGAGCACGGTGAACGTGATGCCGGCCATGAGCCCGGTGAGCGCCCGGCCGACGGTGCCCACGCGTATGTGGGCGGCCTGTACGCGTACCTCCTGGTCGCGCAGGGGGTCGGCCACCTCGGCGTACTCCCGCAGCAGGAAGTCCTGGGCCTGGCAGGCGCGGATCTCCGGGGCGGGCTCGCGCTGCGTGCCCAGCTCGGTGATCATCTGGACCCGGCGGTTCAGGGTGACCGTGCGGGTCATGTGGGCGTACGCCAGCCGGGCCGAGCGCTGCACCGTCCAGGCCGACGGGAACACGCCCAGCACCAGCACCGGGAGCAGCGCGGCGTGCAGGACGGCCAGGCCGGTGACGGCGGCGGCGAATGCCAGCGCCGCGCCGATGAGGTCGACCAGGTTGTCCACGGCCCGCGCGAGATGGAACAGACCGCGGTCGCGCGCCCGCTGCATCCGGTCGTAGAAACCGGCGTCGTCGTAGGCGGCCAGCTCCACGCGGAGCCCGGCCGCGAACAGCTCACCCTCCGCCATCCGGCGCACCTCGGGCGTCAGCCGGGCGTAGGCGGCCGCGATGGCCGTCTCGACCGCGCCCCGCAGCACGTACGCCCCCGCGACGAGCACGAGCATGGGCAGCGCGGCCGCCACCACCTCCACGGTGGGACCGGCGGCGAGCAGCCGTTCCAGCGCCCCCGTGGTGGCGAGCAGGCCGAAGGCCGTGGCGGCGCCCGACACGAGCTGGAGCAGCAAGACCGTGACGGCCTGCCGGGGCGCCGCCCGCGCCACGATCGCGAGCACCGCCCGGCTGGTGGCCGGCAGCCGCCGGCACATCCGCCAGACGCCCATGTCGCCGGCGTCGTCGAGCTGCCAGTACGGCGACACCATCTGGACGTCGGCGGAGGCGTCGGCGGAGGCGCTCAAGACGCCTTCACCGGACCGGGATCGGGCAGCAGCACCGACGGCAGCGTGCATTCGGGATGCATGCGGAGCAACTGGTACGCGACCCCGCCGAGGCCCGGCATGATCCCCGGGACGAAGGCGTCCCGGGCGAACCCGCTGACCGGCCCGTGCTCCTCGACGCTGCCGAGCAGGTGGGCCTCCAGCCGGGGCCGGTCCAGCCCGCCCGCGCCGAGCCCGGCGGTGACGGCGAGGTCCAGCACCTCCCAGGCCCCGAAGTCGCCGTGGCACAGGGTGTGGTTCCAGCCGATGCCGTCGGCCTGGCTGGACTGCGCCGCGCGCCGCAGCAGGTCACGCAGCCGCTCGGGGTCGCCGCGACCGGCCATGAGCCGGTCGGCGGCGACGGCCGCGATCCCGACGGAGCCGTGGCACCACGCCGCCCCGATCTGGTCCGGCCCGCGCAGGTCGCGCCAGCTTCCGGTCTCCGGGACGTACAGGGTCTCCTCGTAGGCGAAGGCGGCCTCGGCAACGGTGGCGCAGTCGGTGTCGCCGGTGGCCGCCGCCAGCCGGTCCAGCGCCCAGCCGATGCCGGTCGCCCCGTGCGCCAGGCCGCCGATCCCGTCCGGGAAGCCGTCGACCGTCCAGCACGCGGTGTCGCCGCGTACGCGTGCCGCCGACACCAGCTTGCGGCCGATCTCCCCGGCCAGTTTTCCCGCGTCGGCGTCGCCCGCGCTCTCGTGGAGTCGCAGCAGCGGCACCACCGCTCCGGCCATACCGCTCACCAGGTCGATTGACGGCTCGGAGTCCAGGGCCGCGGGCAGTTCGCGGACGATGTCCGCCGACCGCGAGAACGCCTCGGCCGGCTCGATCACGCCGAGCCGGACCAGCAGCAGCCAGCCCCAGATCCGCGACGCGAGGCCGAGGTAGCCGCCGACGGGCGCGGGCCGGCGCGTCTTGATCTCGACCCGGTCCTTCTCCCACTGCGCCTCCGCCATCCGCACGGAACGCAGCACGGCGTCCAGCAGCGGCCCCACGTCCGGCACCGAGTCGGCCCGGCCCGCCTCCATCTCGCGCAGGTAGCCGGCCAGCAGCGCGGCGATACCCGCCGCCCCGCCGTACATGTCGAGGCCGAGCGGCAGCACCGCCCATCCGGTCGGGTTGAGCACCGGCGCGATCCACGTGACCGTGCCGTCCTCGGCGCGTACGGCGGCGTCGGACAGCGATCGCACGATGCCGGCCGCCAGCGCCCGCCGCCTGCGGTCCAGGCCGTCGGTGTCCAGGCGAGCCGGGAGCAGGCGCCGCTGGGTGGGCACGCCGCCCTCGTTCAGGTACGCGCTGACCAGGGCGGACTGGATCACCTGCCGCTCCAGTCCGAGGTCGGCCGACCGCCACCGGCTCAGTGTCCCGGCGATCAGGTCCTGGGCGGGACCCCACAAGGTGCCACGCGGCCCGGTGAGCCGGCCGCGGCGCGGCGTGGTGGCGAAGAACGGCACGTCGCCGTCCAGCAGCTCCTCGACCTCCGCCTCGATCACCACGGGGTCGTCCGGCCGGCCGGGCGCGTTGGCCGCCTGCTTGGCGAGCAGGTCCGCCGCGCGCCGCCGGGCGACGGGCTCGTCGTGCAGCGCCTGCGGGTGCCAGAGCATCCGCTGCAGCTCGGCGTAGCTCTCGGTGGACCTGAGCACCAACCGGATCGGCAGGTCGGCGAACTCCTCAAGCCACCCCTGCAGTTCGCCGCCCTCGTCGATCTTCCTGAGCCGCCTGGTCAACTGCGCGAACCCGTCCACCACCAGGTCCCAGTGCTTGATCAGCACGGGTTCCGGGCTCGGGTGGTTGAGCGAGAGCGGGACGCGTACGGGCGCGAGTCCGATCCGCGCCTCGTCGGTGCCGACGCCGAGGATGACGGGCAGCTCCGTGACCGGTTGCTGGCCGGGCAGCGAGCCGATGGCCGACATGTCGACGCCGCGCCAGCCGAGCGCCAGCCCCCGGCCCGGCAGCAGCCCGGTGCCCAGCACCGAGCCGCCGATCAGCCGCCCCGCCCGGTCCGGCGCGAGCCCGTACCCGGACTCGCGCGGCGGCGACTGGGGCGTGAACAGCGTCTCGCAGTCCACGACGGTCGGGATCGGGCCCGCGGCGATCAGGTTCTCGGCGTGCAGGTCGGTGCCGCCGATCAACCGCATCACGGCCAGCCAGTGCCCGAGGTTGCGGTAGAAGCAGCGCAGCTCCTCTTCGTCGGCGCAGTAGCGGTGGGCGACGTGCTCGGCCCAGCCGTAACCGTCGCCGTTCACCACGTCGGGGACCCTGATCCGCGTGTCGGCGGGCTCGTCGGCGAGCAGCCGGTTCAGCAGCCGCGTCACGGCGAGATCCACGGCGACGGACCGCGGCTTGTAGACGACCTTGCCCGCGACGCAGCTCAGGATCGCCACACTCTGCCCGCCGCGATGGCTGTCCCCCGCGCCGAACTCGACGCTCACCAGCTCCCCCGGCTCATCCCCCTCGAACGGCCGGAGCAGCGTGGTGACCAAGGGCCGGTCCGCGGCGAAGCGGCGGGCCAGGCTCATCGCCGCCGCGCACCTGTTGGCGATCAGCCGGCGCAGGCGCGGGAGCAGGGTCGGATAGTGGCCGCCCAGCGACTCCCAGAACTCCTGGTTCGCCGCCTGGGACTCCCAGTCCCGCCACCTGGCCTCCGGGTCGTCGCCGGTGAGCCTGCCGGTGATCCTGGCCGCGTTCAGCTCCAGGAGCAGCACCCGGTTGGTCCTCAGGCGGACGGTGTCCAGCAGCGCCTTGGCGGCGCCCGCGTGCACGGCCCGGCGTTCCGTTTCCGCCAGGCCCGCGACGGACCCGAGCCGGGCCGCCAGCCGCTCCAGTGATGGTTCGAGCAGGCGGTCCAGCACGGTGTCGCTTACGGTGTACTCCCCCATGTCAGGTCAGCAGCACAAGCGCCCGGCGGAGGCCGTGCACGCCGTACCGCAGCCGCCCACGGTCTGGTCGGGGGGAGGAGGAGGCGGGTTGCAGCCCGACGCGGCGAGGATGGATTCGAGGGTGATGTCCGCTTCCGCGTACTCACCGCTGGCGAACAGCGGGCCCGCCGGGTTCTCCCAGCCTTCGACGAGCTCGGTGCCGCTTCGCCAGCCGGCCACGATCCGGTCGGCCTGTTCCTGGGTCAGTCTGGGCATGCGATCGATCCTTTTCTTGAGCCGGACAATTTCGCTCAAGATGCTGCCAAGCGGCATTGCAGATTCGTTGCAGCCGGGGATCAGTCCTGGGACAGGACGCGCTGGGCGACGGCGAAAGCGGCGTTGGCGGCCGGAACCCCGCAGTAGATCGCCGTCTGCAGCAGCACCTCGCCGATCTCGTCGGGCGTCAGGCCGTTGCGCAGGGCCGCGCGCACGTGCATGGCCAGCTCGTCCAGCTGGCCACGCGCGACCAGCGCCGTGAGGGTGACACAGCTGCGGGTACGGCGGTCGAGGCCGGGGCGGTTCCAGATCTCGTCCCAGGCGTAGCGGGTGATGAGGTGCTGGAAGTCGCGGGTGAAGCCGGTGGTGGCGGCGACGGCGCGGTCGACGTGGGCGTCTCCGAGCACCTCACGCCGGGTACGCATCCCGGCCGCGTGACTCGAATCGCCGCCCAGGTGCTGGACTATCGCGGGCGTGACGGCGTCGGCCCGCTCCACACTGGCCAGGTGCGCCGCGCCGGGCACCACGCGCAGCAGCGCCCCCGGAATGCCCTGGGCCAGCGTGAGAGCCTGGCCGAGCGGGGTGGCCGGGTCGTCGGCCCCGGCGACGATCAGGGTGGGGGCGGTGATGGCGGGCAGGCGTCCGGTCAGGTCGCAGGACGCGATGGCCTCGCAGCAGGCGGCGTACGACTCGGCGTCCACGCCGTCCAGCATGTCCGTCACCCAGCGGCCGTCGTAGCCGGCGGTGAACCAGCGGGCCGCCAGGGCCGGCGCGAGCTGGGCCACGCCGGAGGCACGCACCAGCGCCGCCCGCTCCAGCCACGGCCCCGGCTCACCGAACCGGGCCGACGTACAGCACAGCACCAGACTCCGCACCCGGCGTCGTGGTGCCGCTGCCTGCTCTCCTGCGGCGATCGCGGTGGCGATGGCGCCGCCGAGCGAGATCCCGCCGACCGCGAACTCGTCGTCGTGATCGTCGTCCACCAGATCGAGTACGGCCCGCGCCAGGTCGTCGATCGTCAGCCCGGAGGCTGCGGGGGCCGAGCCGCCATGGCCCGGCAGGTCGTACCGCAGCACCCGCCACGCCTCGGTGAGCGCGCTCAGCTGCGGCTCCCAGATGTCGAGCGTGGTGCCGAGCGACGGCCCGAGCACCAGCAACGGCGCTCCGGCGGGACCGTCGACGCGGTGATGCAGCTTCATGCTCATGATCGCTTCCGGTAGTCGGCGAGGATACGGTCGACGAGTTCCGGCGCGGCGCCCAGATAGCCCTCGGGGTCGAGCAACTCGTCCGGCCCCTCCAGCGGGCCAGGACGGCTCAGTGCCTCGTCGAGGGCGGCGCGGCCGAGGTGGAGCGCGAGCCGTTCCGACACGATGCGCCCGCCGGTCAGGCAAGCGTTGTCACGCATCCGCTCGGGGAACACCTGGAGCCCGGCGACCAGCTCGGCCGCCGTCTCCGCCGCGCCACCGGTCAGCCGGAGACATTCGCGCAGCGGCAGCCACTCCGCCTGCCAGGCGCCCGCCGCCCGCTCGTGCTCCCCCGCCGCTCCCAGGAGCTGGGCGTACGCGGGCACCTGGAGCGCCGCCGACCGGATCAGCACCGACAGGGCGGGGTTGCGCTTCTGCGGCATGGCCGAGGAGTTGCCTCGGGAGGACTCGGCCACCTCGCCGACCTCGGTCTGCGCCATGAGGATCACGTCGGTCGCCACCTTGCCGAGCGCACCCGCCGTACCGGCCAGGGCCGCGCCCAGCTCGGCGACCACGGACCGCTCGGCATGCCACGGCGCCAGCGGGGCGGCCAGCCCGAGCTCCTCGGCGTACAACTCGACCAGCCGAAGCACCCGCGTCTGTGCACCCTCGGCATCCCGAGCCACCTCGCCCCCGAACGCTCCGACGGCCGCGTCACCACCGCCGGAAGACCCAGCAGGCTCAACGCCGACCTCAGGTGATCTCGTCGGCTCGGCGCTGTCGCCGGGCGGTCCCGCAGAGCCGACGCCACCACCAGGCGATCCGACGGGCTTGGCGTCGGTGGAGCGGGCGGTTTCAACGAGGGCGGCGAGGGTGCCTGCCGCGCCGCCGAGTTGGGCGGGGAGTCGCAGGCCGCGCAGGCGGTCGCGGGCGCGCAGGAGGCCGGACAGCCAGCCGGCCGCCTTCAGCCCGAACGTCGTCGGCACCGCCTGCTGGCCCAGCGTGCGAGCCGCCATCAGCGTGTCGCGGTGCTGTTCCGCCAGCCCGGCGAGCACGCCCATGACCGCGTCCAGATCGGCCGTGATCAGCCTGACGGAACGCGCGGCGACCAGCATGGCCGCCGTGTCGAAGATGTCCTGGCTGGTGGCCCCCCGATGCACGAACTCGGCGGTGGCTTCGGCGGCGGTCGCTTCGGCGGCGGTGACGGCTTTTCGCAGGTCGGCGACCAGCGGGACGACGGGGTTGGCGGCTTGCCGGGCGCGCTGAGCCAGGTCCGGCAGGTCGGGGGTGAACCCCGTCGCCACCCGGTCGATCAGCGCGGCCGCCCCGCCGGGGATCAGCCCCGCGCGGCCCTGCGCGCGGGCCAGCGCCGCCTCGGCGTCCAGCATGGCCCGCAGCCAGGCCGCGTCCGAGGTCGCCGCCTCTACCCGGGTACCGGCCCGCACCGGCGCCAGCAGCCCGCTGTCAGAAGTCAAGGAACACCGTCTCCCCATCCCCCTGCAGCCGCACGTCGAACTCGTACCGGTCCGACTCCCCCGACGCCGTCGCGATCAGTGTCCCCCGTCGTTCCGGCTCCAAGCCGTCCAGCAGGGGATCAGGCCGATCCTCCAGGTACACACGGGTCAGCAACGACCTCAGCAGCCCCCGGGCGAACACCTGCAACGACAGATAAGCCCCCTCAGGCCGTACCGTACGGAACCTAAACGAACCATCCGGAGCCGTTGCGCAGCGCCCGAAGCCGGACACCTGCCCGTCGCCGCGCAGCAGCGCGCCGCGGTCGCCGGCGCGCCCCAGCCAGAGCTCCAGCAGCGCGTCCGGCACCGGCTCGCCGGCGCCGTCCAGGACGCGCCCGGTCAGCGTGATCGCGCCCGGATGCCCGGGAGGAACCAGTTCCCAGTCGTGCGGGTACGGCAGCGCGTGGCTGAAGAACGGCCCCACGGTCTGCGAGGGGGTGAGGTTCATGACGACTCCATGGGGGTGCTGCCGAGCACGATGTCGAAGGAGTAGCCCAGCGCCCATTCGGGCTCGGTCAGCTCCATGGAGAAGGCCGAGACGAGCCGTTGCCTGGCCGCCTCGTCGGGGACCGACTGGAGGATCGGGTCGAAGGGCATCAGCGGGTCGCCGGGGAAGTACATCTGGGTGACGAGCCGCTCGGTGAACGCCCGCCCGAACACGGAGAAATGCAGGTGCGCCGGCCGCCACGCGTTGTGGTGGTTGCGCCAGGGGTAGGCGCCGGGCTTGATCGTGACGAACCGGTAGCGGCCGTCCTCGTCGGTGAGGCAGCGGCCGGCGCCGGTGAAGTTCGGGTCGAGGGGGGCGGGGTGCTGGTCGCGTTCGTGGGCGTAGCGGCCGGCGGCGTTGGCCTGCCAGAGCTCCACCAGCGTGCCGCGGATCGGCCTGCCGGAGGAGTCCAGGATGCGGCCCGTGACGGAGATGCGCTCGCCGAGCGGTTCCCCGGCGTGCTGCCTGGTCAGGTCGGCGTCGAGCGCGCCGACCTCGTGGTGGCCGAAGACCGGGCCGGTCAGCTCGATCGCGTCGGGATCGTCCTTGAAGGCCACCGGCGGCCGCGCGGGCGCCCGGAGGACCGTGCTGCGGTAGCCGGGGCTCAGGTGGGGAGGATGGGTCATGGCCGTCCTTCGAAGTTGATCATGGCAGTCCCACGTAGTTCTCCGCCAGTGTTGTCGCGGCCGCCTCGGAGGAGGTCACGTAGTCCAGGTAGGACAGCTGCAGCCGCCTGCCGTAAGCGTCGTCGGAGTCGAACGTGTGCAGCAGGGTCGTCATCCACCAGGAGAAGTGCTGAGCCCGCCAGACCCGCTTCAGGCAGGACTCGGAGTAGGAGTCGAGCAGGTCGGCCGAGCCGGTGGCGAAGAACCGGTCCAGCGCCTCGGTCAGGACGCGCACGTCGGCCACGGCCAGGTTCAGGCCCTTGGCCCCGGTGGGCGGGACGATGTGGGCGGCGTCGCCGGCGAGGTAGAGCCGGCCGTACTGCATGGGCTCGGCGACGAAGGCCCGCATCGGCGTGACGCCCTTCTCGAAGATCTCGCCGGTCTCCAGCGTGAAGCCGGGGACGGTCTCCAGCCGCGCCTTCAGCTCGGCCCAGATCCGCTCGTCGGGCCACTCGTCCACGCCGGCGTCGGGCGGGACCTGCAGGTAGAAGCGGCTGACCGTGGGCGAGCGCATGCTGTGCAGCGCGAAGCCGCGCTCGGTCCTGGCGTAGATGAGCTCCTCGGACGAGGGCGCCACCCTGGCCAGGATGCCGAGCCAGGCGAAGGGATACTCCCGCTCGAACACCTGCAGAACGCCCGGCGGGATCGACGGCCTGGACACGCCGTGGAAGCCGTCGCAACCGGCGATCACGTCGCAGTCGAGCCGTTCGCCGCCGAACGTCAGGTACGGCTCGGCCTCCAGCGAGTGCGCGGCCACGTCCTCGATCTCGAACCGCACGTCGCCGCCGGCCTCCAGCCTGGCGGCGATCAGGTCCTTGACCACCTCCTGCTGGCCGTACACGGTGATGGACCGGCCGGGCACCAGCTTCTCGAAGGCGACGCGGTGGCTCTGCCCGTCGTACCTGAGCTCGATGCCCTGGTGCGGCAGGCCCTCGCGCAGCAGCCGCTCACCCACGCCGGCCTCGACCAGCGTGTCTACCGTCCCCTGCTCCAGCACGCCGGCGCGCACGCGGCGCTCCACGTAGGCGCGGCTGCGCCGCTCCAGCACCACCGAGGAGATGCCGCGCAGATGGAGCAGATGGGACAGGAGCAAGCCTGCGGGGCCCGCCCCGATGATCCCTACCTGAGTGCGCATGACGGAAGCATCCTGCTTAGGCGGCCGATTATCCGAGCAACCCCTTCCACTCAGCGGAAGAATTATGCAAGATTGCGGCATGGCAGGCGGATCCCGCGAGGCGGGGCGCACGGTGACGTCCAAGGTGCTCGCCATCCTGGGCGCGTTCGACGCCACGCATCCGCAGCTCACGCTGACCGACCTGGCCAGGCGCAGCGGCCTGCCCCTGAGCACGGTGCACCGGCTGGTCGGCGAGCTGGAGGAGTGGCAGGCGCTGAGCCGCGCGCCCGACGGGCGGCTCCGCATCGGGCTGCGGCTGTGGGAGCTCGGCCAGCTCGCGCCCGCCAAGCTCCAGGACCTGGCCCATCCCTGGTTGCAGGAGCTGTTCGCGAGCACCGGCGAGAACGTTCACCTGGCCGTCCGCGACGGCCTGGAAGTCCTGTACGTGGACAAGGTGGCCGGTCGGCGGGCCGTGCCGATCGTGTCCAGGACGGGCGGGCGGCTGCCCATGCATCCGACGGGCGTCGGCAAGGCCCTGCTCGCCTTCGAGCCCGACTGGTTCGTCCGCTCCTACCTGGACCGCGTGCTCGAACGGCCGACCCCGCACACGATCACCGAGCCGGGACGGCTGGCCCGCGAGCTGGCCACGGTGCGCGCTCAGGGGTACGCGCTGACGTACGAGGAGATGACGCTCGGCTCCTGCTCGGCCGCGGCCCCGATCCTGGTCGGCGGCCGGCCCATCGCGGCGCTCGGCATCGTGCTGGCCGCCAGGCGCGCCCGCGAGCTCCCCCGGCTGGTCGAGCCCCTGCTGAACGCCGCGAACGGGATCGGCAGGGCCTGCGCCGCGGCGGCGTAACACTTGCCCAAGCGTGCCCCGGCACCATAGCGTGCACCGGTAAGCGCTTTCCAAAGGAGGCCGCCCGTGCCGTCCCCCCTCCGCGTCGCCGTCGTCGGCGGTGGCGCGATCGCGAGCTTCGCGCACATGCCCGCGTTCCAGGCGCTGCCTGACGAGATCGAGGTGGTCGCCGTCGTGGACGCGACCGCCGAGCTGGCCCAGGCGTTCGCCGACCGGTTCGGCCTGGCGTACGCCTCGGACGATCTCGAAGGCATGCTCGCCGAGGTGCGCCCCGACCTGGTCGCCGTCTGCAGCCCGCCCTCGCTGCACGCCGCCCAGGTGGCGGCCGCGCTGCGCGCGGGCGCGTGGGTGTGGTGCGAGAAGCCGCCGTGCCTGTCGCTGGCCGAGTACGACGCCATGACCGCGGCCGAGCAGGAGGGCGGGCCGTACGCGGCGATCGTGTTCCAGCAGCGGTTCGGCTCCGGCGCGCAGCACCTGCGGCAGCTGATCGCCAAAGGCGCGCTCGGCGCCCCGTACGTCGCGCACTGCCAGACCACCTGGTTCCGCGACGACGCCTACTACGCCGTGCCCTGGCGCGGGCGCTGGGAGACCGAGGGCGGCGGACCCGCCATGGGCCACGGCATCCACCAGATCGACCTGCTGCTGGAGCTGCTCGGCGAGTGGAGCGAAGTCCGCGCCATGGCGGCCAGGCTGGCGCGTGACGTCGAGACCGACGACGTCACGACCGCGCTGGTCCGCTTCGAGTCGGGCGCGCTGGCCACGGTGGTCAACAGCGTCCTGTCGCCGCGGCAGGTCAGCCACCTGCGCATCGACCTCGCCGACGCCACGCTGGAGCTGACCCACCTGTACGGCTACGCCAACGACGACTGGACCTGCACCCCGGCCGAGCACGCCGGCGAGATCGACTGGCCGCCGGCTGAGGACGTGCCCACCTCGCACCTGAAGCAGCTACGCGACCTGGTCGCGGACCGGCGGGCCGGCCGGCGGCCCCGGGCCAGCGGGCGGGACGGGCGCCGATCACTGGAGCTGATCACCGCGATGTACAAGGCGGCGCTGACCGGCGGCACCGTACGCGCGGGCGAGGTGGGCCCCGGCGATCCCTTCTACCGCAGCCTGCACGGCGACACCCCCGGTTGGAGCCCCTCATGAGCGCGATCATCTTCGAGGCGCACGGCGTTGAGCTGATGCGCTACGTCCACGAGCCCGACCCGCAGCCGTTCGAGGCGCCCAAGCCGTACGTCCACCCGCTGCGTACGCTGGCCGGTGACGTGGTGACCTCCTACCGGCCGCACGACCACCGCTGGCACAAGGGCCTGCAACTGACCGCCTCACACGTCTCCGGCCAGAACTTCTGGGGCGGCGGCACCTACGTCCGCGAAGAGCAGCGCTACATCGACCTGGACAACAACGGCACGATGCGCCACGACACCCTGGACGTCCGCCAGGACGGCCTGTCGGGGCGGCTGACCTGGCGCAGCTCGCGGGGCGAGCCCTGGGTGGAGGAGCGGCGCGAGCTCACCATCGAGGCGGTCGATCCGGCGAACGGCTCCTGGGAGCTGGTCTGGCACACGACGCTCACCGGCCTGCGCGACGAACCGCTGCGTTTCGGCAGCCCCACCACGCACGGCCGGCCCCTGGCCGGCTACAGCGGCCTGTTCTGGCGCGGCCCGCGCTCGTTCACCGGCGGCGAGGTGCTCGGCCCCGACGGGCTCGGCGGCGAGGAGATGATGGGCCAGCGGGCCCGCTGGCTGGCCTTCCAGGGGCGGCACGACGAGGTGGACCGGTCCTCCACGCTGGTGTTCGTGCCGGAGCCGGGGCCGGAGTCGCACTGGTTCGTGCGCAGTGTCCCGTTCGCCGCCGTCAACCCGTCGTGGGCGTTCCACCGGGAGTTCGAGCTGGCGCGCGGCGAGACGATCGCCCGCCGGTACCGGATCGTGCTGGCGACCGGCTGGTGGGGCACCGAGCGCATCGAGGAGCACCTGGCCGGTCGCCGAGCCGCAGAATCCGGTCCCTGAACAAGGCGGCGGAGACAGACCCTTTGACCAAGCATGCGATGAATTTCGTTGTCAATTCGGGAGAATTCCCAGGCTGAGGGTATGGGCGGGGAATGCACATTCTGGTCACGGGGGCAACCGGCACGCTGGGCAGAGCCGTGGTGCCCACACTCGTCAGGACAGGGCACTCGGTGCGGGCGTTCAGCCGCGCATCGCACCCAGGCCAGGACATCGAATGGGTGTGGGGCGACCTGGCCTGGGGCAAAGGCGTGCTCAGCGCCGTGCGGGGCGTCGATGCGATCATCCACCTCGCCACCCTCGCCCGCAAAGGTCACCGAGCCGATTCCGTCGACCTCGCGGGCACCCGGTGGCTGCTCGACGCGGCCGGGGACGCCGGCGTGCCCCACCTGGTGTACGTCTCGATCGTCGGCGCCGACCAGGCCGCGACCGGCTACCTGGAGGACAAGCTCGAAGCCGAGCGGCTGGTCAGGGAGAGCGGGATCGGCTGGACGATCCTCCGCTCCACGACGTTCCACCAGCACCTCGAGGTCTTCCTTCACGAGCTGGCCGCCTACCCCGCGATCCCGGTGGATCGCTCGATCCCCTGGCAGCCGGTCTGCACCTCCGAGGTGTCCGCGTGCCTGAGCGACCTGGTCGCCGCGGGTCCGGAGCGGGGGGTGATCGAGTATGGGGGGCCGGAGGTGATCGGCATGGACGAGGTGATCAGGCTCTGGCTGCGAGCCAGGCACCTGCACCGCATGCTGCTGCCGATGCGCTATCCGGGTGGCAGGTGGGCCGCCCAGCGGGCCGGCTGGCACATCACGGACGCCACGCCGCTGGGGCGGATCAGCTGGCACGAGCACCTCTTCCCCGACCCGCCCGAGCCGTCGGACGACTTCGCCATCGAGCACACCGCCTCGCCGACCAGCCCGGCCACCCAGCCGGACCTCGACCCGAACTCGCACGTGTACGGCGGCGACGAGGGCTACGAACGCCCGACCCGCCTCTGATCGGCTAGGTCCACGGGTCGTAGTCGACCTCCAACGGCTCCTGACCGGGCCGCTGATCCTCCGGGACGTGCTGGAGGTTGACCCGGATGCGATACCACACACTGCTGCGCCCGCGCATGCCGTCGACCAGCACATCAGCGGGCTGGAGGCAGGCGGCCACCTCGGGATGCCGGGCCTGCCACCGCTCGAACCCCGCCTGCGCCTCCTCCTTGTGCTGCGCCCTGGCGATCTCGACGACGGGCAGGTCTTCGCGCTCGGGGGCGGGCCCCTGCGACTCGGCCAGCTCCAGCAGCGACTCCAGGCCGCCCACATGCAGGTCCATGTCCGCCCACGGGTCACCGAGCTCGGCGAACCGCTTGGGCACCGTGTCGATCGTATGGTCGCCCGGCCGGCAGCCCGGCACTTCGTCCCAGGTCAGCGGCGTGGAGACGCGGGCGTCGGCGACCGGCCTGACCGAGTAGGCGGAGGCGACCGTGCGGTCGTAGGCGTTCTGGTTGTAGTCGACGAACACGCCGTGCCGCTGCTCCTTCCACCACCGGCTGGTGGCCACCTCGGGGGCACGCCGCTCGACCTCGCGGGCCACCGCCTCGGCCGCCCGGCGCACCTCGGCGAACGTCCAGCGCGGCTCGATGCGGGCGTAGACATGGAAGCCCCGTGATCCCGACGTCTTCGGCCAGGCGGTCAGGCCGTGGTCGGCCAGCACCTCGCGGGAGACCTGCGCCGTGCGCAGCACGTCGCCCCATCGCACGCCCGGCACCGGGTCGAGGTCGATGCGCAGCTCGTCGGGGTGGGCCAGGTCGGCGGCCCGCACCGGGTGCGGGTTGAGGTCGACGCACCCCAGGTTGACCGCCCACACGACGTGGGCCAGCTCGGTCGCGACGACCTCCTCGGCGCTGCGCCCGGAGCGGTAGCGCAGCTCGGCCACCTCGACCCAGTCGGGTCGCTTGGCCGGGGCGCGCTTCTGGAAGAACGCCTCCTCCTCGATGCCGTGCACGAACCGCTTGAGCACCATCGGCCGCCCCTGGACGCCGCGCAGCGCGCCCTCACCGACCGCCTGGTAGTAGCGGATCAGGTCGAGCTTGGTGTGCCCGCTGCCGGGGAACACCACCTTGTCAGGGTTGGTGATGCGCACGTCGCGCCCGGCGACCTCGATGTCAGGCATGAGGTCACGATACGCGGGGCCTCCGACACTTCACGCGAGGCTCCTGGCCTCCCAAAAGGCCAGGCCGAGTCGCCGGTGCGTATCGATCGCCACCCGCCGGTGCTCGTCCGCCTCGCCCGTACGGCCCAGCCGGGCGGCCAGCGCCGCGAGGACGTCGCGGACCGAGCCCCAGGCGCCGCTGCCCATGCCCATGACGATGAGCTGGTCGGCCACCGGCAGCAGCAGCTCGTACAGCTCTTCCGGGTCCGGCGTACCGAGCCGGGCGGCGATGAGGCCCCAGATCGGGAACAGGAAACCCCCTGACCAGTCGTCCCGCAGCTCCGTGCCCCACCGCGCGATCAGCGCCCTGGCCAGTTCCTCCTTGCCCACGTCGAGGGCGGCCAGGATGGCGAGCGGCCGCATCGGGACCATCTGCGGGAGGTCGCTCGCGGCGATGAGGTCGTCGACGATCTCGGCCACCCGGCCCTGGCCACGTCTGCAGGTGTAGAGCGTGGCCAGTCTGCGGGCCTCCGCGCCCCACGGGCTGGCGCCGTACTTGAGGTCGGGGAAGTCGGCGACCAGCGCCTCCGCCTCGGCCCAGCGGCCGTGCAGGGTGTGTCCGCCCGTCTGCGCGACCCGGACCATGGCTTCCAGCTCGGGGCGGCGTACCTCCTCCAGGACCCGCTCGCAGCGGGCGAGCTCGCGCTCCCACTCGGCCAGATCTCCCGCGCGGAGCAGGCAGGACATCCGCAGCCCCCCTGCCACCAGCCGGGCCTCCCTGGTCAGCCCCGGAATGGCCAGCATCTCGTCGGCGGCGCGCAGCCGGGCGGGGTTGTTACCCATGACGAACCCGGCGATCAGGTAGTTGTTCAGCGTCCTGGCCAGCAGCGCCGGGTCGCCCAGCGCGCGGGCCAGCTCCACGGCGTCCGCGGCGAGCAGTTCGCCCTCGGCGCGGCGGGGGCCGTAGTGGAGCTCGACGCCGAGCGTACCCAGCAGCGTCGCCCTGGCGTGGTCGTCGAGCGGGCCCGCGAGCAGGTCCTCCAGGACGGACACCATCTCCTCATCCACCACGCCGTACGGCCGCCAGTTCCACACCGACAGCCCACCGAACGAAGAGACCGCCGTCACCAGCGCGTCGCGGTCGCCGAGCCGTTTGGCCGCCGCGATCGCCTCCGTCAGGTAATGCAGGGCGCCGTCGGCGTCGCCCACGGTACGACGGGCCTGGCCGAGCTCGGTCAGCAGGTGGCAGCGGTCGGCCGAGTCGCCGGGCGGCAGGTGCGCGACCGCCAGCTCCCAGAACATGACCGACTCGGTGTAGCCGTGACGGGCGACCGCCTCCCGAGCCGCGGCGACGGCGTAGGCCGCCGCACGGTCCGCGCCGCCCAGCTTCGCGGCCGCGGCGAAGTGGCGGGCGAGCAGGGCGGGGTCGGTGCCGGGGAGGGTCTCGAGGTACGTACCGGCCCGCAGGTGCAGGCGGGCCCTGGCCAGCTGGGTGAGTCCGGCGTCGAGCGCCTGCCGTACCAGGGCGTGCGAGAAGCGGTAGTCGGCGGCCTGAGCGCTTCCGGTCCGTTCGCCCACGGCCAGGGCGGCGGGCACGGTCGTTTCTCTCAGCGGGCCGAGAGCCAGGGCGGGCTCGGCCGTCTCGGTCAGCAGGCCGACGGCCAGGGCCGGCTCGGCGAGGGCCATGACCTCCTCGACCGGCCGTTCGGTCAGCGCGGCCAGCAGGTCGAGCGTCACCTCTCTGCCCGCCACCGCGGCGGCTCTGAGCAGGTCCTGCGTGGCGGCGGGCAGCCGGGCGAGCCGCCGGTCGATGACGTCGCGGGCCCCGGCCGGGACCAGGTCGCGCTCGTTCTCCGGCAGGCGGAGCAGCTCCGTCAGGTAGAACGGGTTACCGCCCGAGCGGTCGAGCATCGCCACCGGATCCGCGTTCACCCGGCGCAGGCGCAGGTAGTCGAGCACCTCGGCGGCGTCGAACGGGGCCAGCGGCACCCGGTGGCTCTCCCGCGCCAGCGCGCCCAGCGTCTCGCGCAGTTGCTCGGGGTGTTCGCCCGGCTCGGGCCGGAGCGTGACGAGGACGAGCGCGGACGTACGGGCGAGCTCACCGGCGACGTGGCCGAGCAGCTTCAGCGACGAGACGTCGGCCCAGTGCACGTCCTCCAGCACCAGCAGGAGCGGGCCGCCACGCAGCCGCGACACCACGCCGTCGTACAGGTCGAACAGCTCGGCCTGCGGTTGCGCGGGGATCAGCCCCGCCTGGGTCCAGGGCCAGAAGGACGGGGCCGTCTCGCCGTCCAGGCAGCGTCCCCAGGCCGTCTGGAAGCCCCGCGCGGTGGCCACCTCGGCGGCGGCCCGCGCCAGGCTCGTCTTGCCGATGCCCGCCTCGCCGGTCACCAGCAGCAGGCCGCCCCTCCCCCGGCGGGCGTCGGCCAGCAGCTCCTCGACCAGCCGCAACTGATCGTCCCGCGCGACGAGCCACTCACCGGCCGCCTTTGTCCCGTCACCGTTGAACGGGCCGTCCGCTGATGTACCGGTTCGAGCGGCGGCGCCCCATGAGTCGGGTGCCGGGGTGGTGAAGGCGGTCGGGGCGGTGAGGCCGGGTGCGGTGAGGGTCATCAGGTCGGGCGACTGGTCGAACACCGCCTGTTCCAGCCGCTTCAGCTCCGGCCCCGGCTCGATGCCCAGCTCGCCGTCCAGCAGCGACCGTACGCGGCGCAGCGCCCCGAGCGCGTCCGCCTGCCGCCCCGCCCGGTAGAGCGCCAGCACCAGCAGCCCCCACGCCCGCTCCCGGTAGGGATGCGCCTCGACCAGCGCCTCTAGGTCCGGCAGCCCGGCCTCGCCGAGCGCCAGCCGCGCCTCGAACCGGTCCTCGGCCGCCCCCAGCCGCAGCTCCTCCAGCCGGTGTACGGCCCGCCGCGCGAAGTCCAGGTCGGCGAACTCTCCCAGCAGCGCCCCCCGCCACAGCCCGAGCCCCCGGTCGAGCACCTCCAGCGCCTCGGCGTACCTGCCGCCCTTCAACACGCGGCGCCCGTCCTCGGCCAGCGCGGCGAAGCGGCCGGCATCGACCTGTCCGGGCACGATGTCGAGCAGATAACCGGGCTCGCGGGTGAGCAGCAGCCGGGGCGGCGTGCGCGGCTTCCTGCCGGGTTCCAGCACCCGGCGCAGGTGGGAGACGTACGCCTGGAGGGTCGCCGTCGCCTTGGCCGGCGCCTCCCCGGCCCACAGCTCCTCGATCAGCCGGTCGAGCGGCAGCACGCGCCCCGGCGACAGGGCCAGCAAGGCGAACACGGCCCGCTGCTTGCGCGTGCCGAGATCGAGCCGAACGCCATCACCGGAGTCAACCTCAAGCGGGCCGAACAGACGTACATCCACAAACCCCAAGTCAACCCCAAGTCCCCCTCAAATGGGAAAACGCACACTTGACCTCATGAACACCATCAACATCAACGGCAAGGTCCTGCTCCCCGGCGACGCGGGCTTCGACGAGGCCCGCAAGCCCTGGAACCTGGCCGTGGACCAGCCGGTACGAGCGGTGATCGAGGCCGCCGACGCCGACGACGTGGCCGCCGCGGTGAGCTACGCCCGGCTCAACGGGCTGGCGGTCACCGCCCAGCCGACCGGCCACGGCGCCTCCGGCGACACCGACGGGACGATCCTCCTCAAGACCGCACGCATGGACGGCCTGACCGTCGAGGACGGGATCGCCAGGGCCGGCGCGGGCGTGAAGTGGGGCGAGGTGCTGGCCGCCGCGAGTCCGCTCGGCCTCACCGGCCTGGCGGGCAGTTCGCCGGTGGTGGGCGTGACCGGCTACACGCTCGGTGGCGGTCTGAGCTGGTTCGGGCGCAAGTACGGCTTCGCGGCCGACAGTGTCCGGGCCTTCGAGGCGGTCGACGCCACCGGTGACCGGGTCAGGGTGACGGCTGCGTCGGATCCGGAGCTGTTCTGGGGGCTGCGGGGCGGTGGCGGCGACCTCGCGCTGGTCACCTCGGTGGAGTTCGACCTGCGTCCGGCCCCCTCTCTGTACGGCGGGCGGATGATGTGGCCGGTCGAGCGGGCCCGGGAGGTGTTCGAGGCCTTCGCGGAGACCACCGCCGAGGCGCCGGAGGAGTTGACGGTCTGGTTCGACCTGCTGAAGTTCCCCGGCGGGCCGGGGTATGTGGCCATCGACTCCACCTTCCTCGGCGAGCACCCCGGCGACCTGCTGCGCCGCTTCGACCGGATCGGCGGGACGATCAGCGACACCCGGCGGCCGATGCCGGTGGCCGAGCTGGGCTCGATCTGCGCCGAGCCCACCGATCCCAGTGCGGGGACGGGGCGGTTCGAGCTGCTCACGGGGCTGGACGGGGTGGCGGAGGTGCTGCTCGGCGCGCCGATCGACCCGCTGATCAGCGTCCAGGTCAGGCATCTGGGCGGGGCGCTGGCCCGGCCCGCCGAGGGTGGCGGGGCCGCGGGGCGGGTGGCCGAGCCGTACTCCGTCTATATGTTCGGGTTGCCGTCGCGGGAGACGGCCGAGCGCATCGCGGGCCTGACTAAGGAGTTGGTGCCGTACACGAGTGGGCGCAAGCCGTACACCATGCTGGCCCAGGGAGAGCAGGCCGCGTCGGCCTTCCCGGCGAGCACGCTGGCCCGGCTACGCGACCTCAAGCGGACCCGTGACCCGCACGGCGTGATCCGCGCGAACTTCCCCGTGCTGGCATGAGCACCCCTGCTGTCGCGAGGACCGGCACGGGCACGAGGACCGCACGGGCGCGAGGACCGGCGTTGGGGCGGGTCGCTAGAACTCGCCGTGCCGGCCCGCGCCCTCCGCGAAGCGGGCGGCGCCGCCGACGGCGTCGGGCAGCGACACCAGACCGTGGCGCAGCTCGTTCCTGATCGCGTCCCGCTCCGGCAGCCCGTCCTGCTCCAGCGCCGACAGCCGGTCGCCGCGCAGACAGGTCTGCGGGAAGCGGGCGATGTCGCGGGCCAGTTCCTCGGCCTGCCGCCTGGCCGTACCGGCCGGGACGACGCGATTGGCCAGGCCCATCTCGTACGCCTCGCGGGCGCCGACCGGACGCCCGGTGAGGATCAGGTCCATCGCTCGGGAGGCGCCGATGAGCCGCGGCAGCCGCACAGTGCCGCCGTCGATGAGCGGCACGCCCCAGCGCCGGCAGAACACGCCGAACACCGCGTCCTCCTCGGCCACCCGCAGATCGCACCAGAGCGCCAGCTCCAGGCCGCCCGCGACGGCGTGCCCGGCGACGGCGGCGATGGCCGGCTTGGACAGGCGCAGCCGGGTCGGGCCCATCGGCCCGTCGCCGTCCTCGCCGACGTGGTTGTCGAGCGTCTTGAGGTCGGCGCCCGAGCAGAACGTGCCGCCCTCGCCCCAGAGCACCGCCACCGCCGCATCGGACTCCTCGAACGCCCTGAACGCGTCGACCAGCGCGTCGGCGGTCTTGCGGTCGACCGCGTTGCGGACCTCCGGCCTGCTCAGCACTACGGTCGTGACCTGGCCTGCTCGCTCCATGCGTACGGTCATGGCTGCCTCCGTGATGGGTGGTCGCCGGAACGTGAGCGTACGGCGGCACCGGAGGTCACGCCAGCGCCCCAGCGCCTGCGGCATACGGCGGCCCCCGGCAACTCCTGACATCCATGCGCTCCATGCGGATTCACTTTTTATGCCCTGAGAATATATCCGCAGTGTATAGTCCATCCGCATGATCGAATCCCCGAACCTGGCCACGCCGGACGACGGCCATGGCGAGCCGCGCGTACCCCGCAGGCGTGGCCGACTGGCCATCATCACCGGACTCGTCACCGTCCTGGCCGCCGCCGGACTCGTCCAGGCCCTGCCGGCCTCAGCGTCCCGGACGGTCACGCCATTCCTGCCCGCCCCGACCGGCTCCCAGCCAGTGGGCACCACATCCCTGTACATGAAGGACACTTCGCGTCCCGACCCCTGGGTTCCCACCGTCAAGTACCGCGAACTCATGGTCTCGCTGTGGTACCCGGCCAAGTCTCCAGGCCACAAGCGAGCGCAGTACATGACGGCGAAGGAGTCCGAGCTGCTGCTCAAGGACGGAAAGATCACCACCATCCCGTCCGACACGCTGAGCAAGACGCGCACCAACGCTTTCACCGACGCCCGTCCCGCCGGTCGCGGACACAGCCTGCCCCTCGTGGTGCTCTCTCCCGGGCACAGCAAGCCCCGCAGCGAGCTCACGGGCCTCGCTGAGGAACTGGCGAGCCGGGGTTACGTGGTGGCCGCCATCGACCACACCTACGAGAACGTCGCCACGACCTTCCCGGACGGACGGGTCACCACCTGTGTCACGTGCGAGATCACCAAGGACAAGGACTGGTGGGCGAAGCTGGAGAAGAGCCGGGCCGCTGATGTGTCCTTCGTGCTCGACCAGCTGACCGGCGCGCACCCGAAGTGGAAAGCCGCCGGCCTGATCGATACGTCGAAGATCGCCATGGCCGGTCAATCGGTCGGCGGCGCGAGCGCCGTCGCCGCCATGCTGGCGGACTCCCGGCTGCGCGCCGGCATCGACATGGACGGAACCGTGGAGAGCATCCTCCCCGCATCCGGGTTGTCCCGCCCGTTCCTCTTCCTGGGCAAACCCGCGACCTACACGCCGGGCAAGAGTACGGAGGCCGCCTCGTGGGAGCGCGTCTGGACGGGGCTGACCGGCTGGAAGCGCTGGCTGCTGATGACCGGAGCCGTGCACCTGTCCTTCACCGACCTGGGCGTACTGGTCGACCAGGTCGGCATCGACATCGGCTCCGACATCGCCGGCGCCCGCGCCATGAACATCACCCGCAGGTACGTCACGGCCTTCTTCGACCAGCACCTGCGCGGCAAGCCCCAGCCCCTGTTGAACAAGCCCTCAGCGACCTATCCCGAGATCACGTTCTGCAGCCCGCAGGAGAAGACCTGCGCCTGACGCGATCGTGCCGCGCACCAGCGGCGACCGCGCGAAGCGCGTTCCTACGGTAGGAGCTGCAGGCCGCTCTCGAAGAACCCGTTCAGGTCGAAGGCCGACTGATCACCCGCGGGCTCCACACGCGTAGGGAGGGCGCCGGAGGGCAGGCTCGGCATGTGGGCGGAGTACCACTCCCCAGTGGGCAGGCCCGTATACCGCTCCGATTCGGCCTGCGGCTCCAGATTCGCGGCCGTCCCCCGGACGTAGTTGTTCACACGAACGATCCGGGTTGCCTGAACGCACTTTGCAGCCGTACGCGCCTCCAGCGGCACCCTCGCCGAGGTCCAAAAGGTTCCGAGGGCTGGAGCGGACAGGCGCCGAAGTGACGGCTCCCTGTCATCCGCCACCGGGCGGCTGCGGATCGCCGTCAGGCTCCAAGGCCACCTCTTCCGGCAACTTATCGACGCTGACAGCATCCTCCTCCGTCATGCCGGGGTCGGTCCCGGTTGCGGCCATCGTGGTGATCCGGCGCGCGGCCTCATTTTGAGCCAGTCTGCATATCGTGAGCATCGAGCTCAAGCTGGCGCGCAGGTCGTCCTTGACCGCATCAAGCAGCGCATCCCGACGGAGCCAACCGACCTTCCGCACCTGCTGGAATTCAACAGGCTCGTGCGGAAGGTGTTCATAGGGTCCTGTGACTTCGCCGACGGCAATGTGGCCTGGGTGTCATTTGAGCGGCATGACCACCAGGTCTCCTCGTTGGATCTCGGTGGCGAATCTCCAGAGCTGTCCTCTCCCGTTGGCGATGACATTGGGACTGACCGTCAGGAAAGCGTTGCGTAGGGCCTCGGCCAGCTCGTCCCGATTTGAAAAGCGGCTGAGGTCCCCCACCTCATGCCAGCCGACGACGATCAATCCCTCTTCCAACGCTCGCACCTCGAGACAGCCATGGGAGTGACCCCCAGGCGGTCCAGAAGATGACGGAATCCTTCGCCACGCTCCTCGAGCAGTAGGGGATGCCCCGGATGGCGACCAGGGTGCTGGCCTGCCTGTATGTCACCGACTCCGGCACTCTCACCGTCGCTGACCTGGTCCAGCGGCTTCGCGTCAGCCCCGCGTCGATCTCGCAGACCGTCGCCTTCCTCGAACAGCAGGGCCTACTCAAGCGGGCACGACGCCCGTCGCACCTTCGCCTTCCAGCTGTCGCAGGCCTCCGGCCATACCGGGCCGAGCTGAGGCGCCGCCTCGGCCACGCCAACGACCGTATCGGCACCTGTATACCAACCCGCCGGACGACGTCGCCGCCGGGTACATAGAGCACCTGTGATGGGGGTGGTGCATCGTATTCCTTCGATGGGTGAAGCGGCTGTACGGTGGTCGTGGTGCGCCGGGAAGTCTGGTCGGCAAGAGGTCTAACACGACTATCGACCCCGGAGGCGCAGATGACCGGTTTCCCGCGACGGCACCGTGCAGACGAGACCACAGACGCTTTCGCGACGGAAACGGGCAGGTCTTCACATCGGCCCAGCCCTACGGGAGAGCGGGATCTGATCCTGGCCCGCGTAGGGGCGGACACGGTGGAATACCGGATGCACGGCGACGGCCCCGGCACGGTCCTGGTGTTCCACGGCGGTCATGTGCGGGCGGAGCTGGCCTTGGGCGAGGAAGTCTTCACCGATGCGGGATTCAGGGTGCTCATTCCCTCGCGTCCCGGCTACGGGCGTACACCATTGACCTCGGGAGTCACGGTGGCGGACTTCGTCGATGTCATTGCGCGCCTGTGCCGGGATCTGGGAGTCGACCAGGTCGCCGCGGTGGTCGGCATCTCCGCCGGCGGACGTACCGCGCTGACCATGGCATCCTTCCATCCAGACCTCGTGCAGCGGGTGATCCTGGAAAGCTCGGTCGGTTTTCTGCCCTGGCCCGACCGGCGCACCCGCATCGGCGGACGGATCGTGTTCCATCCCAGGGTCGAAGCCGTCACCTGGGCACTCTTGCGCACGGCGATCCGCTTCGCGCCGGCGCCGGCCTTGCGGCTGCTCACCCGCGACCTGTCGCTTCTTCCCGTCGGCCAGGTGCTGGCGCACCTGAGCGCCGCCGACCGCGCCACGCTGACCCACCTGTACACCTCGATGCGCTCGGGCCGCGGCTTCGTCGCCGACATGCTCCCGGTGGCCGACTGCACCGCCCGCGTCGGCCAGCCTGCCCTGGTCATCGCCACCCGCAACGACCGCTCGGTGCCCTTCGCCCACGCCCAATCCCTGGCCGCGGCGATACCACGCGCCGAACTGGTGGAAAGCCACGCCGACAGCCACATGATCTGGTTCAGCTCCGACTATCCCGCCATCGCCGCCCAGATACGTGCATTCCTCCTCGCCGATCACAACACCGCTCGCGGGACCGTGAACGCCTAGCGTGGCGCCGCAGTCATCGCCAACACCCGACCTCCGGGACAGTGCAAAGACCTGTTTGCTTGCCAGGTCAGGAAACAGCCAGCAAGAGGAGGATGGCCAGTGAGCCCGCGGTCGTGAGGAGAAAGCGCGTCACGACAAGGGGGCGGAACCAGCCGGGAAAGACCACCTCAGCTGCCCCGATCAGCGCCTTGGTGTCGATGTCCGTGGTGCCGGACTTGCGGAGGGCGGCCTCCACGTACCGGACGACGAAAACCTGAGCGGTGGTGATGAAGCCGCCGGCGATCAGCAGGACGGGCTGGAGGACCCAGGTGAGCAGCGGCTGGTCACCGAGGTTCAGCACGGCAAGCGTCGCCAGGCCCACGGCAATCGCCACGGACACCACCACGCTGGCGGTGCTGGCGGTGAAGTCGAGGCCGTGCTTGACCAGCACGGCGGGATCATGGCCCTGACGCCGGATCTCGGCATCGGCTGCTTGCTGGGCGGCGGTGCCGTAGCGGTGGCCGACAAGCGGAACGATCAGGTACGTCAGGGCCAGCAGGAACTGAAGGGCGACAACCATGAGCACGGACCTCCTCAACACATATTGAACTTAGTTCAACACCATAGCTCACGGTTTGAACTAAGTTCAACGCTGGCTAGGCTGAGCGTCATGCTGACCAAGGAGCAGATCGTCCGCGCCGCCGTCGAGGTGCTCGACGCCGAAGGTGTGAACGGGCTGAACATGCGCCGTTTGGGCACACACCTCGGATCGGCTGCATCGGCGATGTATCACTATGTGAAGAGCAAGGACAAGCTGGTGGTCCTCGCCGCCGACTACGTGTTCGGCGAGATCCCGCTGCCCGACACGGCTAGGGTCGGGTGGCGGGAAGCTGCCGCGGCGCTGGCACGGGGAGCGTATGCGATGGTCGTACGGCACTTCTGGCTGATCCCGGCGATGAGCACGCACCTCATCTACGGACCCAACAAGGCTCGCTTCGACGAGCAGTCCCTGACGGTCTACGAGTCGGCCGGGTTCACCGAAGGCGAAGCCGATCAGGCGGCTGCGACCGTGCTCATGTTCGTGATCGGCGCCGCGCAGGGCGAGGCGGCGCAGGCGGCCTGGCGGGCCCGCCTGCGGCGGAGCGGCGCCGATCAGGACAAGGAACTCCGGGAGGTCACCGCCGAGGTATTCGAGATCGCCCGGGCCTTCCCCCGACTGCGAGCCCGCATCGGCTCCGCCACCGCTTCCCCGCCTGGAGACCCTTTCGAGTTCGGACTCCAAACCCTCCTTGCCGGGTTGGAGTCGCGCCTGCCTCCTCGACATCATGACTACGGTCAGGGTCCCTGAGGCGCAAAGGCCACCAGGTCGCGCCGCACCCCGGCGTGGGCGGCCTCCCACAGCTGGACCAGGTCGGAATCGTCGACGGCGGCGCGGCTGGACGCGTTCGAATCGCTTCCATGGTCTGTGCTCGCCGCTTGCTGGACATTTATCCACTACCTTGTGATACTTTATAGTGGTACTCGTTACTACGGAGTACCAGGAGACCGAAGAGGACACACGATGGACGGCCTGACGGAGATGCTGAAGGGCACGCTTGAGGGCTGCGTGCTTGAAATCATCGGCAGCGAGGAGACCTACGGTTACGCCATCACGCGTCGGCTGAACGAACTCGGCTTCGCCGACGTCGTCGAGGGGACGGTTTACACCATCCTGCTGCGACTGGAGAAGAACGGGCTCGTCCAGGTGACGAAACGACCGTCCGGGCTGGGCCCGCCGCGCAAGTTCTATGCGCTCAACGACGCGGGGCGCAAAGAACTCGCGACGTTCTGGGCGAAATGGGAGTACATCACATCACGGATCGACAAGCTCAAGGAGGGCGGGAGATGAACTTCTGGGAGACCATCACAGGCAGCGATCTCACCAGGGAATGGAAGACGTTCGAAGCGCGGGCCGAGGCATTGCCGGCCGACTACCGGGCGGCGTGGGAAGAGATCAAGGGTCATCTTTCTCTCTACGCGGACTTCACAGGCCGAAACCTGATGCCGATTCTCGACGGTGCTCTGGGGCTGCTCGAAGAGACAGCGGCCGATGAGCAGAGCATTCACGAGGTGCTGGGTGACGACATCGAGGGCTTCTGCGCGGCGCTGGCCGGCGGAGAAGGGGCTCGGAGCTATCGCGACCGGTGGCGCGAGCAGTTGAACAGGAACGTCGCAAGGAAATTGGGCCGGCTAGGAGGCTGACATGGGCATCCAAGACATCATCGAGGGCAAGAAGCAGTGGCGGGCGCACATGGCGCGGGTCAAGGCGCTCCCGCCGGACTACCAGATCGTCTACAAGGAGATTCAGAGGTACTTCTTCAAGGTTGGACCGATCGACTTGCTTGACGGGCGCCTGCTCTCAGGGATCGTCGATTTCTTCGAGGAGGGCGTCGCGGCCGGCAAGGGAGTCCTGGAACTCATCGGCAACGACGTCGCTGCCTTCTGCGACGACCTCGTCAAGGACTCGCGCACCTACGCAGACATCTATCAGGAGTCCATCAGAGGGGAACCCGGCACGGCCGAGAAGTAACACCCGTCGACCCAAGGCACCGGCGGGCGCTGGGCTGCGCAATAGAGCAGCAGTAGGGTCGGGTAGCCGCTGAAGTCGGAACTTGGTCCGCGCCGGACGGGGCTGTGAGGCGGCGAGTGATGCGCCGAAGCGGTCAGTCCCTGCTCGCCGCGACTGGCACTTCCGGGACGGCCAGCTCACCCGTGCCGCTCATCCGCCTCTCCGACCTCGCTCTGAAGGGACCTGTGGACTGGCCAACGTTAGACCCTGCGATAACAAGCCCCAAGTGGCCGGCTCCCTTCCCTGCGACCGGCCTCCGGACACTCCAAGTGCCGACCGGGACTGGATCCGGAGGCGCAACGTCCACCTGATCCGCTCGGAATTGCAGCCGAACGGGCAATCCCGGAAATCCACCCGCAGATCCCGTGCCGCCACCAGCGCCAACTCCGGCCTCCTGCCTTTACCCCGCAGAGCAAGACGAACGATGACACTACTTCTACTCCAAGCGGGCCCTCGTCGAAGCGGTCATGGAACGCATGGCCGACAAGATCGCCGCCGCCCTGGCGGCGGCCGCCGATCCGCACGCATCCGCGCTGGAGAATGGCGAAGGGTGACAACGTAGCCCGCTTGACCCGCATCTGCGCTCGATCTGCGGAAACTCGCTCAAAGAGAACGAAACGCTAGAGCTGGTCGAGACTCAGCCGGGCCGGCCCCGTCCGGGAGGAGATGCCCGGCTTGGGGAAGGCCTTGTAGAGGTGCTGCCCAACAGTGCGCGGACTGAGGAGCAGGTGGGCGGCGATGTCACGGTTGGTGGCTCCCGTCGCGGCCAGCCGCACGACCTGCAGTTCCTGGGCGGTCAGCTGGGCGCCGGGATCGACGCGGCGGCGGGTAGGCGTCGCCTCACTGGCAGCGCGCAGTTCGGCGACTGCCCGATCAACCCAGGGCCGGGCGCCCAGGCGCTCGAAGGCCTCCCGGGTGTGGCGCAGGTGCGGGCGCGCCTCGGCCTTGCGGCGACGGCGGCGCAGCCACTCGCCGTAGGCGAGGTGCGTTCTGGCCTGCTCGTATGGCTGGTCCGCCAGCTGGTGCAGGTTCAGTGCCCGGGTGAAGTGCTCCTCCGAATCGTGGATCAGCCCGTGGCAGCGGGCGACCAGGACGCGCGACGCGGGTGATCTCTTGCCCGCCGTACAGATCCTCATCTGTCCCAACACCGACCTGACACTCTCGCAACCCAGCGTCGTCGACAAGGGCACCGGACACGCGCTGGACGCCGACTTCCTCTCCTGGGCCATCGCGCAATGGGCATCGGATCCCGCCACCCGCGCCCTCGCCAGCCCGCTGATGACGCCAGACCTGCGCGGCCTGTCCGACACCCTGATCGTGACCGCCGAGCACGACGCGCTGCGCGACGAGGGCGACGCCTACGCCCATCGCCTGGCACAGGCGGGTGTACGGGTGACGCACCGGCAAGAGCCTGGCCTGGTGCACGGCTTCATCCAGAACATGGATCTGACCTCCCCGGAGGCGGCCGCCGCCCACGACCGGCTGTTCCGCGACATCGCCTCCCTGATCCGCAGGTGAGGGACCACCGGCACCGTCCGGCTCCTGGCCCGCCGCTTTCCACCGGCTGCGCCACTCCGCTCTCCAGCACCTGGCCGCTGACGGACGAACCGCTCCCGAGCTTCAGGCCAAATCCCGCCGCCAGCACCTCGAGAGCCTCGGCCGCTACGTCCGACTCGGGGAGAAGTCCTCCGCCCGCATCACCAGCCGAAGCCGATCCGACCGCCCGTCGCCGCACTTGCTGACGCTGGCAGGTCTGCTGCGTGTCGTGTCAGCGGCCGCGTCAGTACGGCGACGGCCCGGTATCAGGGTGGTCGGCGATGGTGGAGGCCATGGGGTGTTCAGCGATTGCAACATTCGCGGCTGCGCTTGTGGTTGCCTGTGCTCCCGCCGCGTCCGCGGCGGCGAAGCCAGCGGTCGACATCTCCGGTGGGCTGACGCAGCCTGTCTTCTCTCATAGGGGGTGGCGGCGGGCTCACTCACGAGCAGTGATCAGGTCGCCTGCACCCACACGCTTGTGGGCTCGGCTTGTACCTCAGCTATTCGGTGTTGCTATGTACCGGTAGTCAGTGCTACTTTATACCAGTAGTCAGCAGCACCGAGTAGCCGAATGGGGGTGCTTCCATGGGCAAGCAGGCGACGGAGATGCTCAAGGGAACGCTGGAGGGCATCGTCCTGGCGATCCTGTCCGGCCGGCCCGCGTACGGCTACGAGATCACGGCGTGGCTGCGGGATCAGGGCTTCTCCGACATCGCCGAGGGAACCATCTACGCGCTGCTCATCAGGATCGAGCAGCGCGGCCTCGTCGACGTGGAGAAGGTCCCGTCCGAGAAGGGGCCGCCGCGCAAGGTCTACTCCCTGAACGCTCAGGGACACGAGTACCTCGACGAGTTCTGGAGGACCTGGAGCTTCCTCACCGAACGGCTCCAACAGCTCCGCGAAGGAGGCAAGTAGCAATGGACACAGGGTCGAACCAGCCGAAGAGCCGCGCCCGGCAGTACCTGGAGGTGGTCACGGGATCGCTGGAGGACAAGAGGCGCTGGCGGCAGTACAAGGCGCGCGTCAAAGCGCTTCCCGAGAACTACCGCACGGCGGTCGAAGCGCTGGAGCGGTACCTCATGCACTTCGGGCCGGGGGACGGCGCCGACGCGGCGTCGATGTTCGAGGACCTCGCCGATCTGTTCGAGCAGAGCGCGGCGGACGGAACCCCGATCCGCGAGATCTTCGGAGAAGACCCCGTGGAGTTCGTCGAGGCGTTCATGCAGAACTACTCCGTGGGGAGCTACATCCGCCGGGAGCGAGAACGCTTCGCCAGCGCCATCGCGCACGCCGCCGGCGAGAACACCGGAAAAGAAGACAGGACACTCTGATGACAACACAGCAAACCCCGGCGATCCACGTGCAGGGCCTGGAGAAGTCGTACAAGGAACTGCAGGTGCTGCGCGGTGTGGACTTCGCCGTGGCGCGCGGCAGCATCTTCGCCCTGCTCGGCTCCAACGGGGCGGGCAAGACCACGGTCGTGAAAATCCTGTCCACGCTGCTCAAGGCCGACGCGGGCACGGCCGGCGTCAACGGCTTCGACGTCGCCACGCAGGCGGCGAATGTGCGCGAGTCGATCAGTCTCACCGGGCAGTTCGCCGCCGTCGACGAGATCCTCAGCGGGCGCGAGAACCTCATGCTGGTCGCCCGGCTGCGGCACCTCAAGGATCCCGGCAAGATCGCCGATGACCTGCTCAAGCGTTTCTCACTGACCGACGCGGGCGCGCGGAAGGCGTCCACGTATTCCGGCGGCATGCGCCGCCGCCTCGACATCGCGATGAGCCTCATCGGCGATCCGCCGGTCATTTTCCTCGATGAGCCGACGACCGGGCTCGACCCCCAGGCGCGCATCGAGGTGTGGCAGACCGTCAAGGAACTCGCCGGGCAGGGCACGACGGTGCTGCTCACCACGCAGTATCTGGACGAGGCCGAACACCTCGCCGACCGGATCGCGATCCTGCACCAGGGCCGGATCCTCGTCAATGGCACCCTGGCCGAGCTCAAGCAACTCCTGCCGCCCGCCAAGGTCGAATATGTCGAAAAACAGCCCACCCTCGAGGACGTCTTCCTCACTCTCGTCGGCACGAAGGCATAAGGAATCACGATGACCAAGCACTTCCTCGGCGACACCGCCACCCTGTTAGGACGATCCCTGCGCCACATCGCACGCAGCCCGGATACCATCATCACCACCGCGATCATGCCGATCGCCATGATGCTGATGTTCGTCTACGTGTTCGGCGGCGCGATCAAAACAGGGTCGGACTCGTATGTGAACTACATGCTGCCCGGCATCCTGCTCATCACCGTCGCCTCGGGCATCGCCTACACCGCGTTCCGGCTGTTCATGGACATGAAGGGCGGCATCTTCGAGCGCTTCCAGTCCATGCCGATCGCCCGCTCGTCCGTGCTGTGGGCGCACGTGCTGACCTCGCTGGTCGCCAATGTGATCTCGCTCGTGGTGGTCGTGCTCGTCGCCCTGCTGATGGGCTTCCGCTCGGCGGCGGGAGTGCCGGCGTGGCTCGCGGTTGCCGGCATCCTGATCCTGTTCACCCTGGCACTGACGTGGATCGCCGTCATCCCCGGCCTGTCGGCCAAGACCATGGAAGGCGCGAGCGCGTTCTCCTACCCGCTCATCTTCCTGCCGTTCCTCAGTTCAGCCTTCGTGCCCACCGACACCATGCCCGGCCCGGTACGCGCCTTCGCCGAGTATCAGCCGGTGACCTCCATCGTCAACGCCATCCGCGCCCTGTTCACCCAGCAGCCGGTCGGCACCGACATCTGGATCGCGCTGGCCTGGTGCGTTGGCATCCTCGTCGTCGCCTACGTCTTCGCCATGATCACCTACCGCCGTAAGATCTCCTGACCTCTGCTGGACGAGCCCGTCCTGGCCCAGATCAGCGCGCCGGACAGGTAGATCGCGGCGCGGCGGCCGCGCCGCCATTCACCGCAACCTCAGGAGAGCACGTACTCCAGCGAAATGAGGAAAGTCATGAACGAATCCCTTCACACCGTCGAGACGATGCCGACGGCGCGTCAGTCCGGCTGTCCCTTCGACCCGCCGAAGGAGCTGATCCAGGCTCGCGAGCAGAGCCCGATCAGCCGCCTCCCCTTCGCCGACGGACATCAGGGCTGGCTGGTCACCGGCTTCGACCTGGTCCGGTCGGTCCTGGCCGACTCGCGGTTCAGCTCGCGCAAGGAGCTCATGGGCCACCACCCGACCATCGACTACGGCGGCTTCGAGGTCCCGCCGGCGCCGCCCGGTGAGTTCCTGCTCATGGACGAGCCGCAGCACGGCCGCTACCGCAAACCGCTGGTGGGCAAGTTCACCGTACGGCGGATGCGGCTGCTCACCGAGCGCGTCGAGCAGGTCACCGCCGAGCACCTGGACGCGATGGAGAAGGCCGGGCCGTCGGCGGACCTGGTGACCGCGTTCGCCAAGCCCATCCCCGCCATCGTCATCTGTGAGCTGCTGGGCGTGCCGTACGAGGACCGGGGCTCCTTCCAGGACAACATCGACAAGTTCCTCGGCGGGGAGGTGAGCGACGAGGAGCTGATCGCGGCCTACACCGCGACCCAGCAGTACCTCGCCGAGCTGGTGGCCGCCAAGCGCGCGAACCCCACCGACGACGTGCTCAGCGACCTGCTCGACAGCGACCTCACCGACGAGGAACTGAAAGGGATGGCCCTGCTCCTGCTGTCGGCCGGGTTCGACACCACCGCGAACATGCTCGCGCTGGGCACCTTCGCGCTGCTGCGGAACCCGGAGCAGCTGGCCGCGCTGCGCGCCGACCCCGCGCTCACCGAAGGGGCCGTCGAGGAGCTGCTGCGCTATCTGAGCGTTGCCAAGCAGTTCCAGAGGGTCGCGCTGGAGGACGTCGAGCTGGGCGGCCACACCATCAAGGCCGGCACGACGGTCATCCTGTCTCTCAACACCGCCAACCGCGACCCCGAACGCTTCACCGACCCTCACGTGCTCGACCTGCGCAGGCAGGACGGCGGGCACCTGGCCTTCGGCCACGGCATCCACCAGTGCCTGGGCCAGCAACTGGCCCGCGTCGAGATGCGCGTCGCCTTCCCCGCGCTGCTCAACCGCTTCCCCACCCTGCGCCTGGCCGTACCGGCCGACGAGGTCGCCCTGCGCCCGGAGGCCGCGGACATCTACGGGGTCAAGAGCCTCCCGGTCACCTGGGACGCGTGACCCGCCGGCCGGCGACGGACAAGGTCGCGTACGGCCGCCCCCACTGTGGTTGCCCGCCTGCGGCGAACGCGTCCGCGACGCCGTGCAGGATGGCATACCGGATCATGGCCGCGGCATGCGGGCCGACCAGGCGGAACGACTCCCGTCCATCCCACGCCGCAGTGCCCTGCCGATGGCGGCGATAGTCTCCCGCCGCCGTTCGTCGCTCACCCGCTATGCCGCGAACGGCACCAGCACCGGCTTGCTCCCGGCCTACACAGAGCCTGGCCCGCTACACCGCGTCTCACCCGACGCCCCTACCCGCCGGCAAGAACGCCGCGACCCCCGCCACCGAGGCTGACCGGACCGGGCCCGGTACCGCGCGGCCCATTTCTACCGGATTCCGGTGGCACCCGATCTCGATACGCCGGGCACCAATAGGACCGCATTCCACCATCCGTCCATTCAATTGAGCTTTCTAACAGATTTAGGAGCACGCCACCATGTCCACGTCCAATTGGAAACGGCGAGGGTTTGTCGCCGCAGTCGCACTCGCAACCCCACTCGTGATCGCCGGGGCTCCCGCCGCGTCCGCGACGGCGAAGTCGGAGATCAAGGTCTCCGGCGGGCTCACGCAGCCGGTCTTCTCCTACCAGGACGCCATCCGTGAGCACGTCCGGGTGCAGTCGTCGGTCGACAGCGACGGCGATGGCAAGAAAGATCTGGTCCGGGTGGACATCATCCGGCCGGAAGAGAGCGGTTCCGGGCTCAAGGTCCCGGTGATCATGCAGGAAAGCCCGTATTACGACAACCCCGGCGTCGGCTTCGAACTTGAACACAAGAAGTACGACGCGAACGGCCACGTGACGAAGTTCCCGATGTATTACGACAACTACTTCGTGCCGCGCGGGTACGCGTTCGTGTCCGTCGACATGATCGGCACCAGGTTGTCCGACGGCTGCCCGGCCTCCTATGGCGCCTCCGATGTGCTGGGCGGCAAGGCGGTCGTCGACTGGCTGAACGGCCGGGCGACCGCCTACGACGACAAGGGCGATCCGGTCAAAGCCTCCTGGACCACCGGGCGTACCGGGATGATCGGCCACTCGTACGAGGGAGCGCTCGGTGTAGGCGTCGCGGGCACCGGCGTGGAAGGGCTGGAGACGATCGTGCCGCTCGCGGCCTACACCAGCGGATACGAGAACGGGCACGCCAACGGCGTCCTCACCTGGTTCAAGGGCGGGGCGAGGTGGCAGTCCGAGCATGTCGACAAGGATCCGGCGGAGAAGTGTGAGGCGATGCGCCAGCGGATGGACACCGAATCCGACGATGAGACCGGCAACTACAACGCTTACTGGGACGAACGCAACTACCGGACCGGGCCGATCTCGAAGGCGCGCAACGTCCGCGCCAGTGTCTTCGCGGTGATGGGCATGCAGGACCGCAACGTGGTGGGCAGCCAGTTTTCCGAGTGGTGGGCCAAGCTGCCCCGCGGTGTGCAGCGCAAGGCGTGGGTGACGCAGTATGGGCATCTCGACCCGTTCTGGGCCCGCCGCGAGGTGTGGCTCAACACTCTCAACAAGTGGTTCGACCACGAACTGATGGGCATCTCCAACGACATCATGCGCCGGCCGCGCGTCGACGTGCAGCTCGGCCCGGACCGCTGGATCACCCAGACCGACTGGCCGGCACGCGCGGCGCGAACGACGACCCTGCGGCCGCAGCAGGACGGCTCCCTGGGCCGCACGCCCTCGAGTGGCACCGGCAGTTACCTCGACACCGCCCAGACCGAGATCGCGATGGCCGCCGACCCCGCCACCACCAACCCCAACCGGCTGGCCTTCCTGACCCCGCCGCTGAAGAACTCGACGCGACTGTCCGGAACACCGTCGGTGAACCTGAAGGTCAAGCTGGACAAGCCGACCGCCAACCTGGGTGTCCTGCTCGTCGACTACGGCCAGGACACCCGCATCAACTACCGCGAGACCACCGCGACGGCCTCGCAAGGCCTCAAGTTCATCGGCGGCGAAGATTGCGTCGGCCCGAGCACAGCCGATGACGACGGCTGCTATTTCAAGGCCGGCGACAACACGGCGACCTCCGGCTTCAACGTGGTCACCCGAGGAATCCTGGACGCGCAAAACCACAAGTCGCTCAGCCGCTCGACACCGCTGACGCCGGGCAAGTCGTACCAGATCACCTGGAAGATACTGCCGCAGGATTACGAGTTCAAGGCCGGGCACCGGCTGGGCCTGGTGCTGACCGGAACCAACGACGACTTCAACCTCGACGAAACCGGCAACGGCACCGGGACCGACGTCGAACCCGGCACCGGGGCGAGGGTCACCGTCGACCTGGTCGGCACGTCGATTTCGCTGCCGCTGGTCACCGGCACGTCCATCAAGTAGCAGCAAGATCGACATTCGTGTACGGTCGCGGCCAGCGTGGTCGCGACCGTACACATGACTTCCCGAGCACGGCACCGATCGCCCCACCCTCGACCTGGCCAGCCATGTCTTGAAGCTCAGCCAACATGCCTCACGCGCCGGACAAGATCCTCTCGCTCTGACCTGCGAGAGGAGACCGGCAGCTCAAGATGACGACCGTCCGCAGCGGCGATCTCCAGCGCCACCTGGAAGTGGCCCGTCAGCCGGTTGCGTCCGGCCGCTGTCGCACCCGCAACCTGGCCGGTTCATCACCATGCCGGGGCAATGGCCGGTGGAGGCAGGCTCGCATCATCTGCACAATGGTCGCCATGGACGGGAACATCGCGGACGAAGCTTGGTGGAGGCGGCAAGCTGCCGCACAAGGGGAATGGTGGAAGAAACGGGCTGCAGGACAGCAGGAGGAGACCCTTCGGCAGAACAACCTGATGTACGCCGGCTTGATCGGTATCGGAGTCGTCTTGGTGCAGCCGTTCCTGACCCCGGGAGCCGCTTCTCTTGATCTGTCCGCCCAGATCTGCGTGGTCGCTTTCTCCTTGGCCATCCCGCTCTTGTCCGCTCTTATCATGTTGAACCGGCATGAAACCTATCGTCGGCGCATGACGAGTTCCGTTGTCGTGCTGGTGGCGCAGCAGGCTGCGCTCGGGCTCGGGTTCGCCGGGGTGGTCGCCGGTTTCTGGCACATCATGACGATCGCCGGGATCGCGATCCTGGTTGGCACGATCTTGGGTGTGGCCGTTCATTCCGTGGGTTATGTGCGGGTGGAGGAAGAGGACGCCCAAGCCACACCAGGTGCGGAGCAACCGCCCCAACTGTAAATCCGCTGACGTGCACGGCCGGACTGAGATCGTCCGCCGAATCACGACGCAGTCGACCCCAACACCCCAGCCTTGCCATCAAGCCCACCAGACTCTCGACTCACGCGGCCCCACCCAGCCCAACCGGACCCAGCCCGACGCCGCCCAAGCGCAAAGGATCACGTGGCCAACACAGCCCCCGCGAGGCCCGGCGGATCGCCGCGAACAGCTCAGCCTTGCCCTTGCCAGCCATCGGGGTCCCCTCGCCACACGGAGTCCTCACTTACACAGCCAGGGTCTACGCCGTATTTCCAGGCAGCTCCGGGCCGGAATCGAGGCTGCCGTGGAGCCGCTGTCCTGATCAGTTGCCGAGGAGGTCTTGGATCGCTTGGAGAACGGCGTCGGGACGGCGGAATATGACGGAGACGTGTCCGGCGTCGTCGATAACGCGGTTTTCGCCATGCGCAACCGATTTGGCCAGCGCGGTGTAGAGCCGCGTCTTGGCTTCGGCCTCCTCGTGGAGGAGCGATGGGGGTATGCCCTGGGTAACCGCTTCTTTGAAGGGGTCGATCGCCGTGGCGGTGAGCACGATCAGCGGAACGTCGGGCATCGGTCCCGCGTTGCGCACCTCGTCATGGAGTTGATAACGGTTGGCCGCCTCTTGGCCGCCGATCTTCAGCCATTCCGGGCTGACGTGACGTTCAATCAGCGACTCGCGGATCTCTTCCGGCCAGTCGGCCATCTCCCGGGCGAACAGGGCGCGGTAGAACTGGATGATTTCGTCGGGCAACTCGTCAGGCACCGCCTCGCCGGGGTCCCATGCCTGATACAGCTCGTTCAGTTCCTTGGGCATGTAGGAGTCGTAGTCCTCGTGCTCGGGCTCCACCAGGACCAACCCCGCCACCTCGTCAGGGAAACGCTGCGCATAGTGGCGTGCATAGAGGCCGCCGAGAGAATGACCGACCAGCACGTAGGGAGCGGGCACGCCGACGACCCGCAGCAGCTCGCGCAGCTCATCGGTGACCTGGGTGGAGGTGCGTGGCAGCTCGGCCCGGTCGCTCCACCCCGTTCCGGCCCGGTCGTAGAGCACGCTCGTGGTGAGTTCAGCAGCCCGTTGTTGAACGATGAAGCCGTCCATGCCGGATGAGCCGGCCCCGGGCAGGAACACCACCGCCGGGCTCCCGCTGCCCGAGCGGTGGAGGAACAGTCTCCGATCCCTGACCTGGTAGTGCCGTCCTACTGGCGGCGTTGTCTCGGCCGTTTGACCTTGCATCGCTGACTCCTTGGCTGTCGGCGGGCCGACTTGGCGGAGACGAGAGTGCGCCTTTCGGGGTCGCCACCCATCGCTATGCCACCGGCACCTGCATTCCCAATTTTAAGAACGGTACCAGATATGGGATCGTAGGGCCGTGGACACCCTTGATCTGCTCCTGCACCCGGTCCGGCTGCGCATCGTGCACGCCATGTCCGGCGGTCGCACCCGCACCACGTCCGACCTGTGCGCCGGCCTGCCCGACGTCCCCAAGACCACGGTGTACCGGCACGTCGGCCTGCTGGTCGAGGCGGGAGTGCTGGAGGTTGTCGACGAGCAGCGCGTGCACGGCGCCGTCGAGCGCCACTACCGGCTGCGCCGCGAGCATGCGGGAATCGACGCCGACATGGCCGCGTCGATGTCCCTGGACGAGCACCGTCACGGGTTCGCCGCAGCCATGGCTGCCCTGCACGCCGAGTTCAACGCCTACCTCGACCGGGACGGAGCCGACCCGACCGCCGACTCCGTGGGCTACCGGCAGGGCACCGTCTGGCTCACCCCGGGCGAACTCGCCGAGATGATCGGCGAGCTGCGCGACGTCCTAGCCTCCAGAGCGGGCAACAGACCCGCGTCCGGCCGCAGCCCTCACCTTCTGAGCATGATCCTGTTCCCGACGGAGGCCGCCGCAGCGCCTGATCCAGATGCATGAGCGCGCACAGCACGAACGCCGCTCTGTCGATCTGCCCCTCAGGCAGTACCGGGTTGCGGTAGACCAGCGGCCGCCACAACCCGAGCGCCCCGAGCTTGACCGCCGGCACCGGATCGGTAGGCACCCGGCGCAGCGGCCTGACGCGGCGTGCCCGCCAATTCGGAATCGCGAAGGCGGTTCCGCGGACAGGCAGTTGCAAAGGGGTGTGCCTGAATCTCTTCATGATCAGGAAATGAACGGTCGAAAAACTCTACGGAGCCATGGGGGTCGTCCGGAACGCTCTTCGTGCTCTTTCTAACGTGCTTGATACCGGACACCTTCGGCACGCGCATGCAACCGTACCCGCAGCACGGGAACACGACGGGCGTCTGCCCGCGCCCGCATCAGACGGCGAAGCCGGCGACGCGAGCGCCGGACATGAAGCACATGCCCGTAGGTGTAGCCCGCGAGCGTTGCGGCAGCCAGCGCCGCCAGCCTGACGAGGTCGTCGGGCCCGAACGCCAGCTCCCCTTCGGCGTGTACCAAGAAGCCGGTCACAAAACACCAGGCCATCGCTCCCGTCGCGAGCGCGGCGAGGTAGTGCCTCGCCCAGATCGCGAACAGGCCGACGGCCACCGCCACCAGGATGACGCGTGCCGTGGTCTGGGAGACGGTCATCGCGGCCATCACACAGCCGCCGACCGCGCAGACGAATCCGGCCGGAATCAGCACTTCCAGAGGACGCCCGCGCATCGACCATCCTTTCCGGCGGGAACGATTTCATGTAACACGACCTGGCGTACGGGGAGCGCCGTTCCTTACGACATTCCTACGCGTTCACTACGGCCACTGACGCGTTATTTACGCGCGGTGAGCGCGTCAAAGCCATTGCCTGGAACGTCGGGAAATGGTCAGAGTGGGGTCATCGATCGTAGAAAGGCCTTCCCGCTTACGCGCGGTGCCGGGCGGGCACACGGATCCGCCGGCCGCCATGACTTCGCCGAAAAGAGTTCGGTGCGGCGGGGCCCGCGGCCTGCCGCTGGGAATCCTGTTCGCCTCTTGCCCGCCCGCGCTGGTCCTGGGCGCTGGAACAGGCTTTGATCTACTTGCGGGCGACGATCCGCGGACCGCCGCGGCCCAGCCGCCCCAGGCCGCGCTGGAACGCTATCGCCAGGCCGTCGACCTGCTGAAGACCGTGGTGCTGCCTGCCAGGCCGTCAGGTGCGGGCAACGGCGGATGCGGGGTCATGGTTTGAAGCGGTAGCCCATGCCGGGTTCGGTGATCAGGTGGGCAGGGTGGGCCGGGTCGCGTTCGAGTTTGCGGCGGATCTGGGCCATGTACTGGCGCAGGTAGTGGGTTTCCTTCACGAAGCGGGCGCCCCACACCTCGGTGAGAATGTGCCGCTGGCTGATCAGCTTGCCGGGGTGGCGGAGCAGCATCTCCAGGATCTGCCACTCGGTCGGGGTGAGGCGCACATCGCTGGAGATCGTCTTGTTGGTCAGGTCGATCACGTGGTCGCCGATCTGGATGCGGGCCAGCTCGGCTTCCTGGAAGGAGGTGCGGCGGGTGACGGCTCGCACTCTGGCCAGCAGTTCGTCGATGCCGAACGGTTTGGTCACATAATCGTCCGCGCCGGCGTCCAGGGCCTCGATCTTGTCCTGGTTGCCGGCCCTGCCGGACAGGACGATGATCGGGATGGTGGTCCAGCCGCGCAGGCCGTGGATGACGTCGATCCCGTCCAGGTCGGGCAGCCCCAAATCGAGGATGACCAGGTCCGGAGAGCTGTCGACGGCCACGCGCAGGGCCGCGGCGCCGTCGGCGGCGATGTCCACCTCGTAGTGGCGGGCGGCCAGATTGATGCGCAGCGCGCGCAGGATCTGCGGCTCGTCATCGACCACGAGGATCCTGGTCATTCCGTCACCGCCCTGCTGGAAATGGGCAGTGTGAGGGTCATGGTGAGACCTCCTCCTGGTGTCTCCTCGGGTACGAGGGTGCCGCCCATCGCCTCGGTCAGGCCGCGCGAGAGGGCCAGGCCGAGGCCGACGCCGGAGTGGTTGTCGCGGTCGCCGAGCCGCTGGAACGGCTGGAAGACGTGGTCGTGCGCCTCGGGCGGGATGCCCGGACCGCGGTCCATCACGCGGACCTCCACGTGGTCGCCGTGCCAGCTCGCGGTGATCAGTACCGTCTTGTCCGGCGGACTGTAGCGGACCGCGTTGGACATGAGATTGACCAGCACCCGCTCCAGCAGGGCCGCGTCGGCGAGGATCTCGGGCAGATCGATGGAGATGTCGCCCTCGACTCGGTCGCGCAACGGGCCGAGATCGTCGATGGCGCGCGGAACGATCTCCTCCAGGGCCAGCGGTTGCGGGGTCACGCCGAGCACCCCGGCCTGCAGGCGACTCATGTCGAGCAGGTTCGCCACCAACCGATCCAGCTTGTCCAGCGACTCCTCGGCGGTGGCGAACAGCTCGGCCCGGTCCTCTTCTGACCAGGCGACGTCGGTGTTGTGCAGGCTCTCCACCGCTGCCTTGGCCGAGGCCAGCGGCGTGCGCAGGTCGTGGCTGACGGCGGCGAGCAGCGCGGTGCGCATCTTGTCGGCCTCGGCCAGCGGTCGGGCCTGCTCAGCCTCGTGCTGGAGGCGTTCCTGGCGGAGCGCTACGGCGACCTCGGCGGCGAACGCCTCCAGCACGGTGCGGTCGGCGGCGTCCAGCGGTCCGCCCTGGGCGGCCAGGATCATGTCGTCGTCGATGACCACGTCGGTGTCGGATTGTCCGGGGCAGGTGGGCGGGGCGCCGCCGAAGGTGGCCGCGATCCGCCACGCGTCCGGATCCGACTGGTAGTCGGGTGTGCGGGCGGCCCCGGGCCGTCGTTCGAGCAGGGTGACCGAGGTCAGGCCGAACGTCTCGCGCATCCGCTCCAGCAGGGACGGCACAGCGGCCTGGCCGCGCAGCACGTGCCCGGCCAGGGTCGACAGCAGCTCGGCGTCCGCGCTGGCGCGGGCGGCCTGCCTGGTGCGGCGGGCGGCGATGTCCACGATGGTGCTGACGGCAGCGGCCACCAGGACGAACACGACCAGGGCGAAGAAGTTCTCCGGGTCGCTGATGGTGAACTGGCCGATCGGGGGCGTGAAGAACCAGTTGAGCAGGAGCGATCCACCGACGGCCGCGGTGATGGCCGGCCACATACCGCCTACCAGCGCCACCCCGACGGTCAGGCAGAGGAAGAACAGGATCTCACTGGGCAGCGACAGCACGTCCCTGAACGGCGACAGCGCGGCCGTCAACACGGGCATCCCGGCCACCGCCATCACCCAGCCGACAGACCGGCGCGTGCGGGTAAGCGCGGCGCGTGAGCGGGCCGGCGGCCGGCGGCCCTTCTTGGCCTCGTCATGGGTGATCATGTGGACGTCGATAGAGCCCGATCGGGCGGTGGTCTCCACCCCGACACCTCGGGAGAAGAGCTGGGCGAACCGGCCCCTTCTGGAAGCGCCAAGCACGAGTTGGGTGGCGTTGACGCCGCGGGCGAAGTCGAGCAGCGCGCCCGGGATGTCGTCGCCGACGACCTGGTGGTAGGTGCCGCCCATGTCCTCGACCAGCGACCTTTGGCGGGCCAGGCTGGCCGGATCGGCTCCGGCCAGCCCGTCGGCGCTGGTCACGTGTACGGCCAGCAGGTCGGCGCCCTTGGTGCGGGCGGCGATGCGGGCAGCCCGGCGTACCAGCGTGTCGCCTTCGGGGCCGCCGGTCAGGGCGACCACGACGCGCTCGCGCGCCTCCCAGGTGCTGGCGATGCCGTGCTCGGCGCGGTAGCGATCGAGCTGGTCATCGACTTTTCCCGCGACCCACAACAGGGCCAGCTCGCGCAGCGCGGTGAGGTTGCCGACGCGGAAGTAGTTCGACAGGGCCGCGTCGACCTTCTCCGGGGCGTAGACGTTGCCATGCGCCATCCTGCGGCGCAGCGCCTCGGGCGACATGTCGACCAGCTCGATCTGATCGGCGCGGCGTACGACCTCGTCCGGCACCGTCTCGCGCTGCGGCACGCCGGTGATCTCCTGGACCACGTCGTTGACCGACTCCAGGTGCTGGATGTTCACCGTGGAGATCACATCGATCCCGGCGTCCAGGATGTCGTCGATGTCCTGCCAGCGCTTCACATTGCGCGAACCCGGCACGTTGGTGTGCGCCAGCTCGTCGATCAACGCCACGGCGGGCGCGCGGGCGATCACCGCCTCGGTGTCCAGCTCGGTGAACCTCGCGCCCCTGTGCGTCATGGTCTTGCGCGGGATCACCTCCATGCCCTCCAGGAGGGCGGCGGTGCGGGCGCGGTCGTGGGTCTCGACGAAACCCACGACCACGTCCCGGCCGCGCTCCAGCCCCCTGCGGCCCTCGCAGAGCATCGCGTACGTCTTGCCCACCCCGGGGGCCGCCCCGAGGTAGACCCGCAGCCGCCCCCTCATGTCACACCTTGTCCAGGGCCAGGTTGAGTTCGAGCACGTTCACCGCGGGCTGGCCCATGAAGCCGATCGTCCGGCCGGTGGTGTTCGCCTCGATGAGCTGCTTGACCTTGTCGAGCGCGATCCCGCGCTCCCTGGCCACACGTGGCGCCTGGAGCTCGGCGTAGGCGGGCGAGATGTGCGGGTCGAGCCCGGAGCCGCTGGCCGTCACCGCGTCGGCCGGTACGGCGGGGGTTCCCGCGTCTCCCCTGACCGGGACGGTTCGGCCTGCGGCGTAGTCCTTGCCGGGCTTGCCGCATTCCACCTTCAGCCCCTGGTAGGTGGCCACGAACGGAGCCGCCGGGCAGGCCTGGTTGACGCTGACGGCGTGGTCGGGGAAGACCTTCAGCACCGCGCCCACGCCGTCCGGTGTGCAGTACGGGCGGGCGCCGCTGACGCCCTCCAGCTCGCCGATCGCCTTGGAGCGGGCGCAGACCTGGGTGAGCAGTGACTGCTTGCCCTCGTCCGGGTTGCCCTCCTCGTCCTTGGCGCCGGGCACCGGCAGCGTGTCCACGATGTCCTCGGGCCCCAGGTTGCTGGCGCTGGTCGAGGTCGGGTCGTAGCCGTCACCGGCGGCGGACGGGCGAGACTGGAAGTACTTCTTGACCGGGTTGCCGTCTTTGTCGGTGAAGTTCTGGCCGATGATCGCGCTGCCGACGTCCTTGCCGCCGGCCTGAAGGATCGAGCCGTTGGCCTTGCCGTTGAACAGGGCCTGGGCGACGCCGGTGGTGACCAGCGGATAGATCACGCCGAGCAGCACGGTCAGCACGACGACCGCCCTGATCGCGGCGAGATGCTGGCGCAGCAAGCTAGGTAGACGTTCCATTACGACATCCCCGGAAGGAACTGGATCAGCAGGTCGATGAGCTTGATGCCAATGAACGGCGCGATGATGCCGCCCAGGCCGTACAGGTAGAGGTTGCGCGACAGCAGCTTGGCCGCGCTGGCCGGCTTGTAGCGCACGCCGCGCAGGGACAGCGGGATCAGCGCGATGATCACCAGGGCGTTGAAGATGACCGCCGCCAGGATGGCCGACTGCGGGCTGGCCAGGCGCATGATGTTGAGCGCGTCCAGGCCCGGGTAGACCGCCGCGAACATCGCCGGGATGATCGCGAAGTACTTGGCGATGTCGTTGGCGATCGAGAACGTCGTCAGCGCGCCGCGCGTGATGAGGAGTTGCTTGCCGATCTCGACGATCTCGATGAGCTTGGTCGGGTTGGAGTCGAGGTCGACCATGTTGCCCGCCTCTTTGGCGGCCGACGTGCCGGTGTTCATCGCCACGCCGACGTCGGCCTGGGCCAGCGCCGGGGCGTCGTTGGTGCCGTCGCCGGTCATCGCGACCAGCCGGCCGCCCTCCTGCTCCTTCCTGATCAGCGTCAGCTTGTCCTCGGGCGTGGCCTCGGCCAGGAAGTCGTCCACCCCGGCCTCGTCCGCGATGGCCTTGGCGGTCAGCGGGTTGTCCCCGGTGATCATCACGGTCCGGATGCCCATCCGGCGCATCTCGTCGAACCGCTCCCGCATGCCCTGCTTGACCACATCCTTGAGATGGATGACCCCCAATACCCGGCCCTTCTCGGCCACCACCAGCGGCGTGCCACCGGAGCCGGAGATGCCGTCCACCAGGTGGCCGACCTCGTCGGTCGGGTGCCCGCCCTGGTCGCGCGCCCACTTCATCACCGCGGTGGCCGCGCCCTTACGCACCTCGCGGCCGTCCAGGTTCACGCCGCTCATCCGGGTCTGAGCGGTGAACGGCACCCACTCGGCGTGCGCCAGCTCGCCCGGCTGCCGTTCGCGCAGGCCGTAGCGCTGCTTGGCGAACACCACGATCGAGCGGCCCTCGGGCGTCTCGTCGGCCAGGCTGGACAGCTGCGCCGCCTCGGCCAGCTCCTGCTCGCTGACCCCTGGCACGGGCATGAACTCCGACGCCTGCCGGTTGCCCAGCGTGATCGTGCCGGTCTTGTCCAGCAGCAGCGTGGAGACGTCGCCCGCGGCCTCGACCGCGCGCCCGCTCATCGCCAGCACGTTGCGCTGCACGAGGCGGTCCATCCCGGCGATGCCGATCGCCGACAACAGCGCGCCGATCGTGGTCGGGATCAGGCACACCAGCAGCGACACCAGCACCACACCGGTGACCCCGTTCGCGTTCAGCGCGAGCGAGTCCGGCACCCCCGGGTTGATCGCCTTGGAGTAGATGGCCAGCGGCTGCATGGTGGCGGTGGCGACCAGGAAGATGATCGTCAGGGCGGCCAGCAGGATGTTGAGCGCGATCTCGTTCGGCGTCTTCTGCCGGTCCGCGCCCTCCACGAGGGCGATCATGCGGTCGATGAAGCTCTCGCCGGGCTTCTGGGTGATCTCGACGACGATCCGGTCCGACAACACCTTCGTGCCGCCGGTCACCGCCGAGCGGTCCCCGCCCGACTCGCGGATGACCGGCGCGGACTCGCCGGTGATGGCCGACTCGTCCACCGACGCGATGCCCTCGACCACGTCGCCGTCGCCCGGGATGATCTCCCCCGCCTCCACCACCACGAAGTCGCCCTGCCTCAGCTCGGGAGCGCCGACGACGTCCCAGTCCGCAGAGGTGCGGCTCTTCAGACGGCGCGCGGTGGTGTCCCGCTTGGCCGCGCGCAACGTGGCCGCCTGAGCCTTGCCCCGGCCCTCGGCCACGGCCTCGGCCAGGTTCGCGAAGACCACCGTCAGCCACAGCCACACCACAATGGCCCAGGCGAAGAACGACGGGTCGAGCACCGCCAGGAGGGTGGTGAACACCGCGCCGATCTCGACGATGAACATGACGGGGTTGCGCCACAGCGTGACCGGGTTGAGCTTCTTCACCGCGTCCGGCAGCGAGGTCAGGAGCTGCTTGGGGTCGAGCAGGCCGCCGCCGACCCGACCGTTCCGCTTGGGTGTGGGAGCCTTGCCCGGCGCTTCGAGCACTGGGGTTGACATATCAGGACAGTCCTTCTGCGATGGGGCCGAGCGCGAGCGCCGGGAGGAAGGTGAGGGCGACCAGGATGACCGTCACGCCGACGACCATGCCGACGAACAGCGGCCGGTGCGTCGGCAACGTGCCGGCACCCTCAGGCACAGGCGCCTGCCGGGCCAGCGAACCGGCCAGCGCCAGCGCCAGCACGATCGGCAGGAACCGGCCGAACACCATGCACAAACCGAGCGCCACGTCATACCACGGCGTGTTGACCGTGATGCCGGCGAACGCCGAGCCGTTGTTGTTGGAGGCGCTGGTGAAGGCGTACAGGACCTCGGACAAACCGTGCGGCCCCGAATTGAGCATGCTCGCGCGCTGCTCCGCCGAACCCATCGCGAACGCCGTGCCGATCAGCACGAGGACCGGCGTGACCAGGAAGTACAGCGAGGCGAGTTTGATCTCCCGGGCGCCGATCTTCTTGCCCAAATACTCCGGGGTCCGGCCGACCATCAGCCCGGCCACGAACACCGTGATCACGGCCAGGATCAGCATGCCGTACAGGCCGGAGCCGACGCCGCCGGGCGCGACCTCTCCGAGCATCATGTTGAACATCGTCATCATGCCGCCGAACGGCGTGAACGAGTCGTGGAAGGAGTTCACGGCACCGGTGCTCGTGAGCGTGGTCGAGGCGGCGAAAGTGGCCGAGTCGGAGACGCCGAAGCGGACCTCCTTGCCCTCCATCGCCGCGCCGACCGCCTGCGGCACGGTGGCGTTGCCACCCAACTCGAACACATTGGTGAGCAGCACGCTGGTCAGCGCGATGACGCCCATCACGGCGAGAATGGCGTAGCCCTGCTTGACCTGGCCGACGAGCTTGCCGAAGGTACGCGGCAGCGCGAACGGGATCACCAGGAGAAAGAAGATCTCCAGCCAGTTGGTCCAGTTGGTGGAGTTCTCGAAGGGATGGGCGGAGTTGGCGTTGTAGAAGCCGCCGCCGTTGGTGCCCAGCTCCTTGATGGCCTCCTGCGAGGCGACCGGACCACCGGTGATCGACTGGGTGCCGCCGGTCAGCGTGGTCACCTCGTGCAGGCCGGAGAAGTTCTGGATCAGCCCGCCGGCCACCAGCACCAGCGCGCCGACGAAGGCGATGGGCAGCAGGACGCGGAGCGAGCCGCGCACCAGGTCCACCCAGAAGTTGCCGATCGTCTCCGACTTGCGGCGGGCGAAGCCGCGCACCAGCGCGATCGCCACCGCCATGCCCACGGCCGCGGACACGAAGTTCTGCACCGCCAGCGCCGACATCTGCACCAGGTAGCCCATCGTGGACTCACCCGAGTACGCCTGCCAGTTGGTGTTGGTGACGAAGCTGATCGCGGTGTTCCAGGCGATGTGATCGGTGACCGGCTTCATGCCCAGGCTCAGCGGGAGCTTGTCCTGCAACCGCTGCATGCCGTACACGACCAGGATCGAGATCACCGAGAACGCCAGCAGGCTGCGCGCGTACACGCTCCAGCTCTGCTCGGCATCGGCACGCACGCCGAGCAGCCGATAGATGCCACGCTCCACGAGGTTGTGCTTGGTGCTCGTGTAGGCCCGGTACATGTAGTCGCCCAATGGCTTGTGCACCAAGGCCAGCGCGGCGATCAGGGAGACGATGAAGATCATCCCTGCGGCGGTCGCGCTCATCAAAAACGCTCCGGGAACAGCAGAGCCGCGACCATGAAGACCACCAGAGCCACGACGACCATGAGACCAATGGCGTTGATCGCGCTCACAGGCGCTCCACCGCCTTCACGACGAACCCGAAGACCACGAAGATCGCGATCGTCAGGGCGACGAAGATGACGTCTGCCATCCCCACTCCTCAGTCCGGAACACCTTGCCTGCCGCCCGAGATGAGCGGTTCACGACCAAGGAAAACCCGGAAATAAGCCCGTTTTGCCGTTCTTGACGTCATCCATACGGGCGTGGCGCGATTCTTGACGCGATTAGTACGCGGCACGCCACCAAGGTCAGCCGACGTGGACGTGCGGTCGGCGTTCAAGGTCCGGCTCGGCTTTGCGGAGGACCTCGCGGGTCAGCGGAGGCACGTCGCCGCCACCGAAGACGAGATAGCGCAGCATCGCCACGACTGGATTGCCCTCGGTCCAGTGGAAGTAGATGTGCGGGGCCCTACCGGTGCGATCGCGCAGGTGGAGCAGGAGCGCGGCCAGCGAGTTGGGCACGGCCGAGCTGTCGATGGTCAGGATCTGATGGCCGTAGCGTTCCTCGCCTTTGACGTGCAGCTCGGTCTCGAACTCCGAGGCGTCGGGCACCGTCACCTCGACGAACAGGACCGGTTCGGCACTGCGCAGCCGGTGGTTGATCCACTGCTCGCGCAGCTTGTCGTTGTACTCGTTCTGGTCGCGCTGGTGCGGCTCGTTCGCGATCAGGTGGATGTCGCCGCTCGCCCCGTTGACGAACTCCTCGGCCAGCGGGTCCAGGTGCACCTCGGTGACCCGCAGCTCGGTCGAGCGGGTCGCGCGGGAGATCAACGAGGTGACGATGATGGCCGCGATGAAGAAGGAGGCGATCTTCACGCCGTCCGGCCGCTCGATCACATTGTCCACCAGCGTGTAGGCCAGCACCGCCGTGATCACGGCAAACCCAGCCGCCGCCTTGTGCTGGCGCTTCTTGTGGGCCGACAGCATCACTGCCACGGCCGCGGACAGCATGAGCACCAGCACGCCTGTGGCGTACGCGCCGCCCTGGGCGTCGACGTCGGCGTCGAAGATGATCGTGATGGCGAACGCGATGAGCGAGAAGACCAGCACGAGCGGCCGGACCGCGCCCGTCCACTCCGGCGCCATGCCGTACCGGGGCAGGTAACGCGGCACCAGGTTGATCAGGCCCGCCATGGCCGAGGCCCCGGCGAACCAGAGGATCGCGATCGTGCTGACGTCGTAGGCGGTGCCGAACCAGTCACCGAGGTACTGGTGAGCCAGGAAGGCCAGCGCGCGCCCGCCGGCCTTGCCGCCCTCCTCGAACTCCTGGTGCGGGATGAGCACGGTGGTCACGAAGCTGGAGAAGATCAGGAACACGCTCATGATGAGTGCGGCGACGGTCAGCATCCGTTTGGTGCCCTTGATCCGCTGCGGGATGTCCCCCTTGACCACCGGCATCACGGCGACACCGGTCTCGAACCCGGACAGGCCCAGCGCCAGCTTCGGCATCACCAGCAGCGACAACCCGATCATCGCCAGCGGGCTGCTGAAGTTCACGCTCAGTGCGTGCTCCCAGTCCACGACCACTTGCGGCGCCTGCAGGACGTGCACGAGCGCGATCGCGATCACGACCGCGTTGAGTGCCAGATACGCGAAGACGAGCAGGACGGCGATGCCGATCGCCTCGCTGAACCCCATCAGGAACACCCCGCCGAGCAGCGCCAGCAGCACCAACGTGACGATCACCCGTTGTCCGGCCAGAAAGTCGGGCACGAACGGGTTCTCCAGGATGTGCGCGGTGGCGTCGGCGGCTGACAGCGTCATCGTGATCACGAAGTCGGTGGCCGCGAACCCGAGCAGCGCCAGCACGAAGAACTTGCCCCACCACTGCGGCGCCAGCTTCTCCAGCATCGCGATCGAGCCCTGCCCGTACGGGCTCTCCTCAGCCACCCGCCGGTAGACCGGCAACGCGCCGAACAGCGTCAGCCCGACCAGCAGGAGGGTCGCCATCGGCGACAGCAGCCCGGCCGCCAGCGCGGCGATGCCCGGCTGGTAGCCCAGCGTGGAGAAGTAGTCCACACCCGTGAGGCACATCACCCGCCACCACGGATGCTTCACATGGGGACCATGCTCGATCTGCTTGCGGTCGGTCTGCAGGCCCTGGAGCAGCCAAGAACGCAGAGTCCCTTCCGTCTCGGCCGGCCGTTTCGCCAGCACCATCCCGGTCACCCCTCCGTCAAGACCGCATAAATACGCATTGCACCCTACTGACGGTCAAGGGCTATTTGACCTGGTGAGGGCGTCAAGAAAACGTATGGATGCGTCTCGATGGGATGTCAGCGGGGCCGGGCGACTCCTACGACATGGTCGAAGCCGCGAAAGGCGAACCGGTCCAAACTCTCGACTCCGAACCCTGCCCGCTCCACCTCCGCCAGGATGTCGCGAGCGGGATGGCACCCATCGGCAGCGCGCGACCAGAGGGGAGTCACCAGGCCGCTCAACAACGCGACCGGCCACCTGTTCGAGCGCTGATGCTCGTAGAAACGCAGCTCACCACCCGGGCGCAGCACACTCCGGATTTCCCGGAACGTCCCGGTGACCCGGGAGGAACAGCACAGGATGAGGGAGCAGACAACGACGTCACAGGAGGCGTCGGGCACCGGCAGCCGTGCCAGATCGCCGTCGAGGAGCCGGACCGGGATGGACAGATCGGCGGCGACCGCCCTGGCCGCCCCGTCAGCGGCCGCGATCACGGGTGGACGACCGGTGAGGTTGTAGGTGGAGGCCATCGAGTAGCGGTAAGCGCCGGTGGCCGGTACCGCGATGACGTCACCCGGCCTGATGTCCGCAGGCAGCGGCACGCCCCCGGTGCACGCGAGCCGACCAAGGCCCCGCGACGGGCTGCGGCTCCTGCCGCGCCCGGTCCTGCCGCAGAACGCATATCACGCCACCTGCTTCGCGGGCCTGGCCATCGTGCCCGCCGGGTCGATGACAATGCCGATGACGTCCAGCTCGGCGATCATGCCGCGCATTGCCGGCGCCGTGAACACACTGCTGACCCGTCCCGAGCACCCTGGCCAGCCTGAGCGGCGAAGAGAAAGCGACCACCGTCCGCTTGCCCGAAGCGGTGCGAAACAGCCGCAGGGCCGAGGCGCATGCACCCACCCGGACGGGGACGAACAATCGGGGCTCTGACATCTGCTTCCTTCCAGCGAAATGCCGTACATGACGGACGCTAGATCCGTCGCTGGAGAAATCCCTTGATCGCTACGCAATCTCGACGCGCGGCCCGGAAATACTGACGCGACATTGACGGCGCACCGTCTCGGCCGGGGCCGGGAGGCCAGGTCGCGTGTGTGCACAGATTTCAGGGGTGGGCGCTGCTGCCGATGTTCGCCATGGCTGGCGTTGCGAGATCATTGGAGGGTGGGAGTACGAGTGGGCGGCTTTCGGTGGACCGGCCACCCACAGACCGGCTACCCACAGGAATCGCCCGAGGGGTGAACCAAATGGACATTCGACTGATCAACGATGAGGGCGTTGAAGATCGTCCCGTTGAAGAACTGAAGGCGCTGCTCGACGATGAAGACAGTCTGGTGTGGGTCGACATCTCCAGCTGTGACAAGGAAGCCGCGCGCGTGCTGGCGGAGGTTTTCGGCTTCCATCAGATGGCGGTCCGCGACTGCGTCGAGCGCAACCGCGTGCCCAAGGTGCACGCCTACCCAGACCACGTGTTCGTCGTCCTGCACGCCCCCGAACGAGGGAAGCGCGGCCACGTGCACTACCTCGAACTCGACCAGTTCATCGGCCGGAACTATTTGGTCACCGTCCACGGGCCGATCAACCCGGCGGTCGACCCAGTGGCCGCTCTGCGCGAGACCCGCGAGGTGCTCACCCGGATCGAGGCGGGCCGCCTGCACCCCGCCACGCCGTTCGAACTGTCCTATGCGATCGTCTCCGCCCTGACCCGTAATCAGGAAAATTACGTGGAGACGATGACCAGCGACGTGTGGCAACTGGAGCAGCGGGTCACGGGCGGAAACGTCGGCGATCCCGAGGAGTTTCTCAATGAACTGTTCCGTGCCCGCCACGGGCTGCTCGCCGTGCGCACCATGGGCGCGCTGAGCGCCGCGATCTACGGGAGGATGACCAATCTCACCCGCATCTCGGCTGAAGGGCAACGGCTGGTGGCCGACATGGCCGACCAGTTCGACCGTGTCCGCGCTGTGGCCGACGGGGAAAGGGAATACCTCCAAGGGGTGATCGAGTTCTACCAGACCACCCTCACCATCAAAGCCACGCTGGTCGGCCAGGCGCACACCGCGGAAGTTCAACGTCTGACCGAAGCCAGCTACGCCCAGAACGAGGAAATCAAGAAGATCTCCGCGTGGGCAGCGATCTTCTTCGCGCCCACACTCGTCGGCACCGTCTACGGCATGAACTTCACCCACATGCCGGAGCTGCAGTGGGCCTTCGGCTACCCGTCGGCGCTGGTCCTGATGGTGCTGGCGTCCGCCGTGCTCTTCCTGGTGTTCAAGCGGTGGGGATGGCTGTGATGTACGGCAGCGCGCACCGCGCCAGCGTCTTACCGGCCGCACTCCTCACGAAGGGCCTGCAGTACGTGGTGCGGCCCTCGTCACGGCGGCACGAGGACCCTGGTCTTCGGCGTCGCGTATCCCGCGATTTCTGCTTTCGTGCCTGCGTCGTTCTTGGGAGGCCCTTCAGCATGCGGCGCGCCACTGGCTGACGCAGGTATAGATCGGCCACGCCGTAGATCAGCGCCAGGACGATTAGGGCCTGGCGCCATCCGTACCACTCCACCAGCAGCCCGGTGAGCGGCAGGAAGATCGAGGAGGCGAAGCCGGCCACGACCGTGAGCGCGAGCAGGGCGTTGGCCCGGCCGCGTTCCCGAGTGGGGCCGTCGAACCAGCTGACGATGACGGCGAAGGCGGACTCGTAGAGCACCATGGCGCAGGCGAGGCCCATCGCGGCGAACACCGCGTACAGCTGCCACAGGCTCTCTACCCGCGACCACGCCAGCACGGCTGTCGTACCAAGAATCGATCCGGCGGTCATGAGGCCACGACCGCCGCGGGCATCCAGTCGGCGGCCGACCAGTGGCGCGCACAGCGCGGCAATCAGGATCGACAGGGTGAGCGCGGCGGCGATCTGGGCGTTGGTGGCGCTTAGGTCGCGGGCCATCGGCGCGAGGAAGACGGAGAAGGCGTAGTAGAGCACGCCGTAGCCGATGGTCTGGGTGACGGCCAGCGCGGCGACGATCCGCCATCCGTGGCCGGGACGCGGCTGACCGCCGCCCCTGATCTGCGGGGCGGCGGTGTCGGTGGTGGAGCTCACTCCGGCTCGGTGGAGCACGAGATCAGGCGGCGACCGTCCGCGGTCGTCGTCCACTCATCCCCGACGTCGGCGATGAAGCCCTGCGCCTGCAGCCGCCAGGCCAGAGTGCCGGCCATGCGAGCGATGGTCGGCGCGAATCCCGGGTTGGTGCTGGATCGCCGGGCGCTGACCAACCGGCGGCCCAGCTCTTCTGTGTGCAACCGGCCGTGGTCGCAGATGAGGCGCAAAGCTTCCTTCTGGGCGGCGGTGGGGTATCCGTCCGACATATCGATCCCTGCTTTCAGCCGCAGCAGCCGCCACCGTCGGAGGCGCCGACAGTGGCCGGCGGCAGCGGGGTGGCCAGCAGGCCTCCGCTGATTCCAGTGGCCAGGCCGACACGCTGCTCCTGCGCTTCGGCCAGATTGGACGAGCACACGCCGGTCGCCGGCAGGTCGAGCTGCACGTCGTGGGCCGCCTCCCAGTCGCCCGCGACGGCCGCGACAACCAAGCGGACCTGCTCGTAGCCGGTGGCCATCAGGAAGGTCGGGGCGCGGCCGTAGCTCTTGACGCCGACGGCGTAGTAGCCGGGCTCAGGGTGGGACAGTTCGTCGACGCCGTGCGCCGGTACGGTGCCGCAGGAGTGCTGATTGGGCTCGATCAGCGGGGCCAGCTGCCGGGTCGATCCGAGGATCGGGTCGGTGTCCAGGCGCAGCTCGGAGGCGATGGAGTGGTCGGGGCGGTAGCCCGTCGCGGCCACGATGCGGTTCACGGTGATCGACTGCTCGGCACCGGACGGGTCACGGCTGACCACAGCTCCATCCTTCCGCACCCCGTGCTTGATGGTTCACCCCACGGGCGTGGGGAGCACGGAGCGGCCGAAGATCAGCTGAGGCAGTACGCCGGTTCACCCCCACGTGAGGGTGAGCCGACGTTGGAGGCGCGCATCGCGCTGCTGGAGCACCGTTCCCCACGCCTGTGGGGGGTGAGCCGGATCCGCTGGCACAGCCCATGATCGACGCAACCTCAGCCCAGGTCCCCTGCCAAACCAGCGTTCTTGATCCAGCGTCCCCAACGAGGACTACGCGAGAACTGCGTAGCGATGACCCTCCCAGACGGAAGAGCTCCATCCGGACGTCGGTTCTCCTGCGCCCAGCGCCAAGCAGAGCGATGAAGACTCACGATCTCGAGGTCAGGGCGCCCAGCTCGGTACACAGGCAGGGCCAGATCACCACAGACCTCGTCTCCGGCCTCGGAGACGTCCGATCCTCCGGCCGACAGCGTCTCCTCGCGGTCCTGTACACGGCTCGAGGTCGCTGACAACCGACGGACTTGGGACATCAACAGCTCATAACTGCCGATCAGAGCGACACTCGGCCAGGCAGCGATGATCCGGCCGATCACGCTGGGCTCGGCCACCGCGATGTTCGCACCCAGGCTGGCCAGGCTGGCGACCACGAGAAGGCTCCAGGCCAGTACGCCACCGCGGGAACCGTACCGGTTGGCCAGCAGGATGGACATCGAAGCGACGACGATGGCGCCATCCACCGCGAGCGGGATGAGCACCGCCGCGAAATGATCTTCACCATGACGCAAGCACAATTCATGCATGTGACGGAACGAGACGACGGCCGCGATCCCGGCCAGCAGCACAACCCCGCCGATGGTCCTACGCTGGATGTGGCGCACCGCAAGAAGGCTATTTGACGACCCGATCTCAGCCCATGAACGTCCCCGAAAGAAGATCGTCGAAGCGCTCCAGATCCTCCGTCGGCCGGTCGATGCCGCGCAGCGGACCCTTGTCAACAAGGTGCGTTTCGACGTACTGCCGAGCCACCAGAGCCTTCCGGTCGCCGAAGCCGGCCCGTTCCTCCCACCCCGCCTGCTCCAGCAGCACAGCCGCCGCGTATACATCGGCCATGAGCTGGGCCAGCGGATAGAGCCGCGCCTCGGCCACCGGAGCATCCAGGGAAGACCAAGCGGTGATCGCCTTCCGCAGATCATCGATCCCGCCGCGAACCAGATCCACGGTCGCGGAATCGCCCGCCGGGCCGTGATCGACAGCGGCCGCCAACCGGTCAAGGAACGGCTCATGGGCCCGCTCGCGCACCATGGCCCGCCGTACGTCGAGGCAGAGGATGTTGTCGCCACCCTCCCAGATCGGGTTGACCTGGGCGTCGCGGAGCAGCCTGGCCACCGGCCACTGCTCGATGTAGCCGTTGCCGCCGTGCACCTCGATCGCGTCGCTGGCCGCCGTGACGCCGAGCCGGGCCGCCCGTAGCTTGATCAGCGCGGGCGCGAGGCGCAGGCGCGGGCCGACGAGGCCGTCGAAGACGAGTGCCTGGACCGCCTCGACCTCGACGATGAGCTCGGCCAGCTTGCGGCGCATCAGCGGCTGCTCGATGAGCGGCCGGCCGAACGCCTCGCGGGCCCTGGCGTAGCAGAGCGACTCGACCAGCGCGCGCCTGGCCACGCCGGCCCCCATCATCGCCACGCCGAGCCGGGAGGCGTTGGTCAGCTTCATCATCGTGCCGAGCCCCGAGCCGGAGCCGCTCCCGGCCAGCAGGAACGCCTCCGCGTCCGCGAACTCCACCTCGGCCGACGCGACAGAACGGGTGCCCAGCTTGTCCTTCAGCCGCCTGATCCGCACCCCGTTGCGTGAGCCGTCCCGGCGCTCCCACAGGACCAGGAACGGCGCGACGGCGCCGTCGGGGAGCCGGGCGAGCACCACGAAGGCGGAACCGTTGGCGTTCGAGGCGAACCACTTGAACCCGGACACCACCCAGGAGTCGCCGTCGGGCACGGCCGTCGCCTCCAGCGCGGCCAGGTCGGAACCGCCGGTCCGCTCGGTGAACATCTGCGCGGCCTCGCCGGAGTAGAACCCGTCGGCGAAGATCGCCCGCACCCGTTCCCGCACGTCGTCGGGCGCGTGCCGCTCGGCCAGCGAGACCACCATGTCACCGCCGGTGCCGAGCGCGCAGCCCATCCCGATGTCGGCCTGGTCGAGCAGGTACGTCCAGGCCGCGGCGAGGGCAGCGGGGTTCGCGCCGTTCGCCCGGGCTTCGTCGGCGAAGGCCGGGGAGGTGAAGTTGTTCGCCATGAGTGCGTTCCGGGCCGTGTGGAAGGAGGGCGGCATGACGACCTGGCTGACGTCTCTGCCCCACTTGTCGTACTTCTCCAGCCGCGGCGGGTTGCGGTCGGTCGCCTCCGCGCATTCGGCCACCGTGCCGCCCATCAGCGCGCCCAGCTTCTCCAGGTACGGCGTGGCCCAGGCGAAGCCGTCGCCCAGGTGGCGCCGCATGAGCAGTTGCAGCGTCGGATCGCAGCTCCACCAGTTACGCCCCGCCGCGCCCTGATAGCGCTCGGTCGCGTAACGGTCGCTGCTGTCGAACGATTCGATGAGATAGCGCCCCATACTTCGGACATTACATATACTCGACACGCGATGGAAGAGCGTAACAACCTCAGTGCCCGGTCGGCCGTGCTGAGCGCGCTGCTCGGCAGCCATCCGCCGCAGCTGGCCGCCCGCCATCTGGTGCGCATCGGCGCGCTGTTCGGCATCGCCGAGGGCACCGTGCGGGTGGCGCTGTCGCGCATGGTGGCGGCGGGTGACCTGGTCCAGTCCCGCGGCCGGTACACGCTGTCCCATCGCCTCATCGAGCGCCAAGGCAGGCAGGACGAGAGCCGCGACCCGCACACCAGGCCGTGGGGCGGCACCTGGGAGATCGCCATCGTCACCACCGAGCGCCGCGCCCCCGCCGACCGGGCCGCGTTCCGGCACACGATGACCGCGTTGCGCCTGGCCGAGCTGCGCGAGGGCACCTGGCTGCGCCCGGCCAACCTGCTGCGGGAGTGGCCGGAGAGCGTCACCGCGCAGTGCACGCTGATCGACGGCCGCCCGCACGACGACCCCACGCCTCTGCTGTGGGACCTCGGCGGCTGGGCGGCCGAGGCGCGCCGGCTGGAGAGCGCGCTCGACCGGGCCGGGGACCTGAGAGAGGGGTTCCTGCTGTCGGCGGCGGTGGTGCGCCATCTGCTGGCCGACCCGCTGCTGCCCGAGGAGCTGCTGCCCGGCGACTGGCCGGGGGGCCGGCTCCGCGCCCGGTACGACGACTTCGACCGCCGCTACCGCGAGCTGCTCTACCAGCACCTCACAGACTGACGGCGAAGATGATCCGCTTGTTCCTGAACTCGGTGACGCTCCACAGCCTGCCGCCCTGGATGGTCAGGTCCTCCGGCCCGATGGGATAGGGCCGGGTGACGAGCTTTCCCGGGGTGCTGACGTGCAGCTTGCCGTTGGTGTTGCCGTCGGCCGCCTGGCTCAGGTACCACTTGTCGCCGGCCGAGACCGCGCCCTGGATCTTCGGCAGGCCCATGACGTAGGCGTCCTTGGGCGCCCCGTCGCCGAGCTCCAGGTCCCATCTGGCGACCCGGCCGTTGGGGTCGTTCTCCCGGTATTCGCCGGAGATGAGGGTGTGCGGGGTGGTGCCGCGGTCGATGGAGACGAACGAGAAGGTGGGGCCGCTGGTGACGACGCGCCACGAGTCGCTCTGCGGGATGACGTAGCGGTAGCCGAACGCGTGGTATTTGCCGCCCTGGCGGCCGATCCGCGCCGGATCTCCCAGATCGTTCTGGGCGGTGCGCAGGTCGAGCAGGTGCTTGAGGTCGAAGACCCGCAGCCCCTTGGAGGTGTCGGCCACGTAGAGCAGGTCGCCGTGCCAGGCCACGCCGCCCGCGTGGATGTCGATCGCTCCGTAGGACCCGTCCGGCTTGGCCTCGACGAGCAGCGCGTGCTGGTACTTGAGCGTCCGCGGGCTGAGGAAGCTCACCCTGATCCCGCGTTCGACCACGGGTGGCGACGGCTTGAAGTACCAGGTGGCCACGAACACCGGCACCCCTGCCGAGCCGGAGTCCTCGCCGCAGGTCAGGCCCTGCGGATACCAGTCGGTCGTGTCCTGGTCCTTGGCGTCGAAGGCGTACCAGTCGACCGGCTTGGGGTTCATCGAGCCCAGCGCCCCCGACGCCCCCTTGTGCACCCCGGTCCTGTTGGCCTGGGCCAGCACCGCCTCCACGGAGACGGCGCCGATGCCGCTGGCCAGTTTGGCCGCCCCCTCGGCTAAGGTGCCCGTCGCCCTGCGCAAGGTGAAGGGCGTCTTGTCGATCGGAACCATCCCCGCTGCAGCCATGCCTTCCTCGCTTCTCCGTCCAACACGTGGTGTGTTCGACGGACAGGGGGGCGAGAAAGTTCGGCTAACTCCAGGTATGCACGGGTTGCCCCGATAGGGCGAGCTCGCGGTAGCGCCGTACGAGTTGCTCCCTATCTCCACCGAACGTGGCCAGCGTTTCACGTTGCCAGACCGATCCGGTACGGCGCAGCCGGGTTCGCTGCCGGATGATGTCGAGCGCGTTGTCGGCGTCGGACGGCGTCACCCCGGCCGCGAGCAGCCCCTCCCTGGCCTCGGGCAGCAGGTCGAGCACCAGGTCGGCGGCCGCGAACTCGCCGTCCCTGCCCGGCCAGGACAGCTTGGCGTCGAGCCCGTGCATGGCGGCGCGGTAGAAGTTCTGGTACGCCTCGGCGAACCGGTATTCGGTGAGATCCCGCTCCGACTGCGCCAGCGTCAACCCGATGAGGAACGCCGTGTTGGCCGCCATGTCCGCGGACGACGGACCGGCCGGCAGGGCGCGCATCTCGATCCGCAGGTGGCCGCCGCCGGACGGGTCGTAGACGGGCCGGTTCCAGTGCCAGACCGTGCCCTGGTGCAGCCGCAGCTCGGGCACGTCGAGCGGGTCGGTGTTGTCCGTCAGCTCGGGCAGGACCGGGTCGTAGTCCCGTACGTACCGCTCGAACAGCTCATAGGCCCCCTCGCGCACCCAGTCCGACCCGAAGGTGACCCGGCCGTCCTTCCGATAGCGCCGTTCCACGTCCCGGTCGTCGGCCGCCTCCTCCATCAACGCGATCCTGGTCTCCTCCCGCAGCTCCCGGCCGAGGAAGAACGGCGAGTTGCCGCAGGCCGCCAACACGGGCCCGGTGGCCAGCTGCGCCGCGTTGAACAGCCGGGCGAACCGGTCCGGCGGCGTGCGGATGTGCACCTGCCACGAGGTGTTGGCGCTCTCCAGGATGACGTCCTCGACCGCCAGCTCCAGGTCGTCGATCTTGACCACGAACGGCTCCAGCCGCAGCCGCCGGAGCCCCCGGCTCATCGCCCGGTAGCGGTTCTGGTCGCTGATGGCCTCTTTGGTGAAGTCGTCGGGGCTCAGCGTGGGCAGGATGCCGATGGGTACCGCCCCGCCGCCCTCGACCGCCCGGTCCACGCTGGTCAGGGTCTCCTGCACCTCCGCCGCCAGCCGCTCGAACGGGCGCCCCTCCAGCGGCAGCGGGGTCAGGTTGACCTCCAGGTTGAAGCGGCCGAGCTCCAGCACCACGCGGGGGTCGCCGAGCGCGTCGCGCGTCTCCGCGTTGCGCGGCAGCGGGCGGCCCGCCTCGTCGACGAGGAACAGCTCCAGCTCCGCGCCGATCGTCGTCGGCCCCTCACCGAAGCCCGGTCTATCGAGCAGCTCGCGCAGCACGGCGAGCTGCTCATGGAGACGTTCCCCGAAGCGGGTGTACTCCGCCTCGGAGAATCGCTCTTTGTCCAGATCTTGTCCCATGCCTCCCTACTGTCCGGAGACATCCCGTCCACACCTCACCAGCTGAGCGGACCCGCATCGTCGAGGTAGGCGCCGGTCGGGCCGTCGGCGTCGAGGGTGGCCAACTGGACGGCGATGGCCGCGCCCTGCTCGGCCGTACGGTGGCCGGAGTGGCCGTTGAGGTCGGTGGCGCAGTAGCCGGGGTTGGCGGCGTTCACCTTGATGGGCGTGTCCCAGAGCTCCTTGGCGTAGGACACGGTGACCATGTTGAGCGCGCTCTTGGAGGAGTTGTAGGGCATGTAGTTGTGCGGCCACATGGGCCCGTCCGGGTCCATCGCCATGGACAGGGAGCCGAGCTCGCTCGACATGTTCACGATCCTGGCCGCCTCGGCCCGGCGCAGCAGGGGCAGCATCGCGTTGGTCACGGTGACCACACCGAACACGTTGGTCTCGTACACCTCCCTGAGCGTCTCCGCCCCGGTGGCGCTGGGCCGCCCGTCCTCCTGCCAGATCACGATCCCCGCGTTGTTGACCAGGATGTCGAGCTTGCCGTACTCCTGCTCGATCCACTTGGCCGCGGCCTGCACGCTGTCGGCGTCGGTCACGTCGATCCGCACGTACGGCTGGCCGAGCTTTTGGGCCGCCGCCTTGCCACGCTCTTCGTCGCGCGCCCCCACGATGGCGGTGACGCCGCGCTCACCGAGCAGCCGCGCGATCTCGAAGCCGATTCCCTTGTTGGCACCTGTGATGAGGGCTGTTGTCGTCATGCCTCAACCCTCACGCGGGCCGGGCCGGAGCGTGAGAGACCTCCCTAACCTGGGATCGGCGGTACCACCCACGGCTCCCCGAGCAGGCGGGAACCTGACGGAAGATGGACGTATGAACCGCACCGAACTCGCCGAATTCCTCCGGAGCAGGCGCGCCCGCGTCACGCCGCAGGACGTCGCGCTGCCGAGTGGCGGTCAGCGCCGCACGCCGGGCCTGCGCAGGCAGGAGGTCGCGCAGCTCGCGGGCATGTCGATCGACTACTACATCCGGCTGGAGCAGGGCCGCGGCCCGCACCCGTCGCGTCAGGTGCTGAACGCGCTGGCCAGGGCGCTCATGCTCGGCCAGGACGAGCGCGTTCACCTGTTCAACCTGGCGGGCCAGGCGCTGGAGACGCCGCGGATGAGAGGCGACGTGCCCGCCGGCGTCCGGCACCTGATCGCCTTCCTGGAGGAGCTGCCCGCCTACGTGGTCGACGTCAAGTACGACATCCTGGTCTGGAACCCGCTCGCGGGCCTGCTCCTGGGCGACCTCGACTCGCGCTCGCGCGACGACCTCAACGTCATCCGCTGGCTGTTCCGCGACCCCGACATCGCCGAGCGCATCATCGACGAGGAGAGGGGCCGCTTCGCCCGCGGCTCCGTGGCCGACCTGCGCGCCGCGGCGGGCCGCTACCCGGACGACCCGGGCATCCAGGCGTTGGTCGCCGAGATGCTGGCGCTGAGCCCCGAGTTCGCCGAACTGTGGGCCAGGCACGAGGTGCAGATCCGCAGGGAACATCGCAAGCGCATCTCCCATCCCGCGGTCGGCGTCATCGAGACGACCTGCCAGGTCCTGTCCATCCCCGAGCGCGAGGACCTGCGGCTCATCCTCTACACGACCGAACCCGGTTCCGCCGCCCACCAGGCCTTGCGCGAGTTGCGGCAGTTGACCCTAAGCTCATGAGATGCGAGCCGTTGCGTTTGACCTGTTCGGTGGGGAACTCGACCTGCGCGAGCTGCCCGACCCGTCGCCGGCGCCGCACGGGGCGGTGATCAGGGTCGAGGCGACGGGCCTGTGCCGCAGCGACTGGCACGGCTGGCAGGGCCACGACCCCGACATCCGCGTCCTGCCCCACGTACCCGGGCACGAGCTCGCGGGCGTCGTGGAGGCGGTCGGCGCCGACGTGCGCGACTGGCTGCCCGGCGCCAGGATCACCGTCCCGTTCGTCTGCGCCTGCGGATCCTGTAGCGCCTGCGCGGCCGGCGAGCAGCAGGTATGCGAGCGGCAGACCCAGCCCGGCTTCACCCACTGGGGCTCCTACGCCGAATACGTGGCGATCGACCACGCCGACGTGAACCTGATCCCGGTCCCCGAGGAGATGGCCTACGTGACCGCGGCCGGTCTCGGCTGCCGCTTCGCCACCGCCTTCCGCGCCATCGCGCAGGTGGGCGCGGTGCGTCCGGGCGAATGGGTGGCCGTACACGGCTGCGGCGGCGTCGGCCTGTCCGCCATCATGATCGCCACCGCGGCCGGAGCGCGCGTGGTGGCCGTCGACATCAGCACCGACGCGCTCCAACTCGCCGAGCAGGCGGGCGCCACGCACTTCGTCGACGGCTCGGCCGGAGACGCGGGCGCCCAGGTCAGGGAGCTGACCAGGGGCGGGGCGCACCTGTCGCTCGACGCGCTGGGCAGCGCCCAGACCTGCGTGGCCTCCGTCGAGAGCCTGCGCCGCCGCGGCCGGCACGTGCAGGTCGGGCTGCTGCCCGGCGGGGCGACGCCGGTGCCGATGGACCGGGTGATCGGGTACGAGTTGCGGCTGCTCGGCAGCCACGGCATGGCCGCGCACGCCTACGCGCCGATGATGGAGATGATCAGGGCCGGGATCCTGCACCCCGACCAGCTCATCACCAGGACCATCGGGCTCGCCGACGCGGGCAAGGCCCTGGCCTCGATCGGCAGCGTGCCCGGCGTGACGATGATCACGCCCCGCTTTCCCCTGTAGGTGTCCGACCGGCCGCTTGGTACGTCGCCGGCCGCTTTGCAGCCGGTGCCGGATAGGTCAGACTTGGGACTCACAGGCTTGCTGGCTGACCGTGAGGACAACAGTGATCCGAACCTTGCTCGCTGAAGACATGCATCTGGTGCGAGGAGCGATCGTGGCATTGCTGGCCTATGAGGAGGATATCGAGATCGTCGCGGAGGTCGACCGGGGTGATCACATCCTCCGCACCGCCAAGACGGTCCGGCCCGACGTGGCGGTGCTCGACATCGCGCTACCCGGCAAGGACGGGCTGGAGGCCGCCGGCGAGCTGCACGACAACCTGCCGGAGTGCGGCGTGCTCATCCTCACCGGCGTCGGCACTCCCGGGCTGCTGAAGCGGGCCCTGGACGTGCACGTGCGGGGGTTCATGGCCAAGGACGCGCCGCCCGGTCAGCTCGCCGACGCCATCAGGAGGGTGGCCGACGGGGAGCGGGTCATCGACTCCGAGCTGGCGATCGCCGCGATGAGCCCGCCGGAGGCGCCGCTGACGGAGCGCGAGCTGGACGTGATCGGTGCCGCGGCCGAGGGGGCCACGGTGTCCGAGATCGCCGCCTCGCTGTTCCTCGCGGAAGGAACGGTCCGAAACTACCTCTACCGCAGTACGGCGAAGCTGGGGGCGCGCAGTCGGATCGACGCGATCCGCATCGCCCGCGAGTCCGGCTGGATCTAATGCTTATGGCGTTGGTTTCAGGCCTGTGTGGGCGGCGGCGAAGGCGAGCACGTCGGCGGCCAGGCTGATCGACCTGCTGACCGCTCTCGCGCCGTGGCCGACGTCGCGCTCGTGGCGCAGCAGGATCGGCCGTTCTCCCGCCGTCGCCCACTGCAGGGCCGCGCACATCTTGCGGGCGTGCATCGGATCCACCCGGGAGTCGGCGCCGGAGACGGTGAACAGCGTCGCCGGGTAGTCGACCCCCTGGCCGACGTGGTGATAGGGCGAGTAGCCGAGCAGCCAGCCCAGCTCCCCGGGATGGTCCGCGGAGCCGTACTCACCGGCCCAGGTCGCCCCGAGCCCGGACCTCTCGTACCGCACCATGTCCAGCAGCCCCGCGGAGCACACGACGGCGGCGAACAGCCCGGGCCGCTGCGTCATGGCGGCTCCCACGAGCAGCCCGCCGTTCGACTCGCCCCAGACGGCGAGCCGGTCGGGCGTCGTCCATCCGTCGTCGATCAGCTTCTCGGCGGCGGCGATGAAGTCCTGGAAGACGTTCTGCTTGCGGTCCAGCATGCCGTCGCGGTGCCACGCCTCGCCTTCCTCCCCGCCGCCACGCAGGTTGGCGACGGCCAGCACGCCGCCGGACTCGACCCAGGCGAGGGAGTCGGCCGCGTACCCGGGGGTGAGCGACATCCCGAATCCGCCGTAACCGGTCAGGATCGTGGGCCGGGGGCCGCCGGAGTGCGGGCGCGCGACGACCACCATGCGGACCCGGGTCCCGTCGGTGGAGTCGTACTCGAGCTGGTGACTCTCCACCCGAGACCCCTTCCGCACCACACCGCTCACGGCCGGCGCCTCGTCGGCGGTCGATGACCAGAGGGTGGTCGTTCCCTCGCGGGCGTCGTAGCGCCAGACCTCCACCGGGGTGGCCGCGTCCGTGTAGGCGAACCACGCCTCGTGGCCGCCGCCGGGGCGGGAGGTCAGCGAGGCGATGGAGCCGCTGCCGGGCAGCGGGACCGTGCCCAGGCGTTCGCCGGTGGCGGCGTCGTGCAGCGCGATCTCACCGACGGCGTGGCGGGTCCTGGCGACGAGGAGCCGGCCCCCGTCGAGCAGCGTGAACGCCCCGAGCACGGCCGCGGGATCCTCGGGCACGAGCTCCTCCCACGCGGCGGGCGTGGCCGGGTCGGCGACGCAGAGCCGGCGCCGGGGTGCCTCGTGGTCGGTGACGATGTACAGGCGGTCGTCCGGGCCCACCGCCGCCGCGCTGCGCGCCGCCACTCCTTCCTGGATCACCTTCTGCTCGAGGTGCTCGGGCGGGCCTGCGGAGAGGTCGGCGAGGTAGAGGTCGTTCCGGGCGGGGGTGCCCGCCGAGATCACCAGCCAGCGCCCGTCGGCGCTGATCTGCAGGCCGTACGAGACCGCTCCGCGGGTGAAGACCTGGACGTCGCCGCCGGGCCTGCGCAGGTGTACGCCCTGGTGGAAGCGGACGTAGAAGAACTCCCCGCCACCGGGCAGCCAGGCGACCGGCGAGTAGCGGCAGCCGCCGATCGGGCCGTCGACGATCTCGCGGGTGGCGACGTCCATGACGTACAGGTCCGCCCGCTCGTCCCCGCTCCTCGACAGCTGGTACGCCAGCAGACGCCCCTCCCAGTCGGGCTGCCAGTCGTCCAGCGTGGTGAGTCCGGTGGCGTCGAGCTCCATGGGATCGAGCAGGGGCCGGTCGTCGCAGTACAGCACCGGGTGCTCCTGCCCCGCGGACTGGGACAGGTGGAAGCGCCGGTCGCCGCGCCACACCGGCGGGGTGCTCATGCCGGTGACGCTGAGCTCGGTCAGGCGCTTCTGGAAGTGTTCGCGGAGGGGGAGGCGGGTGGCGTGGTGCTGCCAGAGCCGGTCCTGTTCGGCCAGCCAGGTACGGGTGGCGGGATCGGCGGCGTCCTCCAGCCACCGGTAGGGGTCGGTGACGAGGTGGCCGTGGAGGTCCTCGACGAACGACAGGCGTGCTGCGTCCGGATATTTCATGACACGGGCTCCGGTTGCCAATGGCCGGACAGGTCGGCGTACGTGGGTGAGCTACGGACGAGCTCGTCGTGCGTGCCGACCACGGCCTGGCCGGCGTCCATGAGCAGGATGCGGCGGGCGCGCGTGGCCGAGGTGAGTCGGTGGGCGACGACGATCAGCGTGCCACCCCGCCGCGCGAACGCGGCCTCCACCCGCGCCTCGGCCGCGGGGTCGAGATGACAGGTGGCCTCGTCCAGGATGACCAGGCTCGCCGGGGCGAGGTAGGCCCGCACGAGGGCGATCAGCTGCCGCTGCCCGGCGGACAGGGCGCCGGGATCGAGCTCTGCCGGGCCCGCCGTCAGGCCGGTGGCGCCGAGCGCGGTGATGGCGGCCTCGACCTGGCGGGGTGGCGCGTCGCTCAGGTAGGTGAGGTTCTCGTGCAGCGAACCGCGGAAGACGTACGCCTCCTGAGGGATCAGCACCCGCGCGGCGGGAGACACGTCGGCGGCGGGGACCCCGCCGATCCGGACGTCACCGGCGTCCGGCTGGAGCAGGCCGCTGATCAGAGCTGCCAGGGTGGACTTACCGGCACCACTCGGGCCGACCACCGCCAGATGATCACCCTCGGGGATGTCAAGATCGAGACCATCGATCACCGCCTCGGAGTGCGGCCCATAGGCGAACGTAACCCCCCTCAACCGCACACCACCCATCGACGACCACCCCGCTCCCACCGTCCGGGTCTGGACCTCAGGCAAGCGCTCCACGCCTGCCGAGGGGGCTGCTTCCAGAAGGCCCGCAGACGCCTGCCCCGGACCCGCCATGGGGGCTGCGGGCGCCTGCCTCGCTCCCGCCGCCCGGACCTGGACCTCAGGCGAGCGCCCTGCGCCCCCTGAGGGGGCCACGGACGGGACCAGGGGTCCGGAGGTGGCGATGCGGCGGAGGGTGGCCACCAGGCTGACGCCGCTGACGCCGAGGCCCTGGACGAGGCCGTTCAGGGCGGGGGCCAGGGATTGCGTGACGTAGGCCAGGGCACCCACCACGACCCCGGCGCCGGCGCCGCCGCTGAGCAGCCAGGGCGTGCCGCCCAGGACCAGCACCACGGGCAGCCAGGCGCCGACGGCGAGCGCGATCGTGCGCGCGGCGGTCAGGCGGGCCAGGCCGCGCGCCGCCGACGCCTGTGCCTCGACCCGGTCGGCCAGCGCGGCGCCCACGCGGTCCTCGGCGCCGCAGGCCACGATGTCGCGCAGCCCGCCGGCCATCCCCGTCATCGACTCGGCGAGCCGTTCGTCGGCCATCAGGAACGCCCGCTGCCGCCGCGCCAGGGCGGGCAGCGACACCAGGAACAGCCCCAGCCCGGCGGCGAACGGCGGCAACACCAGCAGCGCCGCGGCCGGAGCCAGCGTGAGCAGCCCCAGCACCACGCTCACCACGGTGAACGCGAACCCGCGCACGGTGGTGACCACCGCCGCGAACGCGTCCCTGGCCAGCTCGACCTGGAGCCCGGCCCGGGTGACGGCGGCGGTGTCCGGGCGGGCGGACATCGAGTGTGCGGCGCGGCGCATGGCCCCACCGACGACGTGAGCGAGCAGATCGTCCCGGAACGGCTCGGCGACCGCCGCCACGGCGAGGATGACCTGCCGGGCGGCGACCGCGGCGACCAGCCACGTGCAGCCGAGCGCCGCCAGCCAGGCCAGCCCCACGGAGGGGCGGGCCACCGCGAAGCCGTCCTCGATGGCGCGGGCGACAGCGTGCCCGATGAGGAACGCCGGCCCCGCCTCCAGCACCGACCACAGACAGATGCGCACCAGCGCGTACGGCCGGCGCCGCAGCGCCCGCCACAGCAGCGGCCTCATGAGACGTCTCCCTGGAACACGGCCCGGTAGCGCGGGTCCCGCCACAGTTCGTGATGCGGCGCGTGGCCGAGCACCGTGCCGTCCTCCAGCCAGACGACCCGGTCGGCGCGGGACGCCGTGGTCAGCCGGTGGGCCACGATGAGCCGGGTACGTCCCCGGGACTCGGCGGTGAGGGCGTTGCCGACCTGGCGTTCGGTGACGGTGTCGAGGCTGGAGGTGGCGTCGTCGAGCACCAGGAGGCGTTCTCCTTGCGCGAACGCCCTGGCCAGGCCGATCCGCTGCCGTTCGCCGCCCGAGAGCGGGGTGTCCGCCATGGGGGTCGCGTATCCGTCGGGCAGGCGGCGGATGAACCCGTCCGCGCACGCCGCCGTCGCCGCCGCGGGCACGGTCCCGTGGTCGTCCGTACCGAGTCCGATGGCCTCGCCGACCGTGTCGCCGACCAGGACCGGCCGTTCGAAGGCGTACCCGATGGCCCGCCGCAGCTCGGCGCGGTCCAGCTCAGGCAGCGGTACGCCGTCCAGCAGCACCGTTCCCCCGGCGGGGTCGGCCAGCCGCGCCACGAGGGCGGCGAGCAGCGACTTGCCGGAACCGGAACGCCCCACCACGGCGGTGACGGAGCCCCCGGCGAGCACCAGCTCGTCCACGGCCAGACCGGCCGCCGTGACCGCCCGAAGCTCCACCACGCCGCGCCCGCCGGGCCGCGCGTCGGCGCCCGGCGCTGCATGGGGGGCCGCTGCATGGGGGGTCGAAGCCGCGTGAAGGGTCGAAGCCGCCTGGGGGACCGAAGCTGCGTGAGAGGCCGAAGCCGTGTGAGGGGCCGGGGTCGCGTGGGAGGCCGGGAGGTGGCGGGTGCCGTATCGGGTGGGGGGCAGGGCGAGGAGTTCGGCGACGCGGCCGGCTGCCGCGCGTGCCCGGGCCAGGCCGCCGATGTGGCCGAGCGCGGTGCTCAGCGCCGCGCCCAGCACCGCGTACCTCGCCGCCGCGTACAGTTCGCCGATCGTGAGGTCGCCCGCGGCCAGCCGGAGCCCGCCCACGGCGAGTACGGCCACCTCCACCAGCGGCACGATGAGGCCCGCCTGGATGCCGGCGGAGGCGTTCGCCCGCCACAGCTCCATGCCGTGAGCCCGTAACCGGTCCAGAGGTCCCAGGACCCGGCGCGTCTCGCGGTCGGCGGTCCCGGCGGCGGCGATCGTACGGGCGCCGCCGAGCGCGTCCACCAGCCGGGCGGCGATCTCGCCCTGAACCTCCTGGTAGCCGCCCGCGATCGTGGTCGTGGCACGCAGGAAGGCCCGCAGGACGAGCAGGATGAGCGCGATCCCGGCGACCAGCGTCGCGGTCAGCGCGGGGTCGATGAGCGTGAGTGCCACCAGCGCGCCCACTGTGGGGACGAGCAGCGCCAGCGCGCCGGTCACGGACTCGGGGGCCCGGCCGGCCTCCTCGGCGTTCAGGCCGGCCCGGGTGACCAGCTCGCCTTCGGGGAAGCGGCGGATCGCGGCCGGACCGACGCCCAGCACGTGGCGCAGGACCGACAGACGCAGCCGGGCGGCCGCGTACGCGCTGCTCGCGCCGCGCGCCCAGACCCCGGCGCTCTCGCAGAGGATGATCCCGACGACGATCACCGCACAGGCCGTCAGCCAGGAAGTGGTCTCGGGCCGGGCGGAGACGAAGCCGTCGACGGTCCGGCCGGCCGCGTAGGGCAGTGCCAGTTCTCCGGCCGCTCCCGCGATCGCCGTGACCGCCAGAACGACGGGCCACGGGCCGCTTTTGCGTACCGCGTCCATTACCAGCCGGTCTCCGGCCCGCACGACGGTCTCCCTCCACAAAAAGACACCGACGAATAAAAAGAGAGCGATCCCCGCGCCGCGATGAGCGGCGCGGGGATCGGCGCCTTTTATCAGTGACAAAGTGCGACACTGAGGTTGCTCGGGTGGCCTGACTGACACGTCAGAGCGGTCAGAGTGCTGCCGCCGCTGGCGACGTCGCTGCTGGCCGGGGTCTCGAGACCCTGCAGGTCGAGAAGTACCATGTTCTACACCTCCTTCCGGGACTGGTGGGAGTCAGGCCGCCGTTCGGCGGCGGCCTCAAGGAAGGGCAGGCGTCGCGGCTGTTCGCCCATCACTGTGCCGAGGGCGAACAGGACGCCTGCCGTTCCGGTCGCGAAATCCATGGAGAAGCGCAGCAGTTGGTCGCCGGGGAAGGCCAGACCGCCGCCGTACGGCAACGCGTGCCAGCGCATGCCCTTGACCTGGGCGTCGGCCGGCCCGCCAAGCCCGCACCCGAGGGCGGCGACGATGCCCGCGCGCCCGGTGAACAGCCCCGGCTGGACGAAGAACCCGGAACGCGCGACCAGCCGCAGATCTCGTAGTGCGGCCGCGAACGTCTCGTCTTCCCGGTGCGCCAGGTAGCGGGCGAGCACCAGGCCGATCCCGACGGACCCCTCGTCCAGGTACGGCAGCAGCCGCCACCCCTGGTTCACCTGGAGCGAGCCGTCCTCGGCCGCGCGGCAGCGGCGCAGGTCCTGCCGGAGCGCGACGGCAGCCAGGTCGAGCAGCGCCGTGTCACCGGTGCGTTCGTAGGCGTGCAGGAACAGCAGGGCCGGTCCCGAGGAGCCGTACATGAGCCCGGCCCGTGGATTCGTGCCGCCGCTGAGCTCGGGGACGTCGTCGGCGCCGCCGAGCCGGTCCGCGCAGATGTCGACGGCCCGGAGCGCGCTCTGTTCGAGTTCGGGTTCGTCCAGGTGGAAGAGGTTCAGTCCGATGCCGGACAGGCCGGAGAAGAGCGCCGATTCCAGGCGGTCCCACTTCTCGCGCAGGCTGATCTCGATCACGTCGAGCGCGTCCTGCCGGTGGCCGAGCAGGTTGAGTACGTGGGCGATGCCGTGCAGGCCGTCGTAGAAGCCGAGGCCGGAGCCTGGCGCCGGACGCTTGGCCCGGGAGAGCAGCCAGTTCTCGTACTCGGGGAAGCGTCCGGCTCCGGTCGCCTCCAGGGCGTACAGGACGCCGGCGGCGCCGTACGCGAGGTTGAGGCCGCCGCCCGGCTGGAACTGGGCCACGTCACCGGGGAAGAGCCGGTCGTCGCGTTCGGGTGTCGCGGCGGCCCGGACGGCCCGCCACATGGCGGCACGCAGTTCGGGCCAGGGGGCGCTCCCGGGCATCGGCAGGGCGCGCATCTCACCGTCGTCGCGCTCGTCGCCCGCGATCGTGGACACGGCCGGCGCGATCTCGGGGGTGAACGTGTCGCCCACGATCTCGCCCAGGTGCCGGACCTTGGCCCGGTGTAACGGCAGCATGATGGTGCACTGCGGGGCGAACAGCCCGAGCCGCAGGCAGGCCATCGCGTACCTGTCGACGTCGACGCCCTGCCGGTCGGCCGGCGCCACGTACGCGGGGTGGGCCAGCGCGGCGCGACCGCCCTCCTCGGCGAGCGTGGCGACCTCGTAGTCGATGAGCACGACGCGGCCGCTCTCGGTCAGCAGGATGTTGTCGGGGTGCAGGTCGCCGAAGACCACGCCGCGCTCGTGCAGCGACCCGAGCGCCTGCTCCACCCGGTCCAGGGTGTCGAGGGCCCAGTCCGTGTAGCCGGCGAGGTCGTCCGGGGTACAGGTCGCCCGGGTCAGGGGGTACCTGTGCACCAGGCGCCGTTGCAGCGTGGTCCCGTCGACGAACTCCTGCACCAGGAAGTGATGCTCGCCGAGGGTGAAGTAGCCGAGCAGGTCCGGCGCCGCGGGCAGCCCGGCCAGGCGGCGCAGGATGTCGCGCTCGTGCGTCAGCCGCGCCACCGCGTCGCGTCCCGCCGTGTCGAGCCCGGCGTGCGGCCTGGCCTCCTTCAGCACGACCCGGTCGCCGGTCCGCTGGTCACGGCCGAGGTAGACGCCGCCGCCGTTGGAGAAGTGCAGCACCTTCTCGATCTCGTACGGCAGGCCGGTCGTGGTCACGGCGTTGCGCGCGGCGAGATGGGGTTCCAGGAACTCGGGCAGCGTCGCCCAGGCAGGCACCGAGAACGTGGCGCCCCGCACGTCGGGCACGAGTTGCCCGCCGCCGTCCTCGATGGCCAGCACCCGCTCGCCGCCGCCGGACAGGCAGTGCCGCTCGGCGAAGCCGCCGTAGCGGACGAACAGCGGTCCCTCGCCGTAGCGCAGGTCGCTCAGGATGTACGGGCCGCGCACGTCGCGCAGCAGTTCGTCCAGCTCTTTGAGGACGAGTTCGAGCTGGCCCTCGTCGCGGGGGTAGATCGTGATCAGTTTGCCGCTCGACGCCCGCGAGGCCGCCTTGGAGTTGAGCATGACGTGGACCGGGACACCGCGCAGGAACTTGAACGCGATCCCGCGTGGCATGCAGTAGTCCCAGACGGTCTCCACGGCCCGTTCGGCGTCGTCCACACGGGCCGACACGTGAATCTTCCAGCCCTGGGAAGGCAGGGGCGCCGCTCCGCCCGGCGCGTAATAGCACCAGGTCTCGGTCACCTCGTGCAGCCATCCTTCGGGAACCGGCCGGCGCACGATGGGGAAATCAGCGTCCTCGGCGGTGCTGTGCTCGAGGGTGTCGTAGAAACGACCGTCCGCGAGGCAGTACAGCTCATACTGGTCCATCTGACGCGACCTCCCGTGCGTTGTCAATTAGAGAATGACAACTCGCGAAGAAGGCGTCTAGTAACACACAACATTACTAAGGTGTGCTTATCTCATAGGCATTTGTGCGTTTTACACGTTTGTTTATCTGAGGAACATAAACCGAAAAGGTGAATTGGCCGCTGCGCACCGCGGTGATCTCCAGCCAGCCGCCCAGTCCGGACACCCGTTCGGTGAGGTTCATCAGCCCTTGGCCGGGCTCACCCGCTCTGCGTACCGGGCGGACGCCGTCGTTCTTGATCGACAGCCGGACCAGTTGGTCGCCTTCGAGCAACTGGATGGCGCAGTGCCGCGCCTCCGCGTGACGCAGCACGTTGGTCACGCCTTCGCGCAGGGCGTGGGTGAGCGTGTCGGCGACGTCCCCGGGCAGCTCCCGGCAGCTCACCCGGATCTGGCAGCGCACCCCGACCGACTCCAGCAGGGCGCGGGCCGAGCTCATCTCCCTTTCCAGCGAGGAGCGCCGCTCGCCGTGGGCGACGGCCCGCACGTCCCCGGCCAGGGTGCGCAGCAGTTCGAGCGTCTCGCCCACCTCCAGCTTCGCCTTGTCGTTGCCCTCCTCGACCAGCCGCTCGATGAGCTGCGTCTTCAGCACCAGGGCGGTGAGCCGGTGGCCCACCAGGTCGTGCAGGTCCCTGCTGAAGCGGCGCCGTTCCAGCGCCACGGTCGTACGGATGGTGTCGGTCCTGGCGGCGGCCAGTTGCTGCGCCCGCGCCGCCAGGCTCACCAGGGCGAACTCCATCAGGCCGAGCACCGGGCCGGCCAGCGCCCACCCCCGGTCCGTGAGCGCCTCGCGGGGAGCCGCGAGCAGGACGGGCCCGCAGCACACGGCCAGCGCCACCAGCGCCGTCGACCGGATCCGCTCGGCCACCAGCAGCAGCGCGCCGGCCAGCAGCCCGCACATCGGCGTCCACGCCGCGCCGAACAGCGCCAGCGGCAGGTACGTCAGCCACGCCTGCACGCCGACCAGCCACCACGCCGCGGACCCGCGCGCCAGAGTCCCCAGCACGAACTGGGCGTGGACGGCCAGCAGGGCGAGCAACGTCACCGAGGCCGTCAGCGAGGATCCGGAACCGGCCAACCCCCACTGCACCGGCACCGTCAGGGCGAGGAGCCCGGCCGTGAAGGCCAGCCAGGCCATGTTCATGGGGGACGCGGGAACAATGCCGAGTAAGCGCAGCCGGGGAACCGGCTGGCTTTCCAAACCATTCACTCGTCCCCCGATACGCTGCGTCGCGAGCACCGAACCAACCGTCTTTCCCACGTGGATTCTGTAAAGCTTCCCGGCTACATCGAGCACCACTCCCTGCCCGCCCCCGCCTGACTTACGCCGTGCGACGTGGTCCTAGGGTTACCGGTATGGATTACAGACGACTTGGTGACACCGGCCTGCGGGTCTCGCGCATCTGCCTGGGCATGATGAGCTACGGCGATCCGGCCAGGCAGGAATGGGCGCTGCCCGAGGACGAGGCCGAGCCGCTCGTCCGCCGGGCCGCCGACGGCGGTGTCACGTTCTTCGACACGGCCGACGTCTACAGCGCCGGCGCGAGCGAGGTCGTGACGGGGAACATCCTGCGCAAGATCTTCCCCAGGCGCGAGGACTATGTGCTGGCCACGAAGGTCTATTTCCCGATGGGCAAGGGGGTCAACGACCGGGGCCTGTCGCGCAAGCACATCCTCAACTCGATCGACGCCTCGCTGCGCCGGCTGGGCACCGACTATGTGGACCTTTACCAGATCCACCGGTGGGACGACGAGACGCCCATCGAGGAGACCATGGAGGCGCTGCACGACGTGGTCAGGTCGGGCAAGGTCCGCTACATCGGCGCCTCGACCATGTGGGCGTGGCAGTTCGCCAAGGCGCAGCACGTGGCGCAGGACAACGGGTGGACCAGGTTCGTGTCCATGCAGAACCACTACAACCTGCTGTACCGCGAGGAGGAGCGGGAGATGCTCCCGCTCTGCGCGGACCAGGGCGTGGGCGTGATCCCTTGGAGCCCGCTGGCGCGCGGCGTCCTGGCCCGCGCGGGCGCGTCGGAATCGACGACCAGGGCGGGCTCCGACTCGCGCATCGACGCCCTCTACGATCCCGCGAACGACGGGCTCATCCTGGACCGGGTGGCGGAGGTCGCGCGGGAGCACGGGCTGCCGGCGGCCCAGATCGCGCTGGCCTGGGTGCTGCGCCAGCCGACCGTCACCGCTCCGATCGTCGGGGCCACCAAGCCGGGCCACGTGGACGACGCGCTCGCCGCGCTGTCCGTGTCCCTGTCCGACAAGAACCTGGCCTCCCTCGCCGACCCGTACCGCCCCCGCGAGGTCCGTATGTGAGTTGTTTTCACGGCTTTCTTTACGGCCGGCACGGGAGGACCCACCCACCCTGCGGTGCTGGGGTCTCTCCAGGGGAACGCTCCTCCGGTGGAGGTGGTCGGGCGCCGTTACGTGCGTGTTCTTGACCATCTGGGTGGTCGTTTCGCGGCCGCCTGGACGGTCGGCCCTCTCGTCCGATCCCGATGGGCCTCCCTGGACACTGTACGCGTCCGACCCGTCACTGTCGCGTATCACCTTTATGTCACCTGGGCTTCTTGGACGGCTCCGGGGCCTCATACCGGCTCCGTCCGTGCCTGGCCCCGCGCTCGCCGTTTGTCGGAGTGGATCCCTAAGCTGGCTCCATGGCTAGGGCTAACGATGATGCGGCGGCGGCGCTTACCGAATACGCGGAGCTGTTCGCGTTGACCGGAGGCGACGCGTTCCGGGTGCGGAGCTATCAGAAGGCCGCCAAGGCGATCGCCGGGTTCCCCGAGGACATCTCGGTGGCCGACGTACGCGGGGTGCCGGGTGTGGGCGAGGCGATCGCCAAGAAGATGGAGGAGTTCCTGCAGCGCGGGAGCTTCCGCCAGCTCGACGACCTGCGCGGCCGGGTGCCCGAAGGGGTGCGGCGGCTGACCCGCGTGCCGACCCTGGGGCCGAAGACCGCGATCATGCTGTTCGAGGACTACGGCATCGACTCCCCGGCGGCACTCGGCGAGGCGATCACCTCCGGGCGGCTCGACGGCGTCAAGGGGCTCGGCCCGAAAACCCTCGCCAACCTGCTCAAGGGCATCGAGCAGCTCGAACAGTCGGGCCGCAGGGTGCACATCGGCGTCGCCATGTCCCTGGCCGAGCAGGTGATGACGTCGCTGAAGGCCGAGCGCATCGCCTACGCCGGGTCGCTGCGGCGGATGAAGGACACGATCGGCGACATCGACATCCTGGCCGTGGCGCCCGAGTCCATCATGACGGAGTTCCGCGCCCAGCCCTATGTGGCGGAGGTCATCGCGGCGGGCGACAAGAAGACGTCGGTACGCACCACATCCGGCCTCCAGGTGGACCTGCGCGTGGTGCCCGCCGAGTCGTGGGGCGCGGCGATGCAGTACTTCACCGGCTCCAAGGAGCACAACGTCGCCATCCGGGAGATGGCGGTGAAGAAGGGGTGGAAGCTCTCGGAATACGGGCTGTTCGAGGGTGAAAGGGTGATCGCCTCGGAGACCGAGGAGGACATCTACGCCGCGCTCGGCATGCAGTTCGTACCTCCGCCCATGCGCGAGGACGGCGGCGAGGTGAAGGCGGCGCTCCGCGGCGAACTGCCCGCCCTCGTACAACTCGCCGACCTCAAGGGCGACCTGCACACGCACACCAACCTGACGGACGGCATCGCCTCGCTGGAGGACATGGTGGCGGCGGGCCACGCCCGCGGCTACGTCTACTACGCGGTCACCGACCACGCCCCTGACCTGGCCATGCAGCGGATGACCCTGGACAAGGCGCTGGAGCAGCGGCAGCAGGTGGCGGACCTGCAACAGAAATATCCCGACATGCGACTCCTGCACGGCACCGAACTCAACATCGCCCCCGACGGCTCCGTCGACTGGCCCGGCGAGATCCTGCGCGAGTTCGACGTGTGCGTGGCCTCGGTCCATTCGCACTTCAGCATGTCCCGGGATGAAATGACCCGCCGCTTCATCGCCGCCTGCGAAAACCCCTATGTCGACATCATCGGCCACCCGACCACCCGCAAGATCGGCAAACGCCCGCAGGTGGACGCCGACTGGGAAGCCGTCTTCCGCGCGGCCGGCCGCACCGGGACGGCCATGGAGATCGACTCCTTCCCGGACAGATCCGACCTGCCCGCCGACCTGGTACGGCTGGCGAAGCACCATGGGGTGAAGTTCTCGATCGACAGCGATTCACACGCCATTCCCCACCTGACGAACCAGCGGTTCGGCATCGGGATCGCCCAGCGCGCGTGGCTGACCACGGAGGACGTCATCAACACCTGGCCGTTGGAGCGCCTGCTGGCATTCCTCGGCCGGTAGGCGCAGCCCTCCGCGTTTCCCGGCTGGGCGGCGCGGCCATCGTCCGATCGCCCCGCGCGGAACGCGCCGGCTCCCCGGGACTCATCCCGGGGAGCGCGTCAATTCTTCGCCACCTCAAACCTCAGGTGCGTGGCGAACGGCGACTCCAACACCCGAGTCCGCCGCAACCGGACCTGCTCGCCCCCGATCTCGAACAACCTGATCCCTTCCCCCAGCAGCACGGGCGCCAGGTGGATCTGCAGGTCGTCGACGAGCCCGGCACGGAGAAACTGCCGCCCCACATCGGCCCCGCCGCCGATCGCGATGCCCCGATCTCCCGCCACCGCCCGCGCCTGCGCCAACGCGCTCTCAACGCCGTCGGTGACGAACGTGAACGGCGAGCCCTCCCTGACCCACTCCTCCGGCGGCCGATGAGTCATCACGAAACAGGGCAGTCCGCCCGGCGAATGACCGCCCCAAGCTTCCGACATGTCGAATGTCCTCCGCCCGACGATGATCGCCCCCACTTCAGCGGCCAGCTCGCCCAGGATCTCCGCATCGATCCCCTTAGGCCCGAAGCTGCCCCACTCGCCACCATGCACCCAGTCGTGCAGAACTTCCCCGCCCTCCCCGAGCCCCCGCCCAGGCTCGTCGTTCGGCGCGGCGATGAAACCGTCGAGCGACATCGAAATCGAGAAGATGACCTTACCCATGTAGCTCCTCCAGCCACTCGTGGTCGCTTTCGGCCCCGATGAAGACCGCCCGGCGCCTCAAAACTCATCACACGAAGGCCCATCCGGCTACGCCACGAAGGCGATCCCCACGGAATTGGTCCTCCGAAAGCGATCCCGACGAAGCCGGTCCCCCGAAGGCGATGCCCCGAAGCCGGTCCCCCAAAGGCGATCCCCACGAAGCCGGTCCCCACGAACGACATGCCGCCACGGCCCAACCCGCCCACCGGTCATCCCCCATGTCATCCCCGAGGATGACCACCCACAGGTTGATGTGGTTCCCCAGCCAAATACGAGAAAGTAATCCCCACCATCACCCCCACGAAAGGACGGCGATCATGCCACCGGCGCCCAAACGATCGAGAGCCCTGCCGAGGGCCCGCAAGATCTGGACCCGGGCTCTCGCGGCGCTGGCCGTGCTGCTCGTCGCCGCCATCGTCGGCGTGGCGGTGGCCTACCCGTCCGTGGCCGCCACGACCTGCCCCGGCTGCTATGGCCTGACAGAGCTCCGCCCAGGCGTCTACACCGAGCACGACCTATCGCCCCAGCAACGATCACAGGTCAGCCAGACGGTCGACGCCGCCACCAAGAGAGTCGACACCTTCTACGGCGGCAGGAAGAGCTCACCCAGCCTGCTCATCTGCACCACCGAGGAGTGCTACCAGCACATCGGCGGCCACCAGGAGCGCGGCATCGCCGTCCTGGACCGCTCGGTGATGCTGTCACCCCGCGGCCTCGACACGGTCATCGCGTCACACGAGATGTCCCACGTCGAGCTCCACACCCGCGTCACCTCCGGGGCAGAGATCCCGCAATGGTTCGACGAGGGCCTCGCCGTAGTCGTCTCCGAAGACCCCCGCTACCTCGCCCCGCGAACGACCGGCGACCGCTGCCTGGTCCCACCGACCGCGCCACTACCGGTCTCCTTGGACGAGTGGCTGAGCACGGCCAGCAAGGAGCCGAACACGTATGCCAAGGCCGCCTGCCAAGTAGACCGCTGGCTCCGGACCAACGGGGACCGGCAGGGCTTAGAGTCCCTCATCCAGCACCTCAACGCCGGCAAGCCCTTCGACTCACTCGTCCCCAACTGAGCTCCCGCCCATTCACCCGCAGCTCAACCTCGCCCACGAGCGCCCCGACCAGCGGACCGGGAGGAGGACGATGCCCTGTGAGACCGTCGCAGCAAACGCGACCCCCACGAACAGGCCATCAACCACCTTCCTCACAGCGAACGCGACCCGCGCAAACAGGCTGTCAACCCGGCTCTTAGGAGCGCAGCGTGACCCGCACGATCACGACGTCCACCACGCTCTTCAGACCGGACACGACCCGCGCAAGCAGGGCATCACGCACCCTCCTCACAGCGAACGTGATCCGCGCAAGCAGTCCCGTCAGCCCCGCCCTGCGGAAGCCTTAGGCGGTCTTAGGGGGCGGCGAGTACAGCCACGGGTCGCGCAGGTCGAAGTACGTGGGCTCGCCCTCGAACATTCCCTTCCACGCCTCGAAGAGCTCCCGCATCTCGGCCGGGAGCGGCTTGCCCTCGCCTTCCCTGGCCGCCTGCTCGGAGGTGAAGTACGCGACCTCTGTGTATCCGCCGTCTCCATGCAGGGCGGCGAACCCACCGATGAGGTCAGGCCGGACCTCGGCCAAGCCCCGCTCGCCCCGAACGATGATCTCGTGCATGCGCTGCGGGTCCCGGATCCGTCCCTGCATCACCTGGACGAATCCCGCCGTATCTGACCCGCCCTCCAAGTACATGTACACCTCGGTGCAGTCATGGAAGGCCACCTCACCGCTGAAGAGCTTGGCGGTCTCGGCCCACCACTGACCCTGCTCTGGCCGCTCGCTGTTGCGCCGTGCCACCTCCTGCGACTCGAACCGCGCCGTGTTCACGAACATGCCGTCGTCGGTAACGCCGGCGGTCGTGCCGAGCCAGCCGTCCGCTCCCGGCGCGAGCTCGGCATGCCAGCGATCCAACGCCGTACGCATCTCGCCGGTGTCCGTGATCTGTCCCTGAATCACCTGGATGAACATCGCGGCCCCCTCGCTGTGTCCCTCAGATCCACGCTAGGAGCCCGCCCGTGAAGGTCGAGATGTCAGGGCCCCATGCCATGTCCAAAACTTGCTGTCGCTCCTTGACCATGGCGACCAGACACCACCCACCGCCCCCTCTTGCCGACCGCTAAGGAGTCGCCCACCGAATGGTCACCTCTTGCGGCCTCGCCAGCAGGCGTCTATAGCCCCATCGTCAGCCGGCTGCCGGTCACCTTTCGCGGCCTTGCTGGCATGCCTCCATGGCCCCGTCGCCATGTGCCACCGTCTGAATCGCGGGCATGTTCTCATGCGGACCAGCTGGAGAGAAGCTCCGAGTCGCGATTAAATGGTTTCCCAGTAGGAAATACGGACTATGGAGGTGACGCCCCATGGAGCAAGCTCTCGCGACGATCGTCAAGCCGTTGCCCGCCCACCTGTTCAGGGTCCACGACGGCAGCGCCGAGATGCGGTGGGAAGCCATGGCTGGGCAGGGATACCACACCCCAATAGACCGATTTTTCGTGCGGAATCATACGTACACCCCCAACATCAACCCCACGACCTGGCGGCTCCGGCTCCACGGCCCGGGGCTGCGATGTCCTGGCGAGTACACCTACGACCAGCTTCGTGCCATGCCGTCACGGACCGTCGACGCCGCGATCGAGTGCGCCGGAAACGGGCGCCGACTGTACGGGACGCAGCAGCACAATCCGGCCCCGGGCACCCAGTGGGGACTGGGGGGGATCGGGGTGGCGCGGTGGCGCGGGGTGCCGCTCAGCTACCTGCTCCAGCACGCGGGCCTGCGGCGGGACGCCGTGGATCTGCTGCCGAGCGGTCTCGACGCGCCGTTCGAGGACCACGGGCATGTACGCAGGCCGCTCCCCGTCGGCAAGGCCATGGACGACGTGCTGGTCGCCTACGAGATGAACGGTCAGCCGCTCCCGCCCGACCACGGATTTCCGGTACGCCTGGTGGTGCCGGGATGGGTGGGAATAGCGTCCATCAAATGGCTGGGTGACATCGAAGTGGCGACCCGCGAGCTCACTTCACCGTGGAACACCGTCTTTTACCGCGACGTAACGACCCAGCCGGTGAAGAGCGCTTTCGAACTCGCATGGAATGCGCGGCTGACGGCCGGTCGACCGTACATCCTGCACGGCAGGTCGTGGTCGGGACAGGGACGGATCGTCCAGGTCGAGGTCAGCATCGACGGTGGGCGGAGCTGGCACCAGGCCGAACACCACGGCCGGCACCTGGTCAGCGCCTGGCTGCCGTGGCACATCGAGTGGGCGCCCAAGCCGGCGGGGGCGTACGAGCTGATGGCGCGGGCGACCGACGAGACAGGCGTGACGCAGCCGCTGACCACACCGCACCACCCGTTCGGATATCACTTCGGCGCCGTCGTACGACACCCTATTTCCGTTGTCCACGGATAGATAATTGTCACCGATCCGGTGTGAGCTGCGCATTGACTAAAGGGTCGTACGGCCTACCCGAATTCATCTGAAAGACTCTCGCGGAAACGTCGCGGCAATCCTCGCGTGTGATGGTAGCCACATTCCGAGAAAGGGAGAGCAGATGCGCCAGCTCACCGCCCTCGACGCCCAGTTCCTCAATGTCGAGTCCGCGACCACCGCCGCTCACGTGGCGGGCCTGGCGATCCTTGATCCAGCCGACGGCTACGTGACCCGCGACAACCTCGCGGCCTTGCTGCTGGAGCGGCTGCACCTATCACCCGCGCTCAGCCTGCGGCTGGCGGAGGTGCCGCTCGGGCTCGACCGGCCTTACTGGGTGCCCGACCCCGATTTCGAGATCGGCAACCACCTGTTCGAGATGACGCTGCCGGCGCCCGGCGGTGAGCGGCAGCTCGCCGAGGCGGTGGCCGCCATCCACGCCCGCCGGCTCGACCGGGCCCATCCGCTGTGGGAGATGCACCTGATCAACGGGTTGGCCGGCGGTCTGATCGGTGTCTACACCAAGGTGCATCACGCGGCCATCGACGGCGTCTCAGGCGCGGAAACGCTCGCCACGCTGCTCGACCTCTCCCCCAACGCCCGCCATGCACTCCCACTCACCTGCAAGCCGGGCCAGCCGCCAAGCCAGATAAGCCGGACGGAACAGACGGGCCAGATCAGCCCGACAGGACGAACGGGCGGGACCGGCGGGGCCCACGGGACGCTCGGGACGGGCGGGACGGGCAAGGTCGTGGACAAAGTCTGGGACAAGGCACCGGACGCGGCTCGCCGATCCGCGAAAGACCAGGCCCCCAGCCTGGTGAGCATGCTGTCGGGCGCCGCCGTTCAGACCGCGACCCACCCCGTACGCGCCCTCCGCTCGGCCGTCAAGGCGGCCGGTGACCTCGACGCGATCCCCCTGGCCGCCACCATCCCCGGCTCGCGGCTGATCGCCAAGGCGGCCAGGTTCCTCGCCCGCGACGGGAAGCGCCGCCCCGAACTCCCCGGCCTGACCGTCCCGCGCACGCCGTTCAACGGGCCGATCAGCGGACGCCGGCACCTGTCGTTCGGTTCTGTCTCGCTCAAGGACGTCAAGAACGTGGCCAAGGCCAACGGGATGAGCGTCAACGACATCGTCATGGCGCTGTGCACGTCGGCGCTGCGGTCGTGGCTGGAGGAGCGTGACGCTCTGCCCGACGAGCCGCTGATCGTCGCGGTTCCCGTCGCGGTCCGTACGGCCGATGCCGGGGAGGTGGTGGGCAACCAGATCGCCGCCATGGTCACCCCGATGCCCACGAACGTCGCCGATCCGGTGCGACGGCTGCGGACCGTCGGCGCCACGATGAGCGCGGCCAAGCGGCGCTTCGCGCTGGCGCCGCCCGCCTGGCTGAACGAGCTCTGCTCGCTGCTGCCCGCGCCCATCACCAGCCTGGCGACCCCGATGATCTTCCGGCTGGCGTCGGTGACGTTCCCGCCGATCAACCTGATCATCAGCAACGTGCCCGGGCCGCAGTTCCCGTTGTACCTGTGCGGGGGACGGATCCTGTCGTATTATCCGCTGTCGGTGCTGACCGACCTGAGCGGCGGCGTGAACATCACCTGCTTCTCCTACGACGGCATGCTCGACTTCGGCGTGGTGGCCTGCCCTGAGCGGATGGACGACGTCTGGGGGCTGCTCGCCCACCTGAAGTCGGCCCTCGACGAGCTGTCAGATGAGCGAGTGGGCGATGAGTTCCGCGACCGCGTCGGGGTCGATCTGGTGGCCGGTTAGCTGGCAGAGGTTCTCCTGGTAGAGCAGTACGGCCGCGAACGTGGCCGCCGCCACCTCCAGCCGGGCCGCCCCGCCCCGCGCGCCCGGCAGCGCCAGTTCGAGCGCGAACCTGGCCCGGCTGATCAGCTCGCCGTTGAGGCGGCCGAGCCGCTCCTTGACCGAACCGTGCGTGTCGGCCTCACGGAACAGGATGCGCCGCATCGCCGGTGAGGCGTGCAGCGGCAGCCTGCGGGCCAGCCGCGACAGCGTGCCCGCCGGGTCGCCGGGCACGGCGTCGACGTCATGCCCCTCTTCGACCAGGGTGCGCTCGTCGATCAGCGCGACCAGGACATCGATCTTGCGCGGGAAGTAGTGGAAGATGAGCCCTTTGGGCACCGCGGCCAGCCTGGCGATGAGCGCGGTCGGCGTGGCCTCGTAACCGCCACCGGCGAAGAGTTCCTCCGCCGCGTCCAGGATGCGCGTCCGCGCGTCGCCGACCTCCACAGCCGCACCCTAGCGCCACCTATAACCCCCCGGTAATGCCGTGAAGGCGAGAGCCTCGTACGTGCGGACCTCATGGGGCGCCGATGGCCCGGGTGAGCATGGGGTAGGCCCGGTGCGGCTCCCGCCGCCAGGAGGCGTGGTCGTGCCCGCCTCGGTAGAAATGCGTCCGTACGGGAATCCCCAGCCCCGCAAGCCGCGCGGCCCGGTTGGCGAGGTTCTCGACCAGGTCGCCCGCACCCGCAGCCACGTAGAGCTCGACCCCCTTGAGCTTCCCGACCTGGTCGTAGAGGTTGTGGGCGCACCACACGGCGCGCTGCTCGGGGCACCTTCGTGGTGTCGGCCGGCGCCCGTGACCTGATCGTCAGCTCCACCCTGCGCTCGTCGAGCCGCTTCTCCCCGACCACCTCGGCCGAAACCGGCTGAGTGGCGGGCTCGCCCTCACGATGAAGCAGGAGACCGCGCCGACCAGGCAGCCGCGCAATCGGGATGCCACCGCAGTCTCCTTTTCGGTGCGCGGATAATAGCGAAGATGAGATCAATCGCCACCACGGATCTGTCCGTGTTCCCGATATGTCTTGGCACCAACGTCTTCGGCTGGACCGCCGACCGGGCGGCGTCCTTCGCGGTGCTCGACGCGTACGTCGAGGGCGGCGGCAACTTCATCGACACTGCCGACGTCTATCCCTACTGGGCCACCGGCGAGTCCACCTCCGAGATGATCATCGGTGACTGGCTGGCGGAGCGCGGCAACCGCGACTCGATCGTGCTGGCCACCAAGGTCGGCATGCTGAAGGGTCTGGAGGGCCTGGCGCCCGCGACCATCCGCACCGCCGTCGAGAACTCTCTGCGCCGACTGCGTACCGACCGGATCGACCTCTACTGGGCGCACGTCGATGACCGCGACACCCCGCTCGCGGACACGCTGGCCACGTTCGGGGCGCTGATCGAGGAGGGCAAGATCCGCCACATCGGCGCCTCCAACTACGGCGCCGACCGGCTGGCGGAGGCGTTGCGGGTGGCCGGCGACAAGGGCCTGCCGAGGTACGTCGCGCTCCAGCAGCCGTACAACCTGGTTGAGCGCGGCTATGAGGGTGAGCTACGGGACGTGGTGGCCAGGGAGGGGCTGTCAAGCACGCCATACTTCTCGCTGGCCCGCGGCTTCCTGACCGGCAAGTACACGCCGGGGACCACGGTCGACAGCCCGCGGGCGGGACAGGCGGCCTCGTACCTGGAGACGGAGCACGGGCCGCGGGCGATCGACGCCCTCACCAAGGTGGCCGCCGAGCGGGGCGTCGAACCGGCGGCGGTGGCGCTGGCGTGGCTCGCCGCCCAGCCCACGATCACCGCGCCGATCGCCAGCGCCCGCGACGTCAGGCAGCTCCAGCCGCTCCTCACGGCGGCCGCGCTCACCCTGACCACCGACGAACTGCACCTCCTGGACGAAGCCTCTCGCTCCTGACGCCATCACGACGGCCCCCAGGAAGCGACCTAAGCGTCAAACACTCCGTGTGGAGCCCACGTGGCTGCTTGACGCCTGTCGGGGCGCGGCGGATCTTGGCAGGTAGACGCTGCTGAGGGGGCGCTCATGTCGACGTCCGGCGACGACCTGCTGTCCGAGCGCGTGGCGGGCGGGATCCTGCCGAAGGTGCTCACCACGTTCGACATGGTCGCCATCTTCGTGGCGATCGTGCTGTTCATCACGAACGCCGCGGTGATCCAGAGCGCCGGTCCGGCCGCGTTCGGCTGGTGGATCATCGCGTTCGCGCTGTTCCTCATCCCGTGCGCGATCGTGACCGGGCAGCTCGGCGCCATGTTCCCCGGCGAGGGCTCGATCTACCTGTGGACCAGCAAGGCTTTCGGGCCGTTCTGGGGGTTCTTCGCGGGGTTCTGCGCGTGGTGACCGGGCGTGCTGGTGATGGTGGCCACGGGCACGCTGACGATCTCGTTCCTCGGCTTCGTGTTCCCCGCCGTGGGCGGGCTGCCGGTGCAGGCGCAGGGCGGGCTGATCGTGGCGATCCTGGTGCTGGCCGCCGTGCTGGCCGTGCTGCGGTTCCGGCTGACGCAGAACGTGGTCAACGTCGTCTTCCTCGCGTACGGCCTGGCCATCCTGCTGATCTTCGCGGCCGGAGTCGCCCACCTGCTGAAGGGGAACGCGGCGGCGACGAACCCGTGGGACTTCGCGGCCTGGAGCCCGTCGGCCGAGCACGGGATCAACTTCGCCAACTGGAGCTTCTTCGGCCTGGCGGTGCTGGCCCTGCTCGGCGTCGAGGTGCCGCTGAACATGGGTGTGGAGATCCGGCAGGACCGCGCGGTCACCCGCTACCTGCTGTGGGGCTCGCTCGCCGTGATGATCGCCTATCTCGCCGCCACCTGGGGCGTGATGGTCTCGGTCCCGGCGGACCGGTCGGCGCAGATCACCTCGGTGGCGGCCGCGGTCGGCATCGGGCTGGGCGAGTGGGCGGGCAAGCTGGTGGCGCTCCTGCTGGCGGCGATGTTCTTCATCATCACCGTCGTCTACAACTACTCCTTCGCCCGGCTGATCTTCGTCTCGGGGCTCGACCGGCGGCTGCCCCAGGCCGTCTCGCACGTCAACGCGCAGAAGGTGCCGGACGTGGCGGTGTGGATCCAGACGGTGCTGGCCGCGCTCTTCACCGTGGTGGCGTTCGTCGTGGTGCCCTTCGCGGCGGCCGCGCCGGCCGACGCGCAGACCGAGGTCTACAACGTGCTGCAGGCGGCGGTCACGGTCATCTGGTGCCTGTCGATCGTGGTGCTGTTCATCGACGTGCTCATCATCGTGCGCCGCTACCGGACCCAGTTCGAGGCGCGGCGGCTGGCCTCGCCCGCGGTCTTCTGGGTGGCCTCGATCGTCGGCGCCCTGGCCTCGCTGGTGGGGGTGGTCGCCACGCTGTCGGGCTCGTGGACGCCGCTGATCTCCAACGACGCCGGCTCCTTCGCCCTGTTCGGGGCGCGGATCTCCTACGGCACGTGGTTCTGGCTGGTGGGCGGCATCGCCCTGGCCTCGCTCCTGGTGGGCGCCCTGCTGTACCTGCTCGGTGCCAGGCAGAAGGGCCCGGCCTGAGCCGGGCCCTCCAACAGCGAGCGTCAGTGCTTGGTCGCCTGCTCGGCGCCGACGCCGGTGAGCGAGCGGACCTCGATCTCGGCGTACTTGGCCGCGTTGTACTCCTTGCTCATGATCGTGCCGAGGTAGCCGAACAGGAAGCCCAGCGGGATCGAGATGATGCCCGGGTTGCTCAGCGGGAACCAGTTGAAGGCGGCATCCTTGATCAGGGCCGTCTCCGACCCGGACACCACCGGCGAGAAGATGACCAGCACGAGCGCGGAGACCAGACCACCGTAGATGGCGCTGACCGCTCCCGCCGTGTTGAACCTCTTCCAGAACAGGCTGTAGAGGATCGCCGGCAGGTTGCCCGAGGCGGCCACCGCGAACGCCAGTGCCACCAGGAACGCGACGTTCTGCCCCTGGGCCAGGATGCCGAGGCCGATCGCGACCGCGCCGATGACGAACGCCGAGATGCGGGCCACCAGCACCTCTTCGCGCTCGGTGGCGTTGCCGCGCCGGAAGACGTGCGCGTACAGGTCGTGCGCGAAGCTGGAGGAGGAGGCCAGCGTGAGCCCGGCCACCACGGCCAGGATCGTGGCGAAGGCCACCGCGCCGATCAGCGCCAGCAGGATCGTGCCGCCCGCCGAGCCGAGGAACGTCTCACCGATGGCCTTGGCCAGCAGCGGGGCGGCCGTGTTGCCCGCCTTGTCCGAGGCGGCGATCGCCTTGCTGCCGACAAGGGCCGCCGCGCCGAAGCCGAGGACCAGGGTGAGCAGGTAGAACACACCGATGATGCCGATGCCCCAGAGCACCGACTTGCGGGCGTCCTTGGCGGTCGGGACCGTGTAGAAGCGGATCAGGATGTGCGGCAGGCCCGCCGTGCCGAGGACCAGGGCGAGGCCGAGGCTGATCAGGTCGATCTTGCCGGCCAGGCCCTGCGCCGCCGTGCCGTACTTGAGGCCGGGGATGAGGAAGCTGCCGTTCTTGCCGCTCTGCGTCGCCGCGTCGCCCAGCAGGGACGACAGGTTGAAGCCGTAGTGCGCCAGGACCAGGATCGTGATCAGGGCGGCGCCGGTCATCAGCAGCACGGCCTTGACGATCTGCACCCAGGTGGTGCCCTTCATGCCGCCGAACACCACGTACACGATCATCAGGGCGCCCACCCCGACGATCGTCCATGCCTTGCCCGAGGGGCTGGTGATGCCGAGCAGCAGGCCGACCAGCGCGCCCGCGCCCACCATCTGCGCCAGCAGGTAGAAGATGCTGACCGTGATCGTGGACACGCCCGCGGCGGTCCTGACCGGGCGCGGGCTCATCCGGAAGGCCAGCACGTCGGCCATGGTGAACTTGCCGGAGTTACGCATCAGCTCGGCGACCAGCAGCAGCGCGACCAGCCACGCCACCAGGAAGCCGATGGAGTAGAGGAACCCGTCGTAGCCGGACAGGGCGATGATGCCGGCGATGCCGAGGAAGGACGCGGCCGACATGTAGTCGCCGCCGATCGCCAGGCCGTTCTGCACGCCGCTGAACGACCGGCCGCCCGCGTAGTAGTCGGCGGCCGTCTTGGTCTGCCTGCTGGCCCAGAACGTGATGCCCAGCGTCAGCGCGACGAAGGACAGGAACAGGATGGTGGCCAGGGTCTCCGACTTCACTTGATCTTCTCCTCGACCTCGTGGCGGAGCTTGTCGGCGATCGGGTCGAAGCGCTTCTCGGCGTGCCTGGAGTAGGCCCACGCGATCGCGAACGTCGACACGAACTGCAGCAGGCCGAAGACCAGCGCCACGTTGATGTTGCCGAACAGCTTGATCCCCATGAAGTCACGCGCCCACCCGGACAGCACCACGTAGAGCAGGTACCACCCCAGGAAGGCCGCGGTCATCGGGAACGTCCACCGCCGGAAGCGCCGCTTCAGGTCCTGGAACTCAGCGCTTGATTGGATGTCTTCATAGACGGATGCGTCATGTTCTTTAGTCGTCACGAGCCCTCCACTGTGATGCGGATCACGCACAAGATAGGAGCGCAACCTACCCTGCGTGGAGGCCCGGGGACATGTGGTTCGACGAGCCGCCGCAGCTCAGCGCCTAGTTGGGGCGGGGATGCGATGAAAGGTCCTTTCCACGCGATGAACGGTTCGGGACAGTTCCGGCCCGCACTGAACCGGGAGATTCTGACCTTACTCTGCGTACTCAAATGACTACCCTGAGCGGCGATTGTCGTGAGACCTAACAGCATGCTGATCTGATCCGCGTGATTCCATCGCAGGATCGGCTGGCCCGCGAGCTCTACGCGGCGATGGGGCAGGGTGCGAGCCCCGACGAGCTGGGCGAGGCGATCTCGCGCGCCGTCTCGCGGTGGGTGAGTCATGACGCGCTGCGACTGGTCGGCACCAGCCCGGCGACCGGTCTGGGGCTCGGGTCCTTCAGCTTCTGGCACCGCTACGAGCCGGCGCTCATCCGCGCGCTCGCGATGAGCCGCTACCTCGACGGCGATCCGTGCCGCCCGGCCGCGCTGGCCCGGCTGCCCGTGCCGGTGGGCCTGGTGGGCGCGGGCAGCGGCGGCAGCCGCTGCAAGCAGCACGGCGAGGGGCCGTGCGACCTGCACGGCGACCGGCTGACGCGGGAGGTGCTGCTGGCGCACGGTGCGGGCTGCGAACTCCGGCTGCTGCTGCGCGACTCCCACGGTGTGTGGGGGTTGCTCGGGCTGATCCGCTCGGAGGGCGGGCGGCCGTTCGGCGCCGAGGACGCGGACAGAGCGGTACGGCTGGCCCCGGCGCTGCTGGCCGCGCTGCGTCGCTATGTGACCGTCGCGCCGCTGACCCCGTCGTTCCCGGCGCTGCCCGCGGGCCTGATCGTGATAGGCGCCGACCACGCAGTCCGCGCGGTCACGCCGCAGGCGCGCGCGTGGCTGGCGCAGATGTGGACGCCCGGCCGGTGCGACCTGCCCGACTGGCTGGCCGACACGTCGATGGAATGCCTGTCACTCGACACGCGGACATACGCCCGCGATCCGGATTCCTGGCGGCCACGGATCTGCGCGCCGGCGGCCATCTTCGGCCGCTGGACAGTGATCGAGGGCCAGCCTCTCTCCCCCGACGGCGACGGCGACGTGGCCATCGTCATCCAGGCGGCGACCGGCCCGCTGCTGCTCCCGTCGTTCTGCGAGTGGTACGGCATCACGCCCCGCGAACGCAGTGTCGTCGAGCTCCTGCACGACGGCGCGGCCCCCAAGCAGATCGCCCGCCGCCTGGACCTGTCGGTGCACACGGTCAACGACCACCTGAAGGCGGTCTTCCGCAAGACCGGCGCGAGCGGCCGCGACGAGCTCATGGCCGCGCTCACGGCCTGAAACCGCAGGTCACCCCTTGACGGCGCCCGCGGTGAGCCCTTCGACGATGTAGCGGCGGATCGCGGCGAACAGGACGAGCGTCGGCAGCACCGAGACCACGGTGGCGGCGGCCATCGAGCCCCAGTCGATGTCGTACTGGGTGATGAAGGAGTTCATGGCGACCGGGATCGTCTTGGCGTCCTCGCTGTCGATGAACGTGATCGCCAGGAACAGCTCGTTCCAGCACTGCACGAACGCGAAGATGAACGTCGCGGCGATGCCCGGCAGCATGACCGGGATCACCACCCGGACCATGGCGACCAGCCGGGAGGCTCCGTCGACCTGCGCGGCTTCCTCGAGCGCCACGGGGATGCGCTCGTAGAAGCCGCGCATGATGATCGTGGCGAACGGCACCAGCATGGCGACGTACACGAGCATGAGCCCGGCGAGCCGGTTGAGCAGGTCGAGGTCGGACATCAGCAGATAGAGCGGGCCGAGCGCGATGAACAGCGGGAGCATCTGGGTGACCAGGAACGCCAGCATGAGCGCTCCGCGCCCGGGAAAGGTGAAGCGGGCCAGCGTGTAGCCGCCGAGCACGCCGATCATGGTCACCGCCCCGGCGGCCACCAGCGAGACGAGCAGGCTGTTGAGCAGGTACACGCCGAAGTCGGCGAACGAGAACAGCTCCGTGTAGTGCTCGAACGTCACCGTGCCCGGCCAGTACCTGATCGGCAACGAGAAGATCTCGGCCTTGGGCTTGAGCGAGGTGATGACGATCCAGTAGAGGGGGAAGAGCGTGATCAGCAGCCAGACACCGAGCACGATCGCTTTGGCCAGGCGTCTCATCGGGCCTTCTCGAATCGGGTGGCGTTGAGGTAGAAGACGGTGAAGGCGAGCAGCAGGCCGAGGATGAGCATGCCGACCGCGCCCCCTCGGCCGTAGTCGCCGCCGATCACCTGCTGGATGAGGAACGTGGTGATGATGTCGGTGCTCCCCGCGGGCCCGCCGCCGGTCATGGAGTAGATCAGGTCGGGGAAGTTCAGGATCCAGATGATCCGCAGCAGCACGATCAGCGCCAGCGTCGGCCGGATGTGCGGCAGCGTCACGTGCCAGAACTGCCGCAGCCGTGACGCCCCGTCCACGTCCGCCGCCTCGTAGAGCTCACGGGGCACCGACTGCAGGGCCGCCATGATCATGATGGCGAAGAACGTCACGCCGTACCAGACGTTGGCGACGATCACCGAGGTCATCGCCCAGCCGGGCGAGGCGAGGAAGCCGATGCGGTGCTCGATGATCCCGGTCTTGAGCAGCAGGTCGTTGATCACACCGAACTGCCCGTTGAACATCCACCGCCACAGCAGCCCGATGAGGAAGCCGGACATCGCCCAAGGGAAGAACACCCACGCCTGGTAGAGCCCCCGGCCGCGGAAGTGCCGCCGCAGCAACAGCGCTAACCCGAAGCCGAGGACGAATTGGAAGAACAGCGACACGACCACCCACGTGCCGGTGTTGCGGAGCGCCGTCCAGAACCGGTCCTCGGCCAGCACGGCCCGGAAGTTCTCCAGGCCGACGAACGGCGTCGAGGTCAGGTCGAACAGGTTGTAGCGCTGGAAGGCGATCACCGCGCCGCGGATCACCGGGTAGTACGTGAAGAGTGCCACGAAGACCACGCCGGGCAGCAGGCACAGCGCGATGAACCTGGCCTTGCGGGCGGAGAACGCGGGTCTGGCCGATCCCACGCTCACGAGACCTTCTTCGCCTGGTCCGTCCAGAACGCGTCCCACGACTTGAGCACCTCGGCCGTGGTCTTCTTGCCGGTGAGCAGCGCCTGCACGTCACGGTCGGAGTCGACCAGGAACTGGCTCCAGCCCGGGTAGTCGACCGGCCGGATCGTGATCACCTGCTTGGGGTCCTGCTGCGCCTGGAGGTAGGCCTTCCAGGCGCCCTGGGAGAACTGCGGGTCGCTCTGCGCCTGCTTGGAGATCGGGATGAGCGAGTTGCCCTTGGCGAAGGCGATGCTCTGCTTGGCCTCCGAGAGGAACTGCACCAGCTTGACCGCTTCCTTCGGGTGCTCGCTGAAGGACGTCACGCCCCAGCCCGCGTAGCCGACGGGCTGGAAGGCGTACCCCGACGGGCCCTTGGGAATCGGGGCCGTGGACCAGGCCTTGACCGCGCTCTCCTCGACGGTCTTGATCACCTCGGGGTCCTGGATGAGCATGCCGGTGACGCCCGAGGTGAAGCCCTGGACCATCTCCGGGTAGCCCCACGACACCGAGTCGGGCGGCGAGGTCTCCTTGAAGATCTTCACGAACAGGTCCGCGGCCTGGACGGCCTCGGGAGTGGAGAAGATCGTCCGCTTGTCCTTGAGGAAGAAGGACTTCTCGGGGTTCAGTGCCTCGCCGTTGTAGGCGCTGATCATCTGGACCACGTAGTCGGCGCCGCCCTTGCCGCCCCGGAAGGAGTAGCCGAACCTGTCGCCCGAGGTCATCTTCTTGCCGGCCTCGTAGAGCTCCTGCCAGGTCGTGGGCGGCTGGGTCATGCCCCAGTCGGTCCGGTAGAACAGCGTGCGCTCGTAGAAGCCGTACGGGATGAGGTACGGCTTGCCGCCGACCTCGACCGCCTTCTTCTGGGCCAGCTCCGTCAGGTCCGGCCAGCCGGCCCAGTCCGTGGTCGGCAGCTCGGCCAGCCAGCCGTTGTTGGAGAAGGACTTGACCGTGTGGTCACGGACCTCCAGCACGTCCAGACCCTTCTTCGTCTGCAGGATCTGGGTGATCTTCTGGTCGGCGCTGTCGAGCGGCGGCGAGATCAGCTCCACCTTGATCTTCGGGTTCGCCTTCTCGAAGTCCGCGATCAAGGTCTTGATCAGCTTCGTCCGCTCGGGACTGGTCAGGCTTTCGATCATGCGCAGCCGTACCTCTCCCGAGGACGACCCGGAGCCGCAGCCCGCGAGCATCAGGGTCGCGGCGGTGCAGGCCGCAAGCAGGGGGGTTCTCATCTGAGCCTCCAGAGAGGTACGACAGCGCTGTCAATCACGCTAGGGGACCGACACCCTCCAGCGCTAGACCGAGGTCCTTGATCAACGTGTCGGCAGGCTCCAGCCCGACCGACAGGCGGACCAGCCCGATCGGGATGCCCATGGTCGCGCGTACGCTCTCCTCGGTCGAGAGCGCGGGCGCGTTGACCAGACTCTCAAACCCTCCCCAAGACACACCGATCCTGAAATATCGCAACAAATCGATGAATGCTGCGACCGCTGGCCGGGAGTCGGTGGCCAGTTCCAGGCTGAACAGGCTGGAGAAGCCGGACATCTGGCGCAGTGCCAGCGCATGGCCGGGATGCGAGGGCAGCCCCGGATAGTTGACCGTCCGCACCGCCGGATGCTCCGCCAGGAACCCGGCCACCGCCAGCCCCCGCTCCTGGTGCGCCGCCATCCGCACCGGCAGCGTACGCAGCCCCTTGATCACCTTGGCCGCGTCGTGCGGCGACATGGCCGCCCCGTAGAGCTGGTACTCGGTCAGCGCCAGCGGCCTGATGAGCCGCGACGGCCCGACCACCACGCCGCCGACCAGGTCGCTGTGGCCGCCGATGTACTTCGACAGCGAGTGCACGACCAGGTCCACGCCGAGCGTCAGCGGCTTCTGGAAGATCGGCGTGGACCAGGTGTTGTCCATCACGCTCACCAGCCCGCGCTCCCGCGCCCACGCGGTCACTTCGGCGATGTCCACGACCGCGTAGGCCATGTAGGAGGGAGACTCGAAGTAGAGTAGGCGGGTGCTCGCCCTGATAGCGCTGTCACAGCCTTCGAGATCGTCGACGTGCGTATGCGTGACGCCGAACTTCTCCAGGTAACGCAGGAACTGCGTGGTCGGTCCATAGACCGCGCCCAGCACCAGCACGTGGTCACCGGCCTTGACCAGCGAGGAGATGGTCGCGGCGATCGCGCCCATGCCGGAGGCGAAGCACTTGGCCCGCTCCCCCCGCTCCAGCGCGGCGAGCTTGCGCTGCGCCAGATCGACTGTCGGGTTGGTGCCCCGCCAGTAGACGTAGCGCTCGTCCTCGTTCTTGATGGCCTCGCCCAGCTCACCTGCCGTCTCGAAGGTGAACAGGGAGTTCTCGAACACCGGCGGGTTGACCGCGCCCAGCATCCACGGTTCGTCCTCGCCCAGCCGGCCACAGATCCATTCATCATCCATGGGGGCACCATATGACAGCCAAACCGACCATGGCTGACGTGGCTCGGCATGCGGGGGTGAGCCTGAAGACCGTCTCGCGAGTGGTCAATCAGGAGCCGCATGTGAGCGCCCCGGTGCAGCAGCGGGTGCAGGCGGCGATCAGCGCGCTCGGCTTCCGCCGCAACGAGGCGGCCAGCCGCCTGGCCCGCCGCGCCACCATGCTGACGCTCGGCCTGATCATGGAGAACATCTCCAACGAGTTCTACTCCCGGCTGGCCAAGGCGGTGGAGGCGGCGGCGGCCGAGCACGAGGCGCTCGTGGTCTTCGGCTCGTACGAGGAGCGGCCGGAGCGGGAGCGGATGCTCGTGGAGTCCATGTACGCCCGGGGGGTCGACTCGCTGATCATCGTGCCGTCGGCCGCCGACCACGGCTGGCTCGGCGAGCACGGCGGCCTCACCACGGTGTTCGTGGACCGGGTGCCGCACGGCCTGGAGCAGGCGGACGTGGTACTGCTGGACGACGTCAGGGGCGGGCGGATCGCGACAGAGCACCTGCTGGCGCGCGGGCACCGGCGCATCGGGCTGATCTCCGACGACGAGGCGTTCAGTTCGGTCCACGACCGTGCCTCGGGCTACCGCGCGGCGCTGCGGGAGGCGGGGGTGCCGGTGGACGAGTCGCTGGTGGTGCGGGGGGTGTTCGATCCGTGGCGGGCCGGGCAGGAGGTGACGCGGCTGCTGGAGCTGGCCGACCCGCCGACGGCGTTCTTCGCCACTAACAACCGGGCCGCGATCGGCATCCTCCAGGCGCTGCGCGAGCGGCCCGAACGCCCGGCGTACGTGGGGTTCGACGACTTCGCCCTGGCGGACGTGTTCAACCCGGGGGTGACGGTGGTGCGCTACGACGTGACGCGGCTGGGGCGCAGCGCGGTGGACCTGCTCCTGGACCGCTCGGACACCCCGCGGCGGGTCGAGGTCCCGGTCGAACTGGTCGCCCGGGGGTCCGGCGAACTGCCCCCTTAGGACGAACGGGGCCGCCAGTCGCCGCGGTCCAGGTCGAGGTTCTCGGGTGTGTGCAGCCGGACCATGGTCCGCGCCACGCCCGCCGGGACCCGGTGCGGCGTCAGGAACGACACCGACACCATCACCGCGAACGCGATCGGCACCGTCCAGGCGGCCGGCTGGGCCAGCAGCGCGCCGGCGATCCCGTCGTACGGGCCGCCGGTGATCGTGGCCAGCACCGCCGCGCTGGCCAGGCCGCCGCCCACGAACAGCCCGGCCAGCGCGCCCGTGGTGCTGAGCCGGCGCCACCAGATGCCGAGCACGAGCAGCGGGCAGAACGACGAGGCCGCCACCGCGAACGCCAGCCCCACCACGTCCGCCACCGGCAGGGCCCGCGCCCACAGCGCCAGGCCCAGCGGCACCGCGACCGCCATCAGCGTCGCGGCCCTGAACGAGCGGACGCCGCCCTTCAGCAGGTCCTGGGCGATCACTCCGGCCACCGACACGGTCAGCCCCGACGAGGTGGACAGGAACGCGGCGAACGCCCCCGCCGTGACCAGCGCGGTCAGCAGGTCGCCCAGGGTGCCGCCGATCATCCGTCCCGGCAGGGTCAGCACGACCGCGTCGGTCCGCACCAGGTCGGGCGCGTACATCCGGCCCAGCCAGCCGTACAGCGCGGGCAGCAGGTAGAACGCGCCGAGCAGCGTCAGCACCACGAGCGTGGTGCGGCGGGCGGCCCGGCCGTCCGGGTTGGTGTAGAAGCGGACGAGCACGTGCGGCAGGCCCATCGTGCCCAGGAACGTGGCCAGGATCAGCGAGTACGTCGAGTACAGGCCGTACTCCTTGCCGCCGGCGAGCGGCACCTGCCAGGTGACCGCGTCGGCCGCGCTCACCGCGGGCCGCCCGTCGGCGTGCCAGGCCATGACCAGGAACACCAGCGGCACGGCCAGCGCGGTCAGCTTGAGCCAGTACTGGAACGCCTGCACGAACGTGATCGACCGCATGCCGCCCGACAGCACGTTGACCGCGACCACGACCGCCACCAGCAGCCCGCCCACCCACACCGGCGCCCCGGTGACCGTCCGCAGCACCAGGCCCGCGCTCTGGAACTGGGGCATCAGGTAGAGCCAGCCGATGAGCACCACCAGCACGCTGGCCGTCCGGCGTACGGTCATCGACTCCAGCCTGGCCTCGGCGAAGTCGGGCAGCGTGTACGCCCCCGACCGGCGCAAAGGCGCGGACACCAGCACGAGCAGCACGAGGTAGCCACCGGTCCAGCCGACGGGCAGCCACAGCATGTCGGCGCCGAAGGAAAGGATCAGCCCCGCCACCCCGAGGAACGACGCCGCCGACAGGTACTCGCCGCCGATCGCCGAGGCGTTCCACAGCGGGGTGACCGAGCGGGAGGCGACATAGAAGTCTGAGGTCGTCCGGGAGAACCGGATGCCGAACGCCCCGATGAGCACGGCCGCCACCACCACGACGACGACCGCGATCAGGCTCATGGGCGTTCGACCAGGTCGGCGAAGTGGCGCTCGTTGCGTTCGGCCTGGCGTACGTAGAGCCAGGCGCCCACGACGAAGGCCGGATAGATGAGGCCGGCGAGCACCGCCCACGGGAGCGGGATGCCCAGCAGGTCCACCTCGCGCAGCTCCGGAATGGCCAGGAACAGCAGCGGCAGGCCACCCACCACGCACCCCAACACGGTGCAGACGAACAGGGCGAGGCGGAACTGGGTACGCAGCAGCGAACGCATGTACACCTCGCCGACATGGGTCTGCTCGTCGATCTCGCGGGTGGCCGGGTAGCGCGGGCGGCGCGCGGCGGCGGTCCTGGGGCTGGTCACGGTGACCCGGCGGGCCGTGTCGTGGCGGGCGAGCGGCACCCGGCGGGCGGGGCGGGGTTCCGGGCTCACTCCAGCCGTCCTCTCTTGGCTCTGCGGACGAGCAGGTCGCGCAGTTCGCGGGTGTGGCGGCGGCTGACCGGGATCTCGGTGTCGCCCACCCGGACCGTGCACTTGCCCGAGTCGATGTGCAGCTCCTCGATGTGCTTGACCGCGACCAGATGGCTGCGGTGCACCCGGACGAACCCGGCCGAGGCCCAGCGTTCCTCCAGCGTGGCCAGCGGGATGCGGACCAGGTGGTTGCCCGTGGCGGTGTGCAGGCGGGCGTAGTCGCCGTGCGCCTCGACGTACACGACGTCGGCGCTGGACACGAACCGGGTCACGCCGCCCAGCTCGACCGGGATCGTGTCGGACTCGCCGAGTTCGACCGGCATGTCGGCCGAGACGGCCACCCGCCTGATCGCCTCGGCCAGCCGTTCCGGGCGCACCGGTTTGAGGAGGTAGTCCTCGGCCTTGATCTCGAAGGCGTCGACCGCGTGCTCCTCGTACGCGGTGACGAACACGACCCGCGGCGGATTGGCGAACTGCGACAGCAGCCGCCCGAGCACCACCCCGTCCAGCCCGCGCATGCGGATGTCGAGGAAGACGGCGTCGATGGGCCGGCCGTCGGCGATGGCACGGTCGAGCAGCCGCAGCGCCGCGGCACCGTCCCTGGCGGTGGCCACCTCCCCGATGCGGGGGTCGGCGCGGAGTAGGTACGACAGGTCTTCCAGAGCGGGTAGCTCGTCGTCAACGGCGAGGACCCGGAGTTGTGCCATAGACAGTGATAAAACAGACAACAAAGATCGAGGTCAACGGGCTGAGACGCCGGGGTGATACTTCGGCAACCTGATGTTGACCTTCGTGCCCGCGCCGGGGCCCGTCTCGACGACCAGTCCGTACTCGTCTCCGTACACCTGGCGGAGCCGCTCGTCCACGTTGGCCAGCCCCACCCCGCCCGCGGGGGCCACCTCACCTGCGAGGATGCGGCGCAGCCTGTCGGGCTCCATGCCGAGGCCGTCGTCCTCGACGCCGATGCGGCACTCGGCTCCGGCGTCCTCGGCGACGATCGTGATGCGGCCGACGCCGTTCTTGCTCTCCAGGCCGTGGCGGACGGCGTTCTCCACCAGCGGCTGCAGGCAGAGGAACGGCACCGCCACGGGCAGCACCTCGGGGGCGATACGGAGCGTCACCTGGAGCTGGTCGCCGAAGCGGGCGCGCTCCAGGATCAGGTAGCGGTCGATCGAGCGCAGCTCCTCGGCCAGCGTGGTGAACTCGCCGTGCCGGCGGAAGGAGTAGCGGGTGAAGTCGGCGAACTCCAGCAGCAGCTCGCGGGCGCGTTCCGGGTCGGTGCGGACGAACGACGCGATCGTGGTCAGCGAGTTGTAGATGAAGTGCGGCGAGATCTGCGCCCGCAGCGCCCGTACCTCCGCCTCCATCAGGAGCGTGCGGGAGCGGTCCAGCTCGGCCAGCTCCAGCTGGGAGTCCACCCACCCGGCCACCACCTGGGCGGCCTTGACCAGCCCCGCCGAGCCGTGCGGACCGTAGGCCGCCAGCGCGCCGACGACCCGGTCGTCGGTGCTGAGCGGCACGACCACGGCGTGCCTGATCGGGCATTCGAGCAGCTCGCACTCGATGGCGAGCACCTGGATGCGGCCATCCTTCAGCGTCGCTCCCGCGTGCTCGAACGCCTGCCTCGCGTGGTGCTCGCCCGCGCCGTCGTAGACGAGCAGCCGCTCGCCGTCGGTGATCGCCAGCGCCGACGAGCCGAGCAGCGTACGCAGGTGCCGCGACGCCTTCTGCGCGCCCTCCTCGGTCAGCCCGGCGCGCAGCGGCGGCCCCGCCAGGGACGCGGTGTGCAGGGTCTCGAACGTGGCCCGCTCCGCCGGGCTGGTGCCCAGTTCACGCCGGCCGCGCAGGACCCGCCACAGCACGATCGCGGGCACGCCGACGAGCACGGTCACCACGGCGAATCCGACCAGGTACTCCACGCCGCCGGAGCTTACTGGCCACCTTGACGCTTTGACAGTCCGGATCTACGTTCCGACAAACGGCAAGGAGTTCTGTCATGGGCCTCGATCCGAAGAACTGGGCCGGCCTGAAACCGTTCGGGCTCGGCGAGCAGAAGCCCAACAACTACCTCGAGATCTGGAAGGCCGTCCGCGAGAACCGCGGTCAACGGCGGTATGCCTGGCGGATCCTGCGTGACGGCGCCTGTGACGGCTGCGCGCTCGGCACCACCGGCATGCGCGACTGGACGATGGACGAGGTCCATCTGTGCAACATCCGCCTGCGGCTGCTGCGGCTCAACACGATGCCGCCGCTGGACGGCGGGCTGCTGTCCGACGTGTCGAAGCTGTCGGCCATGAGCAGCGCCGAGTTACGCGACCTGGGCCGGCTGCCGTACCCGATGCTGCGCGAGAGCGGCGACGCCGGGTTCCGGCGGATCGGCTGGGACGAGGCGCTGGACCTGGCCGCCGACCGGCTCCGGCAGGCCGGCCCGGACAAGTTCGGCCTCTACATGACCAGCCGCGGCGAACCCAACGAGAACTACTTCGCCGCGCAGAAGGCCGTGCGCGCCCTGGGCGGCAACTCGATCGACAACGCGGCCAGGATCTGCCACTCGCCGTCGACCGTGGCGCTGAAGGGGTCGCTCGGCGTGGCGGCCACCACCTGCTCCTACACGGACTGGATCGGCAGCGACCTGATCGTCTTCATCGGCTCGAACGTGGCCAACAACCAGCCGGTCGCGATGAAGTACCTCTACCACGCCAAGAAGGAGGGCACGAAGGTCGCGGTGGTCAACACCTATCGCGAGCCCGGCATGGACAAGTACTGGGTGCCGTCGAACATCGAGAGCGCCGTCTTCGGCACCAGGATCACCGACCGGTTCTTCCTGGTGAACGTGGGCGGCGACATCGCGTTCCTCAGCGGCGTGCTCAAGATGATGATCGAGAACAACTGGGTGGACCACGAGTTCGTCGACTCGCACACCGCGGGCTACCCGGAGCTGGCCGAGTCCCTCAGCAAGCGCTCGTTCGAGGAGCTGAGCGCGGTCTCCGGGGCGTCGGAAGACGACATGCGCGAGCTGGCCAAGATGCTCTTCGAGGCGAAGACCGCCGTGCTGGTGTGGTCGATGGGCATCACCCAGCACGAGTTCGGCGAGGACAACGTCCGGTCGATCATCAATCTGGGACTCAGCAAGGGCTTCGTGGGCCGCGAGAAGTCCGGGCTGATGCCGATTCGCGGTCACAGCGGCGTGCAGGGCGGCGCCGAGATGGGCGCCTACAGCACGGCACTGCCGGGCGGCTTGGCCGTCACCCCGGAGAACGCCGCGACGTTCGCGGCACTGTGGGGCTTCGAGGTGCCCTCGTCGCCCGGCCGTACCGCGCCCGAGATGCTGGCGGCCGACCTGGACGTGCTGATCTCCAGCGGCGGCAACTTCCTGGAGGTCCTGCCCGACCCGGCCTCCTGCCGCCAGGCGCTGGCCCGGATCCCGCTGCGGGTGCACATCGACATCTGCCTGTCGAGCCAGATGCTGGTGGAGCCCGGTGCCGCGGTGCTCCTGCTGCCCGCCCAGACCCGGTACGAGATGATCGGCGGGGTCACGGCCACCTCCACGGAGCGGCGGATCATCTTCTCCCCCGAGATCCCCGGCCCGCGCGTGCCGGAGGCGTGGCCGGAGTGGAAGATCACCACCGAACTGGCCGCCCGCACACGTCCCGAAATTTCAGAACAGGTGCGCTATACCGGCACCCCGCAGATCCGCGAGGACATCGCCCGCTCCGTCCCCTCCTACGCCGGCATCGAAGACCTCAAGGCCAAGGGCGACAACCTCCAGTACGGCGGCCCACTGCTCTGCGTGGGCTGGAAGTTCCCCACCGCCGACGGCCGGGCGCACTTCTCGGTGGTCGAGGTGCCGCCACTGAACCGCCCCGACGGCTCGTTCGTGGTCACCACCCGCAGGGGCAAGCAGTTCAACTCCATGGTGTACGAGAAGCGCGACTCCCTCACCGGCGCCACCCGCGAGGCCGTGCTGATGAACCCGCTCGACGCCGACCGGCTCGGCCTGAAGGACGGCGACCCGGTACGGCTGAGGAGCGAGACCGGCGAGCTGACCGGCCGGGTCGTGCACGCCCCCGTCGCACCGGGCAACCTGCAGGTCCACTGGCCGGAGGGCGAGGTGCTCATCGACCGGCACAAGCGCTCGCCGCAGGCGGGCATCCCCGACTACAACGCGGTGGTGAGAGTCGTATGAATCGCTGGTTACTCGCGGGCGCCGCGGTGCTCTTCCAGCTCGCGCTCGGCGCCGTCTACTCCTGGAGCGTGTTCTCCAAGGCGCTCCAGGCCAAGGTGAGCGACTTCGACCTCACCAAGGCCGAGGCCGCGCTGCCGTTCTCGGTGACGATCGGCATGATCTTCCTGGGCACCTACATCGGCGGCCGGATCCAGGACGTACGCGGCCCGCGGCCGGTCGCCATGGCGGGTGGCGTGCTCTATTCGATCGGCATCCTGCTGGCCGGCTTCGCCACCGACCACGCGCAGTTGTGGCTGCTCATCCTCGGCTACGGCGTCATCGCGGGCTTCGGCCTCGGGCTCGGCTACATCGTGCCGATCGCCATGCTGCAGAAGTGGTTCCCGGACAAGCGCGGCCTGATCACAGGGATCGCGGTGGGCGGCTTCGGCTTCGGCGCCGTGGTGACCTCGCCCGTCGCGCAGCGGCTGGTCGAGGCCAACGCGGCGGTGCCGACCAGGGCGTTCCTCACGCTGGGTGTCGCGTACCTGGTGATGACGCTGATCGGCTCGTTCTTCTTCCGCAACCCGCCGGCCGGCTACCAGGTCGCCGCGGCCGGGCGGATCGCCGCCAGCGGGCGCGAGTACACGCAGGGTGAGGCGCTGCGTACACCGCAGTGGTACCTGCTGGCCGCCATCCTCTGCCTCAACGTCACGGCGGGCATCGCGCTCATCTCGGTGATCAGCTCGGCCGCCACGTCCATCGCCGGTTACACCGCGGCCGCCGCGGCCACGCTGACCGGCGTCATGGGGCTGTTCAACGGCGCCGGGCGGATCTTCTGGGGCTGGTTCTCGGAACGGACCGGGCGGATGTTCGCCTTCGCCGGGATGCTCGGCCTGCAGGGCGTCTGCTTCCTGCTGCTCGGCCACGCCTCGCAGGTGGCGGTGTTCGCGATCCTGTCGGCGGTGGTCTACCTCTGCTACGGCGGCGGGTTCGGCACCATGCCCGCCACCGCGGGCGACTTCTTCGGCCTGCGCAACGCGGGAGCCATCTACGGGCTGATGATCGTGGCGTGGAGCGTCGGCGGGATCGTCGGGCCGCTGCTCGCGGCCGCGCTGATCTCGGGCGACAACTACACGACGGCGTTCACCGTGATCGGGATCATGGCGCTGGTGGCCATCGTGCTGCCGCTCGTCACCCGGCCGCCGAAGGCCGAGCAGGTCATCCCGCAGGAAGCGCTTTAGCGATCAGCTCGGCGTAGGAGCCGGCCTCCTCCTCCGAGGCGTACTTGGTGCGTGGCCAGAAGAAACCGCGCAGCCCGTCCTTCGGGTTGCGCGGCACCACGTGGACGTGCAGATGCGCGACGCTCTGGCTGATCCGGTTGTTCATCGCGACGAACGTGCCCGCCGCCTCCAGCCCCTCCTCGACCGCGCGGGTCACCAACTGGACCCGCTCGAAGAACGGGCCGACATCGCCGAGGTCGCCGAACGTCTCGACATGGAGCCTCGGTACGACCAGCACGTGGCCCTTGAAGACCGGGCGGGCGTCGAGGAAGGCGACCACGACCTCGTCGGAGTGGACGATGTGGGCGGGCCGCTCGCCCGCGACGATCTCGCAGAACAGGTCGTTGCTCACCGACCGACCCTACCTATCGGGCCGGCTTCTCGGCTCTACTGGGCGGCCTTGGCCGCGAAAGCGGTCCAGCTGGTCACGTTGGGCGCCGACCACTCCGCGGGCGCGTGCAGGAAGTGCTCACCGACGTGCGCGCGGAGCCGGTCGGGCACCTCTGTCGTCTTGTGGCCCCGGCAGTGGTACACCAGGCCGCCCTGGCGCTGCCCCATGGCCATCCACGGCAGCCACGGCGAGACCCGGCACCACGAGAACACGCTCGGCACGCTCGGCACGCCGGAGTCGAGCTCCTTGGCCGAGGCGAAGAACTGGAACAGCTCCAGCGCCCGGTAGGTGTCACTGGCCGAGTTGTCGGGATAGTCGGCGACCTTGAGCGGCGACGGGTAGGCCAGCCGGATGTCGGCGTTGTAGACGACCTGGTCGCCGAGCCTGGTGGTGGGCACGGGGTAGGCGCCGAACCGCTGGTTGACCGGGTCGTTGAAGACGTGCTGGACCTCGACGGACTCTTCGGTGAACGGGTTGTCCCAGGTGGTGAGGATCTCGCGGGACTTCGGGTCGAGGTAGGCCGCCGCCTCCCTGGTCAGCAGCTGCCAGCCGCCATCGACCTCGACCGCCCTGGCCACGTTGACGCCCTCGAAGCCGAACAGGTGGTGGGGACCGTCGTCCTGCTGCCAGCCGTAGACGTCGCCGGTCCACCACGAGATCGTCTCCGCGCCGTCGGTGGAGGCGCGTACTCGCAAGAAATCCACAGCTCTCCCCAGCGGTTGCCCTACTTGACGATCACCGAGAATATCGCCTCGCCCGACTGCTCCTTGCTCTGGGCGTCGACCGGAGTGGGGCTCGGCGTGGCACTCGGACAGCGCCAGCAGTTCTGGAGCCTGATCTCGGTGGTGCCCGGCTGCTTGCCGTTGAACACGAAGTAGCTGGTGCCGCCCGAGCCCGGCCCGCCGCCTTCGCTCACGTACTCCTTGCTGATGAACGAGGCCACCTTGGCGTCCGGCACCGCCAGGAGGCGCCACTGGTCGCCGGTGGACGGGTTGTCGGCGACGGCCAGCGAGAACCGCTGGCCCGTGCCGACCTCCACGTTGACGGTCGAGCCCTTGGCGCCCTTGAAGATCTGGCCGTAGTCGCTGACGGCCGACCCCGCGCCGCAACTCGTGCCGATCCCCATCACGAGCAGGGCGAGCAGTGCGGTGGCGGCCGTTCGACGAATCACTGAGGCAGGCTATCGGGCTCTGGGGCTCACTTGGCCCTGCCGCGCCTCATGATCCGGCGCAGGAGCAGGGCCACGATGCCGGCCGCGGCGGCGATGGCCAGCACGGGGCGCTTCCTGGCCTCGGTGGCGACCTTGTCGGCGGCGTCCTTGACCTGGTCGGGCGTGACGTCTCGTACCTTGTCGGCCACTTCGGTGACCTTGTCCTTCGCGACGTCCGCCACCGCGGCGGCCTTGTCCTTCGCGACATCCGCCACCACGGCGGCCTTGTCCTTCGCCAGTTCGGCCACTTCTACCGCTCTGTCCTTGGCGACCTCGGCCACTTCGGCGGCCTTGCCCTTCGCCGCCTCGGCCGCGTCGTTCGCCCGTCCCTTCACGTCCGTCCTGTCGGCCAGAGCCGCCACGGTGTTGCCGAGCTCCTCGCGGGTGTCCTTGATGTTTTTTCGCACGTCGTCCTCTTCCTCGTCGTCATCGTCGTCCGACCCCGCCCCCAGCGACTCCGTCTCACCTTCCCGGGCCTCCGTCGCCTCGGTCCGGTCGTCCGCCATGGGGGGTTCGGGGATGAATGTTTCGTGTTCCCGGCGGGCGGCCTCCGCCTTCAGCGCGTTCTCCGCCGCGCCCGGTCTGGTGGGGGGCACGTTGACGGACTCGTGGTCCGTCGGCATGCCGACCCTCGTCCGGCGAGCACCCACGTCCCCCGCGTGCTGCTCGACATATCCCTGGTCGCTGTGTTCAGGGTCCGTCTCGCTCATCGCCGGGCCCTTTCCCTGACCATGTCGATATCGGCCTTGACGCTGGCGATCGCCTCTTCCGGCAGCGGCGGCGTCGCCTGTTTCACCTGGTTCTTGCCGATGAGTCCCAGAACCGCGGCAACGATGAACAGGACTCCGGCCACGAGCGCGGCAGCCGCCCATGCCGGCATCACCAGAGCGAGAAGCAGAATGACGGTGGCCACCAGGGTCGCGCCACCGAAGAACGCGGCCATTCCCGCCGCCCCGAACAGGCCCGCGCCGAATCCCGCCCGCTTGCCCTTCCGCGTGAGCTCCAGCCGGGCCAGCCGCAATTCATCCCTCACGAGCCGGGAGACCTGCTCGGAGAGATCATTGACCAGCTTGTGGGTGTCGTTCACGTCACCTCCTCTGCCGAGGAGGCGACTACCCAGCGAACTGGCTTTCTATCACCGCTTGGCGGCCCGCAGCAGGAAGTCGACGACCGACAGGACCGGGGACTTAGGAACCTCGCACCAGTTGTCGGGCTTCTTCGGCTTGCTCCACGGGGAGGGCAGCTCACACGAAGGAGCCTGCGGCTTAGGCCGCTCGCACCATGATCCGGGAGGATTCATACCTTTACTCTACTTGGCATGACCGGCCCGCGCGATGACGTGGACCAACGGAGCGACCCGCCGATAAGGCTCGCTCGCCCCGGCCCGCTCCTCACACTCCAGCAGCAGGTCCAGGTCATCGGGAAGGGGCGCGTCGTCGGCCGCGAGGTCCGCGAACACCCGCACGCCGTACCACTCCAGAACGCCCAGCTCCTGTACGGCCAGGCGCCGCGTCAGGTCGTCGAGCCGGTCCGCCCGCGCCACCACGCCCAGACGGTTGGTGTAGCCGCTCCCGTCGAACGCCTCCCGGGCCGCCGCCCAGTCCCCCCTCAGCCCGGCCCGCATGGCCAGCGCGTCGCCGTTGCGCACAAGGAGTGACAGCAGCCCGCCGGGCGCGAGCAGGCCCGCCATGGCGGCCAGGAGCGGGTCGGGGTCGTCGAAGTACATGAGCACGCCGTGACAGAGGACCACGTCGAAGCTCCCCGGCTCGAACAGCTCACCCAGCCGCTCGGCGGGCGCCTGTACGACGTCGATGGCCATCCCCGGCTCGACCTGCTCTTTCAGCAGCCCGAGCAGATCGCCGGAGGCGTCGAGCGCGGTCACGCGATGCCCCTGGGCGGCGGCCCTGAGCGCCTGGGTGCCCTGCCCGCATCCCACGTCCAGCACTCCGGCCGGGGCGGGCGGGAGATGGGCCGCCAGCTGACGGCTCACCAGCTCCTGCCTGACCACGTCACGCAGGCTGCCCAGCCGCTCGCGCCACCTTTTCTCGCCTGCCGAGAACCCCATCATGAGCCCCTTTCATACAGTCAATGAACGGTCACGCAGTGTAGTATTTTCGATGACGCGAGCGAAAGGATGACCGCTGTGGCCACCAGCACGACGCGCAGAAAGTCACGTGGGCGCGCGCCCGCGCCTGAGCGTTGGCCTGGTCGTGGTCCAGGCTGGGGACAGTCAGGACCGACCCAGACCGAGCTCAAGCGCGAACGGCTCTGGCAGTCCCTCATCGAAGACGGCTGGAGAGCCGAGATCATCGGTGGAAGGATCATAGTGAGCCCTTCAACGAAGAGGCGCCATGCGCAGTTGGTCCATCGCGTTCAGCTGCAGCTCTTCGAGTTCGCGATCGACAAGGGCTGGGAGTTCTATCAGAACTGGGCCGTTCACATCCCACCCCATCGAGGCGACAAACGGATCCCTGATCTGCTGATCGCACCACCGGACAGCCCCGAGTTCGACGACAACCAGGCCGACGGCGACGGCACGATCCTGGCCGTCGAGATCACTTCCTGCGACAACCGGGACGACGATCTGAAAGTCAAGCCCGCCGAATACGCCCGGGCGGGCGTCCCCCTCATGCTGATCGTCGATGAATTCGCCGAGCCTCGCACGGTCACCCTGCTGTCGGATCCGCGCGACGGCGAATATCGCAGCATGACCAAGGTGGATGAGGGCGAGCAGCTGAAGCTGCCGGAGCCGTTCGGGATCGCCCTCGACACCGGTCCGATCTTCCTCTAGGCCAGGCGCCCTCGCCGGGCTGCCGGGTCTGGGCACATTCGATGACGCGAGCGAAAGGATGACCGCCATGGCCACCGGCATCACGCCCGGGCACGGCGCCGCCCTGGGTCCGGAGCACCCGGCGGCCGCCGCACCCACGTGGGGGCCGGGATGGGGGGCATCAGGACCCACGGAAGACGAGCTCCATCGCGAACAGGTGTGGGAGAAGCTCGTCGGTCAGGGTCTGAGACCGGAGATCGTCGGTGGACGGATCTATGTGAGTCCCCGGGCCAAGATGCGGCATTGCGTGTTGGTCGACCGTCTGTCGGACCAGCTCTACGACGTCAAGCGGAAGAACGGCTGGGAGTTCTACCAGACCTGGGCGGTTCACATCCCGCCCCATCGAGGCGACAAACGGCTGCCCGATCTGCTGATCACACCACCGGACAGCCCCGAGTTCGACGACAACCAGGCGTACGGATACGGCACGCTGATGGTCGTCGAAGTGGTGTCCTCCGACAGCCGGGACGACGATCTGGACGTCAAGCCGGCCGAGTACGCCCGGGCGGGCGTCCCGATGATGTTGGTCCTCGACGACTTCTCCACGCCTCCGTCGGTCAGGCTGCTCTACGGGCTCGACGAGGGCGAATACCGCGCCTCGATCGTCGCCGCCGCCGGGCTGCCGCTACCGCTACCGGAGCCGTTCGCGGTGACGCTCGACACCAACCTGATCTTCCGCTAGGCGAGGTACCCTGCCGAGATGCTGGTCGTTCACGGGGTCTGGGCAGAAGACGCACTCGCCTTCTGGGCAGAGGAAACCGACGACACCCCGCACCCTGCCGCCCCAACCAGCCACGCGGCCACCGGGACAACCGCCGGCGCCCTCCCGCACTCTGCCTCAGCCTCGGCGACACCCGCCGCCGCCGAGGCAACCGCTGGAGCCGCCGCACGCCCGCAACCTGTGGGACTCCCGATCGGCCGTCCAGCCGCTGGAGCCGCCGCACGCCCACAGCCTGCCGGACTCCCGATCGGCCGTCCGCCCGCCGGGACGGGTGCTGGTGCCCCGATCACCCGTCCGCCAGCTGGGACGGGTGTTGGAGCCGCACGCCCGCACCCGTTCGCGGCTTCCGTTGCCGCGCTCATCGACCTGCTCGACCTCGCGCCCGCCTCCGCCGTCACGCCCGGTGACCTCGCGCCCGCCTCCGCCACCTCGCCCGATGACCTCGCGCCCTTCCCCAAGGACATCGTGCGTGACCTGCGGTTGCTGTTGCCCGGTTCTGTCAAGGAGCCGCTGGCCTCGCCTGAGGCTGGGCGTCTGTCCGGGGTTGCCCGGCCGCGTCTGCATCTGTGGCAGGTGCCGGCTGTCGTCCCTGCCACCGGTGACGCGCTGCAGGTGCTCGCCGAACACTCCGGGGCCGCCACCGTCCGGCACTGGGCCGTGGTCGCCGAGTTCGCCCGCGATCTGGTACGGCGGGGTCGTGTCATCCCCCAGCTCATCCCCTGGGGCGAAGACCCCGCACAGGCTGCGGCCGGTGGGCGCGCTGTGTGGCGGGCGGTGCTGAGCGGGGCTGATGCCGCCTACTTCCGGGACCTCGCTCTCGCCATGCCGCCCGCCTGCCGTACTTCCGAGATCGAGCGCCCATCGGTGGAGGTTCTCGGGGCGGCGCTCGACGCGTTCACCGACGCGCTCGTCAGGGCGGCGCTCGGCGAGCCGCTCGTCACCAGCCCCCGCACGGGCCAGGAGCGGTGGCTGGCGGCGCTGACCGGCGACGACGACACCTGCCCGGACAACCCGGAGCTGCGCCGCGAGCTGGAGGAGTGGCGGGCTTCCGTGACCGCCGCGGACGGAGCCGCCCGGGTGTGCTTCCGACTGCTCGAGCCCATCGACGACCTCGACCGCCCAGCCAGCACCGCCCTTGCTGACGCCGCCCTGGCGGGGACCACTCTTGCCGGGACCACTCTTGCCGGGACCGCCCTAACTGGGACCGCCCTTACTGGGACGGACCGTGCCGAGACCGACCGTGCCGAGACCACCCCTGCAGGGACCGACCTTCCCGTCGGCATGGGCCGCGCTGACGACACGGACGGTGCTGACCGCACCGGTCGCGCGGAGAGCGACAGCCGCGCGGAGAGCGTCAACAGCGGTCGGGGCTGGCGGGTGGAGCTCGCGTTGCAGGCCGCCGACGACCCGAGCCTCTACGTGACCGCCGACCGGGTGTGGAGCGGTGAGCCGGTGACCGGTCTGCCCAGGAGGCCGGAGCGTGAGCTGCTGGCCGGGCTGGGCCGTGCCGTACGCCTGTATCCCGAGCTCGACCGGGCTCTTCGGGTCGCCGAGCCGACCGGGCTGGAGCTCGACACGGCGGGCGCGTTCGGGTTCCTGCGGCAGGCGGCACCGCTGTTGCAGGCCGCCGGGTTCGGGGTGCAGTTGCCGCGCTGGGCCGGCCGCACCAGGCTGGGGCTGAAGCTGACCACCCGTACCAAGACGCAGAGCGCGGCCACCGCTCAGGGGTTCGGGCTGCGCGAGCTGGTGGATTTCCGGATCGATCTGGCGGTCGGCGGGGAGACGATCAGCGAGGAGGAGCTGGCCGAGCTGGCCCGGCTGAAGGTGCCGCTGGTGCGGGTACGCGGGCAGTGGGTGGAGCTCGACGACCGCCAGTTGAAAGCCGCGCTGAAGGCCGTCGGGGGCGAGCGCAGCGGCGAGTTGCCCGCGGCCGAGCTGCTGCGTCATGTGGTCCAGGGTGACGACGAGCTGCCGCTGCTGGAGATCGACGCCGACGGCGTGCTTGGCGACCTGCTGTCCGGGCAGGCCGAACGGCGGCTCCAGCCGATGGCCACGCCAACCGGCCTGGACGCGACGCTCCGGCCGTACCAGGAACGCGGGCTGGCCTGGCTGAGCTTCCTGTCGGAGCTGGGGCTGGGCGGGGTGCTGGCCGACGACATGGGGCTGGGCAAGACGGTCACCACGCTGGCGCTGCTGGTCCACGAGCGGTCCGAGACGCCGACGCTGCTGGTGTGCCCGATGTCGCTGGTGGGCAACTGGCAACGGGAGGCGGCCAGGTTCGCGCCGGGGCTGCGGGTGTACGTGCACCATGGCAGTGGCCGCGACGCCCAGGCGATCGGCGACGCCGACCTGGTGATCACCACGTACGGCACGGCCCAGCGGGACCTGGAGACGCTGCGTGGGGTCGAGTGGCGGCGGGTCGTCTGCGACGAGGCCCAGGCGATCAAGAACAGCGGCACCCTGCAGTCCCAAGCCGTCCGGGCGATCCCCACGGGCACGAGGCTGGCCCTGACCGGCACGCCGGTCGAGAACCATCTCGCCGAGCTCTGGTCGATCATGGAGTTCGCGAATCCGGGGCTGCTCGGGTCGCGATCGCGGTTCAGGACCCGGTTCCAGGAGCCGATCGAGGCCCGCCAGGACGAGCAGGCCATGCAGGCGCTCAAACGGGCGACCGGCCCGTTCGTGCTGCGGCGCGTCAAGACCGACAAGTCCATCATCTCCGATCTGCCGGAGAAGATGGAGGTCAAGGAGTGGTGTCTGCTCACGCCCGAGCAGGCCAGCCTGTACCAGGCCGTCGTCGACGACATGCTGGGCAAGATCGACGACAGTGAGGGCATCGAGCGCCGCGGCCTGGTGCTGGCGGCCATGGCCAAGCTCAAGCAGGTCTGCAACCATCCCGCCCACCTGCTCAAGGACGGCTCGCTCCTGTCGGGCAGGTCGGGCAAGCTGGCCCGGCTGGAGCAGCTCGCGGAGGAGATCGTGGCCGAGGGTGAGAAGGCGCTGGTGTTCACCCAGTACTCCGAGTTCGGGACGATGCTCCAGCCCTATCTCGCCCAACGGCTCGACCGGCCGGTGCTCTGGCTGCACGGCGGGCTGCCCAAGAAGACGCGCGACCGGCTGGTCGACCGCTTCCAGCATGATGACGAGCCGATGCTGTTCCTGCTGTCGCTCAAGGCCGCGGGCGTCGGGCTCAACCTGACGGCGGCCAACCATGTGATCCACGTGGACCGCTGGTGGAACCCCGCGGTCGAGGACCAGGCCACCGACCGCGCCTTCCGCATCGGCCAGCGCAAGAACGTACAGGTGCGCAAGCTCATCTGCGCGGGCACGCTGGAGGAACGCGTGGACGAGATGATCGAACGCAAGAAGTCGCTGGCCGAACGCGTGGTCGGCACCGGCGAGGACTGGCTGACCGACCTGTCCACCGGCGAGTTGCGCGAGGTCTTCCGCCTGACCGCCGAGGCGGTGAGCTGAATGGCGTGGTTCGAGGCCGGTAAGCCGATCAGGGTCGAGGGCGGCCTGCGGGCGCGCACGCAGCGAGGCTCGATCGGCTCCACCTGGTGGTCGCGGCGTTTCATCGACATCCTGGAGCGCGTCTGCGACAAGGGCCGCCTGTCTCGGGGCCGCGCCTACGCCCGTGCGGGCCAGGTCCTGTCGATCGACCTCGCCTCCGGCGTGGTGAGGGCGGCGGTGCAGGGCTCGCGGCGGAAGCCGTACGAGATCACGATCGAGATCGAGGCGTACGACGAGGAGCGCTGGACCGCCATCGAGGAGGCGATCGCGGCGCAGGCCGTCTACCGGGCCAAGCTGCTGGCCGGGGAGATGCCGACGGAGATCGAGGAGCTGTTCGCCGCGCTGGGCATCGACCTGTTCCCTCGCGACCTGGACATGGCGTGCTCGTGCCCCGACTGGGGGATGCCGTGCAAGCATCTGTCGGCGGTGCTGTACCTGCTGGCGGAGTCGTTCGACGACGATCCGTTCCTGGTGCTGGCCTGGCGCGGGCGCAGCCGCGACCAGTTGCTCGGATCCTTGGCCTCGCCGGAGCCGGAGCCGGAGCCGGTTCTGGTGCGGGATGTGCCGTTCGCTGACCGGCTGGCCGACTTCTACGCCCCGGGTGCCACCGCCCACCGGCCCGAACGCCGTTCCGCCGCGGTGGCGTCCGACCTCTTGCCGCGCGTCTTTCCGCCGCCGCGTGACCTGGGGGATCCGCTGGCCGCCGCGTACCGCCGCCTCGGCGAGTGACGGTCGCGATGCCGCTGGCCCATGTTTCCGCACTCCCCGCCGTACTTCGGCTGGGGTCCTTCTGGGAAACGGGAGCCGCGATGGGGCCTTCCGGGGAATGGGAGCCGCGATCGCTCGGGGCCTTCCGGGGGAGCTCGCGGTGCCGGTGAGGGAGCGGTAGGTGTGGAAAATGCGGCCGGCTGGGGGTCAGCGGTCGTCGAAGTCGCCGGGGACCATGACGCGTACGCCGTTCGGCACCACGCGGAGCTGGATCGGGGTGAGCAGGCGTACCTCTCCGTCGACGTCGGCCGCCATCGGCGGGTCGGTCTCCAGGAGCATCTCCCTGCCCATCACGAACGGCCCGCCCGCCAGGCTGCGCCAGCGGCCGGTGGTGGCGCGCACGAGCGTCTCGCCGAGCAGCCGCAGCTTCTTGCCCGAGCCGAGCTGGTAGGCGACCAGCATGCCGTTGTCGATGCTGACGTCCTTGGCCAGCTGCCAGCCGCCGTGGAAGCGGCCGTTGGCGATGTTGAGCTGGTGGGTGAACAGCTCGTGGCGCTTGCCGTCGACCGTGATGTAGGCGCGGAACGGCCGGTGGCCGGGCAGAACGCGGAGCGCGGTCAGCGGGTAGGCGGGGCGGCCGAGGATGCGCTTGAGCCACGGCTTGACCGTGCCCGCCACCTCGACGGACACGCCGAAGCTGGCCAGGTTGGCGAACGGCCGGTCACCGGCCATGCCGAGGTCGATGTCGGCCACCTTGCCGGTGGCGAACACCCCGATCGCCCCGGCCAGGTCGAGCGGGAGGCCGAGGCTGCGGGCGAAGTTGTTGGTGGTGCCGAGCGGCAGCACGCCGAGCGCCACGTCACGGTGGGCCACATGGCGGACGGCCGACGACAACGTGCCGTCGCCACCGCCGACGATCAGCAGATCGGGCTGGGTTTCGAGGGCCTGGTCGAGCAGGCTGCGCAGCCGCTTGGGGTTGGAGACCGACAGCTCGGCCATCGGCTCGAAGCCGAGGGCGTGGATCTGGTCGATCACCTCGAAGTAGTGCCGGCGGCCCCGGCGTGAGCGAGTGTTGACCACCACCGCCACCCGGCGGTCCTGGAGGATCGCCTCCGTGTGCGCGGCCTTGGTACGCAGTTCGCTCATGGTCACCAATGTTAGGTGCAGAGGGCCCTACCTGTGGTCGATCAAATGGGGCCGCCGGGTGAACCGGCGGCCCCTTTTGTTCACTTCTTCGGCGGGATCACCTGGACGATGGCGCCCAGATTGCCGGGCAGCGGGGAGACCAGCTTGAACTGGACGCCGAGCGCCTTGCCCTCGTCGCCTGGATTACCGGAGCCGGCCACCTGGCCGCCACCCAGGTCCGTGCCGTAGAGCTCGGTGGCGGGGGTGCCGTCGAGGTTCACGACGCGGGTGCTGTAGGGCTGGTCGCCCTTGGACGGCACGACCGTCGACGCGTCGAAGTCCCGGTAGAACAGGCTGCCGTTCTGCACCTCCAGACCTGGGTACCAGGTCTTGGCGTCGGTGAAGTTCGGCACGCCCTTCAGCGCCGGGATGTCCGTGCAGTACTCGCTGAACGGCTCGTCCGCCGCCTCCAGGCACTCCTTGAGCGGATAGGTCTTGCCGAAGGAGAACGCCGCGTTGGACGTCTGGGTACGGCCGTCGAGGTTCTTATGCCTCGACGGGTCCTTCTGCGCGGCGGTGCCGGTGCGGCGCAGCGGGTCGAAGTGCGAGTCCACGATCAGCAGGCTGCCCTTCGAGCCGATGCTCGGCGGGAGGCTGAGGTTGTTCGCGATCGAGTTGTTGGTGAACGTCGAGTCGCGGTACCACACCAGCAGGCCGGGGGCGTTGTACTTGACCTTCTCCACCTTCCACGCCCCGTCACGGGAGTAGTTGGTGTCGTAGGCGTACTGCAGGCCCTTGTCGAAGCCGTCGAAGTTGCGCCACTCGGCCAGGTAGAACCGGGACACCTCGCGCGAGCCGTTGTTGATCGTCCAGCCCTGGCCGCTCGTGTTGGTGAACGTGCCGCCGGTGGCCTTCCAGCCGTTGTCGCCGCCCTCGACGTCGTCGCTCCACACGGCGGCGCCGCCGTTGGTGAGCTGGAAGTCGTCGGCGTGCCAGCCGCGCGGGGTGAAGGCCGCGTCGGTGTTGTACGTGAGCCGCAGCTTGATCGTCTTACCGGCGAACGCGGTCAGGTTGACGTAGTCGTGCCGCCAGCCGTCGGTGTTGCCGGTGAGCCCGTACTTCTTGTCGCCGAACGTCTTGAGGTTCTTGTTCGGGTCCGGGTAGCCGTCGGGGGTCGTGACCTCGTTGCCGGCCTCGTCGTAGACCTTCTGCTGGGTCCAGGTCTCGCCGCCGTCGGTCGACACCTCTACGAAGCCGAAGTCCCAGTCCTGCTCGATCTCGTAGTTGTTCCACATCCAGAACCGCAGGTCGGTCCCGGCGGGTACGGCCACGTCACGGGCCAGGTGGACGTTGGCCCATTCCTGGTCCAGCCCGGTCCACCAGGCGTTGGCGCCGCTGTGCGGGTCGACCATCTTCAGGGGCGTGGAGGCCAGGTTCACCCGGACGCCGTCCTGGGTGAGCTTGGGCGTCCGCGACGACTGGCCGACCGTGACCAGCTTGGCGGCGTCGCCGGGCTCGAACACCTTCGGGTTCGCCCAGCCGAGCACCCATTTGTCCCACAGACCCATGTGGGTCGGCATGGACTGGAAGATCGGCCCGGAGTGCGAGCCACTCGACATCAGGTCCCAGAAGTCGACGGCGGAGCTGGCCGCGCCCGAGGTGTCGTACAGGTCGGGCAGGCCGAGGTCGTGGCCGTACTCGTGGGCGAAGACGCCGACGCCGGAGTCCTCCGGCTGCACGATGTAGTTGGAGATCTTCTTGTCGCTGCCGGGGATCTTGTAGCCGCCGGCCACGGCGCTGGAGTGCGCCCAGATCGCGTACGTGCCCTCGGCGCCGCCGCCGGACGACTTGTCCTTGCCCCCGTGCACCAGGACCAGGTGGTCGATGACGCCGTCGGGCTCGCTGAAGTTGCCGTCGCCGTCGGCGTCGGAGACGTCCTCGACGTCGTAGTCGGCCCACGGGAAGTTCGGCTGGCTCTTGGCGAGCGCGTCCACCGTGTCGATGGCGAGCTGGCCCGCGCCGAGCGGGTTGTCCGGGTGGCCGGTCATGTCCTGGGGCGCGCCGCCGCAGGCCGCCGCGCCGTACCAGGCCTCGGAGTGCGGCGCCTTGATCCAGCCGACCGCGGAGCCGGTGACCGAGTAGGCGCCCTTGGACATCTCCTCGTACATCTTCTTCATCGTGAAGCCGGAGATGTCGATGCCGGCGCGGCCGTCGCGCGGGTCCTTCAGGTCGGGACGCACGCGCTCGGTGATGCCCTTGTCGGTGTAGAGCATCGTGTTGAAGTGCGAGGTGCTGAAGTCCTTGACCCAGAAGCTGTTGTTGTCCTTGTGCGGCAACGTCGCGGGGTTGGGGATGTTGTTGTGCAGCGGGCCGTTCTTGACCGTGCCCGCCGGCTCGACCACGCAGTCGCCGGGGGCGCTGTTGACCGTGCGCAGGCGGTTGTAGCCGGAGAAGTCGTCGTTGGCCTGCTCGTTGAACTCGACCAGGACGGTCAGCAGCTTGGCGACGCGGGTCTGCTTGGACTTCTTGAAGATGAAGTCGGCGGGGTTGAGCCCGGTCCTGATCGCCTCGTTCTCGCGGGCCGCGAGCACTCGGGCGGCGGCCGGGTTACCGCTGACGAACTTCCGGTCGACCTTCTGCGCGGGGTTGAGCGAGCGGGCCTTCTGGTTGGGCAGGAGGGGCTCGTCGGGCGTCTCCTCGACGCTGGGCGGCGCGTAGTTGATGTAGAAGTCGGACGCGCCCGGCTCGTACCTGGCGGCGGAGGCAGGGGCGGCGGGACCGGTCAGAGCGGCGCTGAGAAGGGCGACCGCGGGGAATGCTGCTAACAGGCGCTTTCTGCTGGGCACTGATAACCCTCTCTGCCCGGGATCGCCGGGCGCATTGCCACAGGGTGCAATGCGCGAATTTAGAGGGTGAGTAAAGCCAACGTAAAGAGCCCTGTTGAAATGTGATGAAACTAGAACAAAAGCAATGCGCCGGTAACGCCGCCCACGATGGCTCCGCCATAGCAGAGCACCGCGATGAGCAAGTCGTACCTGGCGATGCCGAACAGCTCCTCACTGGTGAAGCGGATCCGGTGCGCCGCGTGGAACAGGCAGAGCACGATGACCACCAGCAGCGCCAGCCGTACCAGGACGCTGTCCAGGAGCGCGCGCAGGTGCCCGACGGTCGGCCAGTCGATCACGCCGAGCGGCATGAGCACGCCGAACAGCAGGACCAGCACGGGCAGCACCAGGGCTGCGGCCACTCCCCCGCCGCTGAAGAGCAGCCACAGGTACGGCTCGATCGTCCGCTTCACGGTGACCTCATGATGAAGTAGGCGATCAGGACGGACAGCGCCAGCCATGCCGAATGATTGCCGCCCTGGATCATCCAGGCGGGCACCCGCCAGCCGTCGAGCCGCACCACCGTGGCCTTCGGAGCGAGATTCAGGAACGTGACGGCGTGGAAGGCGGTCGCGAGCAGGGCGACCACGTTGACGGCGATCATCCAGGGCTGCGCGGCCAGGGCGGTGAAGTCCTGGAAGGTGCCGCCCAGCAGCGCGCCGACCAGCAGGAGCAGGAAGACGATCGTCCACGCGACCAGCACGCTGGTCAGCTCGCGCAGCACGAAGAGGGTGTAGTTGCGGGTACGGGCGAACCAGAACGCGTCCCGCGGCGGGCGATACGTGCTCGTCATCGCTTCCTCCAGGGCGGTGGTCTCGTCATCGCTTGCTCCAGGGCAGCACCGAGCGCAGGGCCGCGGTCAGCTTGTAGCGCTGGATCGCCTCGGCCGGGTCCACGTGCTTGGGGCAGGCCCGCGTGCACTCCCCGACGAACGTGCAGCCCCAGACCGCGTCCTCCAGGTTGAGCACGTCGAACCGGTCGCCCATGTCCCGGGAGTCGAGGTTGTAGCGCTGGGCCAGCGCGATGGCGGCCGGGCCGAGGAAGTCGGGGTTGAGCACGTAGACCGGGCAGGCCGAGTAGCAGAGCATGCAGTTGATGCACATGCTGTACTGCTTGTAGGCGTCGAGCTGCTCGGGTGTCTGCGCGTACTCCGTGGTCAGCGGCAGTTCCTCGCCCTCCCTGATGAGCCACGGCCGCACCGACGACAGCTTGGCCAGGAAGTCGTCGATGTCCACGATCAGGTCCCTGATCACCGGGAAGCCCTTGAGCGGCTCGATGCTGATCGGGCCGTCGCCGTACTCGGTGAGGAAGGTCCCGCAGGTCAGCCGGGGCTCGCCGTTGACGGTCATGCCGCACGAGCCGCAGACGCCCATCCGGCACGACCAGCGGAACGACAGGCTGCCGTCGAGCCGGTCCTTGACGTAGTTCAGGCCGTCGAGCACGGCCCAGTCGGTCGTCAGCGGCACGTCGTAGCCCTGGAACACCGGCTCGCTGTCCTGCCCCGGCCGGTAGCGGGCGATCTCCAGCCGGATCGTGCGGGTGACCGCCGCCTGCCGTACGGACTCTTCGGTGTCAGTCACGTCCATAGACCCTTTCCCCCGGAGGCCAGCGGGTGATCGTCACGGGCAGCAGGCCGACCGACGGCGTGCCGTCGGGCGCGCGGTGCACCAGCGAGTGCGCGAGATAGGCCGAGTCGTCCCTGACGGAGAAGTCGGTGCGCTGGTGCGCGCCGCGCGACTCCTTCCGGTTGAGCGCGCAGGCGACGATGGCCTGCGCGACGTCGAGCATGGTGTGCAGTTCCTGCAGGTTGATCAGCTCGGTGTTGAACGTCGTGCTGGAGTCGTCGACGAGCGCATCCGCCGCACGTTCGCGCAGCTCGGCGAGGGTGTCGACGGCCGCGGCGAGCACACCGCCCGTACGGTAGATCCCGGCCGCGCCCTCCAGCGTGTGCTGCATCTCCTCGCGCAGGTCGGCGATCCGCTCGCCCTTGCCCGATCCGTCCCGCACGCGTTCCAGCCGCCGCCGCTCGTCATCACCCTGTGTACGTACGGCCTGGTGCTCGCTCTTCTCTTGATGCTCCTTCGCGAAGCTCGCGGCGGCCAGGCCCGCCCTCCGGCCGAAGACGAGGATCTCCGGGAGCGAGTTCGAGCCGAGCCGGTTGGCCCCGTTGATGCTGACGCACGCGGTCTCTCCGGCGGCGAACAGCCCGGTGATCGGCGTCGCGCCGTCGAGGTCGGTGTGGACGCCGCCCATCATGTAGTGCACGACCGGGCGGACCGGGATGAGGTCGGTGGCCGGGTCGAGGTTCTGGTAGCTCTTGCACAGCTCGCGGACGAACGGGATGCGGGCGTCGATCCTGCCCTCGCCCAGGTGGCGCAGGTCCAGGTACACGACCGGGCCGTACGGGGTGTCGACCGTGCGGCCCAGCTCCTGCTCGTGCACGAACGCCTGGGAGAGGCGGTCGCGCGGGCCGAGCTCCATGCTGCGGAGCTTGGGCGTCGGGGTGGGCTTGCCCAGGTCGTAGTCCTGGAGGTAGCGGTAGCCGTCCTTGTTGATCAGCCAGCCGCCCTCCGCCCTGGCCGCCTCGGTGATGAGGATGCCGGTGAACGGCAGGCCGGTCGGGTGGTACTGGACGAACTCCATGTCCTTCAGCGGCGCGCCCGCCCGGTAGGCCAGGGCCATGCCGTCGCCGGTCTTGATCGCCGCGTTCGTGGTGAAGGGGAAGACCCGGCCGCACCCGCCGGTGGCCAGGATGACGGTCCTGGCGGCGATGGTCTCGATGCGACCGGTCCTGAGCTCGACGGCCACGACGCCGTGGACGCGGCCGTCGTCGACGATGAGCTTGGTGACGTACCACTCGTCGTACCGCACGATGTCCTGATATTTCAGTGTTGTTTGGAACAAGGTGTGGAGAAGGTGGAAACCGGTCTTGTCGGCCGCGTACCAGGTGCGCATCCGCTTCATGCCGCCGAACGGACGGACGGCCACCCGGCCGTCGTCCTCGCGGCTCCACGGGCAGCCCCAGTGCTCCAGCTGGATCAGCTCGCGGGGCGCCTCCTGGACGAACGCCTCGACCGCGTCCTGGTCGCAGAGCCAGTCGCCGCCGGAGATCGTGTCGTAGCAGTGCTCGTCGAGCGTGTCGCCGACGCCGATCACCGCGGCGGCGCCGCCTTCGGCGGAGACCGTGTGGCTGCGCATCGGGTAGACCTTCGACACGACCGCCACCGTGAGCTCGGGGTCCGTCTCGGCGACCGCGATGGCCGCGCGCAGACCCGCTCCGCCTCCTCCGACGATGAGCACGTCGATCATGTGCGATCAGCTCCCGTGGTCGGGTTGTATCGGGTCCTTCACCCGCTTGCCGTCATGGCGGATGGCGGAGAGATGGATGCTGCCGTCGTGGTACTCGTGGCGGATCCTGCGGCAACCGCAGTCGAAGAGCTGGTCGCGGATCACCAGGCCGTAACCGTCGTCGTCGATGAGGCGCTCACCGGCGGACTTCTTGCCGCAGGGGGCCGTCTCAGGGGTGAAGGGCGTTTTTGTGCCTGTCATCGCCGATCTCCTTAGATGGGCGAAACGTCATCTCCACACAAGCACCACGACCTGCTTCGGAGAAGGCCCGGCTTTGCCGGCCTTGGTGGCAGGTACCGGTCAGCCGGGCTTCTCCTCGGTTTCCTTGTCTTCGAGTTCCTCCTCGGGCTTGTCTTCGAGTTCTTCCGCAGGCAGGTGGGGATAGTGCAGATCGAACGCGGGCCGTTCCGACCGGATGGGCGGCAGGAAGGTGAAGTTGTGCCGGGGCGGCGGGCAGGAAGTCGCCCACTCCAGCGAGTTGCAGAAGCCCCACGGGTCGTCGAGCGTCACCTTGGGCGCCCGCCTGGCCGTCTTCCAGACGTTGTACAGGAACGGCAGCGTGGAGGCGCCGAGCAGGAACGCCCCGACGGACGAGATCTCGTTCAGCCCCGTGAAGCCGTCGGCCACGCTGTAGTCGGCGTACCGCCTGGGCATGCCGATCGCCCCCAGCCAGTGCTGGATCAGGAACGTGGTGTGGAACCCGATGAACAGCGTCCAGAAATGCACCTTCCCCAGCCGGTCGTCGAGCATCCGCCCGGTCATCTTCGGCCACCAGAAGTAGAACCCGGAGAACATGGCGAACACCACGGTCCCGAACACCACGTAATGGAAGTGCGCGACGACGAAATACGTGTCGCTGATGTGGAAGTCGAGCGGCGGCGACGCCAGGATGACCCCGGTCAGGCCACCCAGCAGGAACGTCACGAGAAACCCGATCGCGAACAGCATCGGCGTCTCGAAGCTGAGATGGCCCCGCCACATCGTGCCGATCCAGTTGAAGAACTTCACCCCGGTCGGCACCGCGATGAGGAACGTCATGAACGAGAAGAACGGCAGCAGCACCTGACCCGTGGGGAACATGTGGTGCGCCCACACGGTCATCGACAGTCCGGCGATCGCGATCGTCGCCCCGACCAGCCCCCCGTACCCGAAAATCGGCTTGCGGCTGAACACCGGGATCACCTCGGTGATGATCCCGAAGAACGGCAGCGCGATGATGTACACCTCGGGATGCCCGAAGAACCAGAACAGGTGCTGCCAGATCAACGCCCCGCCGTTGGCGGCGTCGAAGACGTGCGTGCCGAACTTGCGATCCGATTCGAGCACCAGCAGCGCGGCGGCCAGCACGGGGAACGCCATGAGCACGAGCATGCTGGTCAGCAGCGTGTTCCAGGTGAACAGCGGCATCCGGAACATCGTCATGCCGGGCGCCCGCAGCCCGATGATCGTGGTGATGAAGTTGACCGAGCCGAGAATGGTCCCGAGTCCCGACAGCGCGAGCCCCATGATCCACAGGTCGCCGCCCATGTGCGGCGTATAAGTGGCGGTGGACAACGGCGTATAGGCGAACCAGCCGAACTCGGCGGCCCCACCCGGCGTGATGAATCCGGCCAGCACGATCAGCCCGCCGAACAGGAACATCCAGTAGGCGACCGCATTGAGCCGGGGAAACGCGACGTCAGGCGCGCCGATCTGCAAGGGCATCACCACATTGGCGAATCCCGCGAACAGCGGCGTGGCGAACAACAACAGCATGATCGTGCCGTGCATGGTGAACAGCTGGTTGTAGAGCTGCTGGCTCACGACTTGCATCCCCGGCTGCGCCAATTCAGCCCTGATCACCATGGCCATGACACCCGCGACGAGGAAGAACACGAACGAGGTGATCAGATAGAGATACCCGATGACTTTGTGGTCGGTCGTCGACAGCCAGGACACGATGACGGTCCCGATGCGCCGGCGCCTGACCTGCTCGATCGAGGTCTCGCGAACAGTCGTCACGAGTGCTCCCTCCTATGCGGAGTGTGGCCTGCCCCCGATCCTCCAATTCCACGCCAACGATTGCCATACGGGAAGCAATTCTTCAACATTCGTCGCACACGTCTTTGCCTGGCGCGCCTTTTCCGGTCCGTACGGCATGCATGTCACGCATGGAACCCATGCGAGATCGTCTGTGGTGGATCGACCCCCACTCCCCTAGCCTTTCGCAATATGTCCCCCTCTATCGGCCTGCACATGCCGAATGGCTTCGCCGCCGCCGACCGCCAGGGTGCCGCCCGCGTGGCGAAGCTGGCCGAAAGCCTCGGCTACGAGTCGTTGTGGACCGCCGACCACGTCGTCCTGCCCAGCCCCCGCGTGGACGGGTCCCCTCTGGAGCCGGACGCGCCACTCCTGGACGCCGTGGTCTCGCTGGCCTTCCTGGCCGCCCACACCGAGCGCATCCTGCTGGCCACCGGCATCATCGTCCTCCCCCAGCGCGACCCGCTGGTCCTCGCCAAGCAGCTCGCCAGCGTGGACGTCCTCAGCGGCGGACGGCTGATCTTCGGCGTGGGCGCGGGCTACCTGGAGCCCGAACTGCGCGCCCTGGGCGTCCCCATGCCCGACCGGGGCTCCCGCGTCGAGGAGCACCTGGCGGCCATCCGCTCCCTCTGGCAGGACGACAAGCCCGCCTTCGACGGCCGGCACGTCTCCTTCAAGGACGTGGACGCCTACCCCCGCCCCCTCCAGCGCCCGGTCCCCGTCGTCATCGGCGGCCACACCCCGGCCGCCCACCGCCGAGCCGCCGCACTGGCCGACGGCTGGTACGGCTGGATGCTGGGTCTGCGCGGCACGGCCGCCCAGTTGGAGTCACTCAGGGCCGTGTCGACCAGACCCCTGCACATCTCGGTGACCCCGGCCCGCCGCCTCGACGCCGCCACCGTCCAGGCGTACGCCGACCTGGGCGTGGACCGGCTCATCGTGGCCACTCCTCCGGGCCTGTCCTTAGCAGAGCTGGAAACCTTCGTCCAGCAAAACGCCCCAGCCGAATTCCTCACTTAAGTCCCGAACCTTTCCCCGCTCGCCGGCATCCAACTCCGCATGAACACAAAGAAGATCACCCTGTTGACCGGCGGCGCACTGATTACGGCCCTGCTGTTTCCGCCGGCGGCGGCACTGGCCGCGCCGTCGATCCCGAAGAACTTCCTCCTGTACGAAAAGGAGGCCCGTAAGGACACCAAGCATGAGCACTGGCTCCTCAACGAGGGCAGCAATCTGATCGAGGTGGAAAACATCCAGTGCTCGAACGCCAAGCTGAAGAAGGACTGGATCGCCCGCCGCGACCTCACCTATGACCCGCGAATGGACGGTGACGAGAAGCGCAGCACCGAACGCGGCGAGCAGGTCTTCCTCTTCGCGAAGGCTGCCGCCGCCGAGAAACTGCTGACCGAGTTCCGCACCCGCCTGACCAAGTGCGGCAATCTGGTCAAGGTAATCGACCCGAAAATCGGTGACGACTCGGTGGGCGCCTCAAGGGCCACCAAGAAGACGAAGTCCAATCCCGTACCCCAGACCCAGCAGTTCGTCGCGGTACGCAAGGGTGCGGCTGTGGCTATTTATTGGGACCTGCACAACGACGCCCCGGCTATCAGAACCCTGACCAAGCACCAGGCGGACGCCACGAAGATGGCCGCCAAGCTCTGCAGCATCGGCGGCTGCTGACTCAACGACCACCTGGCGTCGCCACGAGGTCGTAAGGTGGGCGGGCGTCAATCACCGCCCTCCACAGGCCTTCGAGCGGACCGCCTTGATCACGCATAAAGAGTTGCTTTCTCATCTCGGGCAGCTTCATCCGGTAGCGGTTCGATCAACTCCGAGCCGCTGCCGCTGCTGTGCCCAGGGCGCAGGACTGCTCTCGGTCCGTCACCTGGGCGTGAGCACTCGAGCAGATCCGCATGGGTCCTCTACCGCGCTATGGCTTGTAGGTCCCAGATATTGATTCGGCCGTCCCGGCCCGCGCTCAAAGCGACGTGGTGCCCATTGAGGATGGCGGTCTGGACCGTTTCAACGCTTCCCCCGTGGCCGATCAGAGTATCGCCGAGCTGCGTGCCGGTCGCCAGATCCCAGAGACGCACTGTCGCGTCGTCGCCCCCGCTCACTGCCAGGACACGCTCGTCGATCACGGCCGTGTCCACAGCGAGGACGGCGTCCTCATGGCCGGTCAGCGGGTCATGGATGGGATCGTCCCCGTGCTCGTCGGCCAGGCTCCACACGTGGATCTCGTCCTCGATCCCCGCCACCAGGAGCGGGTCACCAGCCAGCTTCGTCAACGAGACGGCCAGTACACGTTTCTCGTCGGTGTCGAACGTCCGCACTTCCCCACCCGCCGGCAGACCCCACACCGCCGCCCCTTCGTCCATCCCACCCGCCGCCGCCAGCGAGAAGCCAAGGCCGTGTGAGGCAGTGAGGCAGGCGATGCGACCGACCTCGTTGAGCAGTTCCACGGGCGCCTCCGCGGACGGCCCCCATACCAGGATCTCTTCCGCGTACTGCGTGGCGCTCACGAACAGCGGCGACCCTTCGCCTCGTACCTCGGTGATGGCCGCAAGATAGGGGTCATCGAAACGTGCGCCCCGGATCAGTTCGCCGCTCTCCAAGTCCCAGAAGGCGACTCCCTGTTCGTCGCCTCCCGCCGCCAGAACCACGCGGCCGCCGGACATGACCGCGGCTACCGAATGAATGTCGTTCGCAGCATCGGGATACTGGGCGGCCAGCGGGTCCCCACCGCAGGCGAAGGCCAGCGGCCGCTCCTGCCACACATCTCGCAGGGGATCCCAGGTCCACACTCCTCCGTAATTGGAGTCGGCGCAGACCACGAGCGGCCCAGCCGCGGTCTCGACCAACGTGAAGTTCATGATCCGGGACGAGGAGGGCACTTCGCTGCTCAACATCGCTGATCGCGCACGCATGCCGCGAAGCTATAGTCCAAGATCCTCTCCTGCAGGCGTTCCCCCAAATAACGGACGTCCTTTCTGCGCCGCCGGGCATCCATATCGCGGACCGATTCCTGCTCAGGGCCGTACGTCTTCTATCCTTCGTATCCGACCCGATCGGAGGAGCAGATACCAGTGAACGCTCAGCGCGACTACGCCGACCTCGTCCAGCGTGGCCTTTCGCTCGACCTGACCCGGGGGAAGCCGTCGCCGCGACAGCTGGATCTCGCCAATGACATGCTCAAACTGCCGACGTCCTACAAGGCGGCGGACGGCACCGATGGGCGTAACTACGGCAACCTGCAGGGGCTGGCGGAGCTGCGGGAGCTGTTCGGCCCGTTGCTGCAGGTGCCCGCCGAGCAGTTGGTCGTCGGCGGCAACTCCAGTCTTGCCGTGATGCACGACACGATCGTGCACGCGCTGCTCACCAAGGTCCCCGGGGCCGAGCGGCGGTGGGTGGAGGAGCCGGAGATCACGTTCCTGTGCCCGGTGCCGGGATATGACCGGCATTTCACGATCTGCGAGCGGTTCGGGATCAAGATGGTGCCCGTGCCGATGAACGGCGAAGGCCCCGACATGGACGTCGTCGAGCGACTCGTCGCCGAGGACGCGAGTGTCAAGGGCATCTGGTGTGTGCCGAAGTACAGCAACCCGTCCGGTGTCACCTACAGCGACGAGACCGTCCGGCGGCTGGCCGCCATGTCCACTGCGGCGCCTGATTTCAGGATTTTCTGGGACAACGCCTATGCGGTCCACCACCTCACCGACACGCAGGCCGAGCTCGCCGACCTCCTGTCCCTGTGCGCTGAGCACGGCAACACCGACCGGACCTTCGTGTTCGGCTCCACGTCCAAGGTCACGATGGCGGGCAGCGGGGTGTCGTTCTTCGGCTCCTCGCCGGCGAACGTCAAGTGGTTCCTGGCCAACACCGCCAAGCAGTCCATCGGGCCCGACAAGCTCAACCAGCTGCGGCACGTCGAGTTCCTGCGCGACGCCGAGGGTGTGGCCGCGCACATGCGCAAGCACGCCGAGCTCGTGTGGCCCAAGTTCGAGCTCGTCGACCGGGTGCTGGCCAAGGAGCTCGGCGACCTCGGCACCTGGACGAGCCCGCAGGGCGGCTACTTCATCAGCCTTGAGGTGTCGCATGCCGGCGAGGTGGTGGCCAGGGCCAAGGCGGCCGGGATCGCGCTGACCCCGGCGGGCGCCACCCACCCCTACGGCCAGGACCCCGACGACCGGACGATCCGGATCGCCCCCACCTATCCCGACCTGGACGAGCTGGAGCAGGCCATCACCGGCCTGGCCGTCTGCGTCCGCGCGGTGGCCGAAGAGCGCGCCTGACACCCATCCAGTGACTTCCGGTACGGCCCACCTGCCGTACCGGAAGTCACTGCGAGGCGGTCCGGCTCTGGCGGAAGCCGAAGATGTACTCACGGGTCTCGCTGGGGTGGAACGACACCCCGACCCCCGGCTCGTAGGCCACGTTGTCCCGCGCGCAGTAACGCAGGCTCTCCCACACCGCGAGCGCCTGGACCCGGGCCGGGGCCTCGGCCAGGTCGCGCTTGCGCGCCCCGTACGACCCCAGCACGAACAGCAGCCCGAACCCCCAGAACAACCCCGTCAGGCAGAACGGCGCGAGGAGCACCTCGGTCCAGTTCGCGTCCTTGCCCATCGCGATCACCAGCGCGACCACGAGGTGGACCAGGGCGGCGACGCCGAGCAGGATGTACCCCTGGTTCCTGGTCCATGCCGTGAAGTGGCGGCTGGGGAACGACAGCCAGACCGCCAGCTGCGTACGGCTCATGAGATGTTTCGAGGCGCCGAGCGAGGCCGCCATCGGCAGGTCCACGATGTCGCGCGTGCCGGCCATCCGGACGCGGCCGATCCGGTAGGTGGTGCCCGCCGCCACCACTCCAGGGACCGCGGAGACCTGGTCAGATTGGCTGCATACCGGGCACATCACTTCCACCTGGGCAGTCTGGCCTTTAGCCGCGGTAGGCGCAAACCGTAAGGTTTCCCATGTGAGACCTCTTGATGCCTTGGTGGACGCCCTGCCTGAGGGCCGTGTCCTGACCGACTCCGACGTGATCGACTCCTACGCCCGCGACCGGACGTTCCTCGAACCCGGTAAGCCGCTGGCCGCGGTGCTCGCCACCTCGCGTGACGACGTGGTCACGACGCTCAGGTGGGCGACCGAGCACCGGGTCCCTGTGGTGCCGCGCGGCGGCGGTACGGGACTGGCGGGCGCCGCCACCGCCGGCGATGGGTCGGTGATCCTCTCGCTGGCCAGGATGACGGCGATCAGGGAGCTCTCCCCCGCCGACGAGATCGCCGTGGTCGAGCCCGGCGTGATCACCGCCGACCTCGACCGGGCGGCCAGGGAGCACGGGCTGATGTACGCGCCCGACCCGTCGTCGTACGAGATCTCCACGATCGGCGGCAACCTGGCGACCAACGCCGGCGGGCTGCGCTGCGTGAAGTACGGCGTCACCCGCGACTCCGCGCTCGGCCTGGAGGTGGTGCTGGCCGACGGCCGGATACTCCAGACGGGCCGCCGCACGATGAAGGGCGTCACCGGGTACGACCTGACCGGGCTGTTCGTCGGCTCGGAAGGCACGCTCGGCGTGATCACCGCGGCGACGGTACGGCTGCGCAGGGCGCCCGCGGCGCCGCCGGCCACGTTCGCGGCGGAGTTCGGCTCGCTGCGTGAGGCGGGTGCGGCCGTGTCGGCGATCATGGCCGCCGGATGCCAGCCGTCGCTGATGGAGCTGCTCGACCGGGCGACACTGGAGGCGATCGACGACTGGCGCAACATCGGCCTGGAGCCGGGGACGATGGCCATGCTGATCGGCCAGTCCGACGCGTCGGACAGCGAGGCCGTCGTCAAGCGCATGGAGCAGCTGTGCGTCGACAACGGCTCGTCGTTCGTGGCGGTCTCCTCCAGCCCGCAGGAGACCGAGGAGCTGATCGGGCTGCGCAGGATGGCCTACGACGCCAAGGAGCGCCTCGGCGCGTGCCTGGTGGAGGATGTCTGCGTGCCGCGTTCGGTGCTGCCCGACATGATCATGGCGATCGAGGCGGCCGCCGTACGGCATGGTGTGAGGATCGCCACAGTCGCGCACGCGGGTGACGGGAACCTGCACCCGGTCTTCATCTTCGAGCACGGTACGGTCGAGCCGCCGCCCGAGGTGTGGGCCGCGGCGGACGACGTTTTCAAGCACGCTCTGCAGCTCGGCGGCACGCTGACCGGCGAACACGGGGTCGGCCTGCTCAAGCGGCGCTGGCTCGCGCTGGAGACCGGACCGGTGGCCCAGGAGATGCAGCAGGGCATCAAGGCGGTGTTCGATCCGCTCGGCCTGCTCAACCCGGGCAAAGCGATCTGAGTTCACCAAGCCGTGACCTAGCAGGGTCAATGTGGACACGACCTGCCCGAAAACACTGACATGTCGCGTCAAAAGGGGAAACATCTGACAGGTCTGGGCAACGCCCCAAGGGTCACGCTGGTAGCTTTTGCCCCATCTATCGTTTTGTTATGCGAGGTCTTGGGGGTACAGCGTGAATCAGCACCAGCCGTTGGCGGCGGACGACCCGCGGCGGCTGGGGGCCTATGACCTCGTCGCCCGGCTTGGTGAGGGCGGCCAGGGAATCGTGTACCTCGGCCAAAGTGACACCGGCGAGCAGGTGGCGGTCAAACTGCTGCACAACGCGCTGGTGGCCGACGCCGAGGCCAGGACCAGGTTCCTGCGCGAGGTTTCGGTCGCGCAGCGGGTGGCCAGGTTCTGCACGGCTCCGGTGCTGCACGCCGACCTTGAGGGCAGCCGGCCGTACATCGTGAGCGAGTACGTGCCGGGGCCGTCCCTGCGGGAGATGGTGATCAACGAGGGCCCGCGCCGGGGAGCGGCGCTGGAGCGGCTCGCGATCAGTACGGCGACCGCGCTGGCGGCCATCCACCGGGCCGGCATCCTGCACCGCGACTTCAAGCCCGCGAACGTCCTCATGGGGCCCGAGGGTCCCGTCGTGATCGACTTCGGCATCGCCAGGGCGCTGGACTCCCCTGGGGCGACGGCGACGGGCATGGCCATGGGGACGCCGTCGTACCTGGCGCCCGAGCAGCTCAGCGGAGCCGCTGTGTCCGAGGCGGCGGACGTGTTCGCCTGGGGCGTCACGATGGTGTTCGCGGCGACGGGCAAGCCCGCCTTCGGCGCCGACTCGATTCCCGTGGTGATGAACCGGATCCTGAACGAGGAGCCGGAGCTGGGCGCGATGGAGGGTGCGCTGGGCGAGCTGGTGGCGGCGTGCCTGTCCAAGGACCCGTCGCAGCGGCCCAGCGCGGACGAGCTGATCGTGCGCCTGACGGGGCAGCCGGCGCCTCCGGCGGCCGTGGACCCGTTGACCACGGGTGCCCGGATGAGCGCCGTCGCGGGCGCCCAGGCGGGTACGGGGCCGCAGCCGGGAGCCAACCCGCAGGACTCCTACCCCGGCCCTTGGATGCAGCCCGGCTCCGCCTCCCAGCCCGTTCAGACGGGTCAGATCGGCCATTTCGGCCACCCCGGCGCGACGAAGAGCGGCGCCCCGGCCCCCATGGCGGCGGCAGGCGGCCCCTCGACGACCGGCCCGGCCGCCGCACCTGGAACGCCGCACGGCACCGGCCCGACCGGCCCTGGGATGCCCGGCGGCGGCCAGGGCATGCCCGCCGGTTCGGCTGGGATGCCTGGCAACCCGCCGAACGTTCAAAGCGGCCCGCACGGGACTGCGCCGAGCGGTCAGAGCGGGCCGTACGCCAACACGCCGGGCGGCCAGGGCGGCCCCCAGGGCAGCGCTCCGGGCGGGCAGGGCGGACAGTACGGCCAGGGCGGCCAGGGCGGCCCGCAGGGCAGCGGGCCGAGCGGCCAAGGCATGCCTCCCGGAAGCCAGGGAGCACCCAACGGTCCGACGATGCGGCAGGGCCCCATGCCCCAGGGAGCGGGCGCTCCGGGGCAGCCTATGGGCGGCGTGCCGGCACAGGGCGGCGCTCCGGGGTTCGGCGCGGGCGGCCCGGCATACGGCCCCGGCGGTCGCGGGCCAAACGCGGGTGGTCCAGGCGGTCCGGGGCAGGGGCCGCAGGCGGCTGACGCCGGTTCGGCGAAGCAGCGCCGTACCCTGACCTTCGCCCTGACCGGCGCGGCCGCGGCGGCCCTGCTGGTCGTGGGTGGCGCGGTCGTGGTGCAGGCCAACAGCAACCCCGCGCAAAAGGTCATCAACGTGGAAGCCGCCTCCGAAGCCACCCCCACCGACGGCTCAGGCGCCGGCCAGCCGGTCGAGCCGCCCCTGACGGAGGACAGCCCGGTCGTCTCCCAGCCGGTCCCGACCCTGGAAGAGCCGGAGCCCACGAAGACCAAGACCAAGGAGCAGGTGATCCAGGACCCGAGCAACCAGGTCCCGGTCACCGTCCCCACGGTCCCGCAGACGTCGAGGCCCACGACCCACAAGCCGGAGCCGAAGCCCACGACCAAGCCCACCAAGGCCAAGCCCACCGACATGGTGGACCCGGACCCCGATCCCACGACCAAGCCCACCGAGGGTCCGACCGAGAGCCTCCCCCAGCCGACCGCCACCAAGACGAAGACCACCCCCAAGCCGACGGTGAAGCCGACCGTCCAGCCCAAGCCCAACCCCTACAACGCGACGGCGGTCTGCGGCTCCGGCTACAGGGTGATCGACAGCCACGCACTAGGCAGCTCTGCGACGATCTACCTGCTGTACGGCAACGGCAAGAACTGCGTGGTGACGATGTCCAAGCTGGTGTATCCCGGCAAGGTCTCGATGAACGCCACGCTCCAGGTCCAGAACGGTGGCAGCGGCGGCAACCCGGGCAAGTTCACCGCCTACGCGGGCCCGGTCAGAGTCGCGGCCGTCAAGAAGTGCGTGATCTGGGGCGGATCCTGGGGAACCGCGTCCTGGAAGTCCGGCTGGAGCCACTGCACCTGACATAGCCGAATCAAGCCCTCCACGACGGAAAGGATCGTCGCGGAGGGCTTTTCGCGTGCCAGGGCGGCGGGTTACGCTAGTTGACGTGATCGTCAAGTCCGAGCTCACCGCGCGAGGCCGGCGTACGAGGGACGCGCTCGTGCGGGCGGGCCGGGACGCGTTCGACGAGCACGGCTACGAATCCGTGCGCATCGACGACGTCTGCGCGCGGGCCGGGGTCTCGCACGGCACGTTCTACACCTACTTCGACTCCAAGGAAGCGCTGTTCGGCGAGGTGGCGGCGGCGGTGGTCGGGGAGATGTTCACGGCCAGCGTCGTGGGTCCCGGCGTGCCCGGCGACCCGTACGCGCGGATCGAGGCGGCCAACCGGCTCTACCTGCGTGCCTGGGCGGCCAACTCGCGGCTGGTCCGGATGCTCGAACAGGCCGCCACGGCCGAGGAGAGCCTGCGCGGGCTGCTTCTGGAACTGCGCGAGGTGTTCGTACGACGCGGCGCCGAGGGGCTCAGGCGGCTGCAGGAGCAGGGTCTGGCCGACCCTGCGCTCGATCCCCGGCTGACGGCCGTCATGCTGGGCGGGATGGTGGAGCACTTCGCCCACGTCTGGCTTGACCTGGGCGAACGCGCGGACGAGCGGACGGCCGTGGAGCTGCTCACCAAGCTCTGGGCCAGGGCCATCGGGTTGACGTCGGCGTCAGGTTGGCAACAGGAGGGCGTGTGATCCGGAGCAGGCTCGATCCCAGCGGCGCCGACTATCGGGAGCGGCGCGCGGCGATGCTGGGCAAGCTGGAAGAGCTCGACGCCGAGCAGGCCAAGGCGGTCGCGGGCGGCGGCGACAAGTACGTGCAGCGGCACCGGAGACGAGGCAAGCTGCTGGCCCGCGAGCGGATCGAGCTGCTCGTCGATCCCGACTCGCCGTTCCTGGAGCTGTCGCCGCTGGCCGCGTGGGGCAGCGATTTCCCGGTGGGCGCCAGCGTGGTCACCGGGATCGGGGTGATCGAGGGCGTCGAGTGCGTGATCACCGCGAACGATCCCACGGTCAGGGGCGGCGCGTCGAACCCGTGGACGCTCAAGAAGTCGCTCAGGGCCGCCGACATCGCGCTGAGCAACCGCCTGCCGTACGTCAATCTGGTGGAGAGCGGTGGCGCGGACCTGCCGACGCAGAAGGAGATCTTCATCCCGGGCGGGCGGATATTTCGTGACCTGACGCGAATGTCGGCAGCGGGGGTGCCGACGATCGCGCTCGTGTTCGGCAACTCCACGGCCGGCGGGGCCTATGTGCCCGGGATGAGCGACTACGTGGTGATGGTGAAGGAGCGGGCCAAGGTGTTCCTCGGCGGACCGCCGCTGGTCAAGATGGCGACCGGCGAGGAGTCCGACGACGAGTCGCTCGGCGGGGCCGGTATGCATGCCCGCACCAGCGGCCTGGCCGACTACCTGGCCCTCGACGAGCACGACGCGCTGCGGATCGGGCGGCAGATCGTCCGGTCGCTGAACTGGCGCAAGCTCGGCACCGCCCCGCTGACCGTACAAGAGCCCGGATATCCGGCGGAGGAGCTCCTCGGGATCGTGCCGCAGGATCTGAAGGTGCCGTTCGACCCGCGCGAGGTGATCGCGCGGATCGTGGACGGGAGCGACTTCGAGGAGTTCAAGCCGCTGTACGGGGCCTCGCTGGTGACGGGGTGGGCGCGGCTGCACGGCTATCCGGTCGGGATCCTGGCCAACGCGCGAGGGGTGCTGTTCAGTGAGGAATCGCAGAAGGCGACCCAGTTCATCCAGCTCGCGAACCAGTCGCGTACTCCGCTGCTGTTCCTCCAGAACACCACCGGTTACATGGTCGGCAAGGACTACGAGCAGGGCGGCATCATCAAGCACGGCGCGATGATGATCAACGCGGTGTCGAACTCGACCGTGCCGCACCTCACCGTGGTGATGGGCGCCTCCTACGGAGCCGGCAACTATGGGATGTGCGGCCGGGCCTATGATCCGCGGTTCCTGTTCGCGTGGCCGAGCGCCAAGTCCGCGGTGATGGGGCCCGCCCAGCTCGCCGGGGTGCTGTCGATCGTCGGGCGGGCGTCCGCCGAGGCCCGGGGCCAGGTGTACGACGAGGAGGGCGACGCGGCCATGCGGGCCATGGTGGAAGCGCAGATCGAGGCGGAGTCGCTGCCGTTCTTCCTGTCGGGGCGGCTCTACGACGACGGGGTGATCGATCCGCGCGACACCAGGACCGTGCTGGGGCTGTGCCTGTCGGCGATCAACAGTGCCGCGGTGCCCGAGGCGGCGGGATTCGGGGTGTTCCGCCCGTGATCACCCGTCTGCTCGTCGCGAACCGGGGCGAGATCGCCCGGCGCGTCTTCCGCACCTGCCGGTCGCTCGGCATCGAGACCGTGGCCGTCTTCTCCGACGCCGACGCCGGGTCACCGCACGTGGCCGAGGCCGATTTCGCGGTACGGCTGCGCGGTGCCAAACCCGCGGACACCTACCTGGACATCGAGCGGATCGTGGCGGCCTGCCAGGCGGCGGGCGCCGACGCCGTGCACCCGGGATATGGGTTCCTGTCCGAGAACGCGGACTTCGCCCAGGCCGTGCTGGATGCCGGGGTGGTGTGGGTCGGCCCGCCGCCGGAGTCCATCGCGGCCATGGGGTCGAAGATCGAGGCCAAGCGGCTGATGAGCGAGGCCGGAGTGCCGGTGCTGCCATCGTTGTCGGCGGCCGTCACGGAGTTTCCCGTACTGGTGAAGGCGTCCGCCGGTGGCGGTGGGCGGGGCATGCGGGTGGTGCGCGACGCCGGCGAGCTCGATCGGGAGATCGCGTCGGCGCGGCGCGAGTCCGAGGCGGCGTTCGGTGACGGGACCGTGTTCGTCGAGCCGCTGCTCGAAGGGGCCAGGCACGTCGAGGTGCAGGTCCTGGCCGACCGCCACGGGACCGTGTGGGCGCTCGGCGAGCGGGAGTGCAGCATCCAGCGGCGGCACCAGAAGGTCGTGGAGGAGTGCCCCTCGCCGGGCATCACCCAGCGGATCAGGGACGAGCTCTGCGCGGCGGCGGTCAGAGCGGCCAGGAAGATCGGGTACGTCGGCGCCGGCACCGTGGAGTTCCTGGTCAAGGGGGATCAGGTGGCGTTCCTGGAGATGAACACCCGGCTCCAGGTCGAGCATCCGGTCACCGAGCTGGTCTACGGGGTCGATCTGGTGCGGCTGCAGATCGAGGTGGCTGAGGGGAAGGCTCTGTCCGGCTCCGCGCCCGTGCCCAAGGGGCATGCGGTCGAGGTGCGGTTGTACGCGGAGGACGGGGACTATCTTCCTCAGACAGGGACGTTGCGCCGCTTCGAGGTGCCCGGGGACGTACGGGTTGATTCGGGGGTGGAGGCCGGGTCGGTCGTCTCCCCTCACTACGACGCGATGCTCGCCAAGGTGGTCGCTCATGGCTCGTCTCGGGAGGAGGCGGTACGGAAGCTGACGACGGCGCTGCGACACGCACAGATCCACGGCCTCACCACCAACCGCGATTTGTTGCTGAAGGTACTGAAAAATCGGGATTTCAGGGCAGGCGACACGCATACCGGATTCCTCGACGAGCACGACCTGAGCGGCACCGGCCCCATCGACGAGCTGGCCGTGCTGGCCGCCGCCCTGGCGCAGGCCGCCGCCAACCGGGCCGCCGCGCCGGTCCTGCGCAGCCTGCCCTCCGGCTGGCGGAATGTCCGATCGCAGCCCCTGCGGGCCGTCTTCCACGAGGCCGAGGCCGTTTACCAGCCGCTCCCCGACGGCATCGAGTTGATCACCGCAGAGCCGTCCAGGATCGTCCTGGAACGTGGCGGCGTACGGCATGCGTTCGAGATCGCCCACTACGACGGGAAGGTCTGCGTCGACTCCCCCAGCGGCTCCGTCGAGCTGACGCCCGCGCCCCGCCTGCCCGAGCCCGTCGAGCAGGTCGCGCCCGGCTCCCTCCTCGCCCCCATGCCGGGTAGCGTGCTGCGGGTCGAGGTCGAGCCGGGTGACCGCGTGGTGAAGGGCCAGGCGGTGCTGGTGCTGGAGGCGATGAAGATGGAGCATCAGATCGCCGCGCCCGCCGACGGGGTCGTCTCCGGCGTACACGTCGAGAAGGGGCAGCAGGTCGAGGCGGGAGCCGTGCTGGCGATCATCCAGGAGGGGAACGCATGACGAGCCTGGTCCACAAGGAGCTGGCCGGCGGCATCGCGACGATCACGCTGGACTCGCCGCCCAACCGGAACGCGCTGTCCGTACGGCTGCTCGGCGACCTCGAACGGCGGCTGAACTGGGCGCTGACCGAGCCGGACGTGCGGGTGATCGTGCTGACCGGCGCGGGCCCGGTGTTCTGCTCGGGCGCCGACCTGAAGGAGCAGCGCGTCGAGCCGGCTTCGGGGGTCGGCGACGCACCGGTGACGGCGTCGTTCCCGGAGATACTCGCGCTGATCTGGGAGAGCCCGAAACCGGTCATCTGCCGCCTCAACGGCACGGCACGCGCAGGCGGGCTCGGCCTGGTGGCCGCGTGCGACTTCGCGATCGCGCCGGTGACGGCCTCCTTCGCGTTCTCGGAGGTACGGCTCGGCGTCGTGCCCGCCATGATCTCCGTGCCGGTCCTGCGCCGGCTCGATCCCCGGGCCGCCGCCGAATACTTCCTGACCGGCGAGGTGTTCGACGCGGCCAGGGCGGTCGAGATCGGGCTGCTGACGCGGGCCGTGCCCGCCGAGGAGCTCGACGCGGCGGTGCGGCACTACGCCGGAATGCTGCTCAAGGGCGGTCCGGAGGCGCTGGCCATCACGAAACGGCTGGTCAGGGACCTGCCGGGGGTGTCGTTCGAGGAGGGGCTGCGGCAGATGAGCGCGCTCTCCGCCCAGCGCTTCACCTCCGAGGAGGGCCAGGAGGGCATCGCGGCCTTCATGGAGAAGCGCCCGGCCAAGTGGGTTCCCGGCACATGACATTGCGCATCGCCAACTGCAGTGGCTTCTACGGTGACCGGCTGTCGGCCGCGCGGGAGATGGTCGAGGGCGGGCCGATCGACGTGCTCACGGGCGACTGGCTGGCGGAGCTGACCATGCTCATCCTGGCCGGGAACCGCCTCAAGGGCCGCCCCGGCTACGCGCCGACGTTCCTGGCGCAGCTCGAAGAGGTCCTGGCCACTTGTCTCGATAAAGGCATAAAAATCGTGACAAATGCCGGCGGGCTGGATCCGGCCGGGTGCGCCGCCGCCGTACACGAGCTCGCCGCCCGCCTCGGTCTGTCCCCCAGGGTCGCCCACGTCACCGGCGACGACCTCATCGGCCGCGACCTGGACCTGACCAACGCCGACACCGGCGAGAAGGCGCCTGCCCCACCCCTGACCGCGAACGCCTACCTGGGCGGGCGCCCGATCGCGACGGCCCTGTCGGCGGGCGCCGACGTCGTGGTGACGGGCCGCGTCACGGACGCCGCCCTGGTGACGGGCCCCGGCATCTGGCGGTACGGCTGGGGGCCCGGCGACCTCGATCCCCTGGCGGGCTCGGTGGTCGCGGGCCACATCATCGAGTGCGGCTGCCAGGCCACGGGCGGCAACTACGCGTTCTTCCAGGACGTACCGGATCTGGCGCACTGCGGCTTCCCCATCGCCGAACTGCACGCCGACGGCTCCTCGGTGATCACCAAGCACCCGGGGACGGGCGGCCTGGTCTCGATCGGCACGGTGACGGCCCAGCTCGTCTACGAGATCGCCGGGCCCCGCTACCTCGGGCCGGACGTGGTGGCCCGCTTCGACACCATCACCCTGTCGGACGACGGCCCCGACCGGGTCCGCGTCTCGAACGTACGCGGTGAGCCGCCGCCCGGCACGCTCAAGGTCGCGGTGAACTACCTGGCCGGATACCGCAACACGATGACGCTGGTGCTGACGGGCCTGGACCTCGAGGCCAAGGCCCGCCTGGCGGAGGAGGCACTCTGGGCCAGGATCCCCCGGGAGTCGTTCGACTCGGTGGACGTCACGCTGGAGGACGGGGGGCTGCTGCGGATCACGGTGATGGACGCCGACCAGCGCCGCGCCGGCCGGGCCTTCTCCTCAGCCGTGGTGGAGACGGGGCTGGCCAGCTACCCCGGCTTCTACGGCCTCACCCCGCCGGGCAACGCGTCGCCGTACGGGGTGTATTGGCCGGTCCTGGTACCGGCCTCGGAGGTGCGTCCCCGCGTCTTTCTGGACGGAGAGGAGGTGCCGCTGCCCGTGGACGACGAGCAGGCGCCATCGTTCGCGGACCGCGAGGAGATACCCCCACCCGCGCAAGCACAGCGAGCCACCAACATGGGGGCCTCGGACGTTCCGCTCACTGTTCGCACCCCGCTGGGCCGCATCGCGGGCGCCCGCTCGGGAGACAAAGGCGGCAACGCCAACCTGGGCGTCTGGGTCGACACGGCGGAGCGGTACGACTGGCTGGCGGCGCACCTGACGACGGACCGCCTCAAGGAGCTCCTCCCCGGCCTGGCCGCCTACCGGATCACCCGCTACGAGCTGCCGAACCTCCACGCGCTCAACTTCGTCGTCCACGGCCTGCTGGGCAGGGGTGTGGCGGCGAGCCCCCGCATGGATCCCCAGGCCAAGGCCCTCGGCGAGCAGCTACGCGTCCAGCCGATCGACGTACCGGCGACGCTGCTGCCCTGATGGCGGAATCCGCTTGTCTGGTCTCAGTCTGTAGTCGTACGGTTACGACGGGATGGCCAGTCCGGAGAAGGAGATCAACGTGGGCAAGCACGAAGACCCTAAGAGCCCCAAGGACGAGCCGTTCAAGCCCGATCCCGGAGGCAACTTCGACCAGCTGCGCAAGCCCGGCGGCTCACATGCCGAGGACCCTGAAGACGGCCAGAAGTAATGGACGACGACACCATTCAGCGGATCGAGCGACTGATCGATCACGCCGACGTGTGCGGGGACATCGGGCAGCCCGTCAAGGCGGCGATCCGCGCGGTGCCCCGCCACCTGTTCATCCCAGCCGTGGCGCTGGCCGCCGCAGACGAAGACGAGCCGTTCATCATCGACTGTGATGCCGATCCCGGCCGGTGGTGGGAGACCGTCTACTCCAAGCACTCGATCGTCACCCAGCTCGACGACGGCAAGACCGACATCAGGGCCGCGTCCAGGCAGTACACGTCGTCGTCCTCGGCTCCCAGCACAGTCGCGCACCTGCTGGAGCTCCTGGACCCCGACCCTGGCAATCGGATCCTGGAAATCGGCACCGGCACCGGCTGGACAGCCGCCCTGCTGTCTCACCTGGTCGGCGAGCAGGGCAGCGTGACGTCGATCGAGGTGGATGCCGCCGTCGCCGAGCGAGCCGCCAAGAACCTCGCCGCCGCCGGGGTGCAGCCGCGCCTGATCACCGGCGACGGGGCCGACGGCCTGCCTGACGGCGGCCCCTATGACCGGGTGCATGTCACCTGCGGCATCCACACCGTGCCCTACGCCTGGGTCGAGCAGTCCCGGCCCAGTGCGGTGATCGTGGCTCCGTACTGCCCCGGCTTCGGCACCGACCACGCGCTTCGGCTGGTGGTCGGTCCGGACGGTACGGCGACCGGCCGCTTCCCGGGGTTCGCCTCGTACATGATGATGCGCTCTCAGCGCCCAGCCGAACTCAGCGACGTCGACCCCGCGACCGCTCGCGAGTTCCAGACCAGGATCGATCCGCGCGCCATCGCTCACGCCCCTGCCGGAGCCGACTTGGCGATCTCGGCGCTGACCGGGCTCCGCTCCGCCACCTACCGGCGTGATGACTTCTTCCGCATGTGGGTGATCGGCGGCAGCGACCAGTGGGCGGCGGCGACCTGGGAACCGAAGCGTGAGGAGTACGAGGCCTTCCAGATCGGCGACCGGGCCGTATGGCAGGAGGCCGTGGACGCCTATTTCCAGTGGGTGAGCTGGGGTGAGCCCGGTCGTGACCGCTTCGGGATGACGGTCACCCCCGAGGGCCAGCGCATCTGGCTGGACACACCAGAGCGTGTCGTGGGCTGACCCGTAGGATCCCAGTTTCCGTGACGGATTCCCTGTGCCCGGCCCGATGGCCGGGCATGGCCGTCAGCTCACTCGACCATGATCTGATGGGTGGCCTTGGCCGGGCCGGCCGCGGCGTCCCCTGACCACAACGCGAGGTAGCTGTACCTGCCGGCGATGGCGGGCGTGTCGGTGAATGTGTACGTGCCGTCGGCGTTCACCCTTACCGGCGGGAGCTTGACGGCCTTACCGCTGGTGCCCTTGACGTACAGGGTGCGCTGCACGGTGAGCGTGGACCCCGGAGAGGGCGGCCTGCCGCCCGCCGTCAGGACGCCGCTCAGCTCCACGGCCGTGCCGGCGACGCCGGACTGCGGCCCTGTCAGGGTGAGCGTGGCTTCGTGCTTGACCGTCACGGTGACGGAGGCGCTGCTGCGGCGGTGGCCGTCGTCGCCGTCCCAAAACACCCAGTAGATCACCTCGCCGACGTACGGCGGCAGCTCGAAGACGGGCGTGTCCTGGAAGGTGAACGTGCCGTCCTGCCGCGTCGTCACGCCGGTGATCGGCAGTTTCGTCCAGCCGGGCAGGTACTGGATCACCGTGAGCGACTTGAGCCCGAGCGCCTCGCCGTCGGCGCGGGTGAGCCGCCCCTCGACGGTGATCGGCGAGCCAGCGTACGCATCCGCGGGGGCCGTCACCGTGAGCTTGGTGGCCGGTAGCGCGACGCCCGTCACCCGCCACAGCAGCAGCCGATCCGTGGAGCTGCGCAGCAGCGCGAAGACGTCCGTGCCGGAGAACGCGACGCCGTCCGGGAGCAGTTCGGCGTCCGGCTGGTCGGCCGCGAACAGCTCCGCGCCCGTCGCGGCGTCGTAGAGGGTGAGGTCGGTGCTGCCCCACTGGCGTCCGGCCGCGACGTACGCGCCGTCCGAGCCGAGCGCCACGGCGGACGGGTACCCGTCCCAGCCGTCGCCGTAGGTGCCGGTCGCCGCCAGGGTCCTGGTGTCGTACCTGGTGAAGTGACCGGGGGTGTCGGCCGCGGCGAACAGGGTGGTGCCGTCGGAGGTCAGGGCGAGGTCGCGCAGGTAGTCCATGCGCCACTGCTTGCCGTCGATCGTGCCGCGCAGCTCCGGGGTGCCGCCGCCGACGTCGTATACCAGCATGTCGGCGTGGTGCAGCCTGGTTCGGCCGGCCACGAGCGTGTCGCCGGCGGCCGCGAGCACGGGAGCGCGCAGGTGCTCGCCCCCGACCGCCACGGGCGCCGGTGTGGCCGCGCTCAGATCCAGGCTGACGACGCCGCCAGGGCCGTTGTCGCACCCGTGCCCCACCCACAGCCGCTCGCCCAGCAATGCCAGGGTGGACGGGCATGGGTGGGCCGACAGGTCGATCCGCCGGATGACGGCGAGGCTCGCGGTGTCGATCTCGGCCACCTCGTTCGAGCCGGTGAGCGCCGCGTACAGGCGGGTGTCGTCCGCGTTCATGGCCAGCTCGCGGACGCCGGACAGGCCGGTGACGACGCCGCCGGTGAGGTTTCCTTCGGTGTCGGCCACGATGATCCGGTCGTCGGCGGGGACGAACACCTGGCCGCCGCCGACGGCCAGGTCGGCGGTGTAGGAGTCGAAGGTCACCCCGAGGTCGGTCGTGGTGTCGGCCGCCGAGGCGGCGGGGGCCGCGACAGTGAGCAGGCCGGTGATCAGGCCGGCGGCGCCGCAGTAAGCGGCTAATCGGCGAGCCAGTCGGTGGCGCACGAGGACCTCCTAGATAAATGGGAACATACGTTCTAATAACGTCTCATGGGTGCTCCCACGTCAAGATCGGCCGGTCGCGCGACACCAAACCGTGATCAAGCACGTTTCCCGGACGCTCATGGTGACCGGTAGCGCGGCGTTCGCCGACCGCACTCAGCAGTTCATACGTGGTCTTCGTGGGCGCGCCAGCCCATGAGGCCCGCGCCCATGAGGCCCGCGTGGACGCCGAGAGTGGAGACGCGCAGGGCGGGCGGATGGCGGAAGGTGAGCCGGGCCGACAGGCGGGTGCGCAGGGGTGCGATCAGGGTGTCGCCCGCCAGCGAGAGGCCGCCGCCGATGACGACCAGGGCGGGGTCGAGCAGCAGGGTGTACGTCGCCAGGGCCAGGGACAGCGCCTCCACTGCCTCGTTCCACACCTCTGTCGCCTGGGCGTCTCCCGTCGCCACGCGGGCGACCACGTCGGCGGCGGAGTCCTCGCCACAGCGGGCCGCGATGGCCGAGGCCGAGGCGTACGCCGCCAGGCAGCCGCGCTGGCCACAGGCGCAGAGGACGCCGTCGGGCCATACCGGGATGTGGCCGATCTGGCCCGCCCAGCCGGCGGCCCCGCCGTACAGACGCCCGGAAAGGACCACCGCGCCCGCGATACCTGTGCCGATGGGGAGGTACAGCACATCACCGGCACCGGAGCGGGCGTCGGCACCGGCATCGACGCCCGCTCCGGTGCCGGTGTCGGTGCCGCTGGTCGAGCCCGTGCGGGCATCGGCGATCGTGCCCGTTCCGGAGCCGTACGCCAGTTCGGCCTCCCCCGCCGAGCGCACGTCGTGGCCGAGTGCGACCGGCAGGCTCACCTGGGTGAACGCCTCCACGGGGACGTCACGCCAGCCGAGCGCGGCGGAGAACACCGCGTGCGTCGCCGTCACCAGCCCCGGCACGGCCAGCCCCACTGCGACAGGCTCCAGAACCGCACCGTCCGAGCCGACTGGGCGCGGACGGGACAAGTCCGTGACGAAGGCCGAGACAGCGGCGACCACCCGTTCCGGGCCCTCGGCACGCGGCGTGGCCCGGCGCTCCACGTACAACAGCGCCCCGTCACGGCCGACGAGTCCGCCCTTCATCGTCGTCCCACCCACATCCACCGCCACAACACAATCCACACGCTCAGTAAATCGTTTTGAACGACCGGCCGGGGACCAGGAAGATGTCCCGCATGAACCCGCGCCTGCTCTCCCCCACCGACCTGGACGATTGCACCCGGCTGGCCCAGGACCGTGACTGGCCGCCCGAGCGGCACAAGTGGGGGCTGCTGTTCGAGGTCGGCGAGGTGTACGGGATCGACGCGCCCGACGGGGACGGCCTGGCCGCGACGACCATCCTGACCCGCTACGGCCGAGACCACGCCGTGATCAGCATGGTCCTCACCGCCTCCCGGTACGGCAGGCAGGGGCTGGCGGGCAAACTGATGGAGCACGCGCTGCGGGAGGCGGGAGACCGCGTCGTGTCGCTGCACGCGACCGAGAACGGGCGCCCGCTGTACGAGCGGCTCGGCTTCCGTACCGTCGGCAGGGTCGCCAAGCACACCGGCGTATTCCGGGGCGAGCGTTCCGGAAGGACCCGGCCCGCCACGGCGGCGGACCTCGACGAAGTTCTGGCGCTGGACGCGGAGGTGTTCGGCACGGACAGGTCGGCGCTGCTGCGCCGGATGTTCGGCTTCGGGGAGCAGGTGCGGATCACCGAAGGCGGTTTCGGCCACGCGTGGCGCAACGACGACAACGTCGTCATCGGCCCGGTCGTGGCGCGGGACCAGGAGACCGCCGAGGCGCTGATCGGCGATCTGGCCCTGCACGTGGGCGGCGTCGTGCGACTGGATCTCGACCTGGCCAAGGACGGCCTGGTCAGATGGGCTGGTGAGCACGGCATCGGCGACCCGTGGCAGGTCTCGCTCATGGTGCTGGGCGGGGACCTGCCTGGCGACAGGAGCCGTCAGTTCCTGCCGTTCATGCAGGCGCTCGGTTGACCGCTCGAACGGGGGTCTCATAGGGTACTAGAACATCATTCTACAAGAGGGCGGCGATGACCTCCACCCACATCGACGTCGGCGTCATCGACTTCGGCGCGCTCGGCGCCTGGATGGACGCCCAGGGCCTGACGGGCGGTGTCATCAGCGGCGCCGTCCCTGTCCTCGGCGGCACGCAGAACGTCATGGTCCGCTTCGAGCGCGGCGGCACCCCGTACATCCTGCGCAGACCTCCCCTGCACGCCCGGCAGAAGAGCAACGAGGTGCTGCGCCGGGAGGCGCGGGTGCTCGCGGTGCTGCGTGACACGCCGGTGCCCGCGCCGAGGCTGGTGGCCGCGCAGACGGCGGACGAGCCGGTCTTCTATCTGATGGAGCCGGTCGACGGGTTCAACCCGTCGACCGGGCTGCCCGAGCCGCACGCCGCCGATCCGGCGATCCGGCACCGGATGGGGCTGGAGGCGGCGGCCGCGCTGGCCGAGCTGGGTCGGGTCGATCCCGCCGCGCTGCCCGGCTTCGGCCGGCCCGACGGGTTCCTGGAACGGCAGGTGCCGCGCTGGCTCAAGGAACTCGACTCCTACGGCCGGCTCGACGGCTACCCCGGACCCGACATCCCGCATCTCGCCGAGACGGCCGAGTGGCTGGAGCAACATCGGCCCGCGACGTTCACGCCAGGGGTCATGCACGGCGACTACCACTTCGCGAACCTGATGTTCGCCCACGACGGCCCGCGCGTGGCGGCGATCGTCGACTGGGAGATGTGCACGATCGGCGACCCGCTGCTCGACCTGGGCTGGCTGCTGGCCACCTGGCCGTCGAACAACGACCACGTCCCGGGGCTGCCGCAACCGGGCGAACTCGTCGCCTACTACACGGCGCTGTCCGAGCGCGACCTGTCGGCCATCGACTGGTACGCCGTGCTGGCCTGCTTCAAGCTGGGCATCGTGCTGGAGGGCAGCCACGCCAGGGCCTGCGCCGGGCAGGCGCCCAGGGACATCGGCGACCTGCTGCACGCCACCACGCTGGCCCTGTTCGCGAGGGCTCAGGAGTTCATGGGAGGACTTCTCGACCGTCCCTAAATACCTATTTTTCCCAAAACGATCACATATATCCTCCCGAGTCGTACAATTGCGCGCAATTGCAATACTCGGGGAAGGATAGTCATGCGCATGCGGTTCCTCGGCTCCACATCGGAGGCGGGCGCCTGCCCCACCCTGTACGAGACGGATCGGGGCACGATCGTCATCCAGGGTCTTGAACTCACCGACAAAGAAGCGCTCGCGGATCTCCGTGACGTGCTCGACGGCGAGACGGCGGTGGAGGTCCCCCGCGAACTCATCACCGAAATCGCCCGCCGGGTCCTGTCCGAAACTCCGGCAACCGATTTCCCCAGCAGCGACAGCAAACCCTTCGCGATCGATTGATCACAATTGCAAACCGGGTCTGGCATGATCCACGCAACCCCGTCTAGCCTCATGCGGTGACGTCGTTTCAGCAGGCGCGCATCGACCTCGGCAGCCAGCTACGCCAGCTGCGCGAGACCGCTCACCTTTCGGGCAAAGAGCTGGCCGAAAGGCTGCGATGGCAGCCGTCGAAGGTGTCGCGCCTGGAGAACGCCCGGCAGACCGCCACAGAGGACGACGTGGTCGTCTGGGCGGCCGCCGTGAACGCGCCTCCGGACACGGCGGACGACCTGATCAGGCAATCCATCGCGCTGCTGGAGCGGCACGACGACTGGAAGCAGCGGCACCGCAGCGGCCTGGCCGCGCTCCAGGAGGACATCCGGGACCTGGAGGCGCGCACCAAGCTCTTCCGGGTGTTCGAGCCGTCGATCGTGATCGGGCTGCTACAGACCTCCGAGTACGCCCGGCACGTGTTCCGCAAGGTCAAGCGCCTCTACAGCGCCGCCGACCAGATCGACGCGGCGGTCCGGGTACGGATGCAGCGCCAGGAGATCCTCTATGACCGCAGCCGCACGTTCAGGTTCGTGGTGACGGAGTCGGCGCTGCGCACCCGGATCGCCCCGCTCGACGTCATGCACGGCCAGCTCGACCGGCTGCTGGCGGTCAGCACGCTGCCGAACGTGGAGTTCGGGGTGATCCCGTTCACCACCGAGATCCCCTCGTCGCCGATCAACGGGTTCTGGATCTACAACGAGGCCATGATCGGCCTGGCCACCATGACGAAGGACCTGGTGCTGCGGGACCCCGACGACATCGCCTTCTACGTGCGGGCTTTCGAGGACTACGCCAAGTGCGCGGAGTTCGACGAGGGCGGCCGGGACGTCATCATCAGCATTCTTGACGATTATCGAAAACAATCCTCACATTAACCGCCGCAATTGCTTGCCTCCCGCCACAAGATCGTGCAATTCTGTCGCGGAGACGTTGCGGAGGTGACGGATGATGCTTGATACCGCGCTCAACCTTGAGCAGTTCGCTTGGTACGCGGGACGTCACGCCGACCTGGCGGTACAGAATCTCGCTCTTTCCAGCGACCCCGCCTATGTGTCGGTGCGCAACCGCTTCTCCGCCACCCTCGCCGAGACCGTCACCCTCTCCGAGAGTGGAAGTTTCATCACCTCGTGGGGCTACCGGCTCGGCACGACGGACGACGTCGAAGGTGCCGCCGCGCGCCTTGCCTTCCTCCTGGCCGCGCTGCCGGCCTAGGCGCTTTTTTTAGGCCACCCGGGAAAGCGCCTTCCCTATGCGAAGGCCGTCGGCTCGATGCCGGCTTCTCTGGCCGCCGCCGTACGCGCGTGGTCCAGCAGGCGCGCGCGGGTCAGCACCTCCGGATGGAGGGTGTAGCGGATGATCAGGCCGTCCAGCATGGCGTCGATGCGTTCGGCCGAGGCCGCCGGGTCCGCGCAGCTGAACTCGCCCGACTCCGTGCCCTCGGCGAGAACCTGGGTCAGGGCCGCCAGCCAGGCCGATTCGAGGTCCAGCATGATCTCGCTGACCGTCGGCTCGCGGAGGGCGGTGTTCCAGGCGTCGATCCACAGGAGCCAGCTCTGGTCGGAGCGGGACTCGGGGATGTAGTAGCGCAGGACCCGGTCCAGACGGTCGATCGCGGTGCCGGGGCCGGCCGCCAGCTCCGCCAGGCGGGCGCCCTCGATGTCGAGGGTGGCCCGCAGCATGGCGGTGATCAGCTCTTCCTTGGTGGCGAAGTGATAGTGGATCAGGCCGCCGCTGACGTTGATGGACTTGGCGATGTCGGCGATCCGGGTGTTGGCCAGGCCGCGCTCCAGGACCACCTTGCGGGTGGCCTCCAGGAGCTCCGCCCTGCGATGGTCAGCCTGCTCGGCCCGGCTCGTACTCCGCACCGGGCCAGCCTATCGGCCTTCAGCAGCCTGCCTTGTAGAGCACCTTCTGGATCTCGGGGCTGTTCAGGTTCTGCTTGGTGACGATCGTGGAGTCGGTCGGGATCGAGGCGGTGACCTGCTGGCCCTTCACCGCGGCGACGGCCTGCTCGACGCCCTTCGCGCCGATCTCGCCGGGCAGTTGGGCGATGAGGGCCGACACGACCCCGTCCTGGAGCTGCTTGACCTGTGCGGGGCCGGCGTCGAAGCCGACCATCTTCACCTTGTCCAGCTTGCCCGCCTGCTGGAGCGCGGAGCCGGCGCCGGTGGCCGAGTTGAGGTTGGTGGCGAAGATCCCGGCCAGGTCCGGGTCCTTGGCCAGCGCCGCGTTGACGATCTTGGAGGCTTCGCTGACGTCGTTGTGCGAGTACTGGACGCCCAGGTAGGAGATCCCCGGGTGGTTCGCCTTGATCTCCTCCTCGAAGCCCTTGATCCGGGCGTCCACCGAGCTGACGCCCGGGTCGGTGGAGATGACCAGCGCCTTGCCCTTGTCGCCGATCTGCTCGGCCAGCGCCTTCGCGGCGGCGGCGCCGCCCTTGACGTTGTCGCTGCTGATCCTGGACAGGCCGATGCTCGGGTCCTCGACCACCGTGTCCACCAGAATGATCTTGATGTCCTGCTGCTTGGCCTGGGTGAGCGGCGCGATGAGGGCCTTCACGTCGGTCGGCGCGATCAGTATGGCGCTGGGCTTGCCGGCGATGACCGAGTTGACGATCGGCGTCTGCAGCGTCGGGTCGAACTTCTGCGGCCCCTGTACGTCGAGCTGCACGCCCAGCTCCTTGGCCTTGGCCTTGGCGCCGCACGCCATGGTCTCGTAGAACTCCTCCCCCGCCAGGCCCTGGATGAGCGTTATCTTGATGGGCTCACTCTGGGTTGTCGTCCCACCACCACCACAGGCCGCGACGGTGAACAACAGCGTCGCGAGTGCCAAAGCCTTGCGCATGGTCGTCTCCTTACTGGTCGCGCCTGCCGCGCTGCCACTGGTCGACATAGACGGCGGCGACGAGCACGGCGCCCACCACCACCTGCTGCCAGAACGGCCGCACCCCGAGAATCTGGAACCCGTTCTGCAGCACCACCGGGATGAACACCCCGATGACGGTTCCGACCACGGTCCCGACGCCGCCGAACAGCGAGGTGCCGCCGATCACCACGGCCGCGATGGCCTGGAGGTTGTCGGTGGAGTGGGCGGAGACGCCGGTGATCCCGTACTTGGCGAGCGACAGGTATCCGGCCAGGCCCGCCAGCAGCCCCGCCAGGCCGTACACCCTGATCAGATGCCTGTTCACGGCCACGCCGCCGCGGCGGGCCGCCTCGGCGTTGGAGCCGATCGCGTACGTGTGGCGGCCGAAGCGGGTGCGCGCCAGCGCGACGGCGAGCACGGCGGTGATCGCGGCGCAGATCCACGCGATCTGCGGCACGCCGAGCCAGCGCGCCAGCCCCAGGCCGAGGTTGAGGTCGCCGGGCGCGCGCAGGTCCACGCCGCCCGTCAGCAGCAGCGCGCCGCCGAGCGACATGCCCAGCGTGCCGAGCGTCACGATCAGCGCCGGGATGCGGCCCTTGGCGACCAGGACGCCGTTCAGCAGGCCCCAGACCAGACCGGTCAGTACGGCGGTCGCCGCGCCGAGCAGGAGCGAGCCGGTGGCCTCCATGATCTTCGTCGCGGCCACGGCCGAGAACACCAGCACCCCGCCGACCGACAGGTCGATGCCCGCCGTGATGATCACGTACGTCATGCCGGTGGCCAGGAGCAGCAGGATGGCGGCGTCGCTGACCAGGTTCAGCAGGTTGAAGGAGGTGGCGAAGCTGCCCGGCCGCAGCACCGAGAAGGTCACCAGCAGCACCGCCAGCACGGCGGCGATCCACACCACCTGCCGGTCCCGCAGCCGTACCCGGTCCATGGCGCTCACCTGCTGGTCCCCAGCCGCGCCTGGTCGCCCGCCTCTACCCGCTCCACGGCGCTCACCTGCCGTTCTCGTGCTCGATCGCGCCGGTCATGGCGCCGACCAGGTCCTCCATGGACACCCTTGCCGTGTCGAACCTGGCCACCCGGCGCCCCAGCCGCAACACCTCTACCCGGTCCGAGACGGCCTTCACGTCCTGCATGTTGTGGCTGATCAGCACGACGGCCACGCCCGAGTCGCGGACGCCACGGATGAGGTCGAGCACCCGCTGGGTCTGCAGGACGCCCAGCGCGGCGGTCGGCTCGTCCATGAACACCACCCGCCGGGCCCAGGTCACCGCGCGCGCCACCGCCACACCCTGCCGCTGCCCGCCCGACAACGTGGAGACGGGCGCGACCTGTGACTTGAGCTGGACGCCGAGCCGTTCACAGGCCTCCTTGGTACGGCCGCGCATGGCGGCGTTGTCGAGCCAGCCGAGTCGGCCGAGCAGGCCCGGTTTGAGCAGTTCCCTGCCGAGGAAGAAGTTGCCCGCCGGGCTCAGGTCCGGGCAGAGCGCGAGGTCCTGGTAGACGGTCTCGATCCCGGCGCTCCTGGCCTCCTCGACGGACCCGAACGCGACCGGCTCGCCGTCCAAGACGATCTCCCCCGAGTCCGGCCGTTCGGTGCCTGAGAGGATCTTCGCCAGCGTGGACTTGCCCGCTCCGTTGTCGCCGATCAGCGCCACGACCTCGCCGGGTGACAGAGTGAAGTCCGCGCCGCGCAGCGCCTCGACCTGGCCGTAGCTCTTGACGATCTCCCGGGCTTCGAGCAGTGGTGCCGACGACATAGGACTATCAAGCGCTTGGGTTGACATCGTTGTCAATCCCCGATCTTCGCGACTCCCAGCTATGTCTGCCAAGATTTGATCTAGAAGAGAGGAGCCTCGACATGGCTATGGCCAACGCCGGAATACGGCGATTACTCGCGGACTCGGGGGAGCAGCGCGGGTGGGTGTCACCCAGAACGGACCTGGTCACCGCCCTGCTGGGGGTCTGGTTCGGCATCGGTTTGATGATCGACGCCTGGGCGCACACGAACCTGACGCAGCTGGAGACGTTCTTCACGCCGTGGCACGCGGCGTTCTATTCGGGGTTCGCCGCGGTCGCCGGCTGGATCATCTGGCAGGTATGGCGTAACACCCGGACCGGCCGCCAGGGGGTGGCGGCGGTGCCCATGGGCTATCTGGCCGGGCTGCTCGCGATACCCGCGTTCGCCGTCTTCGGTCTCTTCGACCTGATGTGGCACACCTTCCTCGGCATCGAGACCACGATCGACATCCTGTTCAGCCCCTCGCACCTCGGGCTGATCGTGACGATGATGCTCATCATCACCACCCCGCTCCGCTCCGCGTGGAAGGCCCCCGACCTGGGCCCGCGGCCCTCGCTCGGCCGGCTGCTCCCGGCGCTGGTCGGGCTGGCGTTCGCGACCACGTTGGTGTCGCTGTTCCTGGGGTATGCCGATGCGCTGCAGTGGAGCGGGCCGGGCATCGTCGACGCTTTCTCCTCCGTGGAGGGCACGCGTGCCGATCGGATCGCCAGTGCCATGGTCATCAGCAACGTTGTCACGCTCGCTCCTGTGCTGCTGCTGGCGCGTCGGTGGAGTCTGCCGTTCGGCAGTGTCACTCTGCTGCATGCGGTGGGCATTCTGATGTCGGGTGCGCAGACCGCGTTCGAGAACCTGTCGATTCTGCTGACGTTCGTGGCTGCGGGCCTGGTGAGCGATCTGCTGATCCGGTGGCTGCGGCCTTCGGGTGGGCGACGGGGGGCTTACTGGGCGTTCGCCGGGTTGTCGGGGTTCCTCACGTGGTCGATGTACATCGGGGCCGCGTCGGTGGCGGCCGGCGGGCTGCCTGCTGTTCCCGAGTTGTGGACCGGGGCGCCGATTGTGGCTGGGCTGATCGGGCTGGCGCTCGGGGCGTTGTTCCTGCCCAACGCGGTCACCGCCGAGCCGGTTCTGGCCAGCGGGGGCGCTGCCGAGCCGGTTTCGTCCGGCGCGGCCGACGCCGAACCGATTCCTTCTGGCGCGGCCGACGCCGGGCCGGTTCCGACCAGCGCGGCCGACGCCGACCGGGCATGATCCGAGTCCTCCGGGTCCTCTGTCTCGCCGCCGTCCTGATGCTGGCGGGCGCCGCTCCGGCCGCCGCGCACAATGTCTCAGCCGGAGCGGATCTGCGGATCGCCCAGACGATCGCCGGCACGGAACTCGCGGTCGTGATCAAGGGGAGCAAGCGGGTGCCCGGGCCGTTGCTGATCGGTGTCATCGCCTTCCAGCCGGTGACCGACCTGCCGGTCGGGCTGGAGGTGCGCTCGGTCGCGGACGGCCGTACGGTGACGGGCGTGGCGCGGGCTGCACGGGACCCTCAGTACATCCAGCTCAAAGTGGACACGACCGGCCCGCACGAGCTCACGCTGCGGGCCGGGAACGAGGTCGCCGTGCTGCCGTTCCGCGTCCTGGTGGACCGCGGGTCGGCCGGAGAGCTGCTGATCTACGGCGGCCTGCTCGTGGCGGCCCTGCTGATGGTGGGCGGCCTGCTCACCGGGGCACTGGCCCGGCCCGGTCCGGCGATGCTGCTGGCCGGCGGCGCCACGATCGGGTTGACCGTAGCCGCCGTGACCGTCATCTTCGAGCCGATGCTGCCCGCACCCCCGCCCGACGGCGCCGCGCCCACGGTGGCGGCGAGTGCGGGGACGGCGGCCGGGGCGCTGACCGGCGGGCGCCCGTTCGCGCAGGGCCGTGTGGTGACGGCCCCGGCTCGCCCAGCCTCCGGAGAGGAGTTCACGCTGCGGTTCGACCTCATCGACGGATCCACCGGACGGCCTGTGGACGATCTCGTCCTCCACCACGAGGCCCTCGCCCACGTAATCGTGACCAGCGAAGACGGGCGTTATTTCCGCCACGTGCACCCGCTGCGCACGGCGCCGGGGCGGTTGGAGGTAATGATGCGAGTCGACCGGCCGGGCCGGTATCTGGCCTATGCCGAGCTGGAGCGTGAGGACTCCGGCGGACAACTCGTCACCGGGGAGTTCCGCGTCGGCGGCGAACCTGTCGCGTCTGTTGTGGCCGAACCGCCCGTTGATGCTGCCCCGCCGCTCCTACGACCCGCCGCTCCCGTCGTGGGCCGCCCAACGACGATCGAATTCGGCACGTCGGGCACTGTGCGTCCCTGGCTGGGCATGACCGGCCATTTGATCGTACGCAGCCAGGACGGCGCCTTCCTCGGACACGTACACGAGATGGGCTCACCCGGCCCCCGGCTGCACTTCACCTTCAGCTTTCCGGCGGCGGGACGGTACTTCGCCTGGGCCCAGTACGCGACGGGCGACCGCATCGTGACTGTGCCCTTCACCGTCGACGTCACGGCATCGGGGAGTCCGTCATGAGGCGGGACGTCACGGCGTCGGAGAGCCAGTCGTGAGGCGGGCGGCCGTGGCCGTCGCGGTCCTCGCGGTGGCGGTGGCGGCGTTCTTCATCGTGGGCAGAAACTCGGCCCCCGACCCGCTGCGTCAGCCCATCACGGGAACGCGCTACGTCGGCACCGTCTCGATCGACCGGCCAACCACGGGACGCGTCACCGTGGACGTACGGCTGACTTCGGGCGATCCGGACGGCGTGGCCGTGTCCGTGGTGATGCCCGCGATGGGCCACGCCATGCCAGAGATCACCGCCCGCAAGCCGGAGCCCGGCCACTTCGTTGCCGAGGGCGAGCTGTTCCCGATGACCGGCGTCTGGGAGCTCTCGATCCGGCTGAACGGGCCCGCCGGCGAGGAGACACTGACCGTGAACGCGCCGATCACCGGCTGATAGGCGCGCGATCGGTCAGCAGGGCGCGAGGTCCTGATAGACGATCTCGATTCCGGCGCTCCGTGCCTCCTCGACGGACCCGAACACGACCGGCTCGGGGCATGTCCTCTTCTGCCGCCGGACTCTCACGTGGAATGTGGTGGCGGGGATGCGGGTTCGAGACTGCGGCTGAACCAGATGGTCTTCCCCACACCGCAGGGGGCCAGTTCGTACCGCCATTCGTCCGTGAGAGCAGCCACGATCGACAGGCCGCGACCGTGGTCTGAATCGTGCCGGACCGTGAGACATCGAGGTCGTCCAGCGCCCTGGTCATAGACGTGCCCAGTCACCGCCTCAGGGGTTAGGTCCAAGCACAGCCTGATCGGAGGAGCTCCGTGGATCAGCGCGTTGGTGACCAACTCGCTGATGACCAGGGTGATGTCGTCGATCAGGTCGTGCAGATTCCATGCGGTGAGGGTGTCGCGGACCAGATCGCGAGCCTGCCCGATGATGACTGGATCATCGGGCAGGTCCCAGTGCAGGGCCTGCTCGACATGCGCGGGGCTCTCCATCAGGCCGCCCGGTGACCACGTCGGCGGGTAGTAAAGGTACTTGGGCGCGGCATCTGACGTGCGGAAAGACCTGCAGAAGCGCTTGAGGAAGCTGAGTGTGAACGCCATGACCACGTACCGTTCGGTGGCTGTGAATAGGTGCGCTGGTAGCCCCCCCGTCAGGCATGCGGTAACCACGGGGGCGTCCGCGTGCCCAACGAGGGGCCTGTCGGTGTCTAGGGGCGCGGGCTGTGGGCGAAGTAGGCGGCTCCGCGCCATATCTCCCTGCCGGTTGCGGGTAGCAACTCGGCCAAGGGGCGGCTGCCCAGTTCGTGGTAATGGGCGGCGAGCCGTTCCGCTGCGGCCTGGACAGTGACGGCGTACGTCCATAGCGGCGCTGGGCGCTCACGGGCGTTGGGAACGAGCCACCAGAGCCGAGTCCCGTCGGTGTGGACCAGCAGGCCGATGTAGATCGAGATGGTGACCTGGTCGCCTCGTAGTGGCAGAGCGAACGCAGGGATGTTGTGCCGCCGAGCAAGGGCCTGGATGAGCTCGGCGGCGAACTCATCCGCGAGTGAGGAGGTCGGCTGCGCGCCCACAGGTTGGACGGTGGGCTTGTGGGCGTTCACGTTCTTACCTCGCTCTCCGGCTGGGCTGGCCCTCACCAGAATGACGATCGCGAACAGAGAGTGACAGCAAAATCACCCCACAGTCACACCACACTCTTTGTAGGCTCGCTGCGTATCCATTTCAGCGCGGAGAGTTACGATCGGAGGTCCATGTCCAGAACCGAGGAGATTAACCCAGACGAGAGCCCGCGAGCCGCGTTCGCCTACCTCCTTCGGCGGCTCCGCACCACGGGCGGACTGACACAACGCGACTTGGCCGACCGGCTCGGCTACTCCGAAAGCCAGATCGGCATGATCGAACAGGGTCGGCGCCGCCCGACGCAGCACCTCGCCGACCTCCTCGACACCGAGTTCGGCGTCGAGGACTTCGGACAGCTATATGTGCGTACGACCTGGGCCGGCAGCCCCGAGCATTTCCGCGCCTGGCTCGATGAGGAGCAGGAGGCCACAGCGCTACGCAGCTGGGAGCCGATGCTGGTAACCGGACTCCTGCAAACCGAGGCATACGCCCGCGCACTGTTCGCCGCCGAACCCGGAATCACCCCCAAGGAGGTGGACGAACGCACCGAAGCCCGCATGCAACGCCAGAGAGTCTTGACCAGGGACAAGCCGCCGACGGTCACCGCCATCATGGACGAGGGAGTCCTGCGCAGGCCGGTCGGGGGCGCTGAGGTGATGCGAAACCAGCTCGCCCACATCCTGGAACTGGCTCAACATCGCCAGATCTCCGTACAGGTCGTGCCGTACAACGCCGGGGCATACGCGGGGCTGCTCGGCGGGCTGATCATCGCCGAGCGACACGGGACACCATCGACGGTGTACGTGGAATCGCAACCACACGGCCGAGCGTATGAGGATCGGGCCATTATCTCCGGCGTCCTGCGGCGTTACGATTGCGTCCGCTCGGAGGCCTACCCGCACCATCTATCGTTGAACATCATCAAGGACGTGATGACGCATGGCCCACAGTGACTCCCTCAACCTTCAGCACGCCGAATGGCGAAAGAGCAGCCACAGCGGCGGGGACGGCGGCAACTGCGTAGAGGTCGCCACCAACCTGCCAGGGGTGATCGCGGTCCGTAACTCCCGGCACCGCTCCGACAAACCGTTGATCTTCACCCCATCGGAGTGGACCGCCTTCCTCGCAGGCGTCAACGACGGCGAATTCGACATCGCCTGATCGAACGCTCTAGGCGACGGGGAACCTGGACTCCAGGTTCCCCGACCGCCGGCTCCGCCCCAATTCGCGTGCGGTCAGAGGAATGGAGCTTGAAGATCACTCTTGGGGCTTGCCCGCCTGCGGGGCACCACGGTCCCGTCCAGGCAGGTGTCACCGATGATGAAGTCGGCGATCAGTTACCTGCCGTACGCTCACCTCAACCACTACGAACGCGCGCACTGGACCGTGGAAAATCGTCTCCACTGGGTCCGCGACGTCACCTTCCGCGAGGACCATTCCCCAGGTCAGGACCGGTGCCGTACCCCGAGTCCTGGCCAGCTTCCGCAACCTGGTCATCAGCACCATGCGCCTGGCAGACCGCGCCAACATCGCCCATGCCCGCCGTGACCTGCTCGATCACAATGCCGCCTTCGCCGTCTACAACATCTGATCAACATGCCGGAACTCGACAAATCGAATCAACGCCGGGGCCCTGGGCTCGGCGGTGCTCAAGAAACGTGTACCAAAGCTCCATGCGATCCCTGCTGCCGCTCGGCATGAACTCCTTGATCACCTTGGCGGCAGCGACGCCCAGCCACCCAAGGAGAACCGTGACGGCGAGGATCCCGCTCAACCAGAGCGGGATGCCCGGCCCAAGATCGATCACTGCGTGCGCCCTTCTTTTTGGTCCGAAAGGGCAAGTCAGATGATGCCAGACTACGGCGCTCCTCAATCGCGGCACACCAACCAGCCCTACCCTCGGAAGAAACGAGGAAGAGTCCTCTTACTGACGAACGAGCGAAAACGCTAGAAGCGCATCAAGCGTGGCAGGCGCAGGCGCCGCAAGAGTGGAGAAGAAAGCCCAAGCTGTTATGACCCGCCGGCACGGCATTGAGGTCGCCACCAAGGTGACGCGATGCGAGACCCCTGTAGCCTCTTTTCGTGAGCACACTTTGCTCAGCAATAGAGTCGCGCCCGCGCCTTGAACTCGCCGTCAGTCAGAAGGACATTCTTGTCACGGTCGGGCAGATAATCCTGGATCAAAATTCTGTCGAGCGGAACATCCTTCTTCACCTTGGTCGTGAAATCAACAGATCTGAACATGGCATTAGTTTTCGAGGAATAGGCGGCAACCCTATACTTCACCCCGTCCTCGAACTTCAGGTTTCCTTCCCGGAGAGACCACCCGGCGGGTATCTCCTCCAAGTTCAGGGAGGCGCTGCCGCCGGTCAGCGACGGCGCCTTGATGTCTGCCTGGTCCTGCAGTTCGCCAGCAGAGTCGTAACGGTAGACCTGCACGCCGTCCGGGGCGCTCCCAGCACACCAGGACGTCACCATCACGAGCTGCCCGTTGGCAGTCACGGTGACCCCGGTCGCGCCCATCTGCGCCGGGCTTCCGTAGCCACAGGCCACCACCAGGAAGCTGAGCGCCAGAAAGGTTATGGTCCTCTTCATGCTATGGATCCTCGCGACAGCGTTACGGTATGTCAACAGCGGTACTGGCCGTCACCCAGGCCCGCTTCTATTTCAAAGCGGTTCTTGCATGCGTCGAATCCGGCGGCCGCATAGAGAATGGGAAAGGCGAACCAGTATCCGGTTTGATTGGCATAGTAGTACCACTGGTCGCGATGAATCTTCTCGTGTTTGGCAAGGTCCGCATCGATGTCCTTTGACCATAGCCTGGTGACGAATACACCGGCGATCGTATAACCGCTACGCCCGTTCGGGATATACTTATCCGGCATCCCAGTACACATCAACATCCCCCGATGTGTGCCGCAATTTCCCTTTACCGAATCAGCCCAGGCTATGACGTCGCGTTCCACTTCCCTGAGGTTGCTATTGGCGAACATAGCGGCGACGATGTTATTGGGTATGTAAGGGTAGAGCTTACGGAAGGCTTTTACTCCGATCTCGATCGCCTTGGCACCGAGATCTTTGATGAATTGGACGGCAGCCCCTACTCCGTTCTGCATGCTGTTGAATACGCCCTTGAGCCATTCGGGGATTCCTGCCCTTTTCGCCGTCAAATCCCCCGCAGCCGGGCCGGACACTATGTATTGGTCGAGGTCGCCAGCTGCCAGCATTGCCAGTCCTGCAAGGGTTTGATATTCATCAGCGGACTCGAAGTAAGGCACGTAGAGCTCCAGGAAGTAGTCTTGTGCTTCCTTCGACATCTTCCAATAAGGCACGCCCTTCTCGACTGGCCTGCCGTTATGCATGACCTTCCAGCCCAGCCTCGCAAGTTCGTCGTCACCGAACCAGAATTTCTTCTCCTTCTCCAGTTCGATCATCCGGGCCCAGCTCGGATCGACCTCGGCACCTGCGCATCCCCAGATGTCGCAGGCGATGGCTCCTCCTGAGTAGTTGCCGATGGAGCCGCAGCTGCCGATGCACAGTCCGCTTCCTGTGCCGCCTCCTCCAATCATCATGCCGTGCTGGGCGTAGTAGTCGACGGCTGTTTGGTAGTCGATGCCTGGCGTGTAGGGGGAGTTCCAGGTGCCGCCGACCGCGTCGCCGGAGATGATGATGCTTTCGTGGCCGGTGGGGTCGATGCCGGTCATTGGTGAGGCATTGGCGTAGGTGTAGCGGTTGGCCTGAACGGAGGGGCTGGGGTTGAGGGTGGCGGTGTCGCGGCTGGGGAAGGCTCCGGTGCCGGGTTGGTACCAGCGAGCGTGCATGTTGACCTTGCCGGTGTCCGGATCGGTGTATTCGCCCTGGTAGCCGATGGTGGTCTTGACGCCGGTTTGGGCAGTGACGGTGCCGAACGGGTCGTATGCGGTGGTAGTGGCCAGCGCGGTGGTGTTGTAGGTGGCAACTAGGTCGCCGTGCAGGTCGGTCAGCGTGGCCAGGGCGGGGTTGGTGCCCTCTTGCTGGCCGAGGAGCGTGCCTCCTGCGTCGCGGCCGTACTTGGCCTGGATGGCGCCGCTGCTGTCGGTGAGGGCGGCCAGGTCGTTGCTCAGTCCGGCGTAGGCGAAATTCTGCTTGGCCGCGCCTTTGATGCGGGAAGTGACGCGGTCGAGGGCGTCGTAGCTGTACAGCGAGTCGCCGTCGGCGATGAGGCGGTCGAAGGCGTCGAAGGTGAGCTGGTTGGTGACGCCGGCCTTGGTCTGGCTGGCCAGGGTGCCACGTGGGGTGTAGGCGTAGTCGGTGCCGTCGCCGGTGGTCAGGCGGTTGCGTTCGTCGTAGGTGTAGGTCTTGTTGCCGGCCCTGGTGCGGTTGCCGGACTTGTCCCACTCGTAGGCGGTGATGGCGCCGCCGGGTGCGGTCCAGGAGGTGAGGCGGCCGGCGTGGTCATAGCCGTAGGTGTTGGTGCCCGCTCCGGCCAACCCTGCGGTGGTTTTGGTGGTGAGGTTGTCGTCCTTGTCCCAGCCGTAGGTGATCTTGGCGAGTTGGGTGCCGGTGCTGCTGCCCTTGCGCAAGGTCTGGGATTCGGGGCGGTTCAGGTAGTCGTAGGTGAAGATCTGGGTGTCGACGGTGGTGGTACCGGTGGTGGCGGTCAGGGAAGCGAGGTTGTTGGCGCCGTCGTAGGCGTAGGTGAGTTTGCGGCCGGTGACCGGGTCGGTGGCGGTTTCCGGGCGGTTGTTGGCGTCCCAGGTGAAGGTGGCGGCGCCGGCGGCATCGACGCGCTGGCGGGGGTTGCCGAGGCCGTCGTAGGCGTAGCCGGTCAACTGGGTGGCGCCGCGCTTGACGGATAGCGGCAGAGTGCGGTCGTTGTAGTCGACGGTCAGGTCGCCGATGGTGGTGGGGCGGTCGGCCAGGTCGTAGCCGAAGGTACGCTCAGCGCTCGCCGCGCCGCCACCCGCGCCGGTTTCCTTGGTGAGGCGGCCCAGGTGGTCGAAGGTGCGGTCGATGCGCACCCCGCCGGGCTGGATGACCACATTGGGATGGCCGGCCGCGTCATATCCAGTGGTCCAGGTACGGTCGGCGGCGGCCGGGTGGGCCGTGGTGGCCGGTTCGGTCACCGTTTCGGCCAGGCCGAGACTGTTGTAGCTGGTCCAGGTGGCGTTGCTGCGGCCGTCGGTGAGGCGGGTCCGGGCGCCGGCGGCGTCGTAGCCGAAGCTGGTGGTGATCGAGTCAGTGGCGGAGGTCGGCTCGATCAGTGAGGTGACTCGGTTGAGCGCGTCGAAGGTCTGCCGGGTGGTGTGGCCCTCGCCGGAGGTGAGGCTGGTCTGGTTGCCGGCCGGGTCGTAGCCGGCGCTGGTGGTGCGCCGGATGGTCGAACCTTCCAGGTCCTTGGCGGCGATCTTGCGGCCGGCCAGGTCGTACTCGGTGGTGGTGGAGCTGCCTCGCTGGTCGGCGGTCTTGATCAGGCGGCCGGCCAGGTCGTACTTCATCGTGGTGGTGGTCGCCGTGGCCGTGCCCTGCGCGACGATCTGCTTCTCGACCTCGCCGGCGGCGTTCGGCGTGTAGTCCGTGGTGACGGTTTTGGTGCCGGGGGCGACCGTCTTGATGAGGAAGCCCGCCTGGTTGTAGGTCAGGTCGGTGGTGTAGACGGCCGCGGTGGGCTTGCGTTCGATCTGGGTTTGGGTGATCTGACGGCCCAACCCGTCATAGGTGGCCGCACTGCGGGCGCCGGTCGGGTCGACGGTGGCCAGCTTCTCGCCGGCCATGTCGTACTCGATGATGGACCGGCCGGGGGTCTGGCCGTCCGGGGCGGGGTCGGTGATGCGGACCTGGCGGCCGAGCTTGTCGTACTCGAACGTCGTGACGTAGCCGCGCGGGTCGGTGGTGGTGATCAGCTGACCGGCCGTGTCATAGGTATGTGCGGTGGTGGGGGTGACGGCGGTGCCGCCGGGCGGGGTGTAGCTGGGGGCGCTCTGGCTGGTCAGCCGTCCGGCCTTGTCGAAGACCGAGGTGACCGTACGGCCCTCGGCGTCGGTCTCGTGAGTCTTGGCTCCCAGCACGTCGTACCCGACGTGGGCGGTGGGGTGGGCGTCGCTGGACGTGCCGGCCTTATCGACTTTGACCTGCGGGCCGCTCGCCTCGATCAGGCGGCCGAGCGCGTCGTAGCGCATGGTGGTGGTGAAGTCGGCCGCGTTCGCGCCGGTGGCGTTGCCGCGCGGGTCGGTGCTGGCGATGGCCAGGCCGCGGTCATCGTAGGTGGTGGTGGAGACCAGGTCCTGATCACCGTTCTCCACCGTGGTCTTGGTGAGCTGGTTGACCTTGTTGTAGGCGTACTCGGTGATCTCAGCGCGACTGGATCCGGTGCCGGTACGAGTCGTCTTGAGCACGTTGCCGTTGGCGTCGTAGACGAAGGCCGTCTTACGGGCCAGACCGGCGGGGTCGAAGGTCTGCGAGGTCAGCCTACTGGCGGCGTCGTAGTCGTAGTCGGTGGTGATGGCCTCGCCGCCGCCGGTGACCAGTGTCAGCTCGTTGCCCGCCGCGTCGTAGGTGTGGTCCTCCAGCACCACATCCTGCGGGGCGTTGGTCGGATCGTTCAGCTTGACGCCGGTGGCGATCTTCTGGTCGAGGAGGTTGTCCTTGAAGTACCTGAACGTGGTCGTGCGGAGCATCGCGTCGACCTGGGACTCCAGACGCCCGCCGTCGTCGTAGGTGAACGACTCCAGCACCACGTCCGTAGCCGGCTTCGGGTTGACCGGGCTATCGGTCCAGCCCTTCAGCGTGCGCGATAGCAACTCTCCGCGCTCGCTGTAGCCGTAGTCGACCACGGCCCCCCGCGCATCGGTCACCGTGCCCAGCTTGCCGAGGGTGTTCCAGGTTTGCCGGACCACGCCGCCACCCGGGTCGGTGATCGTCTCCACCCGGCCGAGACCGTCGTAGGTATAGATGGTCGAGCGTTCGGCGTCGCCGCCGGTCAGGTCGGCGATCGTCTCGCTCAGCTTGTTGCCGTCCGGGTTGTAGGCGTACGTGGTGCGCTTGGTGTGCGTGACCCCGGAGACCTCGTTCTTGACGCCAGGCTCCGTCTGCGTCAATGGACGGCCCTGCCCGTCGTAGGTGAAGGTGGTCTTCACTCCGTCCGGGTTCGCCTGCGAGACCTCGGACTTCTCGCGCACGCGACCTAGGGCGTCATAGGTCAGCTTGGTCAGCAGGCCCGCTGGACTGGTTTGCTCGGCCAGGTCGCCCGCCGCGGTGTAGCGGTAGGTCCAGGCGTTGCCACGGGCGTCGGTCTGCGAGGCAATCAGGCCTGCCGGAGTGGTGCCGCCACCGATCGCGGCCTCGCTCCCGTTGGTATACGCCACGCTGGTCGAGCGGCCGTTGGGGAAGTCCGAGGTGGCCGGAGTTGTCTCCTTGAGCTGCTCGCCATACTGGTTGTACTCCCACTTAGTGGCATAGGTGTCGCTGTCAGCGTCGTCCGAACGAGCATCACGGTAGACGCGCATCTGGTCATTGCGTGGGTCGAACTCGTCGTCTTCATTGACGTGATAGCTGGCATAGGCGTTCTGGCAGTCGGTCGTCGTTGTACGGCAGGAGTTGCCTTGGATCGGGTTGCCGCGCTTGTCATTCCATCGCTGGAAGACGTTGCCATTACCGTCGGTCACCTTCGCCACGAAGCCGCCGGTGTCGTATTCGTAGCTCGTCTTGGCGCCGCGTTGATCTTGCTCGTACACCAGCCGGTCACCGCGTCCGGGGTCATAGACGTAGTCCAGAGTGCCGTTGCGTGGGTCGGTCACCGTGATCTTGGTTTCCCGCGTCAGCCAGTCGATCTCGGACTCGCCGAGCTGCCAGGTGCCGCCGTTCCGGTCGATATGTGTCTTGAGCCGGTCGGTGGCCTGGTCGTAGGTGTTCTTCGCCCAGATCCGGCCCGACGGCAGCGTGGTCTGCGTCAGCTTGTTGGCCACCTTGGTCCGGGCCGCCCAATGCGCGGAGATCTCCGCGTCGGTCAGCGGCTTGTCATAGACGGCGAACTCATCGATCGACCCCTTGAACGCGAACGCGCCCGAAGCCGTCTGCCCGCCCGGGAATTCCGACCAGGAATTGGCACGATCACCACTGCCGACATAGGCAAACTCGCGATGTTCCTCATACATCTGTCCACTCACCTGGCCGACGGCCTGGCCGTCCAGGTACAGCTTCTGCTGCTGGCCGGACACGGTCAGCACCGCGTGATGCCACTGGTTGTCGTTGACCGGCGCGGCCGAGGTGATCGGCGTGTACACGTAATCGCCGGAGCTGTTCATGATCTCACCCAGCTGGCCGCGCAGCTTGCCATCCACGCCCACATACAGCACCGGCCCGGTGGCGCCAGACGGGGAGCTGGACTGGCCAGCGGAGAAGATGATGCCGTTCTGCGAGGTCTTGAACCAACCCTCGACCGACACCTGATCACGTGCCCGCGACAGCGCGTAGAACGGCAGCTCCATCGCAGACTTGGTGAACCCGACCGCCGTGTCCGTGCTGCCCTCCAGCGCACCCGGCTGCCCCACCGTGACGCCGTAGTACACGCCGGTCCCGCCGCTGCTGCCCAAATTCTCGGCGCCCTCATACTCGCCATCGCCCAGCCGCCAATACCCCACCGGCTCTGAATCCAGCACGAGGCTGCGATACCGCGACCCATCCGCATAGCTGTAGCTGGTGCAGTTCGGCGCCGCCACTGGCGCGCACACCGTGGACAGATTGCCACCGACGTAGGTGTACGACCACGTCAACGCCTGGCCATCGACCGGATCGGTGGACACCGTCGCCACCCTCGGCCCGTTCCAGGTGAAATGCAGCGCTCGACCGCCGGCGCCGGTGATCTGGCTGAAGGTGCCATCGCTTGCGTACGTCAGCGTCTGACTGCGTCCCCGCCGATCGGCGATCTTCGTCAGCCGGCCTGCCGCATCGAAGGTGTAGGTGTTCGACGACGCGTCCATCAACCGCCAGCCGCCGCCCGTCACGTCGGCCAGCGCGTCATGCATTCCCGGCGGCGGCTGATAGGTGCCGTTGCCCCGGCTGGCGAACCGCACCCGGCGCCCGTTCGGATAGGTGACCAGCAGGCTTGTCACCGTCGTACCCTGCCGCTCCGCGAGGACCTTCATGTCCCACTGCGTCGACCAGCCCGCCCCGAAGATTCCATCGGTACGCGCGTCCAGGCTGTTGTAGGTGCGCGCCACCGACAGCGGTGGCCCGGCCACCGCCACCTTCGCGTCCACGAAGCTGGAGGTGTAGTTGCCCACGATCGGCGCGAACTCCTGGCCTTCGCTGGCCCGTTCCCCCAGATGCGGGCTGGTCAACGGCTGCCGCGCCCCGGTCGTCACCAGCATCTCGGCGCTGTCGGCCGTTCTGCCGCTGTCCAGGTCGCGCACATGAGCCGACCACTTGTACTCCTTGCCCCATTTCAGCTCGCCCGCCGGAACCCGCCAGGAATGCACCCACCCCAGCTCACCGGACTCCACACATGTCGGCGTGGGGGCGGGGAACGGCGGAATCGGGTCGGGCTCCTCCGGAATGTCACAGATCTTGAACGAGACGCTCAAACCCTTGTCGTTGACCGACCCCACACCGATCTTCGTGTACTCCAGCACCAGCAGCGGCGTCGCGCTCACCAACGACCCGGTCTCCGGATAGGTGTCATCGATCAGCGGCCAGGTGTCACCGGACGTCTGCTGATCCGCCAGCTCCGCACGCTGCACTCCGGCCGGAAGGTCTGACTTCGCCGCCTGCTGCCGCACCGCAGGACGCACCTCCAACGGCAGCGCACCCCGCACGCGCTCCCGCCGCTCAGCGGAAGCACCTCCCCTGGGAGGCTGGTCGGCAGAGGTACGTACGGACTTCGGCACATGGGTGCCTGAGCCCATCAGCTGCTTCGGCGTGACCAGCTTCGCTTGCGCATCCGCCGTCTCACTGATCACCCGCGCCTGCGCGGCCACGGGGAAGGCGGCAAGCGACAACAAGCCGGGCAGCAGGGCGGCAAGAACCAGCACAGCACAAGGCCATGACAGCAAGCGGCGCATACGCCGTCACACTCCGAACCACGCGAGGCACCTCACGGCACCGGACGAAGCCCCAGCTCACCCGGCACGAGCCCGAAGGCCCCCGACCGTGCGGTTCGGAGCAAGATTGCCAAACGGACCGAGCGTAAGCTCCAGATAAAACGGAAACAAGATCGATTTTCGTGATCAAGAGTGACGGAATGCGACTTACCGCATGATCCGTACTACATGTCGACATATGCGCATGCAGGGGTCCATGGAGTGATAGATCGTGCAGTCGCCGGACAGAGGGTGCGTTCAGGACAGGCCGATTGCCGGTTCGGGCCGATGAGTCGCTACCCGAGACCCGCTTTCGGGATCCAGCCAAGGATTGGTCTGATGCGACGGGTCACATACAGGCGCATAAGGATCCTCATGCTGTTCACCGTGTAGACGAGGCCGAGATCCCGTAGGCCGGCGGATCGACGACAGAGCGTCGGTCCCTTGGAAGCTCTCTCTGTCCCTTTGAAGACCTGTTCTAGGGCGCCGCGTCGCTGCAAAACGCGGCGCCCCTTGACTGGATCACGAAGAGCAGTCGTAGAGCCCATCCTGGCCGGTCACGGCCTTGCAGTTGGCCTGGACCCAGGTGGTGACCTCGCTGTTGCCTCTGCCGGGGCCGCCGCGGTCGTCGCCGCCGGCCATCACGTAGCGGAGCTTGCCGGATGAGACGAGGTCCTTGAGCTTGGTGACGGTCATGGCGGGGTCGCTGCCGGTGAAGCCGCCCATGGCGAGGACCGGCTTGCCAGTGGACAGGATGGTCGAGGACGCCTGCATGGCGCTGCTCACGGCGACGAGCCACTCGGCCTTGCCCTGGTTGGCCACCAGGTAGGAGACCATGGAACTGCTGATCCCGCCACCGGGACCGCCGCCGCCCATCCGACCGAACCGCCGCTCCGTCCCCTGCCCGTTCTGGCCCTGGCCATCTTGGCCCTGCCCGTCGCCCTGCGGGACCTGACCCTGCGGGACCTGGCCCTGCCCGTCCTGGCCCTGCGGCATCTGGCCTTGAGGCATCTGCCCCTGCGGCATCTGCCCCTGCGGGAACTGGCCCTGCGGCATCTCGCCCGACGGCATTTGGCCGCGGAAGCCGCCGCCACCGGGGCCGAAGCCCATTCCGCCGCTGGACGGTCCCGCGGTCGGGTTGCTGCCGTTGACCTGCGAGCCGAGGGGCGACACCGCGAACGCGGCTGGTCCGGCGAGCCCGGCGATCGCCGTCGCCACCAGCGCGACCGCGGCCGCCTTCACCGCGATCTCCTTGCGGAACTTGGCGAGCACCAGTCCCGCCACCGCGACCACGGTCGCGGCGAGCACTGCCCAGGCCAGCCACGGCACGAAGTCGGGAGTACGGCGGAGCACCACGAACGACCACACGCCCGTGACGGCGACCCCCAGCGGCAGCGCCCAGGCCCACACCTGGGAGGAGCGCCGGTAGGCGTCCCACATGGCCAGCCCACCGAAAGCGGTGATGGCGGCGACGGCCGGCGCCATGGCGGTCGTGTAGTAGGGGTGGAAGGTGCCGCTGGCGAAGCTGAACACCATGAAATGCACCACGAGCCAGCCACCCCAGACCAGCCACGCGGCGAGGCTTGCCCCGGGCTGACCGGCGGTCCCCGAAGTGCCGATGGCCCCCGAAGCGCCAACGGCTATGGGCGGGGCAGCGACCTCGGGCGCGGCGCCGACCTCGGGCGCGGCGCCGACCTCGGGCGCGGCGCCGACCTTGGGCGCGGCGCCGACCTTGGGCGCGGCGCCAACCGCGGTGCCAACCTCGGACGCGGTGCCGCCTTCGGGCGTGACCAGGCCGACCCAAGGCGTGGTCACCTCAAGATTGGTCGCCTCAGGCTTGACGGCGGTGCTCGCGCCCGCAGCGGCCCATGGCTCAGCGACGGCGACTGCGACGGCGTTCGTGTCCGTGTCAGCCCCCTGCGGCGCAGTGAGCCTGGCGCGTCGCCACTGGGCGGTGTTGGCCCCTTGCGGCGCAAGGAGCTTGGCGCGTCGCCACCGCGCGGTCAGCGCGAACACCAGGGCCAGCCCGCAGAACGGCAGCAGCCAGGAGATCTGACCCGCCATCGTCTCGTTGAACAGCCGATCGGCCCCGGCGGCACCGCCGAACGAGGCCCCACCCCCGCCGCCGAACCCGCCCGCACCGCCACCGCCGCCACCCGGCCCGCCGCCACCCTGACCGAAGATGCGCCCGAGGCCGTTGTACCCGATGACCAGGTCCCAGACGGAGTTGTCGGTCGAACCACCGATATAAGGCCGCGAGTCCGCAGGCAGGAGGTCCACGATCACCATCCACCAAGCGCTCGACACCACCATCACGGCCCCGGCGGCCAGCAGGTGACCCACGCGCTTGCCCCAGGAGACCCGGGCACACAGCAGGTACGCCAGGACAAAGGCAGGCACGACCACGTACGCCTGGAGCATCTTGACGTTGAACGCCAGCCCGACGAACAACGCGCACACCAACAGCGACCGCAGCCGCCCGGTCCGCAGCGACTCCAGGCAGAACCACGCGGCCAGCACGAGCAGGAACACCAGGATGGTGTCAGGGTTGTTGTCGCGGTTGATCGCCACCGTGATAGGCGTGAGCGTCATGACGACGGCCGCGATCAGGGCGGCCACATGCGCCTGCCCTACCTCCGAGTGGGCAGACGCGGGCCGAAGAACGGGGAAGGCACGCCGTACCGACGAGTAGACCAGCCCGACGGAGGCCACGCCGGCCAGCGCCTGCGGGATCAGCATGCTCCACGTGTTGAAACCGAAGATCCGCGCCGACAGCCCCATCACCCACAGAGCCAGCGGCGGCTTGTCGACCGTGATGAACGAGCCGGAGTCGAGCGCGCCGAAGAAGAACGCCTTCCAGCTCTTGGTGCCCGACAGGATGGCCGCGGAGTAGTACTCGTTGGCGTTGCCGCTCAGCGCCCACGTATAAAGGACGAAGGCGACGGCCAGGACGATCCAGAGCGCGGGCCGGGACCAGCGAGGATCTTCCGGGGCGCCGCGCCAAACAGCGGCGCGCCAAACAGAGCGGCGGTGGTCGAGGGTCATGGTCATGACGTGCTCCGGCTCGGATTGAAGACCCAGACCCGCAGCAGGAGGAAGCGGACCAGCGTGGCCAGCGCGTTGGCCACGACGACCGCGACCAGTTCCACGCCGTGGGAGACGGTGTCGGGCAGCAGCGCCAGGCCGCCGGTGGTCAGCACCAGCCCGACCAGGAACGCGATCAGGCCCTCGAACTGGTGCCGCATGGCCCCTGCAGACCCGGTCACGCCGAAGGTGAAGCGGCGGTTGGCGGCGGTGTTGGCCACGGCGGTCACCAGCAGCGCGATCGCGTTGGCCAGAAGCACCGGGATCATCTGCCGCAGCCCCGAGAACAGCAGCAGGTACGCCAGCGTGCTCACCGCGCCCACGACGGCGAACTTGGGCAGCTGCGCGGCCATGCCGCGCGGCAGCTGGGCCTGCGACACCCGGGCGGGCACCGGGATGCGGGCCGCGCCGGACAACGTCTTTCGAGCCACCCTGAACAGGCCGCGCAGGTCGTCCTTGGCAGTCTGGAAGACGTCCACCCGGCTGTCGGGGTCGTCCACCCAGTCGACGGGCACCTCGTGGATGCGCAGCCCGTGCCGCTCGGCGAGCAGCAGCAACTCGGTGTCGAAGAACCACTGCTCGTCCTCGACGGCGGGCAGCAGCGCCTGCGCGATCTCGGTGCGCACGGCCTTGAACCCGCACTGTGCGTCGGAGAACCTGGCGCCCATGAGGTGGAGCAGCAGGTTGTAGGAGCGGGAGATGAACTCGCGCTTCGGCCCGCGCACCACCCGCGACGCCCTGGCCAGCCTGGTGCCGATGGCCAGGTCGCTGTGGCCCGACAGCAGCGGCGCCACCAGCGGCAGGAACGCGTCGAGGTCGGTGGACAGATCGACGTCCATGTAGCTGACGACGTCCGCGTCGCTCTCCGACCACACCTGGCGCAGCGCCCGCCCGCGTCCCTTGCCGTCCAGGTGTACGGCCCGCACGTGGGGCAGCTCGGCGGCCAGTTCGATGGCCAGCTGCCAGGTGTTGTCCGTGCTGGCGTTGTCGGCGATCGTGATGCGGTAGTCGTACGGGAAAGTCCCCGACAGGTAGGCGTGCAGCCGGCCGATGCTGTCACGCAGGGCCCGCTGCTCGTTGTAGACCGGGACGACCACCTCGACCAGGCGGGTCTTGAGTGTTGTGTGCATGACCCGAATCTCTCGTTCGGGTCTTTAACGCGACTTAGCCGATTATGAGTGCGGGGTGAGATTCCCGGGCAGTTCGACGATCGCGATCGCGCCGCCGCCGGGGGCGTTCTCCAGGCGCACCTTTCCCCCGGTCTCGGCCACGGCCTGCGCGACGATCGCCAGCCCGAGCCCGGAGCCGGGCAGGCCACGCGCCGCCGGCGAACGCCAGAAGCGCTCGAAGACATGCGGCAGGTCCTCTTCGGGGATGCCGGGACCGTGATCGCGTACGGTCAGCTCGCCTTGGCGCAAGGTCACCTGGACCTCGCCGTCCGGGCTGAACTTGGCGGCGTTGTCGATGAGGTTGAGCACGGCACGTTCCAACGAGGCGGGACCGCCGACGACGTACCAGGGGGCCAGATCGGTGGCGACCGCGGCCCCGCGCAGCTGGGCCCGCTCGGCCGCGGCCCGGACCACGTTGCTGAACTCCAGCTCGATGTGCGGCTCGTGGTCGGTGTCGCCGCGGGCCAACTGCAGCAGGTCGCCGACCAGCGTGGACAGCTCGGCGAACTGGGCCTTGACGTTGACGAGCAGCCGTTGCTTGGCGCCGGGGTCGAGGCTGCGGCCGGTCTGCTCGCTGCGCAGCAGCAGGTCGATGTTGGTACGCAGGGTGGTCAGCGGGGTCCGCAACTCGTGGCCGGCGTCGGCGACGAGTTGCTGCTGGCGCTCACGCGATCCGGTCAGCGCGGTGGTCATGGCGTTGAAGGAGGCACTCAGGCGGGCGATCTCGTCATTGCCCCGCACCGGGATGCGGGTATTGAGATCCTCCGTTCTGGCGATGTGCTCGACAGCCTTGGTGAGGCGGCCGACGGGGCGCAAGGCCGTACGCGAGACGAGCAGGCCGGCTCCGGCGGCGACGAGCACGCCGAGCGCCGCCACGCCGGCGAGCATGAGCACCAGATTGCGCAGCGTGCCGTTCAGCTCGGCCAGGGGCCTGGCCACCACGAGCGCCGCGCCCTTGTCGACGTTGGTGGCGAGCACGCGCACCGGGGTGCCGTCGTCGTAGTAGCCGTCGTAGAATTCCTGCGAGTTGGGGTACGACGTGGCGATGGTCTTGTCGTGCGGCGTGACCTTGATCGCGGTGTTGCCCATGACGCAGCGGGTGCCGTTGGCGAGGACGAGCTGCATCGGCTCGGCCCAAGCAGGGCCGCCGTCGCCGGGCCCCCCGGTGTCCACGGGCTGGTCCGAGCAATGCCGCGCCGCGTCGTTCATGGCCTTCCACGGCGGGTGGATCTGCTTCAGCGACTCGTTGAGCTGATAGGAGAGCTCCCTGCGGACGATGTACCAGCAGCCCACCGCCGAGATCGCCACCGCGATCGCCACCGCCGCCGCGACCAGGATGGTCATCCGGGAGCGCAGACTGCCTTTCCTCACGGCGCCGCTCGCAGCGTGTACCCCACCCCGCGCACGGTGTGGATCACCCGTGCCTCGCCACCGGCCTCGGTCTTGCGCCGCAGGTACATCACGTACACGTCGAGCGAGTTGGACGTCGGCTCGAAGTCGAACCCCCACACCTCGCCCAGGATCTGCTCTCGGGTCAGCACCTGGCGCGGGTGCGACAGGAACAGCTCCATCAGCAGGTATTCGGTCCTGGTGAGGTCCAGCCGCCGCTCGCCCCTGGTCACCTCGCGGGTGTCGGGGTCCATGCGCAGGTCGCCGTAGCTCAGCGTGACCTCAGGGGCGCCGGTGTGCAGCGCGCCCCGCCGCAGCAGGGCGCGGACCCTGGCCAGCAGCTCGTCGAGCTCGAACGGCTTGACCAGGTAGTCGTCGGCGCCCGCGTCGAGCCCGGAGACCCGGTCGCCGACCGCGTCGCGGGCGGTCAGCATGAGTACAGGAATGTGGTTGCCCGTGGCCCTGAGCCTGCGGCAGGCCGTCAGCCCGTCGAGGCGCGGCATCATGACGTCGAGCAGCACCGCGTCATACGTCTCGCGCGCCAGCTCGTCGAGCGCGGCCTGCCCGTCGTTCGCTGTGACGACCTTGTAGCCCTCGAATTCGAGGCTCGACTGCAACGCCTCGCGCAACGCGGGTTCGTCGTCCACCACCAGCAACCGTGCAGGCTCACTCATGCTCTTAAGCTAAGGCCCCATCATGAAAACGCTATGAACGATTTCGGGGATGTTTCATGAGTCCCGCCACGTGACGGGCATGGCATTCGCCCCGAAGATGACCTGACTGTACTTGAACGAAACCTCCTCCTCGTTCACCGCGAGACGCAGCGACGGGATGCGCTCGAACAGCGTCCGGTAGGCGATCTCCAGTTCGGCCCTGGCCAGGTTCTGGCCGAGACACTGGTGCACGCCGTAACCGAAGGCGACATGGTGGCGGGCGCCGCGGTCGATGTCGAACTCGTCCGGCCGCTCGAAGGCCCGCTCGTCCCTGTTCGCCGAGGCGCCGAGCACGAAGATGCCCTCGCCCTTCCTGACGAGCTGACCGCCGATCTCCTGGTCCTCGACGGCCACCCGGTCGAAGGCCACCCAGTCGACGATCGACAGGTAGCGCAGCAGTTCCTCGACCGCCATCGGCCAGAGTCCCGGGTCTTCCCGCAGCCGGGCCAGCTCACCGGGGTGGCGCAGCAGGGTGAGGACGCCGAGCGGGATCATGTTGGCGGTGGTCTCGTGGCCCGCGATGAGCAGCAGCGAGATCATGCCGACGATCTCGTCGTGGCTCACCTCCCCCGCCGTGATCAGTCGCCCGAGCAGGTCGTCCTTGGGCTGCTTCTCCGCCTCCGTGACGAGATCGTCGAGGTAGCCCTTGATCTCCAGGATCGCGGCGAAGCCCGCCTGCGGGTTGTCGCTGGACACCATGGTGCGGGTACGTGACTGGAAGAACTCGTGGTCGGCGTACGGCACGCCGAGCAGCTGGCAGATGACCAGCGACGGCAGCGCCAGCCCGAAGTCGGCGACCAGTTCGGCGTCCGGGCCCTTGGCGAGCATGTCGTCGATGAGCAGGTCGGCGGTCCGCTGGATGCCGGGCCGCATCTCCTTGACGCGCCGGACGGTGAACTCGGGGATGAGCAACCGCCGGTAGCGGCCGTGTTCAGGCGGGTCCATGTCGATGAACTGGCCGACCCTGAACCGTTCCATGACCTCCCGCTGCTCCTGGGTCGGTTCCTCGGCGGTGAACGCGTTGTTCGGGTGGCCGGGGGTGGCGGGGCTGGTGCTGATGCCCTGGCCGTTCAGTACCTGCCGGGCTTCGGCGTACCTGGTGACCAGCCAGACGTCGCCGTTGGGCAGGGAGGCCCGTACGAGCGGCGCCTCCTCGCGCATCCGCTCGTACTCGGGCGGCGGGGCATACGGGCAGGTGCGCGGGACAGGGAAGGATTGGGTCATAGTCTTGCTCCCTACAAAGCCGGATTCGCATTGCTTACTTACGTGAAAGTAAGCAATGCGGGGCCCGGCCGTCAAGTGGACGGGAGTGGAATGGCAGGGCGGCGGACCGACACACGTGAGCGGATCCAGCGGGTCGCGATGGAACTGTTCGCCGAGCGGGGCTACGACAAGACCACGTTGCAGGAGGTGGCGGAGCGGCTGGAGATCACCAGGCCGGCGCTCTACTACCACTTCCGGACGAAGGAGGAGATCCTCGCCAGCATCGCCGACGGGTTCATCTCCTCGCTCGACGAACTCGGGGAGTGGGCGCGGGCGCAACCGGACACGTTCGAGGCCCGGCAGGAGATCCTGCGGCGGATCGCCGGGCTGCTGGACGACCGGTGGCGGCCGCTGATGCGGTTCGCGCAGGTGAACCAGGGGGTGTTCGCCGAGACGTCGGTGGGCGACCGGATGCAGGAGCGCATCATCACGCTGCTGTCGGTGCTGAGCCGGCCGGGGGGTGACGCGGTCGTGCAGTTCGAGGCGCGGCTGGCGGTGTTCGCGCTGATCCTGGCCACGGTGCCGGAGCTGTTCGGCATGGACCTGCCGCCGGCCGAGCTGGCCTCCGCGGCCATGACCGTGGCCGTCCGATTGGTCTCGGACCAAGAGGCTTCAGGCCAGTAGGGCCATCGCCGCGTTGTGGCCGGGGATGCCGCTGACGCCGCCGCCCCTCCGGGCGCCGGCGCCGCACAGCAGGATCCGCTCGTGCGCCGTCTCCACCCCCCAGCCGCCTTCCTCCGCGTACGGCCAGCTCAGGTCCCGGTGGAAGATGTGGCCGCCGGGCAGGCCCGCCTCGTTCTCCAGGTCGACCGGCGTCTTGGCCTCGATACAGGGCGTGCCGTCAGGGGCGCGCAGGAGGCAGCCCTCGATGGGCTCGGCCAGCACGCTGTCGATGGACGCCAGGGTGGCCTTGAGCGCCTCATCCCTCGCCTTATCCGGATTTTCCCGGAACAGGCGCGCAGGCATGTGCAGCCCGAACAGCGTCAGCGTCTCCGCCCGCCCCCGCAGCTCGGGGCCGAGGATCGACGGGTCGGTCAGCGAGTGGCAGTAGACCTCAGCGGGCGGCAGATCCGGGATCCGCCCCCGGGCCGCCTGCCCGTGGGCCCTGGCCAGCTGGTCGCGGCTCTCGTTGATGTGGAACGTACCGCTGAAGGCCGCTCGCGGGTCCACCGAGGCGTCCTTGAGCCGCGGCAGCCGGCTCAGCACCATGTTGACCTTCAGCTGGGCACCCTCGGGCACCTCCGGCGTCGCGCCGAGCAGCCGGTCGAGGACGGCCGGCGGCAGGTTGACCAGCACGTGCCGCCCCGTGACCGTGTGCTCGCCGTCGTCCGTGCGGAACGCCACCTCACCCGACGGCGAGATCCCGATGATCTCCGCCCCGGTCCTGATCTCGGCCCCCGCCTGCCTGGCGGCCGCTTCGAGCGCCCCGGACACCGCGCCCATCCCGCCGACCGGCACGTTCCAGTCGCCTGTCCCGTCGCCGATCACGTGGTAGAGGAAGCACCGGTTGGCCAGCAGGTCCGTGGCGGGGTCGGCGAACGTGCCGATCAACGCGTCGGTCAGCACCACGCCACGCACGGTGTCGTCGCGGAACCGCTCGTCCACGACCTGCCCGATCGGCCGCTGGAACATGTCCCGCCACGCCTCGGCGCCCACCAGGCGTTCGATCTCGGCGGGGGTACGCAGGGGTTCGAGCAGCGTGGGCGCCAGGACCCGGGCCACCTCGGCGGTCAGTCCGTAGAACTCCTCCCACGCCCGACGGTCGGCGTCGCCTCCGGTGACGGCCCTGAACGAGGCGGCGGTGGCACCCTCGTCGCCGTCGTCGACGAGCAGGCCGGTGTCGCCGTGGGGCGTGTAGGAGGAGTAGCGGCGACGGCGCAGGTCGAGGCGGAGCCCCAGGTCGCGGACGATCTCGGTGGGCAGGAGGCTGACCAGGTAGGAGTAGCGCGACAGCCGTACGTCCACCCCCGGAAAGGGCCGCGCGGAGATCGCCAGGCCGCCCACGTACCCGAGCCGCTCCAGCACCAGCACCCGCCGCCCGGCCCGCGCCAGGTAGGCGGCCGCCACCAGCCCGTTGTGCCCGCCACCCGCGACAACGACGTCATAGGACCCCATATCCGCACCATACCGATTGATCGCCGCCGTAAGGTGCCGAGGCATGACGAACGATCACACGGCCTGTGTCACCAGAGGCGGACGCCCGGCTTTCGTGGTGAACGTCGAGGTCTTCCTGGAACGAGACGGCCGCTGGCTGCTGATCAGGCGCGGCGATCAGGAGGCCCACGCGCCCGGCGTGCTCAGCGGCGTCGGCGGCAAGGTCGAGGCCGACGGCGTCGGGGCCGCCGTCCTGGAGGAGACCGCCGGGAGGTGGGCGTCGGGCCCTCAGCGCCATGCGAAAGCTGTAGCTAAGAGGCGCGAACGACCTCGGCCAGCGGGGTGGCGGGCCGGCCGGTCAGTCGGGGAATGGCGTCGCTGACCCCGTCGAGTTCGCCGGCGGCGATGGCGGTATAGGTGGAGACCCAGGCGTCGACCTGCCAGTCAGGGGCGCCGTAGGAGGCGCGGGATCGGTAGGCCTCCGCCACCGTCTCGGGATGGTAGGTGACGACGCGGCCGGTCGCCTGCGACAGGATCGCGGCGACTTCGGCCAAGGTGAGGGATTGCGGGCCGGTCAGGTCGTAGGTGGCTCCGGCGTGCTCGGGAGCATCGAGCAGTACGGCTGTGGCGGCATCGGCGATGTCGTCCTGCGCGACGACCGCGGCTCGCCCCTGTCCGGCGGGGCCCCGGACGACATCGTCGGCACCGACCATGGCCGGCAGGAAGTCGGCGTAGAGGTTGTCGCGCAGGAAGGTGAAGGCCAAGCCGCTGGCCAGGATGTGCTGCTCGGTGGCCCAGTGGTCACGGGCGAGGGTGAACGTGGCATCGGGGGCGGCGCCGTAGAACGAGATGTACACCAGGTGGGCGACACCGGCCTCGGCGGCGGCGTCGACGAAGGTGCGGTGCTGCTGGAGGCGGTCGGGCGTCTCCGAGGCCGACACCATCAGGACCCGGTCAACGCCGTCCAGGGCCCGCAGGAGCGCGTCACGCTCGCCGAACCCGCCGCGAACCGCGGTGGCCCCGGGCAGTCGCGGGGCCCGATCCAGGTCGCGGACCACCATGGTCTGCGGGGTGCCGGCGGCGGCGAGCCGCCGGGCGACGCGCCCGCCGAGGTTGCCGGTGACGCCGGTCACCGCGATCCTCAAGCCGGTGAACTGACTCGTCATGAGCGCGCCTCTTCTGTCGGATGCTTCGTCTCGTCCCTTACTACCAGGTCGGTGCCGGTGATCCAGTCGGTGACGGATCGGTGCCGCGGGCTCCAGCCGAGGAGATCGCGCGTACGGGTGGTGCGCACGCGGCTGTTGGAGCCCAGGGCGTGGCCGGCGAACTGGGGATCCCAGACGTTGTCCGGGGAGGCGGGGTTCCAGGGCTGTGGGCCGGGGAGGCCGAGGGAGCGGGCGATGGCGCCGGTCATCGCGGCGAAGGACTCCTCACCGTTCTCGACGAAATAGAAGGTACCGGGGGGCGACTTCTCCAGGGCGAGGAGATACAACGCGGCCATGTCGTCGATGTGGACGTTGGACCAGATGTTGCGGCCGGTCCCGACGTGGCGGACCACCCCGCCGGAACGTGCCTGGCGGACAAGTGCCGCGATCAGGACGCTGTCGCGGCCCAGGCCTCGTCCGGGTCCGTAGATCAGGCTGTCGCAGAGGACCGCGGAGCGCACGCCTTGCTCCGCGGCGCCCAGGACCAAGCGGTCGATGGCGACGCGGGCCTTGCGGATGGGATGGTCGGGCTCCCAGGCGGAGCCCGCATCGAGAACGTCCTCGTTGAAGATCTCTTCGGACGCCTCGCCTTGGGTGCCGACCGCCACGATGCTGGAACCGCTGGTGTGGATCAGGGCCTTGCCGGACCCGGCCAGTGCGGCGATGAGCGTTTCGACGGCGCCGCGGTGGTCGCTGCTGGCCGCGTTGACGACGGCGTCGGCGCGGTGGGCCTGCTCGGCGAGCACAGCCGTGTCGTCCAGGGTGCCCACCACCGGCTGGATGCCCAGCCGGGCGAGTTCCTCGGCTCTGGCCGGGTCGCGGATCAGGCCGGTGACGAGGTGGCCGGCCTGAAGGAGGTGGGCGGCGACGGTGCCGCCGATGTATCCGCTCGCGCCGGTGACGAAGACATGCATCGAAAGGGCCTTTCCTGCCGGGGACGGGACAGCATCAGCCGGTGTTCGATGGATGGACAACTTCCCGTGCCATAACGGCAAAACGGCTCATGGGCGGCTGGCGATCGCCAGAAGGGTCGCGGCCGGGGCGGCGAGTGAGCGGCCGCGGCGCCACACCGCGCGCAGGCTCCTGACCAGGTTCAGGCCCGCGAGCGGCACCTCGACCAGCCGTCCCGTGGCCACCTCCGCCTCCACGGCGTACCCGCTGAGCACCGCGGGCGCCGACCCGGCCTGGGCGGCGCCCTTGACGGCCGAGTTCGAGCCCAGCTCCAGCCGCGGGCTGGCGCGGTGCAGGCTCCTGAACGCCACGTCCAGCGTCTCCCGCGTGCCCGACCCGGGCTCGCGCACGACGAGCGGCGTGGCGGCCAGTTCCGCCCCTTTGAGCGCGGTACGGCGGCGCGCCCAGGCATGCCCCGGCGCCACCACGACCACCAGCCGGTCGGTGCCCACCACGCGGCTGGCCAGTCCCTCGGGCACGCTCGGCCCCTCGACGAAGCCCAGCTCCACCTCCCCGGCCAGCACCCGGGCGGCGACGTCGGCGGAGTTCACCACATCGAGGCCGACCTGGACGCCAGGCTCGCGGTTCTGCAGCTCGCCCAGCCAGCGCGGCACCAGGTACTCGGCCACCGTCATGCTCGCCGCCACCCGCAGATGGGCCGCTCCGCTGTGCCGTACCGCCTGGGCGGCGCGCATCAGCTCCTGGGCGGCGGCGAGCACCTGAGCGGCCCAGCCCGCCACCATCTTGCCCTCGGCGGTCAGCGTGGACCCGCGCGGCGTACGCTCCAGCAGCGGCAGGCCCAGGCGGCGCTCCAGGTGCGCGATCCGCTTGCTGGCCGACGGCTGGGCAATGCCCGCGACCTTGGCCGCCTGCCCCAGGCTGCCCAGCTCGCCCACGTCGACCAGGAGCTTCAGCGAGTCGAGATCCGGCAGCGTACTCATAGCCACAGGCTATGACCTCCCAGGCAACGGATGGCTACCGAGCCCTCCCGGCACTCAGAACACTGGGATCATGACCTTCACCGCCCGCCTGCCGCACGATCGTCCGCCCGGTGATCGTCCCCTGGGTGGCGACCCAAGCAGTGAGCGCCGGCTGCCTGGTGTCGGCGCGGCGGCGGTGGCGGTGGTGTTCGCGCTGGTCGTGAACCACTTCGTGCCCATACTCAGCCCCGCGGTCGTCGCCGTCGTGTCGGGCGCGGCGCTGGCGAACCTGGTGGGCGTCGGCGAGCGGCTCAAGCCCGGTCTGCGGTTCGTCGCGAAGCGGGTGCTGCGTACCGCGATCGTGCTGCTCGGCCTGCAGATCGCGGTGCCGCAGGTGCTGGCGCTGGGGTGGCGGACGGTGGCCGTCGTGGTGCTCGCGACCGGCGTCACGTTCACGCTGACCCCGCTGATCGGCCGCCGCCTCGGCCTCTCGCCGGGCACGTCACTGCTGGTCGCCACCGGCGTCTCGATCTGCGGCGCCGCCGCGATCGCGGCCATGCGCGAGAGCACCGACGACTCCTCCGACGATGACGCGGCCAGCGCGCTCAGCGTGGTCGTCCTGTACGGCACCACCGCCATCGCCCTCCTGCCGCTGGCGGCGTCCTGGCTCGGGCTGTCACCGACGCAGCTGGGCGTGTGGGCCGGGGCCGCCGTGCACGAGGTGGCCCAGGTGGCCGCGATCGGGGCCGCCTCGGGTGTGCTGGTCACCGCCGTCACCGTCAAGCTGGGGCGCGTCATCCTGCTCGCCCCGATCGTCGCCCTGACCTCGTACCGCCGCCGCCACGCCGGGACCGATGCCCCCGGCCGGAGCAAGCGGCCGCCGATCATCCCGCTGTTCGTGGCCGGGTTCCTGGCGATGGTGGCGCTGCGCGGCACCGGCCTGGTCCCCGGCGCCGTGACCACCGCGATCCCCCAGGTCACGAACATTCTCATGGCCGCCGCCCTGTTCGGCCTCGGTACGGGGATCGACGCCCGCATACTGGTCAAGGGCGGGCGCGCGCTGCTGCTCGGCGCCATTGCCACCGGCCTGGTCGGGGCCGTCTCGCTCGCGGGTGTCATGCTCCTCGTGTGATCATCGGTGGACGCGCGGCCCGTCCCTCCGTAACGTGCTTAATCTGAACAAACTACGTAAAGTAGACCGTTCCATTAAGCCGCCATACAAGGGAGCACGAAACCCGCATGCACCGCGCCGCCGACCCCATCCTCCGGCCGTCCGACGAGGTCGCCGAAGCCCTCGCCACCGGCGCTCCCGTCGTTGCCCTGGAGTCCACGATCATCTCGCATGGTCTGCCGCAGCCGCGCAACCTGGAGGTCGCCCGGGAGCTCGAGGGCATCGTCCGGGCGGCGGGTGCCGTACCGGCCACGATCGCGGTGCTCGACGGCGTCGCCCACGTGGGCCTGAACGACGTGGAGCTCGAACGCATCGCGACCGAGTCGGACCTGCGCAAGTTGAGCCAGCGCGACCTGCCGGTGGCGGCGGCGCTGAAGGCGAGCGGTGCGACGACCGTGTCGGCCACCTCGTTCCTGGCGGCCCGCGCGGGCATCCGGATCTTCGCCACCGGAGGGCTCGGCGGCGTGCACCGGGGCTGGATCCAGGAACAGGACGAGTCGGCCGACCTCGACACGCTCGCGCGTACCCGGATCACCATCGTGTGCGCCGGGGTCAAGTCGATCCTGGACGTGCCCGCGACCCTCCAGCGCCTGGAGACCCGCGGCGTGAGCGTGGCGGGATACCGTACGGACACCTTCCCCGGCTTCTACCTGCACTCCTCCGGCGAGCCGATCGACTGGCGGATCGAGTCGGCCGACGAGGCCGCGGCCATCATGCGCGGCCAGGACGCGTTCGGCGGCCAGGAGAGCGCGCTGATCGTCGCCAACCCCATCCCGGTGGAGCAGCAGCTCGACCCGGCCCTGCACGACCGCGTGCTGAGCGAGGCGCTGGCCGCCGCCGACCGCGAGGGCGTGACCGGGCAGAAGATCACCCCGTTCCTCCTCGGCTATCTGGTGGACGGCACCGGCGGTGCCTCCCTGGAGGCGAACCTGGCCGCGGTCCGCGGCAACGTCACCCTCGCGGCCCAGATTGCGCTCTCCTGGTCACGAGCGTGACCGGCACCGGCCTCCTCGTCATCGGCGACGTCGTCACCGATGTGGTGGCCCTGCACGACACACCGGTCATGTCGGGCACCGACACGGCCGCCGACATCGTGCTCCGTCCCGGCGGCTCGGGCGCGAACACCGCCTCCTGGGCCGCCCACCTGGGCGCCGACGTACGGCTGCTGGCCAGGCTCGGTTACGACAGCAGTGAGTGGCACACCGCCGAGCTGATCAAGACCGGGGTGCGCCCGCACGTACGCGTCGACCCCGACCATCCGACGGCGATCGTGATCGCGATGGTGGACCGGACCGGCGAACGATCGTTCCTCACCAACCGGGGCGCGGGCGGCCGGATCTCCGCCGAGGACTGGGACGGCGCCCTGCTCGACGGCGTGGGCCGCCTGCACCTGTCCGGCTACACGCTCTTCGCCGAGCCGGGGCTCCGGCTGGCCAGGCTCGCCATGGCCGAGGCGCGCGCCGCCGGGGTGGCCGTCAGCATGGATCCCGCCTCGACCGGCTTCCTGCACGAGTTCGGCATCGACCGGTTCCTGCGCGAATCCGCGCCCGCCGACCTCATCATCCCCAACCGGGACGAGGCCCTCCTGCTCACCGGAGCGCCGACCCCTCAGCGCGCCGCCGAACTGCTCAGCGAGAGGTACGGCACCGCGATCGTCAAGCTGGGACCCCAAGGCGCTCTGGCAGCTTCGGACGGCACGGTGACGGCTGCGACAGCTGGGGTTCCAGCGAACGTCGTGGACTCGACGGGAGCGGGCGACGCGTTCGCTGCGGGATATCTCACAGCAAGATTGAACGGTGCCGGTGAAGGGCAGTCTTTGGAGGCCGGATGCCGGGCCGGAGCCGAGTGTGTGGCCCTGGTGGGCGGTCGGCCACGGTACGGTTTGGAGCTGAACCTTCTTTACCCTATTCACACCGATTGATAGCTTGCCGCGTAGGCTGCACCATTAACCACATGCGTATTGAGTAGCAACACGCGGCTCACTGGGGAGGATAAGGTCCGCCGATGGAAGTCGAGTCATCGATCTGCCTGAGCGACCTGGTCCCTGCCTTGCGCTGGAGCCGTCCCCAGCAAGTCGCGGAGGCGCTGGGCGATCCGCGCCTGCCCGCCGGGTGGTGGTCGTCCGTCGCCCTGTCGAGGGCTCTCAGTACGGCCGGACTCGACTGGATCTGCGACCGGCTCGCGTTGCTGGCCTCGTCCCGCTGGGACCACATGGCCCTCGCCGACCTGCTGCCCGCGCTGACCGTGCACCACATCGACCCGGCGCTGCCCGGCTGGCCGGAGGCCACCAGGACGGCGATCACCGGCCTGGGCGGCTGGCAGCGACTGCGCCGTCTCTCGCCCGGCGACCTGGGCACCCCGTCGGCCACGCCTGAAGTGGTGATCGGCTCGGTGTTCCGCGAGGTGCTCAGCCGCATCCCGGTCCAACGCGAACCCGGCCAGTCCGCCCAGCAGCCCGGCCCGCCGCAGGCCCGGCCCGGCGCGCACCCGGGACAGCAGCCGGTCCAGGGCCACCCAGAGGTGACCCGCCCGCTCCAGCGCGGCACGGTACCCGGCCAGCGCGACGGAGGCCCGGCCCAGAGCCCGGTGCACACCGGCCCGCAGCCCGTGGCGCACGAGAACGGCACCGCTCAACGCCAGACCGGCTCCTTCCCCGGCCAGGGTGCTGCTCAGACGGGTCCCTTCGCCGACCAAGGCGGACCCCAGACAGGCTCCTTCGCCGCTCAGAGCGGGGCCCCCCGCCAGACCGGCTCGTTCCCCGTGCCGGGCGGACCGGCTCAGACCGGCTCATTCCCGGCGCCGGGCGGACCTGCCCAGACCGGCTCATCCCCCGCACCGGGCGGACCGCCTCAGACCGGCTCGTTCCCGGCGCAGAACAACAAGGGCGGCGCGCAGCCCACGACCGGCGCGCAGCCGCTGGCCGCTCCGCAGCCCCAGTCCGGCCCCCAAGCGGCCCGCCAGGACACGAACCCCTCAGGCGCCAATCCTCCCGCGGCCGGCCAGCAGGGCGGCGGCTTCCCGGGCACCGGCCTCCCCGGCCCCGGGGTTCCGAGCGCCAACGCCCCAGGCAACGCGAGCCCTGATCGGACCGGCCCACACGCCGCCGCCGGCCCGCACGCTGCTGCCAGTCCGCACACGGGCCCGCACCCCACCGCCGGCCCGCACACCGGTCCGCACCCCACCGCCGGCCCTCAGGCCGGAACGCCGATCGGCAGTCCGCTTACCCCTGTCGGCCCTGGCACCCCTGGCAGCCCGCTTACCCCTGGCGGCCCGGGCACCCCTGGCGGCCCGGGCACCCCTGGCGGCCCGCACACCGGGCCCGTCGCCGACCGTCCTGACGCAACGACCCAGCAGGGTCCCCTCCCGGGCGCCGAACCCAGCGGGAAGCCCCAAACCGGGCCGCTCCCGGCCGCCGGACTGTTCGCCCCTGGATCTGTCACAGGCACCGGGCAGTTCCCCGCGGTCAAGCCTGGCACCGGAACGCCCGCAGGCAACGGATCACCCACCACAGGCGGCTTCCCCGGCGACCTGGGCAAAACGCCCCGCACCCCGAACGCGGACACCCACACCGGCCCCGTCCCGGCGGCAGGCGCTCCGGGCAACGGCAGCGCGTACGGCGCCCCCGCGCCGGCCGCCAACGCCACACCGGCGACGCCCGCCCCCTCCGAGACCGACCACGCCATGGTCCGAGTCGTCGACAGCCTGTTCCGCAGCCTGGACAAGCTGGCCCTCGCGGTGGCCGTACACCGCCTGTTCGCCGAAGACCCCGTCAGCCTGCGTACGCTCGCCCACAAGATGCTCGTCGACCGGGACATCCTCTCCCAGGCGCAGCGGACGGCCGAGGAACGCGTGCTGCACTGGCTGCGCTCGTCGGAGTCGGCGCCGGTCACCGGGCACATGTTCCGGCTGACGGAGTGGCTCGGCGCCGCCGCCACCCAGGATCAGCTCATCGGCGCCGACCCGGCCCACCCGGTGATGGTCCCCTCGCTGCGTACGCCGCTCTGGCGGGTGCTCGTGACGCTGATGCCCGACCGCCGCCTCCAGGACGGCTGGCTGGTGGTCGGCGACCTGCACGGCCTGCAGGCCCGTACCAGGCAGTTGCTGGCCGGCCAGCCCGCCGACGCCGACGTCGTGGAACTGCTCAGCGAGCTGGGCATCCGCGCGCACTCGGCCAAGGCCTGGTTCGACGCGCTGCCGGACACGTCGGACCCCGTCGCGTCCGAGCCGTCACCGGCCCAGCCGCTTCCCCGCCGTACCCCCGGAGCCAACGGCCACCACCACCGGGGCGGCCAGCCCATCCCCGCGGCCGAGAGCAAGTCCATCGACCCCTCGGCGGCCCTCGCCACGCTGTCCGCTCTCTCGGGCGGCCGGTCCGCCATGCTGCCGGGCACGCTCGCGGGCACTCCCGCCACCCCGCCGCCCCCGCTGCCGGGCCCGTCGTCGGACCCGCGCCGCTGGCAGCGCATCGAGGTCACCAACGAACACCTCCGGGGCGGCCCGGTCCCGGTGCCCGAGGGGTATGCCACGCAGCTCGGCATGCGCCCCGGCACCCTCCTGTCGGTCACGGGCCCGGGAGACAACGCCATCGTGCTGGTCTGGCAGGGCCACCAACCGGTGTTCGACTCGCTCCAGCCGGTCCTCATGCGCCTCAACGCCCGCGCCGGCGATCAGGTGTACGTCACGGTCGACGGCTACCGCCTGGAAGCCCAGCTCACCGGCTGACCGCACGACCGACGCCGCCGGGCCGTAGCGGCCCGACGGCCGGTTGAAGTCGCCAGGCCGTAACGGACCCACAGCCGGTTGACGTCGCAGAGTCTCAACGGACCCACAGTCGGTTGATGCCGCAGAGCCTCGGCGGAACCACGGCCGGTTGACGTCGCGGCCCAGCGGCCTTCGTGAAGGCGATCACGCCCCGGCGAAGAGCCGGATCCGATGGGCCACGGCGGCGGCCTCGCCACGGGAGGCGACGCCCAGTTTGGCCAGGATGTTGGAGACGTGCACGCTCACGGTCTTGACCGAGATGAACAGCTCCCCGGCGATCTCCCGATTGCTACGCCCCTCGGCCACGTACCGCAGCACCTCCAGCTCACGCGCTGTCAGCCCCAACGGCAGCCCGTCGGGCGCCGGCTCGTCGGCGACGGCGACCCGGCCTCGCCGGGCGACCGCGTCCAGCCGCTCGACCAGCGGCGTCGCACCGAGCTGCTCGGCCAGCTCACGGGCCCTGGCCAGCCTGACCCCCGCCCCCTGCCGATCACCGGCCTCCAGCGCCGCACGGGCGGCGCCCTCCAGCGTCTGAGCCTCGGAGTACGGCTGCCGCAGCCCCGCCCAGGCCTCCGCAGCCGCGTCCCACGCCTTGACCCGCGCGTCATCGAGACCGGCCCCAGAATCCGCCGCGGATCCGCCGCCGAAGCCGTCACCACTCCCAGGACCGGAACCCGCGCCGGGCCCAGCCCCCGAGCCAGGACTCGACCCCGCGCCGAGCCCAGCACTCGAGCCAGGACCCGGCCCCGCGCCGAGCCCTGCACCTGAGCTGGCGCCGGTCTCCAGGTCAGCCTCGGACAGGCCCGCCAAAGCCAGGTAGGTGAGACGCAGAGCCCGCTGGTAGTCGCCCGCGGCCTCCAGCCACCCCGCGACCGACCGCAGCTCCGCCCCGATCTCCCCGCCCAGCCGCGCGAACGTCACCAGCACCGGCCACGCGTATCGCGGACTGGCCAGCAGATCCTGCTCGCGCAGTGTCCGAGCCGCCGCCTCCCGCGCCTCGTCCAGGCGCCCCCGCGCCAGCAGCAGCTCAACCTCTCTGCAGGCGTGCGGCAGCACGTTCTGGTCACGGAACCGCCCGCGCATCAGCACGCTGCGCGAGGCCGCGAACAGCTCCTCGGCCTGATCGATCCGCCCGCGCGCGAGCGCGATGTCGGAGGCGATCCCCTGCAGGCTGGCCCGGTAGGGCGGCGGCGGCGTGAGCTCCAGGGCGTGCTCGATCACCTCCAGCGCCTCGTCCCAGCGCCCGAGCGACATCAGGGGCTCCGCCAGGTTGATCGAAAGGAACGTGCCCGAGGTGCGCGCCAAACCGTAGCGTTCGGCCTCGGCGACGCCGTCGCGGGCGACCTGGGCGGCCCGTTCGTGCCTCCCCGCGCCCTCCAGCACGTCGGACTCGGAGATGGCGCCGCGCAGCATCGCGTTGTAGGCCTCGGCCGAGGCCGCGATGCGGCGCGCTTCGGCGAACCCGCCCAGGTTGGCCTCGATGTCGGAGAACTGGCAGCGCGCCCAGGTCATGGTGATCAGCGCGTGCGCCTCGGTGTTGGCGTCGCCCACCTCGTGGCCGATCTCCATGGCCAGCCGGGCCGTGGAGATCTTCTCCTGCCAGCCGTCGTAGAGCATGCGCGCCAGGGTCTCCAGCACCTGGGCCCGCAGACCGGGCTGGTCGTCGGGCACCAGCGACGCCGCACGGCGCAGATCGTCGACGTGTCCGGGGCGGCTGAGGTCGTAGCCGGTGAGACCGCGTTGCCGCAGCAGCCTGGCGGCCGTGGCGGGCTCGGCCGCCTCGTCGATCTCGGCGAGCCCGGCGCTGGCCAGGCCCATCGCGCGTTCGTACTCGCCCGTCAGGTGGGCGACCGTGGCCGTCTGCCGGAGCACGTTGACGCGGTCGATGCCGATGCGCTCCGCGGCGTCGGGCACCTGATCCCACAGCTCCAGCACCCGGGACAGCATCCTGTGCTGCTCGTCGTAGGCGGTGGAGCGGCGGGCGGCGGCGGCCGCGTGCCAGGCGCTGACCAGCGCCCAGGTGGTGTCGTGGGCGGCGTGCCAGTGGTGGGCCAGCTCGATCGCGCCGCGCGGGGCGGGCAGGATCGACAGGTCGTGCTCCAGCGCCTCGGCGAAGCGCGTGTGCAGGCGGGTGTGCTCGCCCGGCAGCAGGTCGTCGTGGAGCGCCTCGCGGATCAGCGCGTGCCTGAAGGAGTAGCCTTCGCCGTCCACGACGAGCACGTTGCCGGCCACGGCGGGCCGCAGCGCGTTGGACAGGGCCCCGTCGTCCATCCCGGCGACGGCGGACAGCAGGTCGTGCTCGATGCGCTGGCCGCCCGCGCTGGCCACGCGGAGCAGCTCCTGGGTGTCGTCGGGCAGCCGCTCGACGCTGGCGAGCAGCAGGTCGCGCAGCGACTCCGGCAGCGCCTCGCCGGCGCCGGACTCGCTGAGCAGCGCCTCCACGAACAGCGGGTTGCCCTCGCTGCGCGCGTAGACCAGGTCCAGGTCGAGGTCGGACAGCTCGCGCTCCAGGATGCTCGCCGCCTGCTCGACCACCTCCCTGCGGGTGAGCCTGCGCAGCTCCAGCCTGGCCACCCAGTCGACGCGGCCCAGCTCGGCAAGCAGCGGGCGCAGCGGGTGGGTGCGGTGCAGCTCGTCGGAGCGGTAGGTGACGACGATCAGCAGCCGTACGTCGGAACGCTGGTAGCGGACCAGGAACGAGAGCAGGTCGCGGGTGGAGCGGTCGGCCCAGTGGGCGTCCTCGATGACCAGGACGACCGGCCGGTCCTCCGCCAGCCGCTCCAGCAGGCCGAGCAGTTGCTCGAAGAGCCGGGCGCGGGCCTCGGGGCCGTCGCCGTCGGGCTCGCCGAACTCGGGCAGCAGCCGGGCCAGGCCGCGCGTGGTGCCGCCGGGCACCAAGGCCGCCACGCCGTCGCGGCCGAGCTCGCGCACCAGGCCACGCAGCACCGCGGTGAAGGGGGCGAACGGCAGACCCTCGGTGCCCAGCTCCAGGCAGCCGCCGACGAGCACCATCGCCTCGCCGGCCCGATCGGCGAACTCCCTGATGAGGCGCGTCTTGCCGACCCCCGCCTCGCCGCCGACCAGCACGGTGGCCGCCGCGCCGGTCCGGACACCGGCCAGGGCTCCGTCGAGCACGCCCAGCTCCGCGGCGCGGCCGACGAACAGCGGACTCACCGCATGGATGCTCACGCCCCAAGAATGCCATCCGGCGGCGACAGAAAACGACCGCGGGACCTGCAGTTAGCGGAGGACCTTCCTGAACATGGTCGCCGAGGCCTCGTAGCCCAGCGCGTGGTAGAACTCGGGCGCCCGCCGCGTCGCCATGGCCACGTAACCGGCCTCCCTGGAGCGGGCCCAGGCCTCGAACTCCACCAGCAGCGCCCGGCCGATGCCCTGCCGGCGCGACCCGCTCTGCACCATCGCCTCCTCGACCCAGGCGACGGGCCCGTTCGCGAACAGCGTGAGATGCACGAACCCCAGCAGGTAACCCTGGACCCGCCCGCCCACCACGGCCGCGATCAGCATGACGTCGTCGTCGCGCAGCAGCTGCGGCAGCGCCGCGTCGAAGGCCTTGCGCTCGGGCCTGAAGGTCAGCCCGAACTCCCTGGCCAAGGCGAACAGCTCGTCCGCGTCGGCCTCCTCCGCTCTCCTGATGTGGAGATCGTCTGACGTCATGTCGTACGACCTTAAGTCGTCGCGTGGCCGCCGTCCAATCACCTCAGCGTGTCAGCGCCTTGACAGTCTGTTCGGCGACCTCCTGGGCGCCCTTCATGAGCACGTCTTCGGCGACCGGCTTGGTGTTCGCGCCCTGGGCGGTGATCTGGCCGTCCTTGTTGTCGGTGCCGAAGTAGCGGACGTTGATCGTCGTGTTGCCCATCACGATGTACGCCCAGACGTTCGTGGTGCCCTTGAGGTTCTGGGTGTACATGGCGTGGGTCTCGTCGCCGATGCCGTCGAGGTCCTTCATCTCGCCGTACGTGCTCAGGAAGCGCAGGGCGGGGTTGTCCTCCTTGGTGCCGGCCATGTCCTTCATCGAGTCGAAGTTGAAGTCGGCGTCCTCCCGCGCGTCCTCGACGCTGGGCCAGACGTTGACGGCCAGGAAGATGGTCCGCGATTCCAGGATGCCGTTCCTGATGTTCTTGGCCTTCTGCGTCCACTCGCAGCCCTTGCGCAGGGCGCCATACCCGTCCTTCTGGACGCCAGGCTCGGACTGCGACTTGGGCGCGAGCCGCGTGGTCAGGCTCGCGGGCAGCAGGTCGCACACCTCGGGCACCGCCTTCAGCGGCGGGAAGGTGGAGGTAGCCGCGGGCGTCTCCGCCGCGTCCGACGAGGGCGCCGCCGAGGGCAACCCGGACGACGAGGGGAGCGACGACGGCAGCGTGGAAGGCAACGTGGAAGGCAGGTCGGAGGGCAGGTCGAACGAGGGGGTCGGCAGCGCGACAGGAGCGGCCTCCTGGCCGACGTTCCGTACCGCGATGAGCCCTCCGCCCAGCACCGCCACCGTCGCGGCCCCCGCCAGCACGGCCTTGGCCCAGCCTGGCGCCTTCGACGTGACGGGCCGCTCGCCGCCCCCATCCGGCCAGTACGAGGCCGGAGGTACGGGTGGCGCCTGCGGTGCCTGCGGGCCCTGGATCATGGCCACCCCTAAACTCGACGATCATTACAAATGGGCTGCTGTTACCGCGTACGGGACGGAAATATAGCGAACCGAAAGTGCTGAACACTATGGTCTCCAGCGTGCCTGGTCTGGGGGATTCCAAAATCGCAGGCCGCTATCGGGTGCTACGAGCGCTCGGCCAGGGTGGCATGGGCACGATCTGGCTCGCTCACGACGAGCTGCTCGATCGCCAGGTCGCCATCAAGGAAGTGCTGCTCCCGCAGTCCCTCGCACCGGCCGAGCGGGCCGAGGCACTCCAGCGGTCCATGCGCGAGGCGATGGCGGCTGCCCAGGTGCGGCATCCGGGCATCATCACCATTCACGACGTGCTGTCCGAGGACGGGCGGCCGTGGATCGTCATGGAGCTGCTGCGGGGCCGCGATCTGAAGGACGCGGTGGCCGCCGAGGGGCCGTGGTCGCCGGAGCGCACCGCGGCGCTCGGGCTGCGGGTGCTGGAGGCGCTGTCCGTCGCCCACGCGCACGGCATCCAACATCGCGACGTCAAGCCCGCCAACGTGTACCTGACCGACGACGGCCGGGTGGTGCTGACCGACTTCGGCATCGCCAAGCTGGAGGACCAGGCGACGATCACCGAGTCGGGACTGCTGATCGGGTCGCCCGGGTTCATCGCCCCGGAGCGGTTACGCGGCGAGCGCGGCGGGCCCGAGTCGGACCTGTGGTCGCTGGCCGCCACGCTCTACGCGACCGTGGAGGGCCAGGCTCCCTATGTCGGCACCTCTCCCATGTCGGTGCTGCGTGACGCACTGACCCTGCCGCCCCGGCCGCCCCAGCGCGCCGGGAACCTCGGACCGGTGCTGATGCTGATGCTGGCCCGCGAGCCGTACCAGAGACCCGTCCCGCAGGCGGCCGAGCAGTTGCTGCGGCGGGTCGCGGAGGGCGGGCCGGCGCTGGCGGCCACGCAGCCGATGGCCAGGCGCGCCGGCCGGCTGCCGATCGTCGTCGGCGGCGCGGTCGTCGCGGCGGCGGTGGCGGCTGTCGCGTTCGTGGCCCTGCGGCCCGCGGACACGCCCGCGAAACCCGTGGCGGAGCCCGTGAAGCAGCAGGCGCCGACCACGTCGGCCGCCTCCACCCCCGCTCCCACCCCCACCAGGGAACCGGAGCCGGAGAAGACGCCCAAGTTCACCGCCGCCGTGAACCTGTGCACCCTGCTCACCCCCGCCCAGGTCGCCAAGCTCGCGCCCGGCGTGGGCAAGGGCAGGCGCGACGGTGACTCGTGCGAGTGGACCACCCGCGGCACGGGGCTGTCCGCAGCGGTGCTGACCGACTCCAGCGGGACCGACAGGTGGAGCGCGGTTCCGGAGGACGCCGAGGAGAACTACGTCAACCTGCGCAATCTCCGCGGCCAGGACGCGGAGATCACGTGGTCCTGGCCGGAGATCGGCCTCGCCAAGCCGATCAAACAGCAGCGCCGGAACGTCCAGGACATCAAGGGCATCGGCGACGAGGCGTTCGGCTACGAACTGGTCAGCCCCAAGGGCAACGCCGAGAACGTCACCGTGATCTTCCGGCTCAGCAACGTGAACGTCGAGATCGGTTATGTCAACGTCAACAAGATCGGCAACAACGCCGCCCTGCGCAAGGGAGCGCGCGACGCCGCGCGCCGGCTGGCCGAGGCATTGAACCGCCAGGAGTGAGGCAATGAACCAACCGCGACTCGTGGGCGGCCGCTACCAGCTGCTCGAACAGCTCGGCCGCGGCGGCATGGGCATCGTCTGGCGCGCGCACGACACGATGATCGGCCGCGAGGTGGCGGTGAAGCAGGTGCTGATCCCGCCGAACCTCTCCCCCGCCGACCAGGCCGCGCTGCGCCACCGTACGTTGCACGAGGCCCGCGCGGCGGCCGGGATCCGGCACCCCGCGGTGGTCGGCATCCACGACGTGATCGACGACGGCGGCCAGCCGTGGATCGTCATGGAGCTGGTCCGCGGGCGCTCCCTCGACCAGGCCGTCAAGACCGGCGGACCGATGTCGGCGGCGTGGGCGGCCTCCGTCGGCCTGTTCGTGCTGTCGGCGCTGGCCTCCGCGCACACGCGCGGCCTGCTCCACCGCGACGTCAAACCGGGCAACGTGCTGCTCGCCGATGACGGCCGCATCCTGCTGTCCGACTTCGGCATCGCCGCTCCGACGGGTGCGGCCGCCCAACAGGGTGGCGTACCGGTGGGCACGGCCGGCTTCACCGCGCCCGAATGCCTGACCGAGGGCGTCGCGCCGGGGCCACCGTCCGACCTCTTCTCGCTCGGCGCGACGATCTACACGGCGGTGGAGGGCGTACAGCCGTTCCAGCGCAACACCGCGATGGCCACGCTCGGCGCGGTGATGACTGAGCCGCCGAGGCCGCCGCAGCGCGCGGGCGAACTCGCCCCGCTCCTGCTCGGCCTGCTGGCCAAGGACCCCGTCCACCGGCCCGACGTGCGCGCGCTGCGCCGGGGGCTGGAGCGGGTCGCGGGCCACGCGGCGGCCACCGTCAGAACGCCCGCGCCCGCGTGGGTGGTCTCGCGCGCGGCCGCGTACGGCTCGGCGGCGGCCGTGGTCGTGGCGTTCGTCGTCGCGGTCACGCTCATCCTCACCACGGGGTCCTCCGCCACGCCGTCGCCGCGGCCCACCCCGGCGGCGGCGCGTACCACGAAACCGGCGCCCAGCAAGGCCCCGACCAGCGCGGCGCCGACCGCGTCAGCTTCGGCTTCGGCGTCGGCCAGTTCCTCCCCCGCGGCCACGCTGCCGGCCGGGAAGTTCTCCAAGATGCCCCGGCCCTGCCAGCTGCTCACCAAGGAGCAGGCGACCCGGCTCGTCGGCACGTTCCTCACCTCGTCGACCGACCCGACCTTCAGATGTACGTGGGCGACGGCGGGCTTCCCGCCGGCGGGCAAGCAGCTGAGCGTCTTCCTGACGCTCTGGCTGTACCCGCCGCAGGGCGACGGCTACGAGACCACGCTCGCGCAGGAGCACGTCGCCGGGGCGAAGAAGGAGGCCGAGGACAAGGCGGGCCGAGGCGGCACGGGTGAGAAGCAGGGCGAGGTCTTCGAGATCCCCGGCGCGGGCGAGGAGGCCATCGCGTACGAGATCTCCAGGGTGAAGTTCAGCAACAAGCACGAGGTCGAGGTGCACGTGCTCTTCCGCACCGGCAACATGGTGGGCGAGTTCCGCTTCGTGCACGACGTGGCCAAGGACGCCGCCCTGCGGGACAAGGCCGCGCAGGCCGCCAAGTTCCTCGCCGCGAACCTCGACGCCAAGGCCTCCTGACCATGCGCGTGATCGCCGGACGCTACCAGCTGCTCGCCCCGCTCGGGGCGGGCGGCGCGGGCACGGTGTGGCGGGCGCGTGACGAGCTGCTGCACCGCGAGGTCGCGGTCAAGGAGGTACGGCTGCCGCCCGGCCAGGACCAGCAGCGGGCCCTGGTCGACACGCTGCGCGAGGCCAGGGCGGCGGCGGCGCTGAACCACCCGTCGATCATCACCGTGCACGACGTGATCTCCGAGGGCGGCCAGCCCTGGATCATCATGGACCTGCTCGCGGGCAGGTCCCTGGGCGATCTGGTCAAGGAACGCGGACCGCTGCCGCCCGGCCACGTCGCCACGATCGGCCTGCGCGTGCTCGACGCGCTGGAGGCCGCCCACCGCCGCGGCATCCTGCACCGGGACGTGAAGCCGGGCAACGTGATGATCACCGACCTCGGCGAGGTCGTCCTGACCGACTTCGGCATCGCCGCGCACACGGGTGACGTCCCCGGCGCGGGTACGGCCGCCGCCGCGGCGCACGCCGGCGGCGTCGCGGGCTCCCCCGGCTACATCGCGCCCGAGCACCTGCGCGGCGAGCCGTCGGGCCCGATGGCCGACCTGTGGTCGCTCGGCGCCACCCTGTACCTGGCCGCCGAAGGCCGGGCGCCGTTCGAGCGCGACTCGGCGATGGCGATCGTCGCGGCCGTGCTCACGATGCCCCCGCCGCCGCCCGTCAACGCGGGCCCGCTCGGCGGCCTGCTCCTGGCGATGCTCGACCGGAACCCGGCCGCCCGGCCGCACCCGCAGGGAATCAGGGCGCACCTGGAGTCGTTGGCGGTCCCGCTGCCCGTCCGGCCGCGTGAGACCGCGCCCGCCACGGTCCCGGTGCGGGCGCGCCCACGCCGCCGCACACCATACGTGCTGGGCGGACTGGCGGCGGGTACGGCCATCGTGGTCACGGCGGTCGTGCTCCTCAACGGCTCCGGCGGCTCCGAGGGCTCCCCCGCCGTCACGACGCCGGCCACCCACGTCGCCCAGCCCGCCTCGACCGCGGCGCCCGCTCCGACGACGAGCACGGCGCCGCCGACCAATCCGGCCAGGGGCGACGGCGCCTTCGGCCGCCCGCCGAAGGCGTGCTCGCTCCTGACCGACGAGCAGGCGCGGCGCGTCCTGCCCGGCTCTCGCTCCCGGCAGCCCCGCCTCTACGACGAGAGCGAGTGCTACTGGTCGGTCGGGCTCGGCGGGCTCCTCGAGACCACGTCCATCAACCTCAAGGTCAAGCACTCCAGCGAGGTCAAGGCCGCCGAACGCGCCTTCACGCAGGCCGTACGGGCTCGCGACGGGGCGGCCGGCAGCGAGCAGACGGTGACGACCTCGCACATCAGGAAGGTGAGCGCGGGCGACGAGGCGGCCGCCCAGGACAAGGAAGCCGGCATCACCCACACCTCGACCACCACCATATGGATGCGGATCAGCAACGTGATCATCCAGGTGGAGGTCAGCCATCCGAAGCGAACGAAGGTGACCCCCCAGCTCCGGGACACCGCTCTCAAGACCGCCCGCGCAGTGGCCGACACCCTTCAGAAGGCGCAATCAACTACCACCGGTTGAAGCCGGTGGTTTGCTCTCGCAGTCCCGTCTGGCTGAAGGGAGGCCGGTAGCGTGTGGCTGGTTGATGGCAGCCCAGCCCGCAATGCCGCGTGTGGCGATGTTGCGGGCCGCGATGTGGTCGGCGTGCCCAGCGAGGCCACACCCGGTGCAGACGAACCGGCCCCGCGCCGGCCGATTCGCCCTGGACACACACCCGCACCCCGGGCACGCCTGCGACGTATACGCAGGGTCGACCAAAACAAACGCGACCCCGGCACGGGCGGCCTTGTAGCGGGTGAACGTGATCTGCTGGGCGAAGGCCCAGGTGTGCAGGGTGCGTCGCTGGAGCCGGTGAGCCCTGACCCGACCGCGGATACCCTGCAGATCCTCCAGGGCGACACCACGGCCGGTGCGTTCGGCTTCACGCACCACGAACTTGCTGATCTGATGGTTGAGGTCGGTCATCATCCGGTGCTCACGCCCGGACAGACGGCGCAGCACCCGCCGCGCCGCCGACGTGCCCTTCCTCTGCAACCGGCGACGCTGGCGATGCCGCCGCTCCCGCAGCGTGCGGACATGACCGTTGCCGCCGATCGGACCGGCCAACGCCGGGCCAGGCAGCACCGCGCCATCGGAGGTGACCGCCAGATTCGCCACCCCTTGATCCACCCCGACGAAGCCGCCGACCGGCTCACGCGCCACCGGCTTGGGCAGGGCGAGGGAGACCTGCAGCAGCCACACCCCGCGCCGGCAGACCAGATCGGCCTCACCGAGCGGCAGCGTCTCCACGGCTTTGAGGTCTTCTGGTCGGCCGGTGTAGGGGACGGTGACGCGGCCGGTGGGGGTCCACAGCAACACGGTGCGGGCGTCACGGTTGAAGCTCATCAACCGGGCGTCATAAGGAACGGCGCCCTGCGGGCGGAAGATGTGAGCGCGTTTCTTGCTGGCGCGCCGGTTGGCATACGCGCCGGCGACCCGGGCGATCGCCCGCACCGCCGCCTGCGCACCCAGCCCGGCCACCTGCGCCCGCACCTCGTAATAGGCCAGCCGATGCAACTCCACCACAGCGAAGATCCGGTGCTGCCACGCCAGGCGGGACACGACGGTGGCCGCCTGATTGCACAACACCGCTGCCGCCAGCGCGTCGGCCTGGGCCGGTGTCGGCGTGAGCCGCAGTTGCACGACCGTGGGCAGGCCGTGCCGTTTGGTGGCGGAGCGGCGGATCGCCATCATGCACCTCCTGTCACAACACCCTCACCCACCGCACACATTACCGAACGTGACCGAGACTTTCCATACTGTTTTCGAAAGGAGGGATGGCGCTTCCTCCCGGCCCTGACGGACCGGGTCTCCGCGCCACCATTCAGATGAACGACTACCAGCAGCAGGACTTCCCGACCGCGGCCGTGCGGCACACCGCTCCCACCCAGCAGTCCCGCCCCGGGCTGCGGGTGACGCCGGCGATCCTGAGCGGGGCGTCGGCCGTGGTCGTGCTCATGCTGTTCACGGTCCTGTTCCTGCTCACCCGCCAGCCGGACAAGACGGCCGTACCCGTGGCCGTCGCGACCACGCGGACGGCCGAGCCCGCACCCACCGAGGCTTCGCCCACCGAGCAGGCCACCACGAGCGAGCCCGCGCCGACCGGGACCGCCACGTTCACCAAGACCGTCGACCCCTGCGCGGTCACCGACGAGGACCTGGTCAAGAAGCTGACGCTGTTCCCGGACAAGTCGCAGATCAAGGCCGAGGAGTGCGAGTGGTCGACGCTCGCGCCCGGCGCGGGCATGCCGGGCAACATGCAGTTCCGACTCCAGGTGTACGTGAAGGTCTTCCCGGGGGATCTGACGGCGGCGCACGAGCAGTTCCTGGGACTGCGGCAGGAGGCCGTCCTGCTCGCCAGAACCTCCGCCCCCGCCGAACCGCCCATCGGCGACGCCTCCTGGACCACCCTGTACACGCTGCCCGGCGACACGGGCAAGGGACCGACCACCGCGACCGTCGGCGTCCGGGTCAGCAACGCGGTGATCCAGGTCGCCTACCAGCGGCACGTCACCGAGGACCCGGCGGGCAGGCTGGCCAAGGGCGCCCTGGACGTGGCCAGATCGGTCGCCGAGAAGATCGGCACGTCGAACTAATTGTTGGACGGCTGAAAGCACATTGCAGGCGGACCGGCCTATCACTGGGGAGGAAAAGTCCATCACCCAAGGAGCCCCAGTGAATCGCACCTTCCGCCTTCTCGGAGTCGGCACCGCCGTCGGCGTCCTCGCCCTGGGCATTTCGGCCACGAGCGCCACGGCTACGCCGACTTCCACCACCGAATCCTCGGCCTACGCCCCGTACGTGCGCGTCATCAAAAGCAACGCGACCGGCAGATGTCTCGACGACAGCTCCGGCTACGGCCTGCGGATCTTCCCGTGCAACAACCTCATTTATCAGAAATTCGACGTCTACAATAACCCAAACGGTACTCATTTCCTGGTGAACCGGTCCACCGGCCGATGCGTCGAGGACGCCGCCAAAGGCATCCGGGCCAACCGCTGCACCGGCGCCGCAAATCAGATGTGGTACTTCAGCAACTGGAAGGGTGGCGGCTGGGGCATTTCCAACAGGAGCACGAACAGATGCGTCTACGCCTACGTCAACGGCGTCTCCATACTGGGCACCGAGTCCTGTAACTGGTCGTCACGGTTACAGAGTTTCGCGCTCCTTTAGAGGTCACCCAGCCCCAGCTGGCGGGCGATCAGCATCCGCTGGACCTCGCTGGTGCCCTCGCCGATCTCCAGGATCTTGGCGTCGCGGTAGAAGCGGCCCACCGGGAACTCGTTCATGAACCCGTACCCGCCGAAGATCTGCGTCGCGTCGCGGGAGTTGTCCATGGCGGCGTTGGAGGAGACGAGCTTCGCGATCGCCGCCTCCTTCTTGAACGGCACGCCGGCCAGCATCTTCTCGGCCGCGTGGTAGTAGGCCAGGCGGGCGGTGTGGACGCGGGCCTCCATGTCGGCGATCTTGAACTGGATGGCCTGGTAGTGGCCGATCGCGTGGCCGAACGCGTGCCGGTCCCTGACGTAGCGCAGGCATTCGTCCACGCAGCCCTGGGCCAGGCCGACGCCGACGGCGGCGATGGCGATGCGGCCCTCGTCGAGCGTCTGCAGGAACTGGGCGTAGCCGCGGCCGCGCTCGCCGAGCAGGTTCGCGGCGGGGACGCGGCAGTCGGAGAAGGACAGCTCCCTGGTGTCGGAGGCGTTCCAGCCGACCTTGGAGTACTTCTTCGAGACCGTGAAGCCGGGCGTCCCCGACGGCACGAGGATGGTGGAGATCTGCCGCTCGCCGGTGAGCGCGGCGACGCCGACCACGCCGGTGATGTCGGTGCCCGAATTGGTGATGAACGCCTTGGTCCCGTTGATCACCCATTCGGCGCCGTCGAGCGTGGCCGTGGTGCGCATGCCGCCGGGCACGTCGGAGCCGCCGCCGGGCTCGGTCAGGCCGAACGCGCCGAGGGTCTCGCCCGCCGCCATCGCCGGCAGCCAGGTCGCCCGCTGCTCGGGCGTACCGAATCGGTAGATCGGCATGGCGCCGAGCGACACCGCGGCCTCCAGCGTGATCGCCACGCTGGAGTCGGCGCGGGCCAGCTCCTCCAGGGCCAGGCAGAGCGCGAAGTAGTCGCCGCCCATGCCGCCGTACTCCTCGGGGAACGGCAGACCGAACAGGCCCATGGCGCCCATCCGGCGCACGATGTCGTACGGGAACTCCTCCCGCTCGTAGAAGTCGCCGATCACCGGCGCCACCACGTCGCGGGCGAACGCCTCGACGGTCTTGCGCAGCTCTTCGTATTCGTCGGTGAGCATGGTGGGTCAGCCTTTCGCAAGAGCCTGGACGACGCGGGACGGGCTGGGACGGCCGAGCCGTTCGGCCAGCCAGATGCTCGTGGCCACGAGCTTGTCGAGGTCGAGGCCGGTGTCGATGCCGAGCCCGTGCAGCATCCACACGAGGTCCTCGGTGGCGAGGTTGCCGGTGGCGGACTCGGCGTAGGGGCAGCCCCCGATGCCGCCGGTCGAGGCGTCGACGACGTGCACGCCCGACCGGAGCGCGGCCAGCGTGTTGGCCAGAGCCTGGCCGTAGGTGTCGTGGAAGTGCACGGCCAACCGGTCGGGATCGCGGAACGACTCGATCAGCGCGGTCACGTGTCCGGGGGTGCCGACGCCGATCGTGTCGCCGAGCGACAGTTCGTGGCAGCCCAGGCCGAGCAGCCGCTCACCGACCGCGACGACCTGCGCGATCGGCGTCGGGCCCTCCCACGGGTCGCCGAAGCACATCGACACGTACGCGCGTACCTTGACGCCGTTGTCGAGCGCCCTGGCCACGACCGGCTCGAACATGTCGAACTGGCTCTCCAGGCCGCGGTTCAGGTTCTTGGCGGCGAACGTCTCGGTGGCGCTGGCGAAGATGGCGATCTCCTCGACGCCGTTCGCCAGCGCCCGGTCCAGCCCGCGCTCGTTCGGGACGAGCACCGGGTAGCGGACGCCCGGCCGCCGGTCGAGCCTGGTGAGCAGGTCCTGCGCGTCGGCGAGCTGCGGCACCCACTTGGGGTGGACGAAGCTGGTGGCCTCGATCACCCGGTGGCCGGCGTCGGCGAGCCGGTCGATGAACTCGGCCTTGACCTCGACCGGGACGATCGCGGACTCGTTCTGCAGGCCGTCGCGCGGGCCCACCTCGTAGACGGTGACCTGGTGCGGAAGACCTTCCATCGGGTACGGCCCGCGCATCATGACTCCCCCGCCGAGACTGCCGTGACGACGGCCAGGACGGCGTCCATGTCGACCGGTCGGCCCGCCTGTACGGGCAGCTCGGTGACCTGTCCGTCGCAGGGGGCGGTGACGGTGTGTTCCATCTTCATGGCCTCCACGATGAGGAGCGGCTGGCCCGCGCTCACCCGGTCGCCCGGCTGGACCTTGACGACCAGGACGGTGCCGGGCATGGGGCTTCTGACCACGCCGTCGCCGGCGTGCGCGGCGCCGGGGCGGTCGCCGGGGTCGCCGATGCGGTGGCGGGTCAGGGCCCAGGACTGGCCGTCCCTGCCCAGCCAGAGGGTGTCGTCGTGGCGGGCGTGGGTGTAGTGGGAGGTACGGCCGTCAAGGGTGACGGTCAGCTCGGCGTCATTGACGAGGATCCTGGCCGGAACGGCCACACCGCCACCGCCCGGTTCATTTATGCGGATTTCTGCGGATTTTTCTGGCAGGCCGCGTACCTGGATCGTGTGGACGCCGTCCCGTGACTCCAGCCGCCAGGACGTCCACGCGCGCTCGCCGACCCGCCAGCCGTCCGCGACCTCCCAGGGATCCGAAGCCACCGGCGCGGCGTGGAAGGCCAGCGCGGCGGCGGCCAGCACCTCGTCGGGCGGGCCGGCGTCGGGGATCAGAGTGGGCAGGACCCGCTCGACCAGCCCGGTGTCGAGCTCGCCCGCCCGCACGGCCGGGTGCGCCGCGAGCGCCCGCAGGAACGGCACGTTCGTGATCACGCCGAGCACGGCGGTCTCGGCCAGCGCTTTGTCGAGCCGGCCGAAGGCCGCCTCCCGCGTGGGGGCCCAGGCGATGATCTTGGCCAGCATCGGGTCGAACTCGCTGCCCACGACACCATCCTCGACCAGCCCGGAGTCGATCCGGGCGCGGTCGGGCTCGGCCAGGCGCAGCACCCGGCCGCCGGTGGGCAGGAAGCCGCGCGACGGGTCCTCGGCGTAGACGCGGGCCTCGACGGCGTGGCCGCGCAGCCGTACCCCGTCCTGGGTGATGGGCAGCGGCTCGCCCGCCGCCACCCGGAGCTGGAGCTCCACCAGGTCGAGGTCGGTCACCAGCTCGGTGACCGGGTGCTCCACCTGGAGGCGGGTGTTCATCTCCATGAAGTGGTACGCGCCGGTCGTGCCGTCGACGATGAACTCGACCGTGCCCGCGCTCACATAACCCACCGCGCGGGCGGCCTCCACCGCCGCGACGCCCATCCGCTCGCGCATCGCCGCGTCGACGAAGGGCGACGGGGCCTCTTCGATGATCTTCTGGTGGCGGCGCTGCAGGCTGCACTCGCGTTCGCCCAGGTGGACGATGTTGCCGTGGGTGTCGGCCAGGACCTGGATCTCGATGTGGCGGGGGTTCGCGACGTAGCGCTCGATCAGCAGGGTCTCGTCGCCGAACGCGGCGCGGGCCGTACGGCGGGCCGACTCCAGCGCGTCAGGCAGTTCGGCGGCCGAGCGGACCAGCACCATGCCCTTGCCGCCCCCGCCCGCCGACGGCTTGATCAGGGCGGGGAAGTCCGTCCAGGACAGCAGCGAGTCGCCGGGCTCGGCGCCGCCCGGCACCACCGGGACCCCGGCGGCCGAGACGGTGGCCTTGGCGCGGATCTTGTCGCCCATGGCGTCGATGGCCTCGGGCGGCGGGCCGATGAAGACCAGCCCGGCCGCGGCGCAGCGGCGGGCGAACTCGGCGTTCTCCGCGAGGAACCCGTATCCGGGATGGACGGCCTGCGCACCGGACGCCTCGGCCGCCGCCACAATCGCCCCCATGTCCAGATATTTCGGGACCTGGAGGGCCATGTCTGCCTCGCGGACATGGCGGGCGTCCGCGTCCGAGGCGGTGTGGACGGCCACCGACATGATGCCGAGCGCACGCAGCGTACGGATGACGCGGACCGCGATCTCACCCCGGTTGGCGATGAGCACGCGACGGAACATCGCCTGCGAAGGTAGCGATGGGGCCATGAGCACAGTCACATCCGGAAGACGCCGTAGCCGACGGGGTCGAGCGGGGCGTTGGCCGCCGCGGAGAGTGCCAGGCCGAGGACCGTACGGGTGTCGAGCGGGTCGATCACGCCGTCGTCCCACAGCCGGGCCGTGGAGTAGTAGGGGTTGCCCTGGTGCTCGTACTGCGCCCTGATGGCGTCCGCGTCGGCGTTGCCGACGGTGGTGAGCACGTTCGCGGCCTGCTCGCCGCCCATGACCGAGATGCGGGCGTTCGGCCACATCCATAGGAACCTGGGCGAGTACGCCCGCCCGGCCATGGCGTAGTTGCCCGCGCCGAACGAGCCGCCGATCACCACCGTGAACTTCGGCACCCTGGCACAGGAGACCGCGGTGACCATCTTGGCGCCGTGCTTGGCGATGCCGCCCGCCTCGTAGGCCTTGCCGACCATGAAGCCGCTGATGTTCTGCAGGAAGACCAGCGGGATGCGCCTGCGGTCGCACAACTCGATGAAGTGCGCGCCCTTCAGCGCGGACTCGCTGAACAGGATGCCGTTGTTCGCGATGATCCCGACCGGGTGCCCGTGCAGGTGGGCGAAGCCGGTGACCAGCGTCGAACCGTATTCGGCCTTGAACTCCAGGAACCGCGAGCCGTCGACGAGCCGGGCGATGACCTCCCGCACCTCGTACGGCCGGCGGGTGTCGGCGGGCACGATGCCGTAGAGGTCGCGGGGATCGTGCCGGGGCTCCTCGGGCTCGGCCCGGTCCCAGGGCCGCTCGGCTCTCGGGGCCAGCGTGGAGACGATGTCGCGGACGATGGCCAGCGCGTGCGCGTCGTCGTCGGCCAGGTGGTCGGTGACGCCGCTGACCCGGGCGTGCAGGTCGCCGCCGCCCAGTTCCTCGGCCGTGACCTCCTCGCCGGTGGCCGCCTTCACCAGCGGCGGGCCGCCGAGGAAGATGGTGCCCTGGTCGCGCACGATGACGGCCTCGTCGCTCATGGCCGGGACGTACGCGCCGCCCGCCGTACAGGAGCCGAGGACGGCGGCGATCTGCGGGATGCCGCGCGCGGACATGGTGGCCTGGTTGTAGAAGATGCGGCCGAAGTGCTCCCGGTCGGGGAAGACCTCGTCCTGTTTGGGGAGGAACGCGCCGCCGGAGTCGACCAGGTACACGCACGGCAGGTGGTTGTGCAGCGCCACCTCCTGCGCGCGCAGGTGCTTCTTGACGGTGATCGGGTAGTACGTGCCGCCCTTCACGGTGGCGTCGTTGGCCACGACCACGCACTCGCGCCCGGCGATCCTGCCGACGCCGGTGATGATCCCGGCGGCCGGCGCCTGGTCGTCGTAGAGGCCGTTGGCGGCCAGCGGCGACAGCTCCAGGAAGCGGGAGCCGGGGTCGAGCAGGCCGTCGACGCGGTCGCGCGGCAGCAGCTTGCCGCGTTCCACGTGACGCTGCCGCGACCGCTCGGGACCGCCCGCGGCGGCCACGGCGAGGCGCTCCAGCAGGTCGGCGGCGAGCCGCTCGTTGAGCGCGGCGTTCTGCTTGAACGCCTCGCTGCCGGGGTCCGCGGCCGAGTTCAGCACCGGCCAGTCGCTCATGTGCCCCCTTCCGTTATGAGGCAGATGTTAGTCATCATTAACGTAACCGTCTACCATGTGAGACGTGACGACGACGCGGAGCCGTGGCAGCCGGCGCCTGGAGATCCTCGGCGCGGCCGCGAACCTGTTCGCCGCGCGCGGCTTCCACGGCGTCTCGATCGAGGACATCGGCGGCGCGGTCGGCGTCTCGGGCCCGGCGCTCTACCGCCACTTCAGCGGCAAGGAGGCGCTGCTCGCCGAGATGCTCCTGGGCATCAGCTCGCGGCTGCGCGAGTCGGCCGCGGCGGCGGTCACCTCGCCCGGCGGGCCGGAGGAGACCCTCAACGCGCTGCTGAACGTGCAGATCACCTTCGCACTCGAACAGCCCGCACTGATCACCGTGCACGACAGAGAGCTGGGCAACGTGCCCGAGCGGGAGCGGCGGCAGATCAGGCGGCTGCAGCGGCTGTACGTCGAGGAATGGGTGACCGTGCTGGCCGAGCTGCACCCGTCGTGCCCGCCCCCGCGGCTGCGGGCCGCCACGCACGCCGTCTTCGGGCTGCTCAACTCCACCCCGCACAGCGCCGGCGAACTGCCCGCGCAGGCCATGCGCCCCCTCCTGCACGCGATGGCCAGGGCGGCCATCGCGGCCTCGGTTAACGCTCACTAACAGAGTGCCACAACCGCAAAACATGGGCTTTTCATGCCAACTATCTAGATATATCGTCAAGGTATCTCGATAGTTGGAGGCATCATGCGTGATCCCCACCTGTGGGATGACATCCCGCAAGCGGCTCCAGAACCCCCACACCCCCACTTCCCGCCGGATCCACCGTTCCCGCCCGGCGCACCACCACCGCCCGGGATGGGCCTCAGAATGCCGCCCATCCCGGGCGGCGGGCCGGGGATGGGCGGCCTGCCCGGCGCGCCGCCGATGGGCTGGGAGGGCGGTGCTCCGCGCGTACGGCGGGGCGACGTCAGGGCCGCGCTGCTGAGCCTGCTCAGCGAAGGGCCGAAGAACGGCTACCAGATGATCCAGGACATCGAGGAGCGCAGCCGCGGAGTGTGGCGGCCCAGCCCCGGCTCGGTCTATCCGTCCCTCCAGCAACTGGAGGACGAGGCCTTGGTCGCCAGCGACGAGAGCGGCGGCTCCCGGATCTACAGCCTGACCGAGCAGGGCCGCGAGCAGGCCGAACGGCACCTCGACGGCGAGCCGCCCTGGGACGAGGTGGCGCGCTCGGTGCCCGAGGACCGGCACGAGCTGCGGCTGCTGTGGGCCCAGCTCAACGAGGCGTTCAGCCACCTGGCGCGGACGGCCAACGACCAGCAGGTCGCCCAGGCCAAGAAGCTGCTCAGGCAGACACGTAAGTCCGTTTTCCAGATCCTCGCGGAGGACTGACGATGACAGCGGCGGCGGTGGCCGTACACGGCCTGAAGAAGAACTACGGCAAGATCGAGGCCGTCAAGGGCGTCGACTTAGAGGTGGCACCCGGCGAGGTCTTCGGCTTCCTCGGCCCGAACGGCGCCGGCAAGACCACCACGATCAGCATGCTCTGCACGCTCGTCAACCCGACCGGCGGCAGCGCCACGGTCGCCGGGTACGACGTGGTGCGGGAGCGCGACGAGGTACGCAGGAACATCGGGCTGGTCTTCCAGGACCCGACGCTCGACGGCTACCTGAGCGCCGAGCAGAACCTGCGCTTCCACGCCGAGCTGTACGGCGTGCCGAAGAGCATCGTCGGCGACCGGATCAAGCAGGTCATGGAGATGGTCGCACTCTGGGACCGCAAGGACGCCAAGGTCATGACGTTCTCCGGCGGCATGAAGCGGCGGCTGGAGATCGCCCGCGGGCTCCTGCACTCGCCCCGGGTGCTGTTCCTGGACGAGCCCACGGTCGGCCTCGACCCGCAGACCCGCTCGGCCATCTGGGGCTACATCAACCAGCTGCGGCACCTGGAGGACATCACCATCTTCATGACCACCCACTACATGGACGAGGCCGAGTACTGCGACCGGATCGCGATCATCGACCACGGCGAGCTCGTCGTCATCGACTCGCCGGAGGCGCTCAAGGCCAGCATCGGCAAGGACCGGGTGCAGATCCAGACGGGCGACGACGAGGCCGCGATCAAGGCGCTCCGCGAGAAGTTCGACCTGGACGCGGCCGTGCGCGAGGGCGCGGTGACGTTCGCCGTCGCGTCGGGCGAGGAGTTCGTGCCCCGGCTGTTCGCCGAGCTCGGCATGCCGATCAGGTCGGTGAGCGTCTCACGGCCCTCACTCGACGACGTGTTCATGAACTACACCGGTTCCACGATCCGCGACGCCGAGGAAGGCGCCGAGTCGGGCGGCAGGGCGTGGATGAGAGCGATGGCGAGGCGATAGTCATGGCGACAGAGGCGATCAGCGTCCGGGTGCCGGTGCACAGCACCGGGCACGACCTCCGGGCGATCAAGGTGGTCCTGCACCGGGAGCTGCTGCGGTTCGTCAACGACCGCACCCGCATGCTGTCGATGCTGCTGCAGCCGGTGCTGTGGCTGTTCGTGATGGGCACCGGACTGGGCTCGCTGGTGCGCGGCACCATCCCGGGCATCGACTACCGCACCTTCATGTATCCCGGCATGATCTCGATGACCGTGATCATGACCGGTATGTTCTCGGCCGGGTCCATCGTGTGGGACCGCGAGTTCGGCTTCCTGCGCGAGATGCTCGTCGCCCCGGTCTCACGCGGGGCGATCGTGGTCGGCAAGTGCCTGGGCGGGGCCCTGGTGGCCACCGGGCAGGGCGTCGTCATCCTGGCGATGGCCGGGTTGGTCGGCGTACCGTACTCGCCGGCCCTGATCGTCACGCTGCTGGCGGAGATGTTCCTCGCGGCGTTCACGATCACGGCGTTCGGGGTGATGCTGGCGGCGCGGATGCGCAACATGCAGACCTTCTTCGGGCTGATGCAGATGGCGATCATGCCGATGATGTTCCTGTCGGGGGCGATGTTCCCGCTGGCGAACCTGCCGTCGTGGCTGCACCTGCTGACGGTGGTCAACCCGATGACGTACGCGGTGGATCCGATGCGGCAGGCGGTGTTCTCCCATCTCGACGTTCCGGCGCAGGTGAACGCGGTGCTCAACCCGGGGGTTCGGTGGTTCGACTTCCAGGTGCCGGTGGGGCTGGAGCTGGGGGTGGTGGCTCTTCTGGGGGCGGTTCTACTGGGGGTGGGGATCGCGCAGTTCAGGCGGGCGGAGTAGGTCGCACAGGTTTTCGCATCCGACTGCGACGATCTCGTTACGGAGGGTAGCTTTCCCGATGGGTTCTCAACCCATCCCCCTTCCCCAAAGGAGAACCAGCCTTGGATTTGCACTTGGCAGTCATCGACCTGCAAGAGAAGGTCTCTGCCCTCCAGACCGATACGGTGAGTGGCGTGCCTGGTACCTCGATCGAACAACGGTTCACTAGCCTGCACGACCGCGTGGACATCGTCGGGAAGAACGTCCTCGACAGGATCGACAAGCGGACAAAAGATCTCGACAAGAAGATCGAGACACGAGCGGATCAACTCGAAAAGAGGATCGACGCACGAACCGACTTTCTCTACGAGAAGGTCTTCATGCTCAGCAAGGACACGGAGAATGGCTTCGACCGGGTAAATCGGGATATAGCCAGCGTCGACCTGCGCATCGGCAAGGTCGAGGCAAGGATCGACAAGGTCGACAAGGACATAGCCGAGCTCAAGGCCGGGTTCGGTGAGCTCAAGTTGATGCTCATCAGCATCGGTGCGAAGTCTCCCGAGCCCGAGTCGTAGCACCGACGCTTGAGGCCCGGAGCGTGCAGCCCCGGGCCTCAATCGTGCCGTTCCGGCCTGGTTACCGCGTCACGCGGACATAGTCCCTACGGCTGCTGTCGCCGTAGAAATCGTCATCCCCGCCGAACACGAACTTCCACGAGCCCGACTTCCACGCCTTGACCCTGGCATACAGCTTGCCGCTGTCACCGGATGACGTGGTCTTCACGTACTGCCACTTGTGCGCGCCGACCGGCTTGAAGTACAGCGCGACCTTGCCCGCGTACCCCTCCCAGGATCCGCTGTCGTCGATCTGCAGCTTGCCCCTGAACTTCAGGTACTTACCGCGCTTGACCGGCTCCGGGTAGGCGTTGAACTTGATCACGCGGCTGACCGACTTCTCCGCCGTCGGCGGCGGGGTGGGCTCGACGACCGTGACCTGGTCGGCGTCGCTGACCGAGCCCCTGACGCCCTCGGTGCCGGCGAACGCGGCCCGCCACCAGCCCGACGACTCAGCGGTCGCATTGGCCCAGAAGCGGCCGTCGCGGTTCGTCACGTCGCTGGTGACGTACTCCCACCGGCGCGACCCATCGGCCCTGAAGAAGATCGAGACCCGCTGGCCGGGCAGCGCGCGCCAGCCTTCGGTCTGCAGGGTGCCGGTGAAGTTCAGCCGGGCGCCCTTGTCGACGGGCTCGGGTGAGGCGTCGAAGCCGGCGATCCTGCTGTCGCGATCGTGCCTGACCCGGACGTCGACCCGGTCGCTGTCGCTGACCGACGCCCTGGCTTCCTTGTTCCCGCCGAACTCGGCCCGCCAGTAGCCGGTGGCCCTGGCCCGTACCTTGGTGGCGAACCAGCCGTCGCGGCCGGTGGCGACCGTGGTGACACCGCGGTAGGCGTCGGCGCCCTTCTCACGGAAAGTGATCGCCACGGACTGCCCGGCGTATCCCTTGCCGTCGGCCAGGAGCCGGCCGGAGACCCTGATCAGGTCACCGCGGTCCACCTCGCCGGGGCTGGCGCCGAAGTCGACGATCTTGGTGACGAGGGCCTTCTGGATGTCGAAGGTGCCGCTGACGGACTTCTCGCCGTCACCGTGGGCGACGGCGAGGAAGCTCCACTTGCCGGCGTCCTTCGCCTCGAAGCTCTTCGTACCGGTCCACTTGGTCCGGAGGCCGAACGGGGCCGGCTTGAGCTCGACGGGCGTGCCGACGCTCAGGCCGGGCGGCTTGAGCTGGAGTTCGGCCGTCTTGGCGTCCCCGGTGGTGAACGTGAACGTCACCGTGACCGGCTTGTCGAAGACCACGACCGGGGAGCCCGGGCTGAGGTCCACGTCGGAGATGGAGGGGGCCTTGGCCGCGGCCGACGCCGACGGTGCCAGGGCGAGAACCCCGGCGGCCGTCGCGAGCGCGACGGCGGCGACACGGATGCGTTGTAACATGCGGGTTCCTTTCTGGATCCCTGTGTTCAACGCGGCATTGAGGGTGCCACGCATATCGTTCCCAGTAAACATTCAGGTTGGCCACAAAGTCGCTCAATCTGACAATCTGTTATAGATCGGGGTCAATCGGACCGGTCCACAACATGTCCCTCCCGACAGGCAGACGAACCCGGTATCGGGACGACATAATCGCCTTGTGGCGCGCGACACTGTTGAGACCCATTTCACCCAAGCGGTTACGACGCTGAGGACGGGCGCGGCCCGTGATCCCGGCCTGCCTGTACGCGAGGGCACGTCGCTGACCGGCGAGCAGTGCCGTACCCTCTTCCAGCGCCAGCTCGACAGCCGCCTGCTCGACATCGCGGCCCGCTGGCTGCGCGAGCAGAACGAGAGTTTCTACACGATCGGCTCGGCCGGCCACGAAGGCAACGCGGCGGTCGCCACGGCGCTGCGTGCGGACGACCCCGCGCTGCTGCACTACCGCTCCGGCGCCTTCTACCTGACCAGGTCCGAGCAGGCCGGGCGGCTGCCCGAGCAGGGCATCCGCGACGTGCTCATGGGGCTGACCGCCTCGGCGGAGGAGCCGATCGCGGGCGGCCGGCACAAGGTGTTCGGCCATCCCGACCTGGCGATCATCCCGCAGACTTCGACGATCGCCAGCCACCTGCCACGCGCGGTGGGCGTCGCCTTCGCGATCGAGCGGGCCCGCGCGCTGGACGTCCCCTCGCCGTGGCCGCGTGACGCGATCACCGTGTGCAGCTTCGGCGACGCGTCCGTCAACCACGCCACGGCGCTGACGGGGTTCAACACCGCCGCCTATGCCACGCATCAGGGGCAGGCGCTGCCGATCCTGTTCGTGTGCGAGGACAACGGCATCGGCATCAGCGTCCGCACGCCCAAGGGCTGGGTGGCGGCGAGCGCGCGGCGTCCCGGCATCGAATACTTCGCCGCCGACGGCTGTGACCTGGCCGACGCCTACGACGCGGCCACGCGGGCGGTCCAGCACGTACGGGCCAACCGCTCCCCCGCGTTCCTGCACCTCAGCACGGTCCGGCTCATGGGCCACGCCGGGTCCGACGTCGAGTCCGCGTACCGCACCCAGCGGGAGATCCGCGCCGACATGGAGCGCGACCCGCTCCTCACCACCGCCCGGCTGCTGGTCGAGGCGGGGTTGATGACGCCCGAGGAGCTGCTCACGCACTACGAGTCGTCCCGCGAGCACGTGCTGCGGATCGCCCTGGAGACCAGCCGCGGCCCGCGCCTCGGCTCGGCCAAGGAGATCATGGAGCCGCTCGCACCGCGCCGCGCCGAGATGATCGCCAGGATCAGCCCGGTGGCGGCCGAGGCCTCGGTCAGGGAACGCGCGTTCGCCGGCTCGCTGCCCGAGGCCGAGAAGCCACTGACGCTCTCCCAGGCCATCAACCGCACGCTGACCGACGCGCTGGCCGTCCACCCGGAGATGATGGTCTTCGGCGAGGACGTCGCCAAGAAGGGCGGCGTCTACGGCGTCACCCGGGGGCTGCAGAAGCGGTTCGGCGCCGGGCGGGTGTTCGACACGCACCTCGACGAGCAGTCCATCCTGGGGCTCGCGCTCGGGTCGGGGGTGTCGAAGCTGCTGCCCGTCCCCGAGATCCAGTATCTTGCGTACCTGCACAACGCGCTCGACCAGCTCAGGGGCGAGGCGTCCACGCTGTCGTTCTTCTCGCGGGGCGCCTACCTCAACCCGATGGTGGTGCGGGTGGCCGGTTACGCCTACCAGAAGGGGTTCGGCGGCCACTTCCACAACGACAACGCGGTCGGCGCGCTGCGCGACATCCCCGGCCTGGTCATCGCCTCGCCGTCGCGTCCCGACGACGCGGCGGCCATGCTGCGCACCTGCCTCGCGGCCGCGCGCACGGAGGGGTCCGTGTGCGTGTTCCTGGAGCCGATCGCGCTCTATCACACGCGCGACCTGTTCGAGGAGGGTGACGGGGGCTGGCTGGCGTCGTACGCGCCGCCGTCGCGCTGGCCCGAGACGCACGTCCCGATCGGGCGGGCGCGATCCTATGGGGACGGGCGCGATCTCACGATCGTCACGTTCGGCAACGGGCTGCGGATGAGCCTGCGGGCCGCCGTCCGTCTCACGCAGGAGGGCTTCGGCTGCCGGGTGCTGGACCTGCGGTGGCTGGCGCCGCTGCCGGTGGAGGACCTGGTACGGGCGGCGGAGCTGACGGGCAAGGTACTGATCGCCGACGAGACCCGGCACACGGGCGGGGTGTCCGAGGGGATCGTGGCCGAGCTGATGGACGCGGGATTCTCCGGGCAGGTGGCGCGGGTGACGTCGGCGGACAGCTTCATTCCGCTGGGAGACGCGGCCGGCCATGTGCTGATGTCCGAGGAGGAGATCGAACAGGCGGCGCGGAAGCTCCTAGGATGATTTTTCGTGCGGCTGCGCGGTGAGCCTGCTTTTTTCGGTCTTTTGTACGGCTAAGCACGGTGAGCCCCAAGCGCCGACCGGGGTTGGGGGCTGTCCAGGGGCACGCTCCTCTGGTGGAGGTGGCTTGGCGCCGTGACGTGCGCATGATTGGCCGTGTTCTTCGGCATTGAGCTGGGCGGCGTTGACAGGCGCCGGGTTCCGCCGTACCCGCTCTCGCCGACGCGGCGCTCGGATGGGCTCGCGGACTTCTGGAGCCCAGCCCCCGGACTCCGCCGCTCACGGACATCTCGGCTCACGGACTCCCCGAACCCCCTGCCTCCCGGTCCCCGCACCTCCTGCCTCCCGGACCTGCGGCTCCTCAGATCCCGGCCCCCGGTCTCTCGGACGCCCGGGCGCTCGGACGGCTGGGCGGCTGGGCGCTCCCCCGGGCCCCGGCTAGTACGGCGAAGGGCCGCCGAACATTTCCGCTACCCGGGAAGCCAGTGCCACGTCGCCCGTTATCTCCAGGCGGCCGGACACCAGCAGGGCGGCCGGGTTGGCCGTGCCCGCGAGGATGCGGAGGAGGTCTGCGGCCGGGAGGGTGAGTGTGAGGGACGGGGCGCGGGCCGGGCCGGGGAAGGCGCGGGCTCGGGGGCCTCGGATGGCGATGGTCCAGGTGGAGTGGGGTTGGAGGCGGAATTCGAGGGTGCCGTGGAAGCCGAACGCCTTGTCCGGCTGGAAGGAGCGGGCCATGAGGGTGAACAGGAGGCGCTGCCGGCCAGGGGTGAGCCAGCGGGCCAGGTTCTCGTCCGAGCGGCCCGCGACCAAGCGGGACAGGAGGTGCCGGGCCGTGAGGCGGGCTCGTTTGCGGGTCGCGGTGAGGAGGTCCGCCGGGGTGGGGGCCGGGCGGTGGGTGAGGCGGGACAGCTCCGCGTCCTCGTCGATCATGTACGGCTGGGGCAGCGTCCTGGCCGGGGACCGTCTGGAGAGGGCGGCTTCAATGGCGGGGGCGAGGCGCGAGGACTTGTCACGCTCGCGGTCTTCGCGGCCTTCGGTGAATGCGGGAAGGACCTTTTTCCCGAACAATTCCAGGCTTTCGCAAATATGGTCGTGGCGATTGGGCCCGGCCTGGAGTACGAAGATCATTTGATCGACGCCGGCCGCCTCGTACCGGGCAATGAGGTCGATGAGTTGCTGCGGACTACCCAATGCGCCCGCGAGCGGATCCGTCCCTTGCGGCCCCACCTTAGGGCCATCTTTCGTGAAATTTCCCCAAATGCTGCTGTGGCCGGGAGTGTGTTTCGACGGCCCGTAATAGTGCGCCAGAGCGTAGGCGAAGAACCCGGCCCCGAGAGCGCCCCGGCGCCGGGCCTCGGCGGGATCCTCGTGGCACATCATCGGCAACACGATCGCCAGGTTGGCGTTGACCGCGAACCCCGCCGGCACACACTCCTCCGACTCCAGCAACCGGTAGTAGTCCCGCGACCACTTCTCCGCGTCCTCCGGATGCACGAACGCGAACGACAGCGCCCCGATCCCGTTCCGCGCCGCCAGGTGGATCGTCTCCCGCCGCGAACAGGCCACCCACAGCGGCGGGTGCGGCTTCTGCACGGTCTTCGGGATCACGTTGCGCGGCGGCATCCGCAGGTACGGCGAATGCCACCCGGCGAACGGCTCCTCGACGAACATCCGGGTGATCGCGTCGAGCGAGTCCTGCCACATGGCCCGCTTGCGCTCCCGGTCCACGCCGAACCCGCCCAGCTCGGCCGCCGAACTCGCCTCCCCGGTGCCGAAGTCGACCCGGCCACCTGAGACGAGGTCGAGCGTGGCGACCCGTTCCGCGACCCTGGCCGGGTGGTTGACCGGCGGCGGCACCTGCACGATGCCGTGACCGAGCCGGATGTTCCTGGTGCGCTGCGAGGCGGCGGCGAGGAACACCTCGGGCGCCGCCGAGTGCGAGTACTCCTCCAGGAAGTGGTGCTCGACCTCCCACACGTAGTCGAACCCCACCCGGTCGGCGATCTCGACCTGCTCCAGCGCGTCGGCGTACAGGCGCTGCTCGCTGTCCGGCTCCCAGGGGCGGGGCAGCTGATGCTCGTAGAAGATTCCGAACCGCACCTCAAGCCTCCGGTCTACCTGGCCTTATAAATGACCGTCTCCCGAACTGGACGTAACGTCAACAGCGCCCCAAATCAGTTGTCTGGGCACCCGCCGGGACCTAATTTGTAGTGATCATCGTTCTGCGGAGAGGACCCTTACGTGCTGGATGCCGCCGTACACGCTTATCTCAGGTCGGTGGCGGGGGCTCGGGCGCATCGGGCCGGGCCGTTCGTGATCCGGTTCGATGAGCATGACGACGCGCTCCCGTTCAACTACGCCGTACCCGACGACCACAGCGCCCCCACGGCGGACGAGGTCGCCGCGCTGGTCGCGGTGTTCCGTGAGCGGGCGCGGACACCACGGTTGGAGTACCTGCCGCAGGCGGCGCCGAAGGTGGAGGACGCGCTGCTCGTGGCCGGGTTCACCGAGGAAGGCCGCTACCCGGTCCTGGTGTGCTCGCCGGACGAGGCGGTGGACGCGCCCGTCGACTCAGCCGTCCGGGTCGTGCTCGTGACGGATGAAGCCGGCCTCTGGCGCGTCGCGCGGGTGATGAACGAGACGTTCGAGGCGCCGGAGGCCAACGAGCACGACGTCGCGCGGCTTCGGCGGGTCCTGAACGGCGGTGGGCTCGTGGCCGCCGCCGTGGACACCATCACCGGCGAGGTGCTCGGCGCCGGGCAGATCGGCAGCCCGCATCAGGGGGTCGCCGAGGTCGCGGGTATCGCGGTGCGTGCCTCACACCGGCGGCGGGGCATCGCGGGAGCGGTCACGGCGCTGCTGACCCGCGCGGGCACGGACGCCGGGATCACGATGCCGTTCCTCACCCCCGCCGACGACGGCGCCGCGCGGGTCTACGCCCGCGTCGGCTACCGGAAGGTGGGCGAGGCGCTGCACATCTCGCTCCGCTAGAACACCAGCCCACCGGCACATCTCGCTTCAGGTTTCGCGGCGGAGTGGGCTGAGCCAGATCGGGATCCAGCTGAGCGCCATGATCGACGCGCCCGCCCACATGGCGGCCCCGGAGCCCCAGATCTCGCCGAGGAGCCCCGCCAGCAGGCCGCCGACGCCGACCGCGCCCATCAGGATCAGGCGCATGGTGGCGTTCATCCGGCCGAGCATCGGGTCGGGCGTGACCTGCTGCCTGAAGCTGACGAGCAGCACGTTGTTCATCCCTGTCCGGAAGCACAGGAGGCTCCACGCGGCCGCCGAGATCCAGACGCTCCAGCCGACCAACGGCACCAGGAACGCGAACGGCGCGGTAGCCAGGCCGACGACGCACACGCCACGCCCGCGACCGAGCCGACGACCGATCAGGTGCGCCGTCGAGGAACCGGCCAGCGTGCCCAGCCCACCGACGGCGAGGTAGGCCCCGAGCACCCAGGCGGGCTGCCCGAGGTCATTCACGAGGAGCACGGGCAGCAGCGTCGAGCAGAGCGGGAACCCGAGGTTCGACAGACCGCCCTGTACCGCGACGGCGACGAGGATGCGGTTGCCGAACAGGTACCGTACCCCCTCGCCGATCTGCCGTCCGAGCCGCTCGCCGGGGACGGGGGCCGGTGGAGGTTCGGGTGTGCTGATCCGCCGCAGCCACAGGGCCGACCACAGGTAGGTGAGCGCGTCGAGCAGGATCGCCACCGGCGCGCCCGCGAAGGTCACCAGCACTCCGGCGGCGCTTCTGCCGCTCACGTCCATCGCCGCGTTCGTGCCCACGAGCACCGAGTTGGCGGCGGTGAGCCGGTCGCGGCCGACCAGGTGCGGGACCGTGCTCTGGGAGGCGACATCGAAGAAGAGCGTGCCGACTCCCGACGCGATCGCGACGCCGTACAACTGGGCCATGGTGAGCGCGCCCAGCCACCATGCGACCGGCACCGACACCAGGAGCACAGCGCGGACGAGGTCCGTCGCGATCATCACGGGGCGGCGCCTGACCCGGTCCACCCAGGCCCCGGCGGGCAGGCCCAGCACGAGCACGGTGATCGTGGTGAGCGCGCTGAGCAGGCCCACTTCGCCGGGTCCCGCGTTGAGGGCGGTCACCGCGAGCAGGGGCATCGCCACGTAGCCGACCTGGGTGCCGAACTGGCTGACCGCCGACGCCAAGTAGAGGTTTCTGAAGGAGGGTTCACGCAGGAGCGGGGTCTCGGCAACAGCTGTCATGCCCCTAGATGATGCGATAGTGGATCTGGCGGCCATTGATTAAGCAGAGGGTTAATGGAATGAGTCTTGAACTGACATTCACCGCGCAGGATGCGGCTAATGTCCGCTTCGCCGTTTCTCCTCTGTGGGAGGTCGTCGCCAGCGTCCGAGTGGTGAAGAACCCGGCCGCGCATGCCGCACTCAAACCCTGGGTGGAGCGGGTACGACGGCCGCTCGCCGATGTCGACTGGCGGTTGCTGTCCGACCTGGTGCCCGTGCCGACGACCTCGATCGTCTGCTTCGTCTGCCCGCCGCCCTCGACCTCCGTGCCCGATCTGGAGGTGGAGCTTGCCACGATGGCGGCGATGGCGCCCCGGGTCCAGGAGGATCTCGATGTCTGGGACGGTCCGCGCACCAGAGCGCTCCAGGCGCTGCACGACGACCCCGTGGGCGGCCTCGAGCGGCTGGCCGGGGAGATCCGCGGCTACTGGGAAGCGGCCATCGCGCCGTTCTGGCCCCGGATCGGCACCCTGCTCGAAGGCGACGTGCTCTACCGGGCCAGGTCACTGGCCGAGGGTGGGCTGCGGCGCATGCTCAGCGACCTCGACGCGGCCGTGACCTGGGAGGGAGAGACGCTCCGCCTGCCGAAGACGGTCTGCGAAGGAGTGCGCCCGCTGCGCGGGCTGGGGCTGTTGCTCGTGCCGTCGGTGTTCACCTGGCCGCGGGTCTTCTCCGTCACGACCCCGCCCTGGCAGCCCACGATCCGCTACCCGCCGCGCGGCGTCGCGACGCTCTGGGAGCGCCGCGAGAGCGATCCGCCAGAAGCGCTGGCCGCCGTGCTCGGCCGGACCCGCGCCCGGCTGCTGGCCGAACTCGACCAGCCCGCCTCGACCAGGGAGCTGGCCACCCGCCTCGACCTGTCAGATCCAGGCGCGAACCAGCATCTCACCGCGCTCCGCAAAGCCGGACTGGCCAGTGCGCACCGTACGGGAAGATACGTGCTCTATGCCCGTACGGCCGTCGCCGAGGCGCTTCTTGCCGGAGACACGACGTCTGCCCGTGAAAGCGATCGGGCGGATCGGGGGATAAGAGGTATCCGCTGATCGTTCGAAGGGTGGCACATGACGGGGCAAGCATCGTGAAAGGGCGGCCGTGGTGACGGCGCTGCCCTGGATCTCCGGCCGCGCCGCCCGGGGGCCGGTCGACCGGGGCGAGGCCATTCCGGGGTCACTGGTCGACGCCGAGGTGTTCGGGGAGGTGTTCGACGCCTATTTCGGCGACATTCACGGCTATGTCGCCCAGCGGCTCGGCGTGGACCATGCCGAGGACGTCGTCTCCGACACCTTCCTGATCGCGTTCAGGAAGCGCGCGCAGTACGACCCGGCGCGCGCGACCGTGCGGTCCTGGCTGTTCGGCATCGCGACCAAGCTCATCGGCAAGCATCGCCGCCTGGAGGCGCGGACGCTGCGCGCGCTGGGACGGTACGGTCCCGACGGCGACGCGCCTGGTCACGAGGACCGGGTGTCCGCGCGGGTCAGCGCCCAGAGTCTGCAGCCGAGTCTGGCGTCCGCGCTGGCGGGGCTGGAGCAGCGGGATCGCGACGTCATCCTGCTCGTCGCGCTGGCCGGGCTGAGCCATGAGGAGATCGCCACGGCGCTCGGCATCCCGTACGGCACGGTCGGCTCCCGGCTGAGCCGGGCCAGGAAGAAGCTGCGTGGCTCCCTGGGCGGCGCCAATCCGATGCTCGTCCTCGAGGAGGCCGACCATGGATGAGCTGTCGTCGATCCGCGAACTGTACGGCGAGCAGCCGGCCGACCCGGCGCTCAAGGCCAGGGTCCGCGAGCGGCTGGAGACCGAGTCGCGATCCTCCTCGCGTACCTCGTGGCTGTTCTCCTGGCGGGCGACCGTGAGCGGTCTCGCGGCGGCGGCGGTCGCTGTGGCGGCCGTGGTGGCGCTCGCTTCGCCTCGTACGGCGGGCGAAACCGTCTCCGGACGGTCGATCCTGCTGGCCGCCGCGACCACGGCGGCGTCGGGCCCGGCCGGCAAGGGGACGTACTGGCACATCGAGAAGCTCCACGACGGCACGAAGGTCACCGACCTCTGGGCCACCCGCGACGGGAAGGCTTGGACGGGCGAGCGGATGGCGGGCCGGTCCGGGAAGGTCGTCGTGTTCTCGGGCAAGAGGGCGCCGTTCAGCATGGCCGGGAAGGATCTGACGTACGAGCAGATCCAGCGGCTGCCGACCGATCCGGCCGCGCTGAAGGAATGGGTGGTCGGGATGCTGCCCGCCGGGTCCGGCGACGGTGTCCTGGCGGACGCGGTCAGCGGGCTGCTGTGGAGCAAGCCGTCGCCGCCGGGCGTCCGGGCGGCGGCCTATCGGCTGCTCGGCGACCTGCCGAACGTCCACTACCTGGGGCGGAGCACGGACCAGCGGGGCCGGACCGGGGACGCCTTCGCGTTCGAGCTGGACGGCGACCCGGCTGTCGAGCGGACGCTGATCATCGACGTGGCCAGCTCGCAGGTGCTGTCCTGCATCGACAGCGCGGGGGTGTACGGCGGGGGTACGCAGCGCTCCGAGGTGGTGCTGGGTGCCGGTTGGACCGACAAGGGCCCGGCCGTATCCGAAACCGCGAGCACACGGCCGTAACCCCATAAGTCAGGGCACGTCCGTGCCCTGACCTCCTGGCCTCGGCGCTCCCACCTGCGGGGATCCACCCGCACCCCACCGACCACCGCGCACTCCCCCGCGCCACACACCGTCCCGCGCGGACCCCCGCGCCACGCACTGTGCCGCGCGTGGACCTCGCGCGCCTTCCATCGCACGTGAACCTCGCGCTTCGCCGACTGCGCCGCGCGTTGGGTTTCGCGCGCCCGAAATCAGGAGCCATCACATGTTCTGGCGTGCCCGTAAGGCGCTCGGCCCGGCGATCTGCCTGGCCGACCAGTTCCCCACGATCAAGGTGCCGGAGGTGATGGCCGGGCGGGTGACCTTCGTCAGCCTGCCCCCGGTGGACCTCGGCCAGGACATCGACTGGCGGCTGAACCCGCACGGCAACCGCTCCTGGGCCCTGAACCTGCACACCCTGCGCTGGATGGGCCGCCTGGTCGCCGAGTACGAGCGTTCGGGCGACCGGGCCTGCCTCGACCAGGCCGAAATCGTGGCCGACAACTGGATGCGCAAGAACCCGCGCGGCGGCGCCGACGTCAGCCCCTGGGCCTGGGCCGAGCACGCCGTGGCGCTGCGCGCCCCCGCGCTGGTGTGCCTCAGCGCCCACGTGGACAGCCCCCGCCTGCTGGACAGCCTCGCCGAGCACGGCGGGATCCTGTCCGACCCGGCGCTCTACCGTCAGGGCCACAACCACGGCCTCGACCAGGACATCGCGCTGCTGGTGGTGGGCTGCCGCCTGGGCCGGGACGGCTGGCGTGACCTGGCGATCCGCCGGATGCTCGCCTCGGCCGAGCTCGCCATCGACGAGCAGGGTGTGCTGCACGAGCAGGCACCGAGGTACGGGCTGTACGTGCACCGGCGGCTGGGGGTGGCCTTACGGGCGATCGAGGAGAGCGGGGCCGGGATCCCGGAACGGCTGGCGGCGCGCCGGAGCGCCCTCGAAGCGTACATTGCCCATGCCACGCAGCCCGACGGCTTCCTGGCACCTCTCGGGGACAGTCCGGCTGACACGAGGGCGGCCGGGTTCGCGCACGACGGGGTGGCGGTGCGGGTCTTCGACGGCGGGTACGTCTTCGGCAGGACCGCGTGGGGCGACCCGGAGTCGGCGTTCTACTCGATCAGGTTCGGGCCGGGGCGGCGGCTGCACGGGCATGAGGACCACCTCGGCGTCACCTATCACGCGCAGGGTCGTCCGGTGCTGGTCGAGGCCGGTTTCCACTCATACGAGAAGACGGACTACGTGGCGTGGACCAGCTCGCCCGACGCGCACAACGTACCCGCCGTGGTTGGCGCCGGCTTCCGAGCGGGTACGGCGACGCGCCTGGACGCCGCTGACATCGGCGCGTCGCGGCAGTCGTTCCGGCTCAGCGACGACGCCTATGGCGTGCGCCGTACGCGCGAGGTCCTGGTCAGCCATGGATCAGACCTGATGGCGGTGCTGGACTCGGTTCCGGAGGGGTACGCGGTGCGCGGTTTGTGGCACTTCGACCCGTCGCTCCGGCTGGTCGATCAACGTGACGGCGTCGTGGTGCTGGGTGACGATGCCCGCCGCGTGACGCTCCTGCAGCTCACGACCGACGGCAGGCCGGTGGGCGGTCAGACGGTACAGCGAGGCACGGTCTCACCGGGCTACCTCCGGACGGCGGAGACCGTGACGGTGTCGTCGCCGGAGGCTTCCCGGCTGCTCACCGTGATCGTGCCGGGCGGCGTGGACCCGGCGGTCTCGGCGGAGGGCGACCTGATCACGGTGCGTACGCCCGGCGGACCGGTCACGTTCAGGGGGTCACGACTGCAGTGATCCGGTCGGCGGCGCCGTAGACCTGGAGGAATGTGTCGACGGCGGCACGGGTCACCTCCCACAGCTCATCGTCGTCGATGGGGCGGGTGCCCATACGAGAGCGGGCCTCCAAGGGGCCGACGAGCAGGGCGAGTAGCTGCTCGGCTGCCCGTTCGGGGTCGGCGGCGCGCAGGCGGCCGGAGAGGGTGAGGCGGGCCAGCCGGTCGGCCAGCGCCTGGGTGAGCCGGTGCGGACCGGACTCGAGGACGACGTCGAGGATGTCAGGGAAACGGGTGATCTCCGAGTAGAGGAGTCGTCGCAGCGCGCAGGAGCGCTCGTCGCAGTGGAGGCGCAGCAGTTCGTGGCCGACGCCCTCGATCGTGGCGCGCAGGTCGTCACCGGGTGCGGCGAGCGGCTCCAGCGCGGCCAGTCGCTGTTGGAGAGCGAGCTGCGCCGCCTCCTGGACGGCGTGCTTGAACAGGGTGGCTTTGTCGGTGAGGTGGTTGTAGACCGTCGGCTTGGCCACTCCCGCCTCGTCGGCGATCTCCTGGACGCAGGCCTGGGCGTAGCCCTGCCGGGCGAACACCGCGAACGCGCCCCGCAAGATCGCCTGCCGCTTGTCGATCCGCCCGTGCGATGTGGTCATGCGTGGACTATACCAGCGGGTTCAACAGCATGAACTGTCTAGTTGCGAATAAACGCGCTGGATAACTATGTTGAACCCATGAGTTCAAAATTATTGGCGAGGATCGCCGTGATCCTGCTCGGCGGGCTGCTGGGCATTCTCAACAGCACGATGGCGGCCGTGGCCACCGGCACGCTGGCCACCGCGTTCGGCACCTCGCTGAGCACCGTCGGCTGGGCCTCGACCGGCTTCCTGCTGGCCGTCACCGCCACCATCCCGTTCACCACCTGGGCGGTCGACCGGTTCGGCGGCAAACGGCTCTGGCTGGCGGGCCTGACGGTGTTCGTGGCGGGCTCGCTGGCCGCCGGGCTGGCCTGGAACGTCGGCAGCCTGATCGTCTTCCGCGCCGCCCAGGGGGTCGGCGCCGGGATCCTCGACCCACTGGTGCTGATCCTGCTGGCCCGCGCCGCGGGACCGCGCCACGCGGGACGGGTGATGGGGTTGATGGGAGTGGTACTGTCGCTCGGGCCCGTCCTGGGGCCGGTCGCGGGCGGCGCGGTGCTCGACGCCCTGGGCTGGCGCTGGATGTTCCTGCTCAGCGTGCCCGTCGGCGTGCTCGCCTACCTGCTCGCGTGGCGCGTGGTGCCCGCCGACCAGTCGGCGGACCGGACACGGACCCGGCTCGACGTCCTGGGCCTGGCCCTGCTCGCGCCCGGTTTCGCGGCTCTGGTGCTCGCGTTGTCGCAGTCGGCCGAGCAGGGCGGGCGCATCGTGCTGCCGCTGGTCTCAGGCGCGGCGCTGCTCGCCGGCTATGCCGTGCACGCGTTGCGGGCCCGCGACACGCCGGCCCTGATCGAACTCAGGCTGTTCGCCAGTCGCGGCTTCGTCGCCAGTGTCACCATCATGGGGCTCGGCGGCCTGGCCAACTTCGCAACGCTGTTCGCCCTGCCGCTGTACTACCAGCAGGCGCACGGGCACGACGTGCTCGCCGCCGGACTGCTGATGGCTCCCGCGGGCCTGGGTGGGGCGATCGCCATGCCGCTGGCCGGACGGCTGTCGGACCGGTTCGGCGCTCGCGGCCTGGCGGTAGCGGGCGCGGTCGTCGCCGGGCTCAGCGCGCTGGCCTTCACCCGGATCGGCGCCGGCACCGCCGAGGTCTGGCCGGTGCTGGCCGCGTTGGCGATCGGGCTCGGCATGGGCTGCTTCAGCGCCCCGACCATGGGCTCGCTCTATCGCAGCCTGCCCGGCCCGCTGGTGGCGCAGGGCAGCTCCGTGCTCTACATGCTCAACCAGCTCGGCGCCGCGCTGGGCGTCGCCCTGGTCACGCTCGTCCTGCAGACCGCCGGTGACCCGATCACCGGCTTCCACGGCGTCTTCTGGTTCGCCCTCGCCATGATCGCGATCGTCCTGGCCGTCATCCCGCTCCTGCCCGGCCGTCCGTCGACCGCTCCTGAACCCGTTCTGACCGGAAAGGCCTCCCTTTGAAGACCTTGGTGATCACAGGTGGCACCGACGGGATGGGCAAAGAGCTCGCCCGCACCTACCTCCGCCGCGGCGACACCGTCGTCATCGTCGGCCGCGACAAGGACAAGGCCCTTCCCGGCGCCCGTCTCATCGCCGCCGACCTGAGCCTGGTCAGCGAGAACAGGCGGGTCATCGACGAGATCAACACCGCCTACCCGGCCGTCGACGCGCTCGTGCTGTGCGCCAGGTACTTCCGCTCCACCCGGTTCGTCACCGCCGAGGGATTGGAGGGCACCTTCGCGCTGGAGTACCTGAGCCGCTACCTCCTCAGCCACGGCCTGACCGATCCCGGCGTCATCGTCAACGTGTCCGGCCCGGGCGTCCCCATGGGCCGCGTCCACTGGGACGACCTGATGCTGGCGCGCGGATATGACGGGGTGGCGGCCCAGATGCAGGCCGGGCGGGCCAATGACCTGCTCGGCACCGCCTTCGCCGCCGGGCGGCCGAGCGCCCTTACCCGATATGTCCTGATCAATCCCGGGCCCGTGTCCACCGCCTTCCGCGGCGAGTACGACGCCGCGACCGCCGCCCACGTCGAGTCGCTCAAGAGGTACGGCGCGCCGGTCGCCGAAGGCGTCAAACCCCTCATCGCCCGCGTCGACGACCCGCCTGCCGCCCCGCTCAGCGCCTTCATGCGGAACGAGCCGATCAGTCTGGACCACCCGTCGTTCTCGTCCGAGGCCGCCGCGCGGCTCGGCGACATCACCCGCCACCTGCTGCGCTCTCTGGAGGGCTGAACACATGACCACCTGGACGGCGGCCTTCAGGTCAGCCCCGGTCAGCGCGTACGAGTCGATGACGCTCATCCACCCCTCGCGTGCCTTCAACGACCAGACGCTGCGTCAGGTCGTGCGCGTCCGCGGGGCCGGTGATCGGCTGCGGATACGCCTCAGCAACCAGTACGGCAAGCAACCCCTCACCATCACCCGGACCAGCGTGGCCACGCACGACACCCGATCCTCGATCAGGGCGGGCACCGACACCGCGGTCACCTTCGAGGGGACAGCGCAGGTGACGATCGACGCCGGGGCCGAAGCCGTGAGCGATCCCGTCGACTTCGCCATAGCGGGCGAGAGCGACCTGGCGGTCAGCACCTATCACGCCTCAGCTGCCGGGCCGGCCACCTACCATCCCTTCGCCCTGCAGACCGGTTACGTGGTAGCGGGTGACGCCGTCTCCCGGACGCACCTGACGGGTGCCGAAGAGGTGGAATCCCGGTTTCACCTGGGCGGCATCGACATCGGGGCGCCCGAGGGCCGCCGGGTGGTCGCGGCCTTCGGCGACTCACTCACCGACGGAGTGGGCACCAGCCACGGTACCCACCATCGTTATCCCGACCTCTTGGCCGGCAGACTCGCCGACACCTCCGTGATCAACCTCGGCATCGCCGGCAACAGGCTGCTCAGTGACGTCTTCGGCGAACGCGGCATCGCGCGGTTCGAGCGCGACGTGCTCGCCGCGCCGGGGGTGACGCACGTCGTCGTGGAGCTGGGGCTCAACGACATCGGCCTGCCGGGCATGCTGGGTCTGCCCGCCGTACCGGCGGACGAGCTCATCGACGGGCTCGGCTCGCTCGCCCGGCAAGCCGCGCGAGCGGGGCTGACGGCGGTCGTCGCGACCCTGACGCCCTTCGGCGGAGCGGACGGTGTCAGCCCCGGATTCGACACCCCCGAGGGGGAACGGACCCGGCAGCGCGTCAACCAGTGGATCCGCGCCCACGTCGACGCCGTCGCGGACCTGGATCGCGCGCTGCGCGACCCGGCCGCGCCGGCTGTCCTGCGGTCCGACTACGACAGCGGCGATCACATCCATCCCAACGACGCGGGAGCCGAGGCCATGGCCGACATCGTCGCCAGAGCCGTACTTGAAAGCGAGGGCCTTCCTAGAGCCAGCGGCCGAGCGCGGGCGCCGCAGGGTCGGGGGCCGGGCCTCGGCCGGTGACCCAGGCGGCCAGCTCGGCGGCCGTCCCGCTCACCCGGTCCGCGTCCGGCGCGTCCGCCGGCTCGGTGGTCACTCGCCAGACCCGTTGCCTGTCGGTCGGTGCGAGCACCACGGCGGGGCCCTGCCCCCGCCGTGCCCACAGCTCGGTCACGTCCGTGAGCAGCGCGTCCACGAACCCGGGCGGGAAGTCCTCGAACCGCCCGCCCGTCCCCAGGTCCACCGCGTGGATCCACATCTCGCGGGCCCGCATCCAGGGGATCTCCGAGGCGGGCACCATGCGGCCCTGCGCGGTGCGTACCCGCGTCTCCCACTGCTGAGCCGACAGGTCCTCCAGCGCCGCCCGCAGCCGTGCGGCGCTCTCTTCGGCCAGGACGAGGAGTTCGGCGGGCGAGAGCCGCGCCCGCTCCTCGATCTCGGCCTCCCGCGCCTCCGCGCTCGCGTACATCGGCGTCTCCTCGCCGGTCCGTGCCCAATGGGCGAGCCGCCCGAGCGCCGACGCGTTGCAGGCGACGTGGGCCACCAGGTGCCGCCCGGTCCAGCCAGGGAGGCGGCTGGGCCGGTCGAGGTCGGCTCCGTCGAGGCGGGCGGCGAAGTACGCGGTGCCGGAGTCGAGCCAGGCCAGGTCAGCCATCGCGGCGCGCCACGTTGACCAGCTCGCCGACGCCCGCGATCCGGGTCACGACCTTGTCGCCGTCGGCGAGGTAGCGCGGCGGCTTGCGGGCGTGCCCCACCCCGCCCGGAGTGCCGGTCGCGATCACGTCGCCGGGGCGCAGGGTGAGGATCTCCGACAGGTACGCGATCAGCTCGGCCGGCGGGAACACCAGGTCGGCCGTGTCCGCCTCCTGCACCACCTCCCCGTTGATCTCGCACCGCATGGTCAGCGCGCCGTCGAGTTCGTCGGGCGTGACGAGGTAGGGGCCGAACGGGGTGGTGGACTCGAACGTCTTGCCCTGGAGCCACTGCAGCGTGCGGTTCTGGTAGTCGCGGGCCGTCACGTCGTTGAGCACCGAGTAGCCCGCGATGGCGGCCTGGGCCTGTTCGGGCGAGGCGTGCCGTACCTCCGTGCCGATGACGACGGCGAGCTCGGCCTCCCAGTCCACGGCCTCCGAGACGGCGGGGAGCACGATGTCGTCGTACGGGCCGATCAGGGCGTCGGCGAACTTGGCGAACAGCGTGGGATACGCGGGCAACTCGCGGCCCATCTCCAGGATGTGGTTGCGGTAGTTGAGCCCGACACAAATGATCTTTCCAGGACGCGGCACCACGGGGGCGAGGTCCGCGCCGGCGAGCGGGTGCCTCGGGCCGTCCGCGGCGGCGGCCAGCTCGGGCCAGCCGGGCTGGGCGAGCAGCGCCCCGACGTCGGGTGCCCCGATCTCCACGGCGTACTCGCCGTCGACACGGGCGGCGGTGGTGCCGCGGGGCAGTCGCAGGGTCGCGAGCTTCACGCGTTTTCCTCTCGGTGGAACGGGAGCTTCACAGAAGCTCCTCTCGATACTGGTGCAGGCCCTCGAAGACGGGCGTGTCGGCGAAGCGGAACAGGTCGAAGCGGCTGCCGGCCCGGAACGACCACGCGCACCAGGACGGCACCACGACGAGATCGCCCCTGGTCAGGGTACGCTCCACGCCGTCGAGGGTGACCGTGCCCTCACCGTCGAACACCTGGTAGACCGACGACCCCACCTCCCTGCGCGGGGCGGTGACGGCACCGGGACGCAGCCGGTGGAACTCGGCCCTGATCGTCGGCATGACATCGCCGCCGGTGGTCGGGTTGGTGTAACGGACAGCGGCGTGGCCCGGCTCGACCGGCCCGGGATGACCCTCGTCCTCCAGCGCCAGCTGCTCGTCGAGCGCGCGGTCGGTGTGCTCCCAGCGGTAGGCGGCGATCGGCGAGCTGGGCGTGGCGCCCAGAGCCGAGAGCGGCCGCAGCCCCGGGTGCGCCCACAGCCGCTCCGAACGGGACACGTGCGGGGTCGTGGTGTCGGTGACCTGGTCGGGGCCGAACTCGAAGAACGAGGTGTCGGTGTGGTGGACGAACGGGATGTCCAGCCCGTCGATCCACGCCATCGGCGCGTCCGTGGTGTTGTGGTGGCCGTGGAAGTGCCAGCCGGGGGTGAGGAGGAAGTCGCCGCGCCGCATGGCCACCGGGTCGCCGTTGACCACGGTCCACACGCCTTCGCCCTCGACGACGAAGCGGAAGGCGTTCTGGGTGTGCCGGTGCTCGGGGGCGACCTCGCGCGGGCCCAGGTACTGGATGGCCGCCCACAGGGTCGGCGTCGCGTACGGCAGGCCGTTCAGCCCGGGGTTGGCCAGCGCGATCGCGCGACGCTCGCCGCCCCGGCCGACGGGCACCAGATCGCCGGCCCGCTCGGCCAGCGGGTGCAGCGTCTTCCAGGCCCACACGTGTGGCCTGGCCTTCGGCTTGGGGTGGGCCGGCATCAGATCGCCGACCTGGGTCCAGAGCGGGATCAGGTGCTCTGCCGTGAAGTCGGCATAAAGCCGCTCTTCTGGGGTCATGGCGACCACGTTAGGACGAGATTCTGCATACTGCACTAGCATTCTGCTGTGAAGAATCGTCCTCCGTACGCGCTCGGGTCGGTCGACAACGTGCTCCTCCTCCTGCACATGCTGCGCGACCAGGGACGGCTCAAGGTCGCCGACGTGGCGCGCGAGCTCGGCATCGCCCGCTCGACCGCGCACCGGCTGCTGGCGATGCTGGTCTATCGGGACTTCGCCGTACAGGACGAGCATCACACGTACCTGCCGGGCCCCTTCCTCGCCTCCGCGCCGGGCGCCGCGAGCGGCTCCGCGCTGCGCGAATTGCGGGCCAGGGCCAGGCCGGCGATGGAGGCGCTGTGCGCGCGGGTGCGGGAGACCGTCAACCTCATGGTGCGGGTCGGCACGGAAGTGCGTTTCCTGCACAGCGCGGAGTCCGCGCAGATCCTGCACGTGGGCGACCGCCGGGGCACGATCCTGCCCGCCGATCGCGCGTCCGGCGGCAAGGTGCTGCTGGCCGCGCTGCCCCGCGAGCGGCTGTGGGAGCTCTATCCCGATCTACCGGACGCGGAGCGGGCCGCGTTGACGCGCGAGCTCGACGAGATCCGGGTACGCGGCTACGCGCTGAACATCGACGGCACCGAGCAGGGCGTCTCGGCCATCGGCTGCGCCGTGCGCGACGGCCGGGGGTCGGCCGTGGCCGCGCTGTCGATCGCGGTGCCCTCCGCCCGGTTCGGCGGGGATCGGGTGGGGGTGCTCGCGGCGGAGCTGAGACGCGCGGTCGCCGAGGTCGAGCAGGCTCTGAACGACTTCATCTGATTTTAAGGATGGCCACCTAAGTTCGTGGTTGTGCTAGTGGACAAGGTCTCCAGCGTGACAGTGCCGGCTCGGCCACGACGACGCTGGAGAGCGTGGCCGGCCGTCGGGGTCGCGGTGCTGTTCGCGCTGGGAACGACGGTGCGGCTGGGCGGCCTGGAGGCCGGAGCCCTGCTGGTGCCGCTGGTCTCCCTCACGCCCTATTTCGCGCTCGCGGCGCTGGTCGTGCTGGGACTGGTGATCATCGCGCGGAACCGGGTCGCGATCGTGATCATGCTGGCGGTGTGCGTCTGTCTTGCCTGGTGCGTGGTCCCGCGGGCGGTCAGCGGTACGGCCGCGGCCACGGGGCGGCCGTTTCGGGTGCTGACCGCGAACCTCGCCGGCGGACGCGGAGACGCGGGGACGATCGTCGACCTGGCGCGCCGGCTGAACGTGGACGTGCTCAGCCTGCAGGAGCTGACCTGGTTGGAACGTGACAGGCTGGAAGCGGCCGGGCTGGCGAAGCTGCTGCCGTACCAGGTGGTCCAACCGGAGAACTGGGGGGCGGACGGCAGCGGCGTGTACGCCCGCCTCCCCCTGCGGGAGCGGACCGGAGTGTTCCAACCGGTCGGGCACCACATGCCCGTGGTGGAGGTGGCGCTGCCGGGCGGGTCGGCGGTGCAGGTCGTGGTCGTGCATCCGGTGGCGCCGGTGCCCTCCACGGTGGCGGAGTGGGAGGCCGGGGTCGCCACGCTGCCGCCCGCTGCTCCGGCCACCGGCCTGCCACGGATCCTGGCGGGCGACTTCAACGCCTCGTTGGACCATGCCGTGTTCCGGCGCTTGCTGGCCACCGGCTACACCGACGCGGCGGCGTCCACCGGGCAGGGCCTGGCGCCCACCTGGGGGCCGCGCAGGTTGCCGCCGCTGCTGACCCTCGACCATGTGCTGACCGACAGCCGTGCGGGGGCGGCCGGCGTACATGTGTACGACATTCCCGGATCGGACCATCGGGCGGTCTTCGCCGACCTGCGGGTCCAGCCGTAGGGCGTTCAGCTGGTCGAGTGGGCGATGGGCCGCCATTGGTCCAGCTCGCGGCGGACGAGATCAAGCTTGGCCTCCACACGCGCGACCGCGTCCGCGCCGAGTTGCAGGCGCAGCGGAGGCTCGCCGGCCTCCACGACGTCCACGATCGCGGAGGCGGCCTTCGCCGGATCGCCTGGCTGACGGCCGTCGTTGGCGGCCAGGGCCGCGCGAGTCGGGCCCGCACCGGCGTCATAATCCGAAATGGATGCGGGCTGGACTTGAAGGCTTGCGCCATTGAGGAAGTCTGTGCGGAAGCCGCCCGGCTCGACGATGATGACCCGCACACCGAGTGGTGCCAGTTCGCCGTACAGCGCTTCGGAAATGCCCTCAAGGGCGAACTTCGTCGCGCCGTACAGGCCCGTGCCCGGAAGCGTCGCGAACCCGGCCACCGAACCGATGTTCAGGACGCACCCGGATCGCTGGGCACGCAGCGTGGGCAGCGTCGCGCGCAAGGTGTTCAGCACGCCGAAGACGTTGACGTCGAACACGTCGCGTGCCGCCTTGTCGGACACCTCCTCGACCGCGCCCACGAGCCCATACCCGGCGTTGTTGACCACAACGTCGATCCGGCCGAACTCAGCCAGTCCCGCATCGACCGCGGCTCGCAGGTGCTCCTGAGAAGTGACATCCGCGGTCACGGCCAGCAGTCCGGCAGGCTTGTCCGGGTATGCCGTGAGCACCGCCTCCGCATCCCGAGCCGTGGCAATGACACGGTGCCCCCGAGACAGTGCTTCGCGCACGATTTCCGCCCCGAGTCCCCGCGACGCTCCGGTGACGAACCAAACACTCATGATCTTTCCCCATCCGTTCGATCGGTTACGTCTCGACGCTATTAGCTAGAGTCGGCTCTAGATCAAGCGGTGTCGGGTGTGACGGGAGTCGCTCGTGGATCTGAGCATCGGTGAGGTGTCCAAGCAGAGTGGGCTGAGCGTCCACACGCTGCGCTTCTACGAGAAGGAGGGGCTGTTCGCCAACCCCGTACGCCGCACGCACAACGGGCGACGGATCTACCACGAGGAAGACCTTGAATGGCTGGCGAGCTGCACCAAACTGCGTTCATCGGGGATGTCGCTGGCGGCGATACGGCGATACGTCGAGCTGACCCGGCAGGGGCCCGGCAACGAGCACGAGCGTCTGGCGTTGCTGCGCGATCATGAGAAGCAGGTCGAGGCGCACATGCGTGAGCTGCAGGAATGCTTGGACGTGATCCGATACAAGGCCAGGATTTACGCGGAGCATGTCGCCCGCGGCCAAGCCGATGAGCTCTGGAATCCATCCCATCCAGACGCCGAAGCGACTGTCACGGATCCATGTCGTGATGCGCCTCGCGTGACAGCTGAGATCGCCGCCACCGATTGCCTGCCGCCCCTGCGGGAGCAGAGGCAGGCTTGAGGGCTCGTGGACTTCCTTTCAGCCGTCCAGATCGGCGCTCTCGTTCCGCTGACTCGGCCTGGCTGGGTCGAGGCGGGCCGGCACCTGCTCGCCGGACTCGAACTGGCCGTTCGCGAAGTCAATGACGCCGGCGGGATCGCCGGAAGACCGCTCGAGCTGATGGTCCGCGACACCGCGGCTGATCCGCAGAGGGCCGCGGCGGCCGTGGACGAACTGGCTCGCCTGGGCGTGGCCGCCTTGGCGGGTGAGTATCACAGCGTCGTCGCCCGTGCCGCCGCCGCCCGGGCCGACGCCCTCGGCCTGCCGTTCCTCTGCTCGTCAGCGGTTCTCGACGCGCTCACCGAACAGCCGACGGAATGGGTCGCGCGCCTCGCCCCGGCGCAGTCCCACGGCTGGCGGATCTACGCGGACTTCCTCCTCAGCGCGGGCCACAGGCGAATCGCCCTAGCAGCCCAGTCGAGTGTCTACTGGGCCTCTGGGGCCCGCATTCTGCGGGACTACCTCGCCCCACGCGGCGGCACCGTCATCGACCTCGACATGAGCGCGCTCGCCCCCACGGCGGTGTGCGACGAACTCGTCGGCAATCGCGCGACAGCCCTCCTGCTTCTGGTCGGCCACCCGGAACCGGCCGTGTCGATCGTCAAGTCCGTCCGCCACGACCAGCGCCTCGCCGAGATCATGATCGGTGCTCCGGCCGGGCAACCGGAGTTCGCCGAATGGGCCACGTTGCTGGGCGACGACGGCGCCGCGATCCCGTTCTTGCGGTACCTGCCCGAGCGCCTCAGCCCACTCGGTGCCCGAGTCGAGTCAGCCCTCCGCGAGCGGCTGGCCGAAGCGCCCTCCTTCGTCGCCTTCGAGGGCTACGACACGGTCGCCGTCCTCGCCGACGTGCTGCGTTCTCACGGCGCGGACCGGGCGCGCACCGCCGAATCCTGGCCGCGCGTCGCGGTCGAAGGCACCCGCGGGCAGATCCGGTTCTCCCGTACGCCGGGCATCAGCGTGTGGCAGTGGGCTTGGACACCCATCCAAGTCGTTGATCGAGATCCGGCGGAACCCGATCGCTTTCGGATCCTCCACGCCACCTGAGAGAGCACGTAGGTATCTCTTTGTTCAGTGCGGAGTTGGGCAGTAGCACGAATCCTGGTAGCTCGGCGCCATCAGGTCGAGGCGGTTCGCGTATTCGGGTCGGCCGAGATCTCGGTACGCGCGCGCCCACAACGGCTTGAGATCAGCGAAGTAGCAGCTCGGTCCGCTGACGAAAGTGTCTTTGAGCGCGAGCAACGCTGTCGCCGGGTATCCGGCATCGAGCCAGCATGTGGCGGCGAGCAGCTCTGGTTCGAGCAGTGGGCGGTCCGCGACCACCGGCCTCCGATCGGCGTACGCGTCGGCTGGCGCGAGCACGCCGATGCCGTCCGCGCCGGGCTCGTGCCGCCACCCCTCCGGTACGTCAAACACGATGTCGCACTCGGTGTCCTCCCGGACGGTCGTGCCTTCCCACCATGAACCGGGAAAGGTCCGGTCCGGGGCTGGGTCTATGCGGAGTTCGGCGGCCAATCGGTCGACAAGTCTCTGGTCCTTGGCGCGCGCGTCGATGCGGTACTGGTTTTGGGCGAGCCACACGTCTGGGTCGCGCCCCGCCGGAGGCTCCGGGACCGGGTTCTCGCGCCACTGCCGCAGGGTCCACGACAGCATGAACTCCAGGCCGGTACGGGTGTCCGCGCCGATCAGGGTCACGCCGTGGTCATGACCGTTGGCCAGGACAACCGGATGGTCCAGCCGGCCAAGTTCCGGAGCGGGTACCAACCAGCCGACGTCGCCGCCGTCGCCAAGGGAGCCGAAGGGCACGAACTCCGGCGTGGCGAAGTGCGGTACCGATAGCTGCCGATCCAGGTTCTCGAACTCCGGGTAGGCGTCGCAGCCATCGGGCGGGCGGGGAATCGTGGCCAGGTCGAACATGAAGTCGTAGTGAGACATCAGCAGGGTGTAATCGTAGGTCTCGTTCTCTTTGCAGAAGTCGTACGCGGCCTGCCAGGCGATGTCGATCAGCATGCGGAGCGCGGGCGGAGTGGGAAACGAGAAGAGGTCGTCAACCCATGGCGGCGCTGTCGAATCGGTCACGGCACCAGAGGATACTGATCGACATCAATCGCCGGGCGGGCAGCGAACCTGCCTATGCGCGTGAGCTCTAAGGCCGGATGAGTGTGCCTCCGCATCGGCCAGGAAGGATCTCGGACGGCATTCCGGCCCGGAAGGGCCTGCTTGACCATGGCAGTCAGGAGTGCGTCCAAGTCGATGATCTCCGCCGTCTCGTCCTGCCAGTGCTCGGCTTGAATCGATCGCTTGACATCGATCGGAGCATCCCTTCATGCACTCGGGAGCGGCGGCCCCTAATTATTTCAATCGCATCGCCGTAAACTTTTATGCGTGCCCCATTTGTTTTATCAGCGCAAAATCATCTCTTAAAGATCATGAATTCTTTATTCTAGCCAAAGCGTCCCTTGGCGGGTACGGTAATCAGGCGGGAGAGGCAGTTACGGGGCATCCAAGGCCCACGGGGACACGGAGGGGAAATCGATGAATCTGACCCAGCAATCTACGCCGGCGCCGGCGCAGACCCTGCCCGCGGGAGACAACGAGGTCATCACCGGAGCCATGGGAGACTGCGTCTCCGTAATCGTGCTCTGGAACCAGGTCGGGCCCAACTACCAGAATGTCCGTGGCTACCACGGCTCCGGCGGATTCCAGGCCATCGACTTTCCTTCGCTGTTCAACGCGGTTCCGAACGCAGCGGGCACTCGCATCATCGGCTGCTTCAGTCCCCAGTCACTCTCATCGAACGATCTTCAGCGGTATACCGACTACTGCACCACGAACTTCCCCAACGCCCAGTCGGTCGTCGCGCAAGGGGGCGGCAACTATCGCGTGGTCAGAACGGGCGCCTGGCAACTCTGGCAGTAATCATCGTTAATCGCGTACCGCTTGACAATAATCGCCACCCGCCAACACGTTGGCGGGTGGCGATTATTGGTCGAGGTGCTGGATTTGGCGCCGAGCCGTCCGAGCCGCCCTCAGGTCCGATGAAGCGCAACACTCGCGGGTCGATTAACTCGAGCCAAGCGCATAGTCCGTGACCGACGCCTGGCACGATGAGGCTTCGCACTCGATAGCACCTTAATTGCCGGAGTCGTGTCGGGAATTGTGCCCGGTTGTAAACAGGTTGAATGTGCCGCACTGCGCGAGTCGCGGCTGTGTGCCGGATGGATCCACGCCGCGCCCGTATCGGCCGGCTGCGTACTGTGCTCGACTACTCGTGTCTCAGGGTTGTGGTCGAGGCCCCATGCCGGCGAAGACCGCTTGGAGCACACGGTCGAGATAGTCAGGCGTCAGCGGCTCGTGTGTGATCAGTAGCCTGTAGTACAGCGGTCCTGACAGGACGTCGAAGGCCAGGTCCAGGTCGAAATCGGGGGCGAGTTGCCCCTGCTCTTTCGCGGCCTTGAGGCGGGCCAGGGTGTCGGCGGTCTGTGGCCGGATGAAGCGCTCGTTGAGGGCGGCGGCGACCTCGGGATTGTGCTGCGCCTCCCCTATCAGGTCCCGGTACAGCGGTCCCCACGGCGGCCGACCCAGTAGGTCAGCGGCCCGGGTCATAACCACACGCAGATCGGCCACGATGTCGCCGGTGTAGGGATGCTCCAGGCCCGCGGTTCGCGAGCTGAGATGGACGGCGGATTGGCGGCGGGCGTTCATGACACCACCTCCTATTACGACGATCCCGATGATCCGACCGCCTTCGAGACACGCAACGTGCTGTACCACTACGGGCCGGAAAAGCTGGTCATCGGGAAGTGCTGCGCGTTGGGCGAGGGGGTGCGGTTCATCATGAACGGCGCCAACCATCGCATGGACGGCCCTCGACGTTCCCTTTCCCGATCATGGGCATTTCCTGGGCCGAGCACTTCGACCTCGTCACCGGTCTGCCCGGACGGGGTGACACCGTGTGGGACATGACGTCTGGCTCGGCTACCGGTCCATGGTGATGCCCGGCGTCCGCATCGGCCACGGAGCGATCATCGCCTCCGGCTCCGTCGTCGTCGACGACGTGCCCGACTACGGCATCGTCGGGGGCAACCCGGCCAGGCTCATCCGCCGCCGCTACAGCGACGCCGACATCGATCGGCTCCTGGCCTTGGCGTGGTGGGACTGGCCGCTCCAGCACATCACCGAGCACATCCGTACGATCATGTCCAGCAGCATCGACGACCTGCAGAGGGCCGCGGCTGCGCAGGTGTAGGGGTACGTCGGGCCCGCCGCGCCGGTGGGGGTCGACGAGCCACTGCGCTGGATGCGCCGGCGCAACGCCACAGCCGCGGTGCCGGTGCGTTTCGCCGGGATCGACATCCCGGCGGCCGGTGGGTCCTTACTTCCCGCTCTGGCCCCCGTCGCCGACTACCTGCGCCGGGTCGACCCCGAAGTCCTACCGGCGATCCAGCAGGCCATGCGGGTCGCCGAATCGTTCGCCGGCGCCTCCGCCGCCTCGGCCGCACCGGCCTGGACCCGTCTGGCCACCGCCGAGCAGGACGCTCTCAGCGCGATCCTGATGCGCCTGCTCATCCGGTTCCGTGCCGTCGAGGTGCTGTACGTCTCCCGCGCCGACCGGCACAGCTATGACATCGCCCGGCATCGCCTCGAGGCGGCCTGCCACGCCGACTACGGCTTCCGCGCCATGGCCGGCCTGTACGCCGGAAACGGCCTGACCGCCGACACCTCGGCCCGGGACGTCTACATGGCCGGGTCGCTCCCTGGGCGATGACTACGTCGCCCTCGCGCTGACCAGCATCACCGGGTACACCGCCGACATGCGCCCCGCCGAGAGCGCGCGCTTCGGTTTCGCCATCGACAACACCGCGCTGGAGGCGCCCGAGCCGGGCAGCGTCGAAGCCGCCTTCGCCGACGCCGACCTGGGACTCAGCCTCGCCGATCTCCGCCAGGCACGTACGGAGGCTGCCGGCCTCGGCCCCGACCGCATCCGGATCCAGAGCGCCTACCTGCACACCCCTGTCCTCGACGCGTTCGACGGCATCCTCAGCACCCCGACCTCCACCGTAACCGACGCATCGCGCAAGGCCCGCCAGGCCGAACGCTACCGGCACGAGCGGATCCTGCTGGCCGGTGACGCGGCGCATCTGTTCCCGGCCACCGGGGTGGCCATCAACGCCGGCATGCTGGACGCGGTCAACCTGGCCTGGAAGCTGGCCGCCGACCTCCACGGCCACGCCCCGGCCGGCCTGCTGGACACCTACCACGACGAACGCCACCTCGCCGGCGCCCGTACGATGCTGCACGCCCGAGCCCAGGTGGCCCTGCGGCGCGGGCACGACGTAGCCGCCGAAGCACTGCGGGAAGTCTTCTCCGAACTGCTCACCGACGAACAGCCGCTGCGCCGCATGGGAGCGCTGGTCGCCGGCACCGACATCCGCTACCCGATGCCCGGCTCCAGCCATCACCGGCTGGCCGGCACCTTCGCCCCCGACCTCACCCTGCACACCGACCAGGGCATGACCAGCGTCGCCGACCTCCTGCACCCCGCCCGGCCCATCCTCCTCGTCCTCGCCGACCGCCCGGACCTGCGCCAGACCGCCGGAGACTGGCAGCATCGTGTCGACCTTCACACCGCCAAAACCGATGACCGACCGGCCGACGCCCTGCTGATCCGCCCGGACGCCCACATCGCCTGGGCCGCGACCATCGACGAACCCGCCGACACCGCCGCGCCCGCACTGCGAGAAGCACTCACCAGCTGGTTCGGCGCACCCTGACACCTTTGAGACGACGACGCAGCTGACCTGCCCTCATGTCAGCTGCCGCGTCAGCACGGCAACGGCCCGGTATCAGGCAGAACGGCGATGGTGGACGCCATGAACAGTTCAGCGATCGCGGCCCCAAGGCCGGGCGAGATCCCCTCGGGCGTAACAGATTCGAAGGAGCACACCACCATGTCCATCACCCTGACCGACCAGGACAAGGCCACCCTGCGCACCGCCGCGTACGGCGCCGTCTCGCTGATGGCCGCCGCTGGTGCCGCCGGCTCGCCCCACAAGATCGCCACCGCCGGCTCCATCGCCCTGGCCTCGGCGACCGGCCTGACCGGGCACGTACTCGCCGCGAAGAGCAAGGACATCAACCTGTACGGCAAGTCGGTGGCCGAGTTGGCCGACCATGTGTTGCCGAGCCTGACCGCGGCCATGAGCCTGCTCAACAAGCAGGACCCGGCCGAGGCCGACACCTTCCGCCGCACCGTCATCGTCGCCATCGAAGCAGCCACCGGCAAGCCCAGTCCCACCATGGCCGAGATGGCCCGCAAGATCACCGCGGCCCTCGACGCCGCTTGATCAAATATCGACCCGCGCAGGTGTCACGCCGGGTCTCGCAAGATCGAACACTGTATGCAAGGAGATTGATGATGGAAACTGGCAAGGGCGGCTTCCCCGAGGCGGGGTTGCGCAGGCTTCGTGAGGTGCTGGCCCGGCATGTCGATTCCGGGAAGATTCCCGGGCTTGTCGCCCTGGTCGGCCGGGGCGGTGAGACGCACGTCGAGGCGCTCGGGGATGGACATGACGGCACTGGGCACCCCGATCATGGGCGCGATCTTCGAGCAGGGGCTCACCCCCGACCTGCCGGAGCCGATGCCCGGACCGGATGAGTGGATACGCCGTCTCGGCACGCTGCCGCTGATGTACCAGCCCGGCGAGCGCTGGCAGTACCAGATCAGCCACGACGTGCTCAGCGTGCTGGTGGCCAGGGTCACCGGCCAGCCGTTGGAGACGTTCCTGCGCGAACGCGTCTTCGACCCGCTGGGCATGACCGACACCGCCTTCCACGTACCCGCCGACAAGATCGACCGGCTGCCGACCCTGTACGCCCCCGACCCGCAGACCGGCGAGTTCCACGTGTGGGACGAGGCCGAAGGCGGACGCTGGAGCCGCCCGCCGGCCTTCCAGGGCAGCGGCGGCGGACTGGTCTCCACCGTCGACGACTACCACGCCTACTTCCAGATGCTCCTCAACGGCGGGACGCACGACGGCCGGCGGATCCTGTCCCGGCCCGCCGTCGAACTGATGACCACCAACCGCCTCACCCCCGAACAGAACGCCGCCCGCACCGCCATGGCCACCGACAACGTCCACCTCTCCTACGGCCAGGGCCAGCACGGCGGCTGGGGCATGGGCATGGCGGTACACACCTACCGCGGCGACTACGCCCCCATCGGCCAGTTCGGCTGGGACGGCGGCAGCGGCACCTCCACCTACGCCGACCCGAGCAACCAGCTCACCGGACTCCTGCTCACCCAGGTCGGCATGTCCGTCCCGAATTCAGCCCGGCTCATCCACGACTTCTGGACCACGCTCTACCAGGCACTCGACGACTGACCCTGCCTTCGAGAAGAAGACATAGGCGTAAAAGGCCTTAGAGCCAGTCGCGGCGCTTGAAGACCGTATAGAGGACCAGGCAGACCACACCCATCAGCAGCATCGCGAACGGGTAGCCGAACGCCCAGTGCGTCTCGGGCATGAAGTCGAAGTTCATCCCGTAGATGGTGCCGACCAGCGTCGGGGCGAAGAGGATGGCCGCCCAGGCGGAGATCTTCTTCACCTCCTCGCCCTGCCGGATGCTGGCCTCGGTCATCCTGGCGATCTCGTCGTTCTGCGCCTGCGTCACCAGCGTCGAGTTGACCAGCAGGATGTCCTGGAGCATCTGCCGGAAGGAGACCACCCGCTCGTTGACCGTGATGGTGTGGTCGGCCACGTCACGCAGGTAGCTCTGCAGTTCGTCGTTGACGCCGTACTTGGCCGCCCCGGCGATGAACCCGTCGATCATCCGCACCAGCGGCACGGTGGCCCGCTGGAACTCGATGACCTCGCCCGACAGCTCGTAGACGCGCCGGGACACGGACGGGTCGCCGCCGAACACCTGGCCCTCGATCTCCTCGATGTCCTTCTGCAGCCCGGCGACCACCGGGGCGTAGCCGTCGACCACGGCGTCGAGGATGGCGTACAGCACCGCCTGCGGGCCCTGGCGGAGCAGCTCGGGGTCCGACTCCATGCGCTTGCGTACGGCCTGCAGGTCGGGCGCCTCCGCATGCCGTACGGTGATCACGAAGTTGGCCCCGACGAAGACGTGCAGCTCGCCGAACGCGACCTCCTCGACGTCGTCGAGGTAGCGGGCGGCGCGCAGGACGACGAACAGCATGTCGCCGTAGCGGTCGGCCTTGGGCCGCTGGGAGCCCACGATGGCGTCCTCGATGGCCAGCGGGTGCAGCTGGAACTCCTCGGCGAGCTTGGCCAGCTCCCAGTCCTTCGGCCGGTAGAGGCCGATCCAGGCGAGGCTGTCGGGCAGCTCCTTGAGGCGTTCGAAGGCGTCGGCCAGCGAGCCGGGGTTGTCGACCCGCTTGCCGTCCTGGTAGATGGCGTTGTCGATGACGGTCGGCTGGTAGGGCGCCTGTTCGCCGGCGCGCGGGTCCATCGAGTGTTCGGGAGCCGCCTCGCGGGCGCCGCCTCCGTTACCTCGTCCGAACCCCTTCAGCCGTGCCATGTGTGCCCCTTACTGGAAATCTGCCGCAAGCTCGTCGAGTGCCCGCGTCGCCCGGTCTCGGATGGACTTGCGCCACATGGGCGTCCAGCCGAACAGCAGCCCATGCGGCCTGCCCAGCGCCATCCGGGACCAACGCCTGAAGTCGAAGTCGTCGTGATGCCTGACGATCACGCCGTCCTCGAACCTGAACAGCGCGTCGATCTCGTTGACCACCTCGCGGCCCGTGCTGGAGAAGGTGTAGCGGGAGGACCAGTGCGCCGTGCCGGTGAACTCGTCGGCCGTCACGCCGCTGAGCTCCGACTTCAGGCCGTCGCGTACACCCAGTTGCAGCCGCCACATCGCCATCACCCTGCGCCGGCCCTCCACCTCCAGGAAGACGGGGTCACCGAAGCTCACCTCGGGGTGATAGCACCTTTCCATCGCCGCGTAGTCGGCGCGGCCGAGTGCCTTGTAGAAAGCGCGGATCAGCGCCACGTGCTGGTCGTTCACCCTGCCTATCAGACCATGTTTATCGCGTTATGCCAGCATACGGCCCTCAACCAGTCTTCTCCCAGGTCGAGCCGGTGAAGAGCACGCAGCTGGTGCGCGTACGAATATGGAATTGTCGGGAAATCGGTGCCAAGCACCACCTTCCCCGCCACACCAAGATCAAGCAGCGCGGGCCGCAACCTGTCTGGAAAAGGCATCCTGACCTGGGTGAAGTCGGTGAAGGCCATGGTCGTGTCGAGCGCCACCCGCTCGTAGCGGGCAGCCAGCTCGAAGAACGGGTCGTACTCGGGCATGCCCAGGTGCGCGATCACCACCCGCAGCCGGGGATGCCGGCGGAGCACCGCGCCGATCGGCTCAACCCCCAGGAAGCCGCTGTCGACCGGCACCGAGCTGGCGTGCACGATCACCGGCACGCCCGCCTCGGCGAGCAGGCCCCAGATCTCGTCCAGTTCGGGCGCCCTCGGGTCGAACCCGCCCACTTGGAGGTGCACCTTGAAGATCCGCGCGCCGAGCTCCAGCGCCCGCCGGACGTAGCCGGTCGCGCCCGGCTCCGGGTAGAAGGTCGCGGACGGCAGGCAGCCCGGGGTACGACGGGCGAAGTCGAGCGTCCAGTCGTTGAGCTCAGCGGCCATGTCCGGCTTATGGGCATAGGCGAGAGCGGGGAAGGCCCGCACGCCCAGCTCGCGCAGCCGGGCGACCCGCTCCTCCACCGGCCACAGGTACTGGATCTTCCAGCCGTTCCCCATGAGTGGCCCGCCGTGGGTGAAATGGTGCCAGACCCGGCGTTCCATGCGCTCTGGCAGGAAGTGCACATGCAGGTCGATCAGCCCCGGCAATCCCAGTTCTCGCCACCATTCCGGAACCTCGGCATCAGAATCCCGTTCTGTGAGCACGACTGAGACTTTAGCTGGATAGGGTCATACCTCGATGGACAAGCTCTGGGCCCACCTGATCGAGGTTCAGCCTGCCCCCGACCCGTGGGTCGTGGTGGTCTCGGCACTCGTCGCGTTCGCGATCGTCAGCTTCGGCATGTCCTGGCAACTGTCCAGGGGCCTGATCACGATCGCCCACGAAGGCGGCCACGCGCTGATGGCGCTGGCCACCCGCCGCAAGCTCGAAGGCATCCGGCTGCATTCGGACACCTCCGGCGTGACGCTGACCAGGGGCCGGCCCACCGGCCCCGGCATGGTGCTGACCGCGCTCGCGGGCTATCTGGCGCCGTCGCTGCTCGGCCTGGCCGCCGCGTGGCTGACCGAGCAGGGGCGCATCACGCTGCTGATGTGGACCGTGCTGCTGTTCCTGGTCTGCATGCTGCTGCTGATCCGCAACCTGTACGGCGCGCTGATCCTGCTCGCGACGGGCGGCGCGGTGTTCGCCCTGTCGATGTACGCCCCGGACAACGTGCAACAGGTCGTGGCCCTGGTGGCGGTCTGGTTCCTGCTGTTCGGCGGGGTGCGGCCGATCATCGAGTTACAGCGCAAGCGGCGCAGGCGGCAGGCACGTGACTCCGACGCCGACCAGCTCGCCAGGTTGACCTTCCTGCCCGGCGGCTTCTACGTGTTCTTCTTCCTGCTCGTGGCGGGCGCCTCAGTGGTGGGCGGCGCCTATCTCATGAATCCCCTCTAGCGACAATCCCTCCAGGTCCGGCAAATCACATTAAACTCGCCCGTGACAGGGGGGAGTACTGTGCTGCCAGTCGAGGACGCGCCCGGCTACCGGGTACTCGATCAGGCCGGCCAGGGCGGTTTCGCCATCGTCTACCGCGCCTACCAGGAGCGCCTCGACCGGATCGTGGCGCTGAAAGTCCTGTCCGTGGACCGGGTCGACCAGCGGACGATGCGCCGGTTCCAGCGCGAACTCCAGCTCACCGGCCGGCTCACCGGCCATCCGAACGTGGTGACCGTGTTCGACACCGGGGTGACGCGCTCCGGCAAGCCGTACATCGCCATGGACTTCTTCGAGAACGGCTCGCTGCGCGACAAGGTCCGCAACGAGGGCCCGCTGCGGGTGCCCGACGTGCTGCGCGCGGGCGTGAAGCTGGCCGGGGCGCTGGCCGCCGTACACGAGGCGGGGGTCCTGCACGGCGACATCAAACCCCAGAACATCCTCATCTCCCGGTACGGCGAGCCGGCCGTGGCCGACTTCGGCGTGGCCAGGGTCGTCGACTCCTCGGAGATCTCGGCCACGGCGCAGGCGTTCACGCCGTTGCACGCGGCGCCGGAGGTGCTGACCGGGCAGCCGCACTCCGCCTCGTCCGACATCTACTCGCTCGGTTCGACGCTCTATCACTTACTCGCCGGGCAGCCCGCCTTCCACAGCCCGACGGATCCGTCGATCGCGCCGCTGATGTACCGGGTGCTGAGCGCGGAGCCGCCGCCGATCAACCGGGCCGACGTGCCGCCGGTGGTGTTCGAGATGGTGCTGCGGGCGATGGCGAAGCAGCCTGATGTGCGGTACGGGTCGGCGCGCGAGTTCGCGCAACGGCTGCGGGAGGTGCAGGCGGAGCTGGGACTGTCGGTGACGGACCTGGTCGGGCAGGATCCCGGTCCTGGGCCCGCCACGTCGACGGTGCCCCGGCGGCCGGACACCGGCGAGTCTCCCGCGGCCGGTCCCTCGACGGGTGCGCACCTGGCCGGGGCGCCGGTGACCGGGGCGTACGCACCTGGCCCGGTGGCCGCGCCGGGGAGTGGCGGGCCGCAGGCGGCCGGATACAGCCCGTTCGAGCCACAGCCGTCGGGTCCACAGCAGGCCGGTCGCCAGCCGTCAGGTCCACAGCAGGTGGGTCCTCAGCAGGCCGGTCGTCAGCAGACGGGTCCACAGCAGGCGGGCCCGCAGCCGTCGGGTCCGCAGCAGGTGGGCCCGCAGCAGTTCGGGTACAGCCCCTTCGAGCCGCGACCGTCCGGCGCGCAGCCGCCGGGGTACAGCCCTTTCGAGCCGCCGCCCGCCGGCGCGCAGCAGTCCGGGTACCACCCCGCTGGGCTCCAGCCGTCGGAGCCGCAGTTCGGCGGGCCTCAGCCGACCGGTTCCCAGCTCGGCATGGACGGGTCGGCCACTCCCGCCACGATCCCACCTCCGCATCCGGCGCAGACCGGTGCCTCGTTCGGAGCCGCACACCCATCGCAACCGGCGTATTCCCCCAGCGGCGCCTATCCCTCGCCGGGCGTCCCGTCAGCAGGCGGTCCGTCGGCAGGCGGTCCGTCGGCAGGCGGTCCGTCGGCAGGCGGTCCGTCGGCAGGTGCCCTGTCGGCGGGCGGCCCGTGGGGCGGTCCGTCAGCGGGCGGTCCGGCGCACGCGGCGGCCGGACTCCCGCCGGGGCGTGGGGGAACGCGGGTGGCGGCGATCGGAGCCGCCGCCACGATCGTGGCGCTCGCGGGCGCCGGGTTCGCTGTCTACCTGTCGCGACAGAACGCCACCCCCGTGGCCGACCCACAGGCGTCCCAGCTCCCGTCGACCGTCCCCAAGTCATCCGAGAACACCGGCACCATCGACAAGGACGCCCTGGCCGCGCTGGCCCCGCGCAAGGTACAGGTGGTGGCCGACCGGAGCCGACTCGTGGAGTTACGGTGGGCACTGCCCAAGGAGTCCGCCCGCTACCCGGTCGTGGTCCAGCACTCCCCGGCCAAGCAGGGCGAGCAGGCGATCACCGCCCTCCAGCCCGGCACCACCTCAGCCCGCGTGGCGGGCCTGGACCCGGACACCGGCTACTGCTTCCTGGTCGGCGTCCCCCTGCAGATCTCGAAGACCAGCAAGGTCGCCTGGTCCAAGCCGGTCTGCATCAGGGGCGCGGTCGCCAAGAACGGCTAGATCGGGTGACGGTCCACGCGCGGCACCGCGACCCGCTCGGCGATATGCCACCACCCGGTGAGAAAGTCGTCCAGCGCGGCCAGGTCCACCACGTCCGCCCGCGAGTTCGACATCGAACGCGGCCACGTTAGCGGCAGGCAGTGACGCCCGCACTGCGGTGATCGTTCGCTCGATCGCTGAGCTGGAGACCCGAGGATCAGATGAGCAACACGGAGATCGTCATATCCGTTGCGTTCGACCAGCTCGGGATATGCGCGGCGAGGGCCGTGACACCCAGGTCAGCGCCTCAGGGCCTGCCGGCCAACGACTCCGGCTTTCAGCCGACCGTTGTGCTGAGGGGAAGCCGCAGCACGAAGCAAGCGCCACCGGTTGCGGACTCCCTGGCGTGGAGGGTGCCCATGTGTGCCTGGGCGATGTCGCGGGCGATCGCCAGACCGAGGCCGGCGCCTTTGTGGTCGAGGCGGCGGGCGGCGCCCAGGCGGGTGAAGCGTTGGAAGATCCGTTCCCGCTCGGACTCCGCGATTCCGTCTCCGTCGTCGGCTACCGCCATCTCGGCGCTGTCGCCCATGCGGCTCACCCGGACCTCGACCATCCGCTGGGCGTGCCGTTGGGCGTTGTCGAGCAGGTTGGTGAGCAGCCGGGCTATCCGGATCGGGACTGCCTGGACAGTAACGCCCCGTTCAAGCCGGAGCTGGACCGTGAGGCGATCGACCCGGCGGGAGATCTCGTCCTGAACCAGATCTGCGAGGTCGACCTGCTGCGGCTCCACGGCCGGACCTGCCTCCAATTCGCCGATGACTCGCAGGTCGGTGAGAATCGCATCCAACCGGTCGACGCCTCTCAGCGCCTTGGCGAGCAGGTCGTGGAGATCGGTCTGGTCGGGATGCAGGCGGGCCTCCTCTAGCTCAGCGCGCAATCCCGCGACGGCCGTGCGCATCTCGTGCGAGGCGTCGCAGGCGAACTGCTGGTTCTTCTGAAGCTCCTGCTCCATCTCTCTCCGCATGTCAGGGACGACCGGGATCGTCGTCGCGGCTCGGCCCTCATAGCGCGAGTGTGGTTCCTCACCGGGGCACCGGGCTTTCAGCGGCGTCATCGCCGACGATCCCTTCTCTCGATCAGATTCGGCAGAGTCGGGGCTGCGCTCTCCCCGGAAGACGTACGGGTCGGCGATGGAGGGAGCCAGGTCGAGCCGGCCGTCGGAAGCCGGCCGCACCAGCTCGGAGACGGACTCGGGGAAGCCGCCGTAGTGGCCGCGTACCTGCTTGCCCATGTAGTTGAAGGTCAGGCCCTCGCTGATCTCGCGCGGGGATCGAATGGGACGAAGGCCGGTGACGGACTGCGTGGTGGTCATGAATTTCTCCTTCGCATGCTGCGGCAGCAGGCGGTCGCTCCGGGCGCCCCTCATATCTGACGATTTCGTCATTTATGAACAGTATCGTCAGTCGTGTAATGGTTCACCAAAGCAGTAGTGAGGATTCCGTCACTCTTGACGGATCCCACTACAGTGAAGGCGCACCACAGCCCGACAGGAGAAAGACCGACCGCCACGGCGCAGCACTGGACGAACTGACCCGCGACATGAACGACCCCGCCGAAGTCTTCGCCTACAGCTTCCGGCTCACCGGCCTCCTGCACCGCCGCAACCCCCAGCTCAGCAAGGTCCTGCTCCGGCGCCTCAGGAGGCCAACCGGTCGCCTTGATGCGCTTCAAGGGGAAGTGCTCGACCAGTCAGGTGGCCGAGCACCCGGGCCGCCTGAGCAGCCGTCCGCAAGGCAGGTCAGTCGCGGATCCCGTCGATGTCGACCAGGACGTGCCGCGGACCGCGGAAGATCTGGTTGTGGCGGTATGGCGGCGGGTCGACGACGAGCCGTGGATTCTCCACCCGGCGGACGAACTCCCCGACCGCGGCCTGGACCTCGAGCCGGGCGAGCGGAGCGCCGAAGCAGAAGTGGATGCCCTGGCTGAAGCCGAGGTGCTGGTTGTCGGGGCGTTCGAGATCGAGCTGGTCAGGGTGGGCGAACCGTTCCGGGTCGCGGTTCGCCGAGCCGTACACCAGGAAGATCGGCGCACCCTTCGGGATGGTGGTGCCCGCGATCTCGATGTCCTCGACGGCCGAGCGGGTGTGCCAGAACTGGACCGACGACTCGAACCGCAGCAACTCTTCGACCGCGGGCACGATCAGGTCGGGGCGGCGGCGCAGCTCCTCGAGCGCCTCAGGGTGCCTCAGCAGGGTGAGCACGCTGTGGGCGATCAGATTGACCGTGGTTTCATGCCCGGCGAAGAGCAGGAGCACGGCATTGCTGGCGAGTACGCCCTCGGACATGCGCCCGTCCGGGCCGTCGTCGTGAACCATCGCCGAGAGCATGCCCGGGCCGGGCTGCTTGGCGTACTGGTCGAGCAGCCCGGCCAGGAACTGCTCGAACTCCTTCACGCTCCGGCGCCCGCCCTCCAGCCGGCGCCGCATCTCCTCGGAGGCCGCCTCCGGACCGAAATCCAGAGCGTCCAGGGCCGTCTCGATCCAGGCGTGGAAGCGCCGTTCGTCTTCCAGCGGCACACCCAGGACCTTGCAGATCAGGGCTACCGGCAGGGGGTAGGCGAACTCGTCCACGACGTCGATCCGGGTCTTGCCCCGCATCCTGTCCAGGAGGTCGGCGACGATGCGCCGGATATCGGGCTCCAGGTCAGAGATCAGGTGAGGGGAATGGGGCGGACCGAAGAAGTGCCGCGTCATCATGCGGCGATCCCGATCGTGTTCGGGCGGGTCGCAGGTGATGATGTTCGGCTCCAGATTGATGACGGCTTCCGTGATCGGCTCGGCCCCCGGCTCCGCCGCGCCCGCCGCTGGGGCATGGGCGGGCGCGGGGATCTTCCTGACATCCGAGCTGACCCGGGGATCGTGGAGAAGCGCGACGATCTCTCGGTAGGTGCTGACGACGTAGATGCCGTCCGGCTGCCGCGCCACCGGAGTCTTGCGGAGCTCGGCGTAGAAGGGGTACGGATTGGCGCGGTTGGCGTAGCGGAGCGCCTGCTGCCAGGGTGTTTCCTCGCCCATGCTGTCCCTCTCCTTCCTGCTTGCCGACCGGGCTATCCGCGATCATGAAAGGCGCGTCACTGGCCTCGAGGCCGGAACTCGGCGCTCCGCCCGCTCGGGTCGTGGCCGGTCAGGACAACGTCGGGTATCGCCGTCGGGGCACCCGGTGCCGGGAACTCCGCCGGGACCGGCTTCATGACGTCCGGCCGATCCCAGCCCGGCGGCGGGGGCGGGAACGGAGCCGATTGCTCGATCAGCCGCGCGTAGTACTCCAGCCACTTCCCATGATCGAAGCTGACGGCGGCGACGACGCGTCCCCGGCGACCGTAGGCGGCGGCAAAGCAGCGCTCCTTCACGGATCCCTGCGTGAAGACGATCTCGTCGCCGAACGGTGGTACGCCGACGGACTTGATGTTGACGCCGAACTGACCGGACCAGAAGCCGGGCAGCAACAGATTCGGGCGGTAGTCGGGCTCGAGGTTCACCATGTTGTGGGCCGCGACCTCGGCACCGAAGACGGCATTGTCCCAGTGCTCCATCGCGAGAAACTGGTACTCGTACAGCACGTGGGGCGCACGCGCCACGTCCCCCGCCACGTAGACGGTGTCGGTCACCACGCCGTTGATGTCGAAAGCGCGACCACCGGCGTCGCAGCCGACACCCCAGAAGCCGGCCGCCAGCCCGGAGCCTTCCAGCCATTCCACGTTACGGATCGACCCCAGCGCGGCCAGCACCACGTCGGCCTCGATGGTGGCCCCGTCCGAGAGCCGAGCACGCCGTACATGTCCGCCCGCGTCGCCCTCCAGCGACGACACGCCGACCCCGCAGCGCAGGTCCACGCCGTGGTCGCGCTGCATCTCCGCGGCGATCTCGCCGATCACCCCGCCCAGCGCGCCCACCAGGGGGGCCGAGCCCCGCTCGGTGAGGGTCACCGGGATGTCGAGTTCCCGGCAGACGGAGGCCGCCTCCGAGCCGATGAACCCACCGCCGATGACCAGCACCCGCGATGGCCGCTCGGCCAGCGCCTGTCGCAACCGTGCGGCGTCATCACGCGAGCGGAGCGAGAACACCCCCTCCAGGGCGGCCTCGGCCGGGTTGGGCCACTGCCGCGCGCGGGTGCCCGTGGCGATCAGCAACCGGTGGTACGGGACCTGGTCGCCGTCGGCCAGGCGCACCTGCCTGGTGGCCCGGTCCAATCCGGTGGCGGCCACGCCGAGCCGCCACTGCGCGTCCAGTTCTCGAAAGCGGGGCAGCAGAGTGTGGTCAGCCGGCACCCAGCCCTTGAGCACCTGTTTGGACAGCGGGGGACGGTCGTAGGGCTCGTACGGCTCGTCTCCGATGATGGTCAAAGACCCGCTGAAGCCCTCCTCACGCAAGGTTTCGGCGGCCCGCAGTCCCGCCAGGGAGGCACCGACGATGACGATCCGGCCGTTGGCCTTGAAGTCGCGCACCAACTCGGCGAGCGTTGCCGACATGGTCATGACGGCGCACCCCGCTCCGCACCGTCCAAGCGGTCAATCATGATCGCTCGCACCGGGCAGGCCGCGGCCGCTCGCTGAACCTGCAGGCGCCGCGCGTCGTCGGGGTTCGGCTCGTAGGTAAGCGCCTCCGCACCGTTCAGCTTGAAGATCTCGTGGGCCAGATACACGCATTGTGCGTATCCCTGGCACCGGTTCAGGTCCACGACAATACGCATGGGCCGCCCCCTTCCGTCTTCGCTTGCCCGACCATCGAAGCGGTCATTCGGCTACGCGGTCACCCAGCCTTCCGCCAGGTGACCCAGCTGGACAGCCCCCCATCATTGCCAGTGAGCGTCAGGTGACGTCGGCACGGAGGTGTGCCCCGGCCGACCCCCCACAAGACGATTTTCCGCTCCCGGGTTTCATCACCACAACCACTACCAGTGAAAACATGCTCCATGCCGGGCGTTCCGGCCGACACGGGCGGCGTGCGCGGTGACGGTGGAACCGGACTGCTACACGGTGGCGTCGGGGAGAAGCCGGTCGAGGTCGGGGAGGGGGCGTTGGCAGATTTCGTGGGCTTCGTCGGTGGGGATGCCGAAGGTGCGTAGGAGGTCTTCGGTGATCTGGTCGGTGGCGTGGGTGTCGTCGCGGTCGGGTTGGGTGTGCAGGAGTTGGCCGAGGCATAGTGCGCTGCCTGTGGCGATGACGAAGGCGAGTTCGGGGTCGTTGATGGTGAAGCGGCCGGTTTGGATGGCGGCGTGGATGTCGCGTCGGACGCGTGGGGCGATGCCGTGCTGGGAGGTGGTGATGGTGAGGCCGGTGTTGAGCAGGACCTTGCTGAGCTGGGGGTTGCGGCGGTGCAGGCGGCCGGTGAGCCGGAAGCTGTAGGCGAAGACTTCGGCGGGGTCGTTCATGTCGCGGGTCAGTTCGTCCAGTGCTGCGCCGTGGCGGTCGAGGGCGTCGTCCACGGCGGCTCGCAAGAGTTCGTCCTTGCTGGAGAAGTGGTTGTAGAACGAACCCATGCCGACGTCGGCGGCCTGGGTGAGGTCCAGTATCGCCATGGTGGTGTTGCCGTCGGCGATGAAGGTCTGGGCCGCGTGGATGAGCGCGGCGCGGGTGCGCGCCTTACGCCGGTCCAGGCGGCTCGGTGCGGCGTCGGCCATCTGTCTGTCTCCTGTCGGGCTGTGGTGCGCCCTTCACTGTAGTGGAATCCGTCAAGAGTGACGGAATCCTCACTACTGCTTTGGCGAATCGTTACACGACTGACGATACTTTTCATAAATGACGAAATCATCAGCAATGCTGAATGAATACGACGCCCTGAAGGCGGAGGAGCGGCAGCGCATCGGCGTGCGCGGCCAGTTGCTGTACGCCACGCTCACGGCGGTCGCCGGTATCAGCACTGTCACCGCGACCGTGGGCCAGCTGGAGTTGCTGTTGCTGCTACCGCTGGCCGCCACGGTGCTGGGCTGGGGCTACGTGACCAACGATCACAAGATCACCGCCATTGGGCGGTACGTCCGCGGCCATCTGGGACCGCGCTTGGCCGGCCTCGTCGACGACGGCTCCAATGACATCGACCTGTTCACGTGGGAGAAATACCACCGCGAGGATCCACTTCGCCCCTCTCGCAAGCGGCTACAACTGGCGGTGGACCTGGCTGCGTTCTGCGTGCCCTCGCTGACCGCTCTCACCCTGCTTTGGCTGCTGGGCCCACACACTCCCATGGTCCTGCTCGGCTCGGCTGCCGCGCTAGCCGCAGTGGTGGTCCTGGCGGCCCAGATCATCCGCTACGCGGACGTGGCCGGTCCTGCACTGCGGGCATGAGCGACGGATTGGTCCACGCTCAGCCGAGGAACCGTCGGACATCCGCGATCTCGGCGTCGAGTTGCGGCCCCGGCGCCGGCTCGCCGAACGGGGACACCGTCACCTCGCTCCCCTTCCGCCCCCACACCCCGGCGATCATCCCGTCGACGAGCACGACAGGGCGGAGGATCCCGCCGCCGGGGAACACCTTGCGGGAGTGTTCGGCGGGCAGGATGGGGTCCCGGCTCTTCCAGCCCAGCAGGTATTCGTCGAAGGCGGGTGCCAGGCGTACGAGCTGGGTGGACGCGGAAAGATCGACGCCCGCGGGCGGTCCGGCGAGGGACCAGGCGGTGCGGGCGGCGCCCAGGGACAGGCCCGACCAGGCGGCCAGGTCCTCGGGGGCCGACGGGTGGTGGGCGCGACGGTAGCGGTGGGCCAGTTCCGCCAGCGCGCGGTCCCTGTCCGGTTCGGGGACGACGGGGGCGCCGAGCCAGTCGGCGGCGTGCACGTACGTGGGCTTGCCGCCGCGTGCAGGGCCGAGCACGGCCAGGCCGTGGTGGGCGGCCAGGGCGACGAGGTGCACGATGCCCTGGCCGCTCGCCCTTCCCGCCAGCCGTTCCGCCAGCTCGGCCTTGGTGAGTGGGCCCTGGCCCGCGAGGGCGCGGTCGATCAGGGGGAGCAGGTCGTCGCCCGTCACACCCTCCTGGTGGAGGCGGCGGGTGGTGTTCGTGGCGTTCCGGGTGAGCGCGTGGATCCACGGCAGGTCATCGGTGTGGACGAAGTGCAGGGTGCCGCGCGGGCCCCAGGTGCGGACGATCTCGCGGTCCCGCCACGCCGCCTCGACGTCCGCCACCGTGACCGTGGCCGACCGCGCGCGGAAGGCGAGGTAGGCGGCGGTGACGTCCTGAGCCTGTACGGCGAGCAGGTGGCGGACGATCTCAGCCACGCTCAGGACCGGCGGGCGGTGCAGCAGCTGGGCTTCGACGCTTCTCATGCCCTCGATCTTCCCGGAACGCCGAACTCCTCCGGGATGAACCTTTCATCGTGTTCGCGCTGGTCGTCGGGGCCGGGAGGGGGCGGATCTTGCGGCGGTGCGGTCCTTGTCGTCCAATTCACGGTGATCGCTCTTCGCGATTTCCGGCTCTTCCTGAGGAGAGAACTGGTGCGTCGCCGAATCACCGCCTTGTCGCTTCTCGCGGTCACCGCCCTGGCGCCCGCCCTGGTCACGAGCACGCCAGCGCACGCCTCGTCCACGCTCCAAGTCGTCTACACCAACCTGCCCTATGACGTCTGCATCAGCTTCGGCCGATCGGGCCAGGAGACCGGACGCTGGCAGACCTGGTGGTGCAGCACCCACCAGCCCGAGAACCCGATGTTCTACACCTACGACCTGTGGGCGTACGTGAACTGAGGCGTTCTTCCGATACGGGTGCTGCCGTCGTCCCCATGACGGATCGAGCAGCACCCGCAAACCTTGCTCGACAAGCCTCAGCGCGCGCGGAATCGGTCGACCGCCGCGCTGACGGCGGTCACCACCTCGCCGGGGTCGGCGGGGTTCGGGGCTGTGGAGAACGGTGTGGCCAGGCCCTCGACGGCGGCCATCGCACGGGGTCGCCAGGTGTCCTCCCATTCGGTGAGGGTTTTCAGGTTCTCCGGGCGGGCGGCGATGGCGTACTGGGTCAGCGCCGAGCTCCAGTCCTGGCTGCGGGCGGTGTCGGCCCCGGAGTCGCGCAGGAGTCGCGTGGTCAGGCCGTCGCCGTTGGCCAGGGCGAGATCGGCGAAGCACTGCTTGAGCAGGGTGTCCAAGGCGGGTTTGACGACGAGGTTGAGCGCGGTGAACGCCTCGCCCCAGTCGTAGGCGAGCAGGAGCCGCTCCAGGGTCTCCCGGGCGGGCTGCCAGGCCGGGTCGTCCTCCCAGAGGGCGCGGGCCGTCCTCCCGTCGGCGAGTGCGGCTCCGTGGGTGCGTGACAGTGACTTGGCCCGGTAGGCGATCCATTGCAGCGCGCGTAGTTCGTCGGCGCCCTGGAACAGTGCCGCGTTCATGATGGCGGTGCTCGGGGCGAGCTGGCCTACGTACTCGCTGGTGATCTGCAGGACGTGGAAGGCGAAACGGGCCGGTAGGTACAGGCGGCCGAGTACGGCGACCCAGGCGGGGTCGAGGCGGGCGTCGTGGTCCTCGGCCTCGAAGCTGTCGACGACGCCCTCGGCATAGATCTCGCGTTCGTGCTGCAGCGCGATGTAGCGCCGGTAGTTGAGCTGCGCGGGGTCGCGGAAACCCTCCCAGTCGGGGGCCTGCAGGGGCGATCCCTCCCGGTGCCGCAGGTACCACTGGTTGATCGCGCTGCCGGGGTCGAGGTCGAACGGGGCCGGTCGGCGGCCGAAGTGGTAGTGGAAGCCACGGGTGACGATGTCGTACTCGGTGGGTCTGCGGCGTTCGCCGTCGAACAGGCTCCAGGTACGCCGCCGGGTCGTGGCCATGGTCAATCCTCCCTGGTCAGGTACCAGACGAGTTCGTCGTCACCGATGTAGCGCATGCGGCCCGCGAAGCTCGCGATCGCGGGTTCGAGTCCTGCCAGCGGGAAGGGGTGCCCCGCGGCTTCCTCCAGGCTGGCGCGGGTCAGGCGCAGCAGGTGGGGAGCGTGGATGCGGACGTAGCCGCCGTGGTCCTCGACGCGGAGTTCCTTGTCTGGATTGTCCTTCTCCAGCGCGGTCACCAGCGCCTCCACGACCTCGGGATCGAATCCCCTGGCCACGGGTCCCACCAGTTGTTCGCGGTCATCGGCCACGACGGTGCTCCTCATCCCCGGCATCGGTTGTGGTGGCGCCTGCCGTCGGCCGGCACGGCTACGTAGATCCGCTCGCCGTCCAGGCGGACCGGGAAGGTGTACAGCCGGCAGGTGTCCGGGTTGTTCCCCTGGCCGGTCGTCAGATCGAACTCCCACCCGTGGCCCGAGCAGGTGAGCACCTCGCCGTCGAACTCGCCTTCGGCCAGCGGGAACTCCGAATGCGGGCACATCCCCTGGTAGGCCCGTAACTCGCCGCCCGGCAGATGGGCCAGCAGCACCTGGTCCTCCCCCACCGTGACCTCGGCGATGTCGCCCTCCCACAGCTCGTCGAGGGTGCAGACGCCCGTCCAGGACAGCTCCTCAGGATTCATCGAAGAACGCCTCCACGTGATCGAGCGGCCCCACCCCCGCCTCGCCGATGCGCTGCTCGGGCGGCAGCACGCGGCCCTCATGGCGAACGCGGATCGGGGCCGACCTGGCCGCCACCCGGTGGCCGACCGCGAGCTCGGCGATCTTCTGGCCGACGACCCGCGCCGTGTCCTGATCATCGACGGGGACGAGCATCGCGAAGACGTCGTTCTCGAAATTCGCGCTCAGCGGTAGCAACGCCATCAGATCCCCCTCATTCGGCGGCCGGGCCGAACGCCCAGGCGTAGTCGGTGGCGTCGCGGCCCTGCTCGGCCTCGGACAGGCCCATGTAGGCGAGCGCTCCGGCCAGATCGGGCGGAACGATGTCGCCGGCCAGGAAGCGGTCGATGAGCGACTTGTGCCCGGCGAACCGTTCCGGCCGTCGGGTGAAGATCCACTTGCACGGCTCCGAGCAGAACAGGTACGTCCGGCCGTTGTGGGTGTGCCGCAGCGGGGCGGCCGAGTCGAGCGCGCCCGCCATGACGCCCGCCGCGCGGACGATCGGGATCTGGCAGAGGTTGCAGGTGATCGGCAGCGTCTGGGGGAAGGTCGCCGCGGTGTTCCCGCTGCGCAGGTTGTCCTGGATGACGTCCCAGTTGCGGCCGAACGTGCTGTTCCAGCCCGGGTACTTCTCCTCCAGCCATTCGCGTTCGTCGGCGGAGACACCCGCGTCCGGGTTCCACCACACGGTGGGCCGGTAGTTCCAGACGCCGAGGTGGATGGCGTGGTGGTACCAGGTGAGTTCGTCGATGAACTGGTCCCAGTACCAGGGATAGTCCAGGCCGAAGTCGCGGAACTGCTCGGCGAACTGCTTGACGACCCAGTCCTCGATGAATTCCTTGAACGACATCCGGCGGCTTTCCAGCGGCGTGTAGTAATCCATCGACAGCCCCGTGAGCACCGCGAACGCTCTCCAGGAACGCCAGAACATGTGGTCGATCAGAAACTGTCCCCATTCCTTGTGCCCGTTGTCGATGAGCACCTTGATGGTCGGCTCGCCCTGCTGGGAATGGCGCGCCTCATCGGTCTGGATACTGGAGATCAGCGCCCCGAATTCCAGGTCGCCGACATCCATCGCATCGGCCGCCATGCCGAGGAACTGCAGGTTCGTGAAGCCCGTCTCCAGGGTGAAGGTAAGTTGCAGCGCGATGGAGACCGCGTCGTTGGCGACGAACATGTCGTCGAAAAGATGCCGGACGGCGAGCACCACCCAGTTGTTCGTGTGGAACGCCTTCAACGCCCAGTCCGCGCGCGGCTCCTTGTCCAGCAGCCCGTACGGGAAGAACGCCTGGATCTGGCCGTGCCGCATCTCGTCCAGCGCGCCGAAGGTCGCCGTGTTGCGCCAGGCCGCCGACCTGCCGAAACGCGCCATGCGCGCCTCTCCGATGGCGGCCAGGTACTCCGGCATCGTGATGGCCCCGTAGTGCGCGAGAATCACCGACTTCCAGCCGGGATCCAGTTGGTCGAACAGCTTGGAGCGGCTGATCGCGTTCTTCAGCGAGTAAGTGGCGGTGTCTTTGGTGACCTGGTTGTGGACGTACTCGCGGTAGCTGATCTTGTACGGTTCGTCCCACCGCGTCCATGCCTCACCGGAAACCCGATGGGAGCCGGATAACTCCTCCGGGAAGACCTCTTCTTCGGTGACATAGCGGAAGGTCCAATTGGTGTCGCGTGATAGGTCATACCAGTCGCTACGTGAGAGCTTCGGCATCACTGCCCCTTTTCGATTCCCCGAAGGAGTGACAGTCCCAGACTCTTCAATGTCACGGAATCGCGCTTGGGTCAAATGACGCTGATTTGTCAGCGCAGGAGCAGTCGCTTGCGGAGGCGGGTTTTTAGGGGCGTTCTGACGCGTACGGCCTGGCGGACGGCGTCGCTGTGGCGCCAGGCCGCGTCGGCGGCCTCGTGGGCGACGGCGTCGGGGGCGTAGCGGACGAAGTTGGAAATATCGGCGAGTGGCCGGAGATGGGCGGATATGTCGGCGGGATGCCGGGCCACCACGTCCTCGGCGGTCAGTGCCCGCTCCCCCTTCAGGCCGAGGTCGTCGCAGGTCTGCCACCAGGCGCCGAGCACGCGCCGCTCCGCACCCGCCACTCTCCTGCGCGCCCGCCTGCGCCACCACGGCAGCACCATCGCCGTGCCCGCGTACACCACCAGGATCCCTGCACCCACCGCCGGGACGATCACCCACAGCGTCGGCCCAGCGGAGGGCTTGTCCCCCTCCGTTGTCTTCTGGCCGGGCTTCGGCTTGTTCACGGTGCCCTGGGTGAACTCGCCCTCCAACTCCTCGCTCTCCTTGATCGCGGAGGACACCACGTCGTGGTCGTCCTTCGCGCCGCCACGGCCGGGCGTGGGGTAGAACGGCCGCCAGCCGAGCCGGTCGAACTTGATCTCCGCCCACGCCATGACGTGGCCCGATTTAACGTGATAAACCCCGCCGGACGCCTGCCCCGGCCGGAACCCGACCACCACCCTCGACGGCAGCCCGAGCGTCCTGGCCATGAGCGCGAACGTCGACGCGAACTGTTCCGACGTCCCCCTGTGCGTGGTCTCCAGGAAGAACTCCAGGCCCTTGAGCGAGTGCCCCGGCGGCGCGGTGACGTCGTACGTGGCGTTGGTGCGCAGGTAGTTCTGCAGCCGGTACGCCTGCTTGATCGGCACGTCCGCGCCCTTGGTGGCCTGCTGGGCGAGCTTGCGGAACAGCGCCTCCTGAGGCCCGGCCGGGAACGCGGTCAGCGCGGGATCACCGACCGGCGTGGCCGCGAGCAGGTCGGCCTTGGACGGCTCCGCCACCCGCGACGTCACCTCGTACGTGAACCCCTTGTCCGGCCTGCTCGCGGCCAGCAGCGCCCCGCTCCCCGGATCCACCGCCAGCCCGCGCACGCCGTCGACCTCGACGGGACGTTCCGCGCCGGGCAGCCACGTGCCGGGCAGGCCGCTGAACGTGATCGTCTGGCGTACGGTCTGCGCCTTGCCCGTCCAGTCCCCCGCGGGCACCCGGCCGCCCGTCGGCTGGAAGCGGGCGCCGGACGTCCAGCGGACGCCGTCATAGCGATCGAGTACGGCCAGCCGCCAGTTGAGCGGCTTGGCCGCCTTGACGGTGAACAGGTCCCGGTCGGGGAGCTGCAGCCAGGCCGACACGCGATCGAGCGGGCTGACGCTGTCGACGCGCATCGGGGGTGGGAGCTCGGCGTCGTCCCTCGGGTTGTACGGCTCGGCGGCGATGGGCAGCAGCGGCCCGGCGACCAGGGCGACGGCGGCCAGCGCGGCGGCGGCCGGGATGCCCGCGAGCAGCCACAGCGGCGAGCGGTCGTCCCGGATCAGAGCCAGGGCCGCCATGAGCACCACGATCGCCGCGGCCAAGGGCAGGTTCGAGCCTTCGCCGTCCACGCCGAACAGGAGCGCCACCCCGTACACGACGAGCGCGGGCAGCGCGGCGTTGAGGCGGGTCCTGGTGCGGGTCAGTGTCTCGGCGGCAACCACGGCGGCGGCCCAGACGAGCGTGTGCACGAGGATGAGCAGCCGCGGCTCCGGCTGGGCGGGGAGGAGCGTGGTGAGCAGCGCCCGCCACGAGTCGGCCAGGTCCGCGAGCAGGCCGGGGGCGACGCCCTTGTACAGCGGTACGGTCCCCGCGAACCACAGGACCAGGTTGAGCACCAGCGCCAGCCAGAGGGGCCGCCGCCAGATGAGCGCGGCCACGACGGCGGGCACGGTCGCGGCCGGCACGACGGCCAGAAGCAGTTCGGTGCCGGGAAAGACCCGATGGAACCCCCACCCACCGACCCCGGTGACGGCGGCCACGACGACCAACCCCGCGAGCCGCCGCCATACGGGGCCACCGTCACGTCGTGCCCCACCGGCCGGAGAGGCAGCGGTCCGCGGGGGTACGGGCATCCGGGACTGCGCCGACGTCGCCGACGTCGGTGGCGTCGGTGGCGTCGCCGACGGGAGACCCATCTGCGGGGGCCCCATCGGAGATGACGCCATCGTGGGTGCTGCGGGCATGGGCGGCATGGCCGACGGGGGCGCCATTGACGCGGGCGTCCAAGGCGCGGCCGATGAAGGCGGCGCCGGCATCGAAGGCAGCGGCAGAGGCGGCGGAGGTGGGGAGGCCGGGGTCGGGCCAGGGCCCGGCTGAGGGCCGTCGCCGGGCTCTGCTCGGCGGCGCTTCATCGTGTGCCCCAGGCCAGCGGTAGCGTGGCCAGTTCCGCGATGGGGACGACCGTCACGCCGGGGGCGCTGAGCGGACCTGTGCCGAGATACACGCAGATGATCCGGTCGAACCGCCGCCGTGCCCCCGAAGCCCGAGCGGCCTCGGCGGGGTCTCCGGTGACCACGACCAACGAGCCGCCCCGGGCCAGTCGCACCGCCTCACCGATGCCGGCCGTACCGGCGGACCCGACAAGGGCGAGGCGGTCCAGCACGAGCTCGGGATCGGACTTGGTCTCAGCGAGAGGGCCCTCGCCTGTGAGCACCCGCACCGGGAAGCCGGACCTGGCGGCGGCGACGGCGGCCGAGGCGGCGGCGTCCACGGCCAGTTCGGTGAGGTCGCGGGTGTCGAGGACGACCGTCGTGGTGGGCAGGCTGGCGTCGATGAGCTGGCGCACCATGAGCGTGCCGGTGCGCGCGCTGGACTTCCAGTGGATGTGGCGCAGGTCGTCGCCGACGACGTACTCGCGCAGGGTGTGGAAGGTGACCGTGCCGCTGGGCGCGTTGTCGCTGGTGGGGCCCTCCAGGTGGTGGGCCCGGCCCGACGGGGGCACCGGCAGCGCGACCGTGCGGGGGCGGACCAGGAGCGTGGCCGCCTGGCCGTACTGCCTGATCCTGCGGGTGAGGCCGAGCGGGTCGGCGCGGACGAGCTGGAGCGGGCCGACGGGGATCTCGCCGCGCACGCCGGTGGGCAGCGGGTACGACACCGTCCTGGCGGCGCGTCTGGGCAGGCGGGGCAGGTCGACCGTGTGCTCGGCCGTACCGATCCGGTCCTGCGCGCGCAGCCCCGACAGGCCCCGGCGGCCGAGATTGCGTACGTGAAGGACCGCGACGGCCGCGTCACCGCGCGCCACCTTGAGCGGCGTGACCTCGCGGTGCACCTCCAGCTTCGGGCTGGGGGCGGTCCAGGCGAGGGCGGCGGTGAGCGCGAGCAGCCCGCCGGTGGCCAGCACGACGGGTTCGGGGTAGCCGAGCCCGAACCCCGCCGCGTACAGGATCGCCGAACCGGCGAGCGTGCCCCAGCCCAGCGGTGTCAGCACCTAGGCCGCCTGCGGCACCGGCATCCCGGCGAGGAGCTCGCCGAGCACGTTCGCCGCGGTGACCTCGCGTAGTTCGGCCTCGGGGGTGAGGATCAGCCGGTGCGCGATCACCGGGACGGCCAGGGCCTTGACGTCCTCCGGCACGACATAGTGGCGTCCGGCGGCGGCGGCCTTGACGCGGGCGGCCCGCAGCAGCGCGAGGCTGCCGCGCGGGGAGGCGCCGAGCCGCAGGTTGGGGTTGGTGCGCGTGGCGGCGCAGAGGGCGACGATGTAGTCGTAGACGGGGTCGGCGACGTGGATGCGGGTGGCGAAGTCGATCATCCCGGCCACGTCCGACGCGCGGGCCACCACGGGCAGCCGTTCGACCTGTGGTCCGGTGGGCATGCCCTTGAGCACCTCGACCTCCGACACGTGGTCGGGATAGCCGACGGAGATCTGCATGAGGAACCGGTCGAGCTGCGCCTCCGGCAGCGGGTACGTGCCGTCCATGTCGACCGGGTTCTGCGTGGCGACCACCAGGAACGGCCTGGGTACGGGGTGCGGCTCGGCGTCGACCGTGACCCGGCGCTCCTCCATGACCTCCAGCAGCGCGGACTGCGTCTTCGGCGAGGCGCGGTTGATCTCGTCGGCGAGCACGATGTTGGCGAACACCGGGCCCTGGTGGAACTCGAACTTCTGGTGCGCCTGATTGAAGATGGACACGCCGGTGATGTCGCTGGGCAACAGGTCGGGCGTGAACTGGATGCGCCGCCACTCGGCGTCGACACTGGCCGCGATGGACCTGGCCAGCGTGGTCTTGCCGGTGCCGGGCACGTCCTCGATCAGCAGGTGACCCTCGGAGAACAGGCAGATCAGGGCCAGCTCGATGGCTTCGTGCTTGCCGCGGATGATGCGCTCGATGTTCTGGGCCAGCATCTGGAAGCGCTGGGCGAACTGTGCCGCCAGCTGTTGCGGTTGCTGCGTCTGCTCGTTGTACAACTGAGGTTCCCCTATCTCAGTCGGTGCATTCGTAGAGCGGAGCCTCCGGGAACCCGCCCCCGTCCGGTGTGGCCACCAGTGTGTCGTTGAGGTAGCCGTTGCCCGCTGACGACTCGATCCGGTTCCAGATGTCGCTGGACTTGCCGGTGGACCTGTCGGTGTAGGCCGCGCCCTTGACCTGGCAGATCACCGTCAGCGTGATGTACTGCCCCTGCGGGATCTTCCCCGTCTCAGTGCCGCCGGTCGACGGACCGGGGCGGATGAGCGTGTTGGTGTCGTTGTTGCTGACGTTCTGGTACTGCTGTTTCGGATAGGCCAGGTCCACGTCGGTCGTGGCGGCGTCCTGGCTCTCCCCCGCGTCGTTCTTGGCCTTGAGCGTGAACTCGTGCTTCTGGTTGTTCTTGAGCCCTTCGGCGGTGAACGACGTGCCCTTGATGCTGTCATTGGCAGCCGCGCCGGAGAGCACGTACGTGACGCCTTCGGCGCCGTTCGCCGGGGCGTCCCAGGTCAGCTCGGCGCCGCGGTTCTTGGGCTTGGCCGCGAAGTTGGCCGGCTTGCCGGGGGCCACACAGGGCTTGACCCCGGCGCTGGGCTCCGACTCGACCTCGCCGCCGGACCAGTGGGCGACGACCGTGAAGGTGTACTCGCCGTCACAGCTCCCCCCGGAGAACTCGAACTGGAACGGCCCGTCGCCGTCCACCGACTGCGGCGTGGTCCTGCCGTCGCCGCCGGACACCTTGAGCGTGTACCGGTCGACCTTGCCGCCGCTGGACGGGCTGAAGTTCACGCTGACGTGACCGGGGCCCGACTTGGCGCTGACGGCGCCCGGTTTGGTGGGCGCGCTGGGCGTTGGTGTCGGCGTTGGTGTCGGCGTTGGTGTCGGCGTTGGTGTCGGCGTCTTGGTGGGCTTGTGGGATGGCTCGGGGGCGTCCGTCTGCGTCGGGCGCGGGTCGGCCGTCCTGGTCGGTTCCGCCGTCCTGGTCGGGTCGGGCCGGGTGTCGGTGTTCGTCGGGTCGGGCCGCGGGGTCTGCTTGGGCTTGGGCGTGTTGGTGGGTCCTGGTACGTCCGAGTCGTCCTTGTCGACGTCGTGCTTGCGACCTTCGGTGTCGATGACGACGGCCTTGTCGCCGTCCTCGTCGTTCGCCCAGAGCAGGCCGTCCTTGACGAACACGTCGACCTGACCGGGCCCCTGAGCCACCTGGAGCGTGGTGGGCCGGCCGCCCGCCGCGCTGTCCCACACGATCAGGCCGCCCGTACTGCGGTCCGGGACGTACACCTTCGAGCCGAGCACCTGCGGCACGCCGAGCGCGGCCGGGTCCTTCACCGCGAACTTGGTGTTGAGCACCGAGTTCGACGCCGTGTCGACCACCACGAGGAGCCCGGAGTCGCCGGGCGTGAGCAGCGGCACCAGTGAGCCCTCGGTCGAGGCCGGCGCCAGCACGCCGCCCTTGGCGGCCTGGGCGACCTCCTTGGGCAGTGTGATCTCGCCGACTCCGCCGTCGGCGCCGACGACCGTGGCGGTCGCGGCGCGGGTGTTGACGATCACCGGCAGACCGCCCGCGATCGTGACGGCCAGCTCCTCGCCCGGTTCGCCGACCTTGAGGGCGGTCGCGGCGACGCCCTTGGTCACCGGTACGACCTCGCCTTTCGCGGTCACCGGCACCCAGAGCCGCCCGCCGCCGTCGATCCGGGCCGAGCCGAGCGGGCCCGGCAGCGACAGCGGCGCACCGACCGAGTTGAGTGTGGCGGGGTCGATCGGCTGAACCTTGCCCGCCGGATCCACGGCGTACCCGGCGTCGCCCGAGACGACGATCTGCAGTCCGGCCGTACCGAAGTTACGGGTCTGCGCGACGCTGAGCTGGCTGGGCTCGATCCGGCTGACGTAGCCGCTGCCGTCGTCGACGAGCAGCACGTTCGAGCCGTCCTGAACGACGCGCAGCTGCGTGGCCGACTTCTTGTTCAGATAGCCGTCGACCTCGCCGGACAGGCCGTTGACGTGCACGATCTTACCTCGGGCCTTGGTCCAGAGCCAGGCGCCGACGTCGGCCAGTTTGGGATTGGCGCTGGAGACGCCCACGCCGAAGACGGCCGCCACGGCTACCAGGATCGCGGCCACCACACCGGCGATCACGGCCGTAGCGCGGTCTCCACGCAGTACGTGGATACGCAATGCGTCACTCACCCCGTACGTACGATTACTTAACGTTTGCCCCCGTATTACCCTGAAGCACACTAGCGTGCGGCCCTGACTACCCGCAGGTAAGCGCGTCAGGTCAGGCCAAGATTGTCGGTCGGAAGCCGTACCTTAGTGCCCGTGCCCGAACAGCTCTTGACTCTCGACGCCGCGCTCTCGGAGGAGGCGGTGCTGTCGACCTACCGCCGGATGTTCGCGGCGCTGGCCCGCGACAGCGGCGCGGTCGTCGACGACCCGGCCCTGGTCGACATCGCCGAGACGCTGTTCGCGGCGTTCGCGGAGGCGGGCGAGGAGTGGCTGACGCACGAGCAGATGCGCTTCGCCTGCCGCGCCTACCCCGGCGACCAGTTCGACAACCGGCTGCGCGTGCTCAAGGGGCTGGGCGCGATCCGCGAGGTGTTCCCCAAGCCCAACCAGTTGCGTTATCGGGCGTCGTTCACCAGCGTGGTCGGGCTGATGTTCATCAGGCGGATGATGGACGACGGCGGCCAGTCCGAGATGCACCGGCTGCTCGCGCTCGAAGACCTCAACGTCGCCGACCCGCGCACCACCATGGAGGAGGCCAGGCAGAGCGCCGCCAACCTGGCCAGGGCGTTCCGGCTGTGGGCGCTGGAGCTGATCACGCTCACCACCGGCACGATCGAGGAGCTGCGCGAGCAGGCGCCCAAGCTGTGGGGGACCGAGGAGATCGCGCGCCGGGCACAGAGCCTGCACGGCACGATCCTGACCCGCTGGCCGGTGCTCGACCGGGTCTGCACCGACCTGCGGGCGGCCATCTACGCCTACAGCGACGCCTCCCGGCGGGCGGCGGGACGCCTGGCCGACTCGGCGGGCACGACCCGCAACCTGACCCTGCTGCCCACCGAGACGTGGCGCACGTTCTCGCAGACCGCTTCGCGCGAGCGGCTCGCGGCGGTGCTCGACGGCTTCGTGTTCGACGCTCCGGCGCCCTGGCACGACCCGGCGGCGATCGCCCGCGCGGTCGACGAGGCGCCCCGCCCTGCCCCGGCCCAGCCCACTCCCCCGCGCTCCACTCTTCCCGACCAAGGCCCGGAGGACTCGCTCGGCTCCTCACCGAGCGCGGCGATCGAGCGGCTGACCGAGGTGGCGGAGTCGCTGCTGGGGTCGTCGTCGCGGGTGGCGCTGGCCGGCGTGCTGCGGTCCGACTGGCCGTCGGCGCGGCGGCTGCTGGCCGATCTGACGACGGTCGATCTGCGGCCGGAGCTGCCTTATCGGCTGGTGTGGGCCGACGATCTCACGATCTCGCCAGGGGAAGAACCGGCCTGGCTGTCGCACGGCTACCTGGAGCGCATCTCATGAGCGGCACTCGTCAATCTGCGGCGTCTGATGATGCGGGCCGCTCTTCGGGCGGTGTTGATGCGGGCCGCGCTTCGGCGGGTGCCGGTGCTCGTCGCCCGCTGGGCGACGGCGCGGTCGCTCACGCGCGAGCGCGGTCGGGCGGGCCACTGCGGCTGGGGGCCGGTGTCGCCGCGCCTCCCGGAATGGTACGGCTCACGCGCCCCGACTCCACCGGTCAGGCACTGCCCGTGTGGCCCGATTCGGCCACCCCTTCGCTCCTCGACGAATACCAGGTGCCCCCGGTCCCGGTCGAGCGCGCGGGCGAGACCCGGCGGGTGCTGGCGGCGACGCTCAAGTGCTGCTGGAGCGACCTGTCCGTCGATCCATGGCCGGGCACTCCGGCGCCGGCTGAGCTGATCCTCGACACCTACCGGGCGTTGATCGGCCGCTCCGACGACCTGATGCGTAACTGGGCCGTCGGGGCACTGCGCCGGTTGCACGACTCGGCGTGGATCGTCATGTCCGACGGCGTGGTCTCGCTGGGCCCCCGCTGTGCCCTGTGGCCGGTCGAGTCGCACGCCCAGCTCAAGGAACTGGTCCGGCGCATCCCCGTGCCGGAACACCGCGACCTCAAGGTGGTGGCGGACGCCGACATCGTGGCAGCCGCCATAGAAGAGCCCTCTTCTGCAGCCGCGGAAGAAGCCTCGCCGACGACCGACACAGATCAGTTGTCGGTGGCGGCCGCGGAAAGACCGCCGGTGACGGCCAGCACGGAAGAGCCATCGGTGGCGACCGCGGAAGAGCCTATGCGAACGGCGGATCCCGCGATGTCGGCGGGTCGGGTCGAGGGGGGCGAGGCGGAGTTCGACGATCTGCTGGGCGGTTATGACGAGCGGCGGCGGGCCGAGTTGGTGGCGGCGTTCATGGCGGTGGAGCATGGGGCCGAGCCGGTGCTGGAGGCCAGGTTCGGCGGGCTCCGCGACCCCGCGCTCCGTCACACGCTGGGCGAGATGCTCGCCCGGCGCGGCCGGACACTGATCCAGCACCGCGAGCGATGGACCTCCGGCTACGACGACGTCTACCGCGACGAACTCGCCCCGGAGTCTGTGGTCGGGTCAGGGGCCGCGTCGGGGCTTGGTGAGAGTGAGCGGGCGGTGTTGACGCTGGTGCTGGTGCATTCGGTGGCGATCCCGCGAGCGGAGGGGCTGCTGCCCGACGACACCTGGCTGTCGCCGCATCCCACTCCAGTCGATGAGCTGCGCCGCCACACCCAGCTACCGATCGGCGAGCTGGAGGCGGCGCTGCGGGTGCTGCGACACGCCGGGCTGCTGACGCAGGTGAAAGCGGGCGAGGAGGCGGGCGGCTACGCGCCGGGGCCGCAGTTCCACCGGCTCACTCCGGCGGCGCGGCGACGGCTGCAGGAGGAGCTGATCCTGGCGGCCGGACCGCACAGCCCGCTGGCCGCGGCCGTACGAGCTCGAAGATCGGCCGGGTAGCCGCCCGGACCTGGCAGGCAACGAGGGTGGGCCCCTGCCGGGGGCGACGCGGCACAGGCCACGAACGTCAGCCCCCACCAGGGGCGGCGCAATGCAAGCAACAAGCACCAACCCCAGCCGGGGACGGCGCGGAGAAACGGAAGGGCTACGGGGGTCACAGGTGGCGCAGGTGGAGAACGTCGTCGGGGACCGGGTGCTGATCGCCATGCAGGCGGTCAACATCTCACGGCTCTCGACCCATCCGGTGCCGACCGTCCCCGGCACGCTCATCGTCGTCGCGGGCGCCGGGCCCAAGGACTCCAACGGTGCGGGCAAGTCGTCGTTCATCGCGTCGATCACGGCGCTGCTGGGTGACGAGCAGTGGCGTTTCGCCTCGGGCGCCAAGGCGGTGTCGGAGCTGCTGTTCAACGCCGAACTGGCCAGCGGCGCCGGGGCCCGCCAGTGGGCCAGCGCCGACCACGGCTACATCGTCGGTGTCTTCGGCCCGCCGGGCGCCTCCTTCGACCTCCCGTCGCACCCCACCGAACAGCCCACGACCCCTGCGGAGGCGGTGCCGACCGACCTCGTCGAGGCGCTGGCCTCGGTTTCCCCCGGCTCCGCGGCTCCCGGGGCCGGGTCTCCCCGACTCGGCGCGGGGCCGGAAGCCGCGGAGTCCGGCCCCGAGAGCGGTGAGCTGTTCGCCGTGCCCGACACGTCCGGCGGGGCCGTCACCGTGTGGCTCAAGGTCAACCAGGAGGCACCCCACCTGGAGATCCGCTGGCGTGACGGCGTACACCTGGCCTCCGCGGCATCCGAGGCCGAGCGCGTGGTGCGCGCCGACGAGATGTGGGCGACGCTGCCCAAGTCCGCCGGGCGCCGCGACGTGGTGGCCCGCGACCTGACCAAGGTGCTGTACGGCGACCGCATCCGCTGCGTGTCGTTCCTGTCGACCTCGGTCCGGAGCAAGGTCGCCACCAACCTGCTCTCCCAGCCGCTCAACGAGATCTCGCCGGAGCGCGTGTTCGAGGCCATCGCGGCCCTCACCGGGCTCGACGCCGAGCTTGAGCAGGAGCGTGAGGCCCGCAGGGACGAGCACGCCAAGCGGGTGCGGGCGGCGCAGGCGGGTGATCGGCTGGCCGAGTTCGAGGCGGAGTCGAGGGCGTTGCTGACCACGTTCGACCGGCGCGATCAAGCGCGGATCCGGCTGGCCGACGCGCTGCGCTGCTGGCGTGGGCGGCAGGCTCGCAAGCTGGACGACGCGGCGGCCAAGGACGAGCTGCTGGTGGCCGAGCTCGAACGGCACCGGGGCGCGGGTGAGGCGGCGGCCGAGGCGATCTCCATGGTGAAGGCCGAGATCGCCACGCTGAAGGACGACACGCTCGACCGGCGGGTGGCGGAGGCGCGCAAGGAGCTGGCCGTGATGCAGGCGCGGGCCGCCAAGCTCGACGCCGACCGGGCCGTGGCGGAGAACTCCGCCGACGAGTTGCGCGGCCTGATTCCGGCGCTGGAGGAGACGCGCAGGTTCGCCGACGGCCGTGATGTGCCCACGGCCGAGCGGGAGCTGCGGGAGGCGCGGCTGCGGCTCAACGAGGCACTGAAGGCGCTGGGGGTGGCCGATCGCGAGGTGGCCTCCGCCCAGGCGGCGCTGGACGACGCCGAGGGCGGTCCGGCCGCGGCGCAGCTCAACGCGCTCGCCGCGGCCGGCGTCGGGGCGACCGGCCTCCTGGACGCGCTGGACGTGGCCGAGCAGGCGCGCGACTACGCCCGCACCCACGGCCCCGAGAACGGATCCGCTGGTAAAGCGCCTCACGAGGGCGCCCGAGGAGCGGTCGAAGCAAGTGAGCTTGGGGCGATTGAGCCGAGCGGACCGGTCGGGGCCAACGGAGCGAGCGGGCTTGGGCTGGAGGAGTTGCGGGGTTGGCCGCATGAGCATGCGGTGATCGTCGACGCCGGTCAGCTTGAGGCCGCGGTGGCCGCGCTGGCCGGTCTGCCCGGGTCGGTGCTGGTGAGCGCTGCCGGGGTGAGCGTGGTGGGGGCGTTCGACGGGGAGGCGACCGGCCGGGAGGCGCGGATCAAGGCCGCCGAGCACCGGCTCAACCGGGCCAGGGACATCCAGGAGACGGCTGCGCAGGCCGTACGAGATGGGGAGGAAGGCGTCGCGGAGGGTCAGCGGCGGCTGGAGGGGGCCGAAGCGGGTGTGCGGCTCACCGAGCTGGAGACGAAGCTGGCCGGGCGGCGGGCGCGGCTGGGCGAGCTGACGGCGGCGCTGGAGGAGCTGGCGCCCGCGGTGGCGGAGGCCGAGCGGCAGGCGGGCGCGCTCGACTTCCGGGCCCGTACGAAGGACATGGAGATCGAACGCCTGGAGGGGCGGCGGCAGCGGCACGAGGGCGAGCGGGCCCGGTCGCGTCAGGACGAGACCAGGGTGAGCGGCGAGCGGGAGGCGCTCAAGGTCGAGGCGCTGACCGCCGACTGGGGCGGCACCGCCGAGGGGGCGCGTGAGTGGCTGAAGGCGCTGCCCGAGGACGAACGATCGCGTACCGCCGAGGAATGGTGGCGCATGGCCGAACGCCATTTCGATCAGGCGCTGCGTGACACGTTCCCCGAGGAGGACGCGGAGATCCCGGAGGAGCTGCGGTTCCTGCTGTCCGAGCGTGGGGGGAGCACGGCGAGGGAGCAGGCGACGTTCACGGCGGTGTGCGGCTCGCTGGCCTCCTATCTGCGCGGGCAGGAGGAGTACGAGAAGCATCAGCGCCGCCAGATCGAGGCGCAGGTCGTGTCGCGGCAGCGCGACCTGGCCGCCGCCGACAAGGGCGCGGAGGAGGCGGCCAGCTCGACGGCCGTGCATCGGGCGGCGCTGACGGCGGCGATCAAGTCCAGGCTCACGCGGGTGGCGGAAGAGTTCGAGCAGCTCGACACGTCGTACGGAGGTTATGGGGCGACGCTGGAGTTCCCGGTGCCACCGGCGCCCGCGGACCCCGAACAGCGCTGGCAATGGCGCGTCACCCCGAAGTGGCGGCGTGGCGAGGGCCAGGGCTACGTCCCGTACAACCGGCGGGCCAACACCGCGCTCATGGACGAGAAGGCGGTCAAGCTGGTGTGCGCGGCGGCGATCGCGTCGTCCGGCGGCGGGCATCTGTGCCTGGTGCTCGACGAACTGGGCCGCAACCTGGGCAAGGAGCACCGGCGGGAGGCGGTGGCGCTGTTCCGCCGGATCGGCGAGACGTACGGGATCACGGTGATCGGGGCGCTCCAGGACGACATGGAGCCGTACGCGATCGACGCCTGTGGGCAGTACATCAAGCTCAGGCGTTCGTCGGACGCCATGCCGTACAACGAGCCGCCGGTGATCGTCGGACACGACGAGCACGCGGAGCGGGTACGGGCGTTGGCCGCCTATGTGGACAGGAGTGTTTGATCGGCGGAAGCGCCTCGCCTGTGCGGGGCCTACGTGATCGGCGACCCGCCCCACGTGTGTGCGGGGCTGCTATCTGAGCGCGGACGTGACTCATGTGTTTGCGGTGCTGCTACATGAGCGCGGACGTGACTCACGTGTTTGCGGTGCTGCTATATGAGCGCGGACGTGCTCCACGGCTGCGGGCCGTCGTCTGATCGGTGGGCACGTCCAGGGCCGTCACCTGATCAGCGGGCCGACGTACGAGGCGCGGAGGCGGAGTAGGGAGCCCTTGGCGTACTCCTCCATCGCGTGGGCCAGCCATCCCGCCACCCTGGCCACCGCGAAGATCGCCTCGCCGGACCCAGGCAGCATCCCGGCGACGCCCACGAGGGTGGCGAGCGCGAAGTCGACGTTCCGGTCGGGCAGGCGTCGCCGGCGGACTTCGGCCAGTACGGCCCGCGCCACGGCGACGCGTTCGTGGTCCGGTGCGGCCTCCGCCACCAGGTCGAGCAGGAAGCTGCCGCGGGCGTCGCCGTTCTTGTAGACGCTGTGGCCGAAGCCGGGGATGCGCTCGCCCCTGCGTACCCGCTCGGCGATCACGCGGGTGGCCTGGCCGGGCTCGTTGACCTCGGTCAGCAGCCGTTCGGCCGCGTAGCACGCGCCGCCGTGCAGCGGGCCGCCGAGCACGCCGAGGCCGGTCAGCACCACGGCGTACGGGTCGGCCCGAGCGGAGGCGGCCACCCGGGCGGCCAGGGTGGAGGCGGCCAGTTCGTGGTCGGCGAGCAGCACGAGCGCGGCCCGCAGGGCGGCGAGGAGGGGCGGGCTGGCGGAGTGCGGAGACAGGCGGGACCACAGCCGCTCGGCGATCGACTCGCCGCCGGGGGTGTGGAGGGCCGGCAGGGCGTCGACCAGGCCGGAGATGAGGCGACGGCCGGTGGCGGCGACGGAGGCGGGATCGAGCTGGTAGCGGAGCGAGTCGGTGGCGCCGAGCACCGTGGTGATCACCTGGAGGCGGTCCAGGGGCAGCAGTCCTTCGGGCAGGCCGCGCTGAGCTGCGACGGCGGCCTGCGACGTCTCGGGATCGCGCACCCAGCCGTGCACTCGACCGGGCATCCGGCCAGGCATTCCGCCAGGCCCACGCGGCATGCGCGCTGAGCCGGAGCCGTCCGCCGTACCGGAGCGGTGCTCGGGGGCGAGGGCCATACCGGAGCGGTGCTCGGGGGCGAGGGCCGTACCGGAGCGGTGCTCGGATCCGTGGACCGTATCGGAGTGGTGCTCGGAGGCGGGGGTGAAGACCTCGGGGTCTCCCGTCCACAGCCACTCGGCCACCGTCTCGAAGTCGGTGGTTCTGGCCAGGTCGAGGGCGTCGAGACCGCGATAGTACGGGCGGTCGAGGCCGAGTGCGGTGATGCCCGACTCGATGACCAGCTCCGGCGGCTGGTTGCGCGGCCGCCCGCGCCGGGCCAGCTGCTCGATCTCCCCCGCGTCGAACAGGCTGCGCCGATCATCACCGTGGCGGCGCTTGAGCACCCCGCGGCTCACGTACGCGTAGAGGGTGGCGGGCTTCACACCGAGCCGCTCGGCCGCCGTCGCCGCGTCGATCCACTCCACGCCCAGCCTCCCACGTTGATGAAAATCAATATTGATACACATTGAATGTGCGTGTCAACGTGTGGGCATGCCCAAAGTTCATTTCCTCGATGTGACCAACCGGGACGGCGTGCAGACCGCGCGCACCGGCCTCTCGAAGTTCGGCAAGACCATGGTCAACTTCTACCTGGCCAAACTCGGTGTGGCTCAGTCCGAGATCGGTTTCCCCTTCCTGTTCCATGAGGTCCCCTACGTACGGGCGCAGACGGCGCTGGCCGAGGCGGGCGCGTTCGGCGAGCTGCGACTGTCGGGCTGGTGCCGCGGCGTGCCGCAGGACGTGGAGAAGGCGGCGCCGCTCGGCCTGAAGCACTACAACCTGTCCATCTCCACGTCGGACTACATGATCCAGAACAAGTTCCGCGGCCGGCTCGACCGCGACGCGATCATCAGGGAGATGACGGCGGCCGTGCGGGCGGCCAAGTCGGCGGGCGCGCTGACCGTGGGCGTCAACGCGGAGGACGGGTCGCGGACCGATGACGGGTTCCTGCTGGAGTTCGCGCTGGCGGCCAAGGAGGCGGGCGCCGACCGGGTCCGCTACTGCGACACCATCGGCGGCGACACGCCCGACCGGATCCGCGAGCGCTTCGCCAAGCTGGCCTCGGCCGTCGGGATGCCGGTCGAGACGCACTGCCACAACGACCTCGGCCTGGCCGTGGCCAACTCCATCTCGGGCGCGCTCGGCGACCTGGAGGCCGGGCAGGACGCGTGGATCAACACCTGCGTGAACGGCATCGGCGAACGCTCCGGCAACGCCGACCTGCTGTCCACCATCCTCGCCTTCGAGCACGGCTTCGGGCTGGAGGCGGAGATCGGTGACGCCATCGATCTGTCATGGGCGCGCAGGTTCGGGCTGTGGGCGAGTTACGCGTTCGGGCAGGCTCTGCCGTACAACCAGGTGGGGGTGGGGCGGAACGCGTTCGCGCACGAGTCGGGCATTCACGCGGACGGGGCGCTGAAGGATCACGGCAACTACGAGTTGTACGACGAGGCGACGCTCGGGCCGTTCCCCGAGGACTGGCACGCGCGCAGCGGGCGGGTCGTGCTGACCGGTGAGTACGGCGGGAAGGCCGGGTTCAGGCACGTCATGGACGGGCTCGGCGTCGAGGTGCGGGAGGAGGATCTGGCGTTCCGGCTGGTCCAGCTCTGCAACGCGATGACCGGACGGCCGCTCACGGACGACGAGCTGCGGCTGATCGCGGCTTATCCGCGGGAGCTGTCACTGCTGTTCCCCGGACAGGACTGAGCACCCTCCAAGCCCAGCGGTCGCGCCTGAGCACTCCCCGGCTGCGATGATCTCGCCGGCGTACCATCCGGCGTTCCGCTCCGCCGCGTCCACGGCAAGCTTCCAGTGATCGTGGTCAGTGCGTACTGGCCGCCGGCGCGACCGGCCTGCGACTGGGCGTCGTATGCGCTGGTCATGCAGTGGTAACTGCTCGTCCGTAGCCGGGCCGGTCAGAATGGTCGACGCCGTGCCCCGCCCAGCTGTACAGATGAAGGCTGATCCCGTCGGGGTCGTCGAAGACCAGGAGCCAGCCGACCGTTGCCTCGATCACCGGTGAGTGGGCGACGCCGAGGGTGTCGAGGTGGGCCGCCCAGGCATGGACGTCGGCGAGGTCGTCAACGGCGAAGCTGACCGGGTCGAACCCGACACATCCCTGTGCGGCGTCTCGGTTGACGCGCAGCGTGAGTTGGGTGTCGCCGAGACCGGGCACGGTGCCGGCGACACCGAGCACCGTGCCGTCGGCCTCTGGGAACTCCGTGGTCACGGCGAAACCGAAGACCTGCCCGTACCACTGCACGGACCGAGTGAGGTCGGAAACCGGGATCTTCACGTGATGGATGCCGGACAGGATCGGGCTGGTCATCGGACCCCCATATTGGGCGCAGTGCAACTGCGGCTAATATCTGTAGGATGAAGGGCATGGGCGGCGACGTCAAGAGGGCATATCGATCCGCGGCGCGCGCCGCGTCGGCAGCGGCCACTCGTGCGCGCATCCGAGACGCCGCCGCACGGCTTTTCGTCGAGCGCGGGTACGTCGCCACCACGATGCGGGAGGTCGCCTCCGCGGCGGGTGTCGGCGAACGAACGCTCTACGATGCGTTCCCGACCAAGGCGGCGCTGTTCACCCATACGCTGAGCGTGGCCACGGTGGGCGACGAGGAACCGGTACGGGTCTTCGACCGTCCCGAAATGACCGCCGCTCGCCACCAGGTCGACCCGCGGGCCACGATCGCGCAACTGATCACCTACAGCACCCATCTACTCGAACGCGCCGGCGACCTGATCATGGTCAGCGTCGAAGCGGCCGGCGCGGACCCCGACATGCGCGCCGCCGCCGACGCCGGGGCTGATGCCACCCACCGGGTGCATCTCGCCCTCACGACGGCGCTGCACCAGCGTGGCGCACTCCGCGACGGCCTCGATCCCACTACCGCGGCCGACACCCTCTACGCGCTCGCCTCACCCCACATGCACCAGCTACTGCGCCGGCACCGCGGCTGGCCGGTCGAGCGATACGCCGCCTGGCTCGAAAACGCCGCCACCCGCGAACTGCTCGGCTGAATTGACAACTGTCGTCTAAAAGGCTGCTACGGAATATCCCCAATAATTCGATCCACATCAGCGATCGCCCGCCTCTCACCCACAGCCCATTCGCTTATGCCAAGTCTCTCGATGTCCAGAGCCTCTCCCGCATCAGCCAACTTCAATTTATCAATATGGCGTAGTAGGTTCTGCGTGTGGGTCAAGCTATATGTACGTTCATCGCATGAAGTACATGCCGCTCTGACCTGAGGAAGTTCACCGATCGTCCGAGCTGACGTGCCTCACGGCCTGCCGAGGTTTCTGAAGGAGAGACGTTGAACGACACGGCCGAAGCGCCGGGACGCGGCCGGCCGCTCGGGAGAATGCTCCCTGTCGCGCTCGCCGCCTCGCTGGTCTTATGCCTGGCGGTCATGGGGTCGGCGGTGTGGCGCGAGCACGAGCGGGCATCGGCGCAGGAGCGTGTCGCGGTGGCCCGCGGGCTCGCGCTGCATGCCGCGGAACTCCGCGATGACGACCCGGTCAAAGCACAGGACCTCGGATTGGCCGCGGTCAAAATCCACGCGGATGAGCAGACCCGGGCAGGGTTGATAGACACTCTCGTCATGTGGCGTCGTACGGACGTCTACTCGCTCGCCAGTAGCGGCGTCGATGGGGTGGCTCTCAGCGGCAACGGACGGATCGCTCTCACCGGGGACACCGATGGGGTGGGCGTGTGGGACCTCAAAACCTGGCTTGATCCCGAGGTCGCATTCACCGACAAAGCCGATCGGCTCGCCGTCCTGACGGGAAACAAGAAAGGCGTCAGCACACTGGAGTTGTCATTCGACGGCCGCACCGCGTTGATCGGCGGCGACGATGGCGCCACGATCGTGTGGAATCTGACGGACCCGGCACATCCAGTCCGGCTCGCCACTTTGCCGGGCGAGCCGGAAGACGATTTCGCGAACAGCGTGCAGGCTGTGGCATTGACCCGTGACGCGCGCATCGCCATGACGGCCGATTTCAGCGGCAATATCATCGTGTGGGACCTGGCCAAACCCTCTCGTCCGGTGCGCCTGTCGATCACCAAAGCCCACGGTTCCCACATAGGAGATGTGAGACTGAGCGCGGATGGCCGGACCGCCGTCACCGGCGAGGACCATTCGGTGAGCGTCTGGGACCTGGCTGATCCCGTGCGGCCGGTCAAACGGGCCGATCTAGCGCTTCCTGCCGGCTTCGCCGAGGCGACGGCCATGAGCGCGGACGGGCGTACGATCGTCGTTGCGAACCGGGACCGGGCTGATGTCTGGAGGCTCGACGACCGGACGCATCCGACTCACGCCGCCATGCTGGCCCTGCCCGCAACCGACATGTACGACGTGGCCTTGACTCCAGACGGCAAGACCGCCCTCATGGCCGGTGGCAGTGGCACGGGTTTTCTGTGGGACCTTTCCGATCCGGCCCGCCCTGTCCGGCTGGCCAACCTGAAGGGATACACGCAGGAGATCAACAGCGTGGCGCTAGACGCTGATGGCGGAGTCGCCCTGATGGCCAGTCCCGACAGGGGGTTGTCCGTGTGGAACCTCGCCGATCTGCGGGAGATCGTCGCGGATCCAGTGGAAACCATGTGCGGGAGCATGGCTGACCAGAAGACCATCAGTAAGGCGGACTGGACTCGGTTCGCGGGCGACGCGGACTGGTCCGACTATGGCGAGGACCCCGTCACGGGCAAGCTTTCCGTCTGCTTCATCCGCTGAGTTTCGGGCTGGCGATCGCCTCCGCTTAGGTCGAAGCCGACTCCACAGGCCTCAGCGCTTGCTCGGACTCCCGTCCCGGACAGCGAAGGGTGTCAAAAGCAGGCCCAAGAGGCTGACTGCGCCATCGCCGCCGGTGCGCGGAGGTGGTGCCGATCACCGAGTCCCGATAGCGGTTCAGCCGGCGGATTAATCAGCTCATAACATGTGTGCATGCTGATCGAGGAGCGGACCGTTGCCGATGCCGACCTGGCCGGGTTGCTCGATGCGGCGTTCGCCGAGCTGGTGCGCCGTTACGGTGCCGAGGGTCGGTCTGTTGTCAAGGCGGGAGCTCGCTATCTCGTCGCCTACGTCGGGACCTGTGCTGCCGGGTGTGGCGCCATTCAGCCGGCGGGTGCGGACATGGGTGAGCTCAAGCGCATGTACGTCGCGCCCGAATTCCGTGGGCGGGGAATCGCCCGCATGCTTCTGGCGGCGCTGGAGGACCTGGCCCGGGAGATGGGATACCAGACCGTGCGCTTGGCGACAGGCGTCAAGCAGCCTGAGGCGATCGCTCTGTACGAAGACAGCGGATACGTGCTTGGCGAGCGCTATGGGATGTACACGAATCAGCCGTTGACCCGCTGCTATGAGAAAGCACTGAGGCCCGGCACCGAAGGGCGACCGGACCCCGCGGTAACCACGGAGATGATCCGGCCGTGATGCGGTGACACCCACTCAGCGCGTGTAGAGGCCGTCGAGGCGGCCGCGGGCCAAGGCTGGGCCGATTGCGGTGACGAGCACCGCCCTGGGCTTGGCGGTGTCGAGCGGCGCGTCGCCTTCCGCCGAGGTGATGGCGGTGGGCAGGGCGAACAGCTGGAAGACGTACCGGTGCGGGCCGTGTCCCTTGATCGGTTCGGGGCCCAGGTAGCCGCGCCCCATTCCCGAGCGAAGGACCCGCACTCCCTGGACCAGACTCCCCGCGTTCAAGGCTCCGGTGGACAGCGCGACGAGATCGGGTTCGAGTAGGGCGACGCAGTGGACGAACGGGATGCGGGTGGGAGAGTCGATGTCCTGGACGACCAGCAGCAGCTGGGCTGTGCCTTCGGGTGTGCCACTCCAGGCAAGAGCGGGAGAGCGGTTCTCGCCACCGGCGCGCTTGCCGGCGTGGGCCTTGGGGATCACACCCTCGTGTTCGAAATCGGAGCTGTTCAGGCCCAGCACCTCAGGTCCGGCCAAGGCGGGGAGGTTCCAGGCCAGATGAGCTTCGCCGGCGCGCTTGTTCTTGAGCAGGGTTCCCAGAATCGTCATGGTGTATCGTCCCTCACCAGCGAACTGCCGTGAAGTCGATCGGGCCGGGCCGTAGTAGTCGCGTACGTTCTGCCAGCGCTCGCAGCCGCCGGGACATCTCGTCGGCGGTCAGGCGGTGGCGGTCACCGTGGCCTGGCAGGATCCATTGGAATCGCAGCCGCCCGGCCGTCCTGGCCAGGGAGGCGGCCAGTTCCTCGATGGAGTACCAGGTCACGCTGTCCGCGACTTCCAGATCGCAGGTGGTGCGTGACCAGTAGAAGCTGTCTCCGCTGAAGCAGTATCGGTCGTCCGCGAGATAGAGCACGCTGCCCGGGGTGTGGCCGGGCAGCGGATGGGCGGTGACGCCCTCGCCGATCTCCAGAGGTTCCAGGCCTCGGATCACCTTGTCCGCGTTCGGTGCCGCGTCGAGGTCGCCCTCGTGGATCCACAGGTGGGCGCCGAAATGGTCCGCGTAGCGGCGGCCGTGTGCGGCGTGGTCTCGGTGTGTGAGCAGTACATCGGTGACCTGGCCCGAGGCCGCGTAACGCGCGGCGAGTTCACGGCTCCAGCGCGGTGTGTCGATCATCATGACCGTGCCGGAAGGCCGCAGCAGCAGGTAGGAGTTGGCGCCGGCGGTCTGCTGGGAGTTGTGTCCGCACAGCAGTACGTCGTCGCCCAAGGCCATCGGAAATGGGTCGAGCGCCTGGTCCAGCGGCCCGGATGCCGGGCGGATCGAGCGGGTGGGGCAGGCGAAGGCGGCCGCGTGGAGGCGCTGTATCTCCGCCTCGTCGCTCGGCGGGCGCAGGACCTGCGACCTTCCGCCGACCTCGCCGATCAGGTCGGGCGCGAGTTGCCGGGCGGCATCGCAGTTCATGCAGCGGTCGTCCACATACCAGTCGTCCATGGCAGGACTCCTTCCCATGGGGGGACGCCCCGGAAATCAGGCCCTCAGGAGTGACATATTAGCTTCTCAGTTAAGTATCTGAACGATGAAGATAAATGGCGACCCGCGTGCCCGTCAAATCGCAGGGCGACCAGAACGACGAACCGGCCATCGGCTGACGTGGGCGTACAGGGGCGTGCTGACCGTTGGCCCGCTCATCGAGTGAAGGCCCAGCGGCGGCATCAGACCGGTGAACCGGGTACGCCGTAGTACAGGCGGCACGATCACCGGGAGACACCACGATGTTGATCGACGCGACACCGATAGGCGGCCCGATGGCATGGACCAGGTCCACCCTGCGCGAACCGGACTGGCTGCACCACATCGACCAACCGCTCTTCCACGCCTCAGCGCTGACGCTGCCGGCCAAGAAGGCCAAGGCCGCCCTCGAAGAGGGTCCCGGTCTGATGGTGATCCGGGGGTGGCCGGTCGAGGGCTGGTCTGAGGAGCAGATCGACCAGCTGTGCTACACGTTCGGCTCGCTCATCGGCACGCCACGCGCCCAGAAGACCGGCCTGGTGACCACCGGCGAGAATCAGCCGCGCAGAGGCATGGACGACCAGGGGCTCGCCTTCCACACCGACCGGGGCGGCCCGCCCGGCCCGCCGCATCTGGTCGGCCTGCTCTGCCTCCGCGCGGCCGTTCGCGGCGGAGAGTCGCTGATGGTGAGCGGCCACTCCGTACATGACCGGCTTCTGGAAGAGCGTCCCGACCTGCTGCCGGAGCTCTACGAGGACTTCCACTTCGGCGCGGGCACGATCACCGACTTCGACCGCGTCTATCCGGTCTTCGAGCGACGGGCGGGCCGGGTCCGGGTCCAGTACAACCGCCACTGGATCGAACGCGGCCAGGAAGCCGCCGGGAAACCACTGACGCCAGGCGCTGTGGCCGCCCTGGACGCTTTCGACGAGATCCTCACCGATCAGGGCCTGGTGCTGCGCTTCTCGCTACGGCCGGGCGATCTCCTGCTCGTCAACAATGACGTGGTCCTGCACGGCCGTACCGCGTTCACCGAAGACCCGCGCGCCCGCCGCCGCCTCGCCCGGATCTGGCTCGACTAGAGACGGGGCGCGGGTCATGAGCCGGCCTTGTCATAGATCCCCAGCGTCCAGGTGCTGCCCTTCTGAGGGCCGAGCTCGGCCGCCAGCCGTTCCGGCATCTTGGGGACCGCCTCGCGATCCCACGGTCGATCGCATCTCCCCTCCCGCCGGTCGGCAAGCGTGCAACTGGGCGAGCCCATGATCGGCGTGTCGGCGGGGAAGACCCAGATCTCCAGGGTCTGCTGTGCCCACAGCCAGTCCGGTGTCACGGACTTCTCGTCGTTCTGGATGTCGAGGCCGCTCCCCCGTACACCGCATCGGCCGAAAGTGCTCCATGTGGCCTTCGCGTCCCGCACCAGCAGCCACACCTTCGGATCGGCGCACTTGATCGCGAAGCCGGTGTAGACGCTGGTCGGCTGGAACGTGACCCGCACCCTCTCCCCCACGGCCCGGTAGGTCTGGTCGAAGAGCAGCGACAGCGGCCCCTGCGGGCTCGTCACGGTCGGCGGGAGTCCGGTCGCCGTCAGGACGTGTGCCGTGGAGCCCGCGATCGGAGCGCCGAGCGACGGCACCATCACCCCGGCGAAGGCCACGACCGCCGCGGCGGCCCCCGCCAGCGCCGCTCCCGTCGTCACCCGCCTGCGCAGCCGCGTCCTGGCTCCCCGCCGCCTGATCTCGCTCACCAGGGGCGCCCGCCCGTCGTCGCGGGCGCTGTGCTCGGCGAACACCATCCGCAGGTCGTCCTCGGTGTACTGGGTCATGGAAGCGCCTCCATCTTCAGCTCGTGCAGTGCGGGATCCACCCGAAGCCGCGCCAGCGCCCTGCTGAGCTGCTTCTTCACGCTGCCCTCCGAACAGCCGAGCGCGTCGGCCACCTGCTGCGGGGTCAGATCCTCGAAGTAGCGCAGGACGAGGACCGCCCGTTGCCGGGGCGGCAGGTCGCCGACCGCCACCCAGAGGGCCGAGCGTTCCGCGACACTCGTCTCGAAGCCCGGCTCGATCAGGCCCTCGGGCAGCACTTCGGTCGGCACCTCGTTCCGCCAGCGCCGCCGCCACCACGAGGCGTGCGTGTTGACGAGGATCCGGTACACGTACCGGTCGGGGTCGGCCTCGATCCTGCGCCACACCCCCCACGCCTTGACCAGCGCGGTCTGCACCAGGTCCTCGGCTGTCGCCCAGTCCCTGGTCAGCAGATACGCCGTACGGCACAACCGCTCATGTCGTTGCCCGACATACTCGGCGAACCCATCCGCCATCGTGTCCTCCAGCTCGGTACCGCCTCACGGTGTACTACCGGCTGGAGGGGCGCTCCGGGTGACAAGACCGCCGACTTGCAGGCCGGTGGCGACCAGCGGCGGCACCGCTCCGCCCAGCACGCCGCCGAGGCTGTGGGCGCGGGGCCATGCCGGGGAAGAACGCGGTGTTGAACACCAGCGCGGCGGCCGTGCCGTAGATGTAGAAGTCGTAGAACTCGACTGGTGACCGCGACCCTCGAACGGCTAGGCACCGCGTTCTCTCGCTATGTGGAAGAGCGTCTTGTGCAGTGGTGCGAAGACGCTGCCACCTGGGTAATCGAGCGACCCCTTGACTCATTCTCGGTACGAGTGAGAACGTTATCAACGCATGACTGAGAACGTTCTCAAACGGACTGGGAGACATCCGTGACCGACCTGCTGCCGCTCAAACCGATCGAGTCCGACCTGGCCGAGAAGACCCGCGAGACGCTCGACCAGCGCGCCCGGCTGGACGAGCTCGTCTCGGGCGCCATCGACAGGGGCCTGCGCAACGTGTTCTTCGTGGGCGCCGGCGGCTCACTCATCGCCGCCTACCCGGGCCACTACCTGCTCGAGAACGAAGGCACCTGGCCCGTCTACAAGCTGCAGAGCGACGAGCTCAACACCGGCCGCCCGCGGCGCCTGGGCGACGGCTCGCTGGTGTTCCTCGCCTCGTACACCGGCAAGACCAAGGAGACCGTCGCCGCCGCGCAGTACGCCAAGAGCACCGGCGCGACCGTGGCCGTGGTGACCAAGGAGGGTGGCCCGCTCGCCGAGGCGGCCGACGTGGCCTTCACCGGCAAGAGCGACCTGTTCATGCAGTTGGCGGCCTACGCCCTGCTGCGCAGGTCAGGGGTGGAACGCGACTGGGCACTGCTCGACCGGGCCCTCGACGCGCTCCCGGAGGCCATGGTCGCCACCGCGCACGAGGGTGAGGAGCGGGCGCGGGTCATCGCCGAGGCGCTGAAGGACGAGCCGATCACCTATGTGCTCGGGTCGGGCCCCAGTTATGGCTGGGCGTACGGGCTGGCCATGTGCTTCCTGCAGGAGATGCAGTGGAAGCACGCGGCGGGCTTCAACTCGGGCGAGTTCTTCCAGGGCGCGTTCGAGGTGATCAACGACGACGTGGCGGTGATCAACCTGCTCGGCGAGGACCCGTCGCGGGCCATGGCCGAACGGGCGAAGCGCTTCCTCGACACGTACGCGACCAAGAAGACCTTCCACATCGACACGGCGGACCTCACGCTGCCCGGCATCCCGACGGCGCTGCGCGGCGAGGTGTCCGCGCTGGCGATCGCCGTGCTCATGGACCGGCTGGCCCGCCACTACGAGGCCGTGCGCGGCCACGACCTGGACAAGCGCAACTACATGTTCCAGGTGGATTACTGATCCCCTCGCCGGGCGGCGACCCCTCTCAGAGCGATTCGCCGCCCGGCGATACCTCTCGGAAAGGAGGCGGTTTGTCGGTCGAGCTCGTCATCTTCGACTGTGACGGGGTGCTCGTGGACAGCGAGCGCATCTCCGTGCGCGTGGGCACGGCGGCGCTGCGGGAGCTGGGGTGGTCGATCGATGAGGAGGAGTACGCCGCCCGGTTCGTCGGGTGCAGCGACGAGGAGTGGGATCGGGTCGTCGGGGACGTCCCGCCGGGGTGGCGTGAGCGGCTGACGGCGTCGCACGAGGCGGCGCTGGCGGCGGAGCTCGTTCCCGTGCCGGGGATCGTGGCGGCCCTGGACCAGCTCAGCGTGCCGGTGTGTGTGGCGTCCAACGGGAGCCACGCGAAGATCCGCCGCAGTCTTGAGCTCACAGGGCTGGCGGAGCGGTTCGGCGGGAACGTGTTCAGCGCCGAGGATGTGGCGCGGGGGAAGCCCGCGCCCGATCTGTTCCTGTTCGCGGCGCGTGCGGTGGGGGTGCCGGCCGAGCGGTGCGTGGTGGTGGAGGACAGCGCTTACGGGGTGATGGCGGCGGAGGCTGCGGGCATGCGCTGCCTGGCGCTGGTCAACGGCCTGGTTCCGACGTCACGCCTCTCCCCCGCCACCCTGATCTCCGATGCCGCCCTGCTGCCGTCCCTGATCGCGTAGCTTCCCGTTTCATGCGAAAGGCGATCTTCCTGTACGGCAAGCATGGGCCGGCCCCACCCACCGCACGTGGCTGAGGGCCTCCAGGAATACGCCCGCTGAACCCGCACGGGGCGAGCCGCCGATACGTGCGCCCGTGAGGTTGTGCGGCCGGGGGCGGTCACCCCGGCACGAGGGCGGCGGCAAGGCACAGACCTCGGATCATGCCCGCTCTGCGCCGGCCGCCCAGGGCGAAACCGGCCCGGCGGTGACCGCGCTGGGCAGGAGCAGTGCCCCGAGTGCCAGCCCGATCAGCCCGGCGATGACCGGCGCGCCGGTCCACAACTCGGGCACGGTGGGCAGGCCACCCCCCACGGCCGAGGCGACCCCGATGTACAGCGACCAGGTGGCGAAGGCCGACAGTCCGGCGAAGGCCCAGTAGGAGGCGCGCCGCTCACCCGACGGCCGCAGCCGGCGGATCAGCAGGTCGCTCACGAACCCGGCGGCCACGAACGACAACAGGATCGGCACGTTGCGGAACCCCGTCTGGGCACCCGGCATCAGCACCATGATCGCGTACATGACGGTCACCGAGCCGAACGGCAGCAGCCAGCGGCGCACCAGGAACAGCACCGGGCTGAGCATGATGACGTTGGTAATGACCATCGCGGCGGCCATCCGCTCGGCGCTTGGGCCCACCGGTGCGGGGCCGACACCCCCCGGCCCGGCGCCCTGCGGCCCGGCGCCCGAGTCCTGCAGCATGGAGAACGCCTGGACGATGCCCGCGGGGCGGTACTGCATGGCGTCGCCGTACGACAGGAACAGCAACACCAGCGTGGTGGCGAACGCGAGCCCGATCAGCGCGGGCAGCAGGCGGCCGAGTGCCGGCCGGGCGCCGATGTCGGGGGCGTTCCACACCGAGCGCAGCGGTGTCGTGATGATGAGCATCATCGTCACGACGAGGCCGAGGTGGGACGGGCTGAAAAAGATGTTGATGGTCGTCTCGATGCCGAGAATGGTGTGCCACATCATGTCGGCGAGCCCGAAGGCGGCGAACGCGGGAATCGCTACCAACCCGGCGAGATAACCGGTGGGGACGGCCGCCAACCCCTGCCGCCCGGCACGCACGTTGCGCCAGACCTGCCAGATGATCCAGCCGGAGACCACGGCGAAGCCGGAATAGAACACCGCGTGCCATGGAGTGAAGAAGGTCTCCAGCTCCGCCAGGTTGCTGTGCGCCCAGGCGTCGATCATCAATCCGACCCCGAACCAGATGCCGAGCAGCGCCGTCACCAGATCTGTCCTGGGGGACACCCACCCACGGGGCTCCCCCGTGTCCACCATGAATCGCCGAATGCCGGATGCCACTTCATGCTCCCTTTCCGTCAAGCCGTCGCTGGGGTCGTCAAGGCGATACAGCGCTGCGCCTTACGCTCCACCCCCTAACGGTTAGCCAATAGATAGCGGTTAGCCGTCAGGGGTGTCAAACGCCGTACACTTCGCGATCACCCGGGGCAGACGGGTTCCCTGAGGCAGGGGAAGGCAGCTCTTACCGGTGGGATAGTTCGAAAGCGCGTTCGAGCATGGAAGCCTCTCCCTACCGGGCACACGGGGGCCCGCAACGCGAGGAGACTTTGTCATGCCCGTCCCGACGTCCTTACGCGCGATCGCGCTCACCCTGGTGACCGCCACCGCGCTCGTCCTGCCCGCCTTACCCGCGCATCCGGAGGCGGCGACGACGGCGCAGCCCAACGTGGTGGTCAGGTGGAACACCGCGCTGCTCGCGGCGGTGCGCGGCGGCACGCTGGGGCCGCCGTTGGTGGCCAGGGCGCTGGCCACCGTGCACACCTGCGCCTATGACGCGTGGGCCGCCTACGACCCGGTCGCCGTCGGCACCCGGCTGGGCGGGTCGCTGCGGCGGCCCGCGGCCGAGCGTACTGAGGCGAACCGCGCGCAGGCGATCAGCTACGCGGCCCATCAGGCGGCCGTCGATCTCTATCCGGCGCAGCGGGCCGGGTTCGACGCCCTGATGACCGAGCTGGGCTACGACCCGGCCGACCAGTCCAGCCAACCGGCCCAAACCGGTCTGGCCGCCTGCACGGCGGTGCTCGACTACCGGCACGCCGACGGCGCCAACCAGCTCGGCGGCTACGCCGACACCACCGGCTACGCGCCGGTCAATGCCCCGATGGTGGTCGCCGACCCGCTGACCACGGTCAACGATCCGAGCCGGTGGCAGCCGCTCACGTACCGCAACAAAGCGGGGGTGGTGGTGACGCCGCCGTTCCTGGCGCCGCACTGGGGCGGGGTCGCCTCCTTCAGCGGTCGCGCGCGCGATCTGGCCGGCGGTGTGCCCGCGCCCGCCACGTACGGCACGGCCGCCTACCGTGCGCAGGCCGCCGAGATCGTGGCGGGCACCGCCGCGCTGACCGACCGCCAGAAGGCGATCGCGGAATACTGGGCCGACGGCCCCAACAGCGAGACGCCGCCGGGACACTGGTGCCTGTTCGCCCAGCAGATCTCCCTGCGTGACGGGCACAGCCTCGACCAGGACGTGAAGATGTTCTTCGCGCTGGCCAACTCGGTGCAGGACGCCGGGATCGCCTCGTGGGAGGTCAAGCGGCACTACGACTCGGTACGCCCGATCACCGCGGTCCGCTTCCTGTACCAGGGGCAGCAGATCGCGACCTGGGGCGGCCGGGTGATCGACGGCGCGACGTGGGTGCCCTACCAGGTGCCGACGTTCCCGACGCCGCCGTTCGCCGAGTACGTCTCCGGCCACAGCACGTTCAGCGCGGCCGCGGCCGAGGTGCTGCGGCGCTTCACCGGCGGCGACGCGTTCGGCGGCTCGACGGTGATCGCGAAGGGCTCGTCGCAGGTGGAGCCGGGTGTGACCCCCGCGAACGACGTGACGCTGCGCTGGCGTACCTTCAGCGACGCAGCCGACGAGGCCGGGCTGTCGCGCAGGTACGGCGGCATCCACTTCCGCGCCGGCGACCTGCAGGGCCGGGCCCTCGGCCGGGCGGTCGGCAGCGCGGCGTGGCAGCGTGCGGCGGCCTACTGGTCCGGACGCGGCTGAAGCCGGATAGTCAGCCGCGTCCCGGGCTGGTCGGGACGCGGCTCAAGCAGTGCGGTCAGCCGCGCCACGGCCTGCTGGTCGGGACGCGGCTGAACCGGCGCGGTCAGCCCTTGGCCACCAAGGTGAGCACGTCGTACTTGGCGACCACGGCGCCGTCCTGGTTGGTGACCTCGGTGTCCCAGCGCACCTCGCCGTAGTCAGCATCCTCGCGAGGGGTGATCTGCTTGGCGGTGAGGGTCACGGTCAGCGCGTCGCCGGGGAAGGTCGGGGTGAGGAAGCGCAGGTTCTCCAGCCCGTAGTTGGCCAGCACGGGGCCGGGGTCGGGCGAGACGAACAGCCCGGCCGCGAACGACAGCACGAGGTAGCCGTGCGCGACCCGCCCGCCGAAGAACGGGTTGGCGCGGGCCGCCTCCTCGTCCATGTGAGCGTAGAAGGTGTCGCCGGTGAACTCGGCGAAGTGCTCGATGTCCTCGAGGGTCACGGTGCGCGGCCCCGCCACCACCGTGTCCCCCACCTTCAGCTCTCCCAGGTGCTTGCGGAACGGGTGCTCGCCGTCGGCCCTGGGCGCGCCGGGCACCCAGCGGCCGGTCAACGCGCTGAGCATGGACGGCCCGGCCTGCACCGCGGTGCGCTGCATGTGGTGGAGTACGCCCCGGACGCCGCCCATCTCCTCACCCCCGCCGGCCCGGCCGGGGCCGCCGTGGATGAGGGCGGGCAACGGGGAGCCGTGCCCGGTGGACTCCTTGGCGTCCTCCTCGTTCAGCACCAGCAGCCGCCCGTGCCAGGGGGCGGCGCCGATGATCACCTGCCGGGCGAAGGCCGGGTCCGCGGTGACGATCGACCCGACCAGGCTGCCCTGTCCCCGCGCGGCCAGCTCGACGGCCTGCTCGGCCGTGCGGTAGGGCAGCAGCGTGCTGACCGGTCCGAACGCCTCCACCTCGTGCGGTTCGCCGCGTTCTGGGTCGTCGGCGCGCAGCAGGATCGGTGACAGGAACGCACCGCGTTCGGCGTCCGCGTCGATCACGTCCACCCGGTCGGGGCTGCCATAGACGAGGCGGCTCGCGTCCAGCAGTGCCTTGAGCGCGCGCCGGACCTCCTCGCGCTGCTCCAGGCCGGCCAGCGCGCCCATGCGTACGTCCGGGTTGGCGGGGTTGCCCACCTTCACCCGCGCCAGCCGCTCCGCGGTCGCCTCGGCGACGTCGTCGATCACCTCGGCGGGGACCAGCGCGCGGCGGATCGCGGTGCACTTCTGCCCGGCTTTGACGGTCATCTCGGTGACGAGCTGCTTGACAAACAGGTCGAACTCGGCCGTGCTCGGACGGGCGTCGGGCCCGAGGATCGAGCAGTTCAGTGAGTCGGCCTCGGCGTTGAAGCGCACCGAGCGGCCGGTCACCGCCGGGTGGTGGCGCAGCCGCAGCGCGGTGGACGCCGATCCGGTGAAGGCCACCAGGTCCTGCTCAGTCAGGTGGTCGAGCAGGTCACCGGCCTCCCCGCAGAGCAGTTGCACGGTCCCTTCGGGCAGGATGCCGGACTCGGCGATCAGCTCCACCAGGCGAGTGGTCAGGTAGGCCGTCTGACTGGCCGGTTTGATCAGGCTGGGCATCCCGGCCACGAACGCGGGCGCGAGCTTCTCCAGCGGCCCCCAGACGGGGAAGTTGAAGGCGTTGATCTGCACCGCGACGCCGGGCAGCGGCGTGCAGATGTGCTGTCCGAGGAAGGTGCCGCCCTTGCTCAGCGGCTCGGCGGGGCCTTCGACCAGGATGGTGTCGTTGGGCAGCTCGCGCTTGGCCTTGCTCGCGTAGGAGAACAGCACGCCGAGGCCGCCGTCCACGTCGAAGCGCGAGTCGGCGAGCGTGGCGCCGGTGTGGGCGGACAGCGCGTACAGCTCCTCGCGGTGCTCGCGCAGGTGCAGCGCCAGCGCCTTCAGCAGCGCGGCGCGCTGGTGGAAGGTCAGCTCCCGCAGCGCGGGACCGCCCACCCGGCGGCCGTACGCCAGCGCCGCCGCCCGGTCGACGCCGGTCGCGGAGACGCGGGCCACCTCCTCGCCCGTCACGGCGTCCTTCAACGGCACACCCTCGTCCGGCGGGACCTGCCACCGGCCGGACACGTAGCTGTGTAGCGGAGTCACCGCGGGGTCCCTCCTGGATGAATTACCTACCGGACGTTCAGTCAGCAGGTTAACCCGGTGGTCGGGAGGATGGAAGCGGCAGCGCCGTGGCTCAGGAGCTCAAGGGCTCGTCCCGACGGACTCGGCCGAGTCGCGTTCGATGAACCGGGTGGGCAGGCGGCGGTGTACGGGGCGGCGGTCGGTGCCGTGGACGCGGTCCAGGAGCAGGCGGCCCGCCTCCGCCCCCAGCTCGTACACCGGCTGGGCCACCACGCTGAGCGGCGGGGAGATCGCCTCGGCCCAGTCGGCGTCGTCGAAGCCCACCAGCGACACGTCGGCGGGACAGCGCAGCCCCAGCCGCTTGAGCGCCTGCAGCACCCCCAGCGCGAGCAGGCTGTCCAGGGCGAGTATCGCGGTCGGCGGGTCGGGCAGCGCGAGCAGGCGGGTGGTGGCCGCGGCGGCGTCCTCCCTGCGGAAACCCTCGGCGCTGACCAGCTCGGGCCGGGGTTCGATGCCCTTCTCGAGCAACGCGTCGCGGTATCCGGCCGCGCGGGCGCCGACCGTGGTGGCGCCCAGGCGTTCGACGCCGCGCAGCCCCGGGCGGGCGAGCCGGGGCCGCAGCTTCTCATCGCCGCCGGTCAGTAAGGCGATGGAGCGGTGTCCCAGCGCGAGCAGGCGTTCGGTGGCGTCCTTGGCGGCGGCGCGGTTGTCGATGCCGACCGTGTCGGCGTCGAGACCCGGGACGCGCCGGTCGAGCAGCACGATCGGGATCCCGGCGTCGATGACGCCCTGCAGGGCGTCGCGGTCGGCGGTGTCGGTGGGCGCGACGATGAGGCCGTCGACGCGCCGCTCGGTGAGCACGCCCAGCGCCTTGCGTTCGAGCGAGAGGTCCTCGTCGGTGTTGACCAGCAGCACCTCCCAGCCGCGCTCGTGCGCCACGTCGGCGACGCCGCGCAGGGCGCGGGAGAAGAACGGGTTCTCGATGTCGGGTACGAGGACGCCGAGCGTGTGGGTCAGCCCGGTGATCATGCTGCGGGCCAGGCTGTTGGGCCGGTAGCCGAGCCGTTCGGCGGCGGCCAGCACCGCCTCGCGGCTCTTGCCGCTCACCGAGCCGTAGCCGCCGAGCGCCCGCCCGGCCGTCGCGGTGGAGACCCCCGCCTCCTTGGCGACGACCTCGATCGACGGCATGCTCCGCCGAGCGCTGCCGCTCATCCGCACCCCCGGGCTGCTAGATCGTGTCCAGACCATCATGCTCTCACTGACGAGAGGCGATCACCGTAGCGGATTTCACGAGGGCTATTGACATGCGTCTCAGCGATTGAGAACGTTCTCACTCAAGCGAGTGAGAACCTTCCCAGTCACAGGAGAACGTGTGGAGCCACGCTTGATTCGCCTGGTGGCCGTCGGGGACAACGTCGTCGACTGCTATCCCGACCTCGGCGTCATGTATCCGGGCGGCAACGCCGTCAACGTCGCCGTGCACGCCCGCCGTACGGGTGCCGAGTCGGGCTACCTGGGCGCGGTCGGCACCGACGCGGCCGGGCGCGTGGTGCGCGACGCGCTGGTCGCCGAGGGCGTGGACCTGTCACTACTCCGGACGGTGGACGGGCCGAACGCCGTCGCCACCGTCCGTCTCGTCGCGGGCGAGCGCAAGTTCACCGGCGGACGCGAGGGCGTCTCGCGCTTCCGCCTCTCCCCCGCCGATCTGGTACGGCTGGCGGAGGCCGACATCGTGCACACCGGCGAGTGCTCGTTCCTGGAGGGCCAGCTCGACCAGCTGGCCGCGCACGCCAGGCGGCTGTCGTTCGACTTCTCCGAACGCCCGTGGGAGTACGTCGAGGCGCATGCCCGGCACGCCGGGATCGCGATCCTGTCCAGCCCGTCCGGCTCACGGGACGAGGCGCTCGCGCTGGCCCGGAGGGTGCGGGCGCTCGGCCCGGCCACGGTGGCGGTGACCCTCGGCGCCCACGGCGCCGTCCTCGTCTCCCAAGCCGCCGGATCTGCCGGGACCGCCGTCGGGACCGCCGCCGAGACCGCCGTCGGAGCCGCCGTCGGGGCAGCCGACGTCCTGGCGGTCGCTGAGGACGTGGTCGTCTGGGGCGCGGCCGAGCCCGTCGCCGTGGTGGACACGCTCGGGGCCGGGGACGCGTTCATCGCCCGCCTGCTGGTCGGCCTCGCCCGCGGCGAGGACCTGCCCGCGCTCGCCGTCGCGGCCACCGCCTACGCCTCCCACGCCTGCACCTCCTACGGCGCCTTCGGGCACGAAGCCCCCCTGCCAAGCACCAAGGAGACCCCATGAACACGCATCGCTGGACCGCGCTGCTCCTCGGTACCGCGCTGGTCACCGCGGGTTGCGGCGGCGGTTCCGCCGGAGCGCCCGCGAAGGCCGACCTGTCGGCGCCCAAGGAGAAGTCGGGCACGCTGACGATGGTCACCAAGTTCGCCGATCCGAAGTACGCGCCCTACTTCGAGAAGGTCGTGGCGGCCTACAAGGCGGCCAACCCGAAGGTCGACATCAAGCTCGAACAGGTCGGCGACCAGCCGTACAAGGACAAGATCCGGGTGCTCACGGCGTCGAAGGACCTGCCGGACATCTACTTCTCGTGGGCGGGCGACTTCGCCAACAAGTTCGTCCGGGCCGGGCTCGCCGCCGACCTGACCGGTGTCATCGGCCCGGACACCCCGTGGGGCTCGACGTTCGCGCCGGCCGCGCTGAAGACGTTCCAGTACGGCGGCAAGTACTACGGCATGCCGATCGACCTCGACGCCAAGTACCTCGCCTACAACAAGGCCGTCTTCACCAAGGCCGGCGTGCAGGTGCCCAAGTCGTTCGAGGAGCTGCTGACCGCCTGCGACACGCTCAAGGCCGCGGGCACGCAGCCCATCGCCTTCGGCAACCAGTACGGCTGGGCGGCCATCCACTTCATCACCCAGCTGAACGCCTATGACGTGCCCGCCAAGACGCTGGCCACCGACTACGCCCCGGCGACCGGGGCCTTCACCGACCCGGGCTACGTCACGGCGCTCAAGCAGTTCGCCGACCTGGTGTCCCGCTGCGGCACCAAGGACGCCAACGGCCTGTCGCACGAGACCGCGCAGGCGCAGTTCCTGGACGGGAAGGCGGCCATGCACTACCTGGAGTCGGTCGAGTTCGACGTGCTCGACAAGTCGAAGCTCGACTGGAGCTTCCTGCGCCTGCCCGCCCCGGCGAGCGCTCCCGGCGACACCGGCGCGCTGACCGGCGCCCCCGACGGCTTCCTGGTCAACGGCCAGAGCAAGAACGCGGGCCTGGCCGTCGACTTCCTGAAGTTCCTGTCCAGCAAGGAGAACGCGGCCACGATGACCAAGGACATCGGCTGGCTCAGCCCGGTCAAGGGCTCGGCCACCGCCGAGAACTCCTACCCGCAGCTCACCGACGCCCTGAAGGACATCGACAAGGCCGGCAGCTTCGCCGTCTGGCTGGACACGATCACGAACGCCGAGGTCGCCGGCGCGTACCTGTCCGGGGTCGAGGGCATGCTGTCGGGCTCCCGCACTGCCGAGCAGGTCATGGCCGGCGTCCAGAAGGCGGCGGCCAAGGCCAAGAAGGACGTCGGGTGACCGTGCTGAGGCGGTGGCGGACCTGGGCCTGGGTGCTGCCCGCCGTCGTCCTCCTGCTGGTGTTCGTCTATTACCCGATCGCCGACAACCTGCGGTTGAGCCTGTTCTCCTGGAACGCCTTCTCGCCCGAGCCCCGGTTCGTGGGCCTGGACAACTACGCCGAGGCGTTCGGCGACCCGGTGTTCTGGCGGGCGCTGGGCAACAACACCGCCTATGCCGTGATCTCGCTGATCTTCCAGGGCGGGTTGTCGCTGGTGCTGGCCGCGCTGCTGGAGGAGCTCGTCGGGCGGCGGATGCGCGGGGTGCTGCGCACGCTCTACTTCATCCCGGCCGCGATGTCGATCACGGTCGTGGGCGTGCTGTTCTCCTTCCTCTACAACCCTCGGTACGGCCTGCTGAACGAGGCGCTCAAGGGCGTCGGCCTCGGCCGGCTGGCCAAGGCCTGGCTGGGCGAGGAGGGGTCGGCCATCTGGAGCGTCATCGCGATGAGCCAGTGGCAGTCGGTCGGCTACACCGCCGTGCTGTTCGTGGTGGCGATCCAGCGCATCCCCCGCGAGTACTACGAGGCCGCCAAGGTCGACGGCGGCGGCCCGGTGCGTATGTTCTTCTCGATCACGCTGCCGATGGTCCGGGAGATGACCACGCTGGTGGTCATCCTCACGATCTCGGGTGCCTTCCTGGTGTTCAACGAGGTCATGGTGATGACGGCCGGCGGGCCGGACAACTCCAGCCAGGTGCTCGGCACGTGGCTGTACCGCAAGGCGTTCATGGAGGACGACATGGGCTACGCGGCCACGATCGCCACGGTGATCTTCGTCATCACGTTCGCCATCGCGGCCGCGCAACTGGCCGTCTCCCGCCGACGGAGGTACGACGCATGAGCTCGACCAGCCTGACCCGCCCGGCGGGCTCGGCGCACGGGACCAGGGTGCGCACTGGGACGCCCGTGCGGATGCGGACCATCGTGGCGCGGCTGCTGGGGTGGAGCCTGCTGGCCGGGTTCGGGGTGGCCGTGCTCTATCCGGTGCTGTGGATGGTGCTCAGCGGGTTCAAGGACAACCAGGAGATCTTCAACCAGCCGTGGGGGCTGCCCGGCGAGCTGCGCTGGGAGAACTGGGCGCGGGCCTGGGACCTGGGTGTCGTCCGCTACTTCACCAACAGCGTGATCGTCACCTCGGCGACGATCGTGGCCACGACGTTGATCAGCGCGTGGGCCGCTTACGGGATGTGCCGGTTGCGGCTGCCGTTCGGCAACGGGGTGGCGTTGCTGGTGCTGGGCGGGCTGCTGCTGTCGCCGACTGTGGCGCTGATCCCGCTCTTCCGCCTCTTGACGTCTGTCGGGCTCTTCGACACGTACTGGGCATTGATCGTGCTTTATACGGCTTTCCGGGTGCCTTTCACTATCTTTTTGATCCGGGCGTACATGATCGAGCTGCCGCGGTCCGTGGACGAGGCGGCCACCATCGACGGGGCCTCCAGCACGCAGATCTTCTGGCGGGTCATCCTGCCGATGTCGCGGCCGATCCTGGTGTCGGCGGCGTTGCTGCAGGCGCTGTTCGCGTGGAACGAGTTCGCGTTCGCGCTGGTGTTCGTCAGTGATGACTCGCTGAAGACGCTGCCGGTCGGGCTGATGGCCATGCAGAGCCGCCTGCTCACCGACTGGCCGGTGATGCTGGCGGGGCTGAGCATGGCCGCGCTGCCGACGATCGTGCTGTTCCTCATCGGTCAGCGCCAGTTCCTGCGCGGCCTCACGGAGGGCGTCGGCAAGTGAACCTTCACTGTTCAGCGGCCACGTCGACGATCGTCTTCACGACGTCGCGCGGCGGGTCGGCCAGGCCGCGCGCCACGGCCTGCGAGAGCGGGACGGTCTGGGTGGGCAGCCGGTCGACGCGGACGTGCCCGCCGTGCAGCAGGGCGACCGCGGCCCGCAGGTCGGTGTCCCACCGGTGGGAGGCCGACCCCACGATCCGCTTCTCGCCGAGCACCACGTTCAGGGTGGGAAGGGCGGCCGGCTCCGGCGACACGCCGAGCAGGACCGTGGTCCCGCCGCGCCGGCACAGCGACAGCGCGCTCTCCACCGCGGCCGCCGGCCCCGCGCACTCCACCACCGCGTCGGCGCCGCGGCCGTCGGTCAGTTCGCGTACGGCGTCGACGGCGGAGCCGGGCGCCACGCCGACCAGGCCGCACGAGCGGGCCAGCGCGCGGCGGCCCGGGTCCGGGTCGACCGCGACGACCGTCGCCGCCCCACGGGCCCTGGCCACCTGGGCGACCAGCAGGCCGACGGCTCCGGCGCCGACGACCGCGACCACCGCCCCGGACACGTCGCCGGCCTTGTCGAGAGCGCGGACCGCGACCGCCGCCGGTTCGGCGAAGACGGCCACGGCGGCGGGCATGCCGTCGGGCAGGGGGACGCAGCGAGCGGCCGGCGCCACCAGGTACTCCGCCAGCCCACCGTCGGCCTGCAGCCCGAGCGCCGCGCCACGCTCGCACAGCGGGTAGTCGCCGCGGGCGCACCACCAGCACCGGCCGCAGCCGAGCACGACATCCGGCACGACCGGGGTGCCGGGGTCAAGGGCCACGCCGGGCCCCGCCTCCGCCACCACGCCGACGACCTCGTGTCCCAGGGTGAGCGGCGCGGCCCGGCCGGTCAGCGGGTGCGGTTCGACCGGCACCACGACCGGCCCGAACCGGTACTCCTCGCTGTCGCTGCCGCACACGCCGCACAGCGTGACCGCGATCAGGACCTCTCCTGGACCCGGCGCGGGCACCTCGGCGTCGACCAGCCGCACGTCGCCGCGGCCGAACCAGCGCAGCGCCCTCATCAGCGGCCGGCTCACGACCGGGTCCCGGACAGCCGGGTGGTGACGTCGGCGCGTTCGGTGAGGCCGGGGACGAGCTCCACCCCCAGTCCCGGGCGTCCGTCCAGGGTCACCGTGCCGTTCTCCACCTTCGGCAGGCCGGTCGCGAGCTCCTGGTACCAGGTGTGCTGGAACGCCCGGACGCTCTCCTGGACCAGCGTGTTGGGCTGGCTCAGGGCCAGGTGGACGCAGGCCGCGAAGGAGATCGGCCCGGTGCAGTCGTGCGGCGCGAACGGGATGTCGTACGAGTCGGCGAGCGCGGCGATCTTGCGCGCCTCCGTGAGCCCGCCCGACCAGCCCATGTCGATGATCGCCACCCGGATCGCCGAGCGTGCCAGCAGCTCGCGGAACGACCGCTGCCCGGTCAGGGTCTCGCCGGTGGCCAGCGGCACGGACGTCCCCGCCTGCAGGGTCGCGTAGGAGCCGTGGCTGTCCGCCCGCAACGGATCCTCCACCCAGAACGGGGCGAACCTCTCCAGCTCCCGCATCAGGCCGGCGGCCGCGTACAGGTTCCAGAGCCCGTGCAGCTCGACCATGACCTCCATCTCCGGCACGGCGTTCTTGATCTCGTCCAGCACCCGCAGACCGGCCCGCAGCTCCGCCCGGTCCAGCCGGGTGCCGCCGGTGCGCTCGGCCGCCTGGTCGAACGGCCACACCTTCATCGCGCGGAACCCCTCGTCCCACAGGGACTTGGCCAGCTCCGCCGGCCGCTCCAGGAAGCCTTGGAGGTCGTCGTACGGCGAGGCGGTCGCCAGCCCCCAGTTGGACACGGCCTGGCGCGGCTCGTTCTTGACGTACGCGGGTCCGGCGCAGGTGTTGTAGACGGGAAGGCTGTCCTGGTACGGCCCGCCGAGCAGGGTGGACACCGGCTGCCCCGTGGTCCTGCCGAGCAGGTCCCACACGGCGAGGTCGACCGCGCCGTTGCCCCGGGTCTCCACACCGCTGCCCTGGAAGCCGACATGGCCGGTGAGCAGTCGGCGCAGCCGCTCCGGGCCGGGCAGCGGCGCGCCGACGAGGAGTGGGGCGACGGTCTCATGCAGGTACGCCTCGACCGCCTCGGCCCCGAAGAACGACTCGCCGAGGCCGGCGTGCCCGTCGTCGGTGTGCAGCCGCACCAGCAGCACGTTGGGCTGAATCGAACAACGGATGGTCTCCAGTCCGCGCACGGCCGCTCGGGTACTCATGGTTCCAGGACGTTATCTGGTAAGACCAGTAATCCGCAAGAAACAATCGACCCTTGACAGTAATGCTCCTACCAGCAAAGCTCTTGCAATCTGGTAAGACCACAGTCGGGACGGATGTTGAGGCTATGACGTTGACCGACAGACCCCTGGCGATCACCATGTGGGACTTCTCCTGGCTCGAACGGCGCTGGGACGGCGCCGGGTACGAGGACTGGGACCGCGCGCTCGACGAGCTCGTCGAGCGCGGCTACGACGCGGTGCGCATCGACGCCTTCCCCCATCTGGTGGCGGCCGATCCGCGGCGGACCTGGCGTCTGCTGCCCGTCTGGCACTTCGAGGCGTGGGGCGCGACCGAGCCCGTGTCCGTGCGCGTGCTGCCCGAACTGCTGGAGTTCATCCAGGCCTGTGCGACCCGAGGTCTACGGGTGGCGCTGTCCTCCTGGTTCCGCCGGGACGAGCTCGACACCCGATCCCAGATCCGGACCGCGGCCGACCTGGCCCGCGTCTGGGACGTCACGCTGTCGGCCATCGAGGACGCCGGTCTCGCCGACGCGATCTACTTCGTCGACCTGGTCAACGAGTGGCCGATCCCGATGTGGGCGCCGTTCCTGTACGGGAACGACCCGGACGCCGTCATCCTGTCGCGGGGCGAGGAGGTGGTGCGGGGCTGGACGCGCGAGGCCATCGCCACCCTGCGCGCGGCGCATCCGCGCTACCGCTACACGCTGTCCATCGCCACCGAGACCACCGGCGCCGACGGCGAGGACCTCACCGAGCTGGACCTGCTCGAACCGCACATCTGGATGACGCCGCAGGCCACCGGCTTCTACACCGAGATCGGCTACGACCTGGAGCACTCCCAGTTCGACCCGCACGCCTACCAGGCGCTGTCCGGCCCGGCGGAACGCCTCTACCGGGCGGACCCGCGGCGCTGGGCCGACGGCCTCACCGCCCACATCGAGCGCGTCGCCGAATGGTCGCGGTCGGCCGGCAAGCCGCTGGTGACGACCGAGTGCTGGGCGGTCGTGAACTACAAGGACGGGCCGGGCCGCGACTGGGCCTGGATCAAGGAGCTGTGCGAGGCCGGGGTACGTGCCGCGCTGGCCACCGGCCGCTGGGAGGCGCTGGCGACCAGCAACTTCTGCGGGCCGCAGTTCATCGGCATGTGGAAGGACGTGGCCTGGCACCGGAGCATGACCGACGCCATCCACGCGGGGGTAACCGAGTTCACCGCCGTTCCCTGAACGGCCTGTGTTTTGGAAGGAACCGCACACATGAGTGCCATCCCCCGTCGAGACCTGCTGCGTGGCGCCGCCCTGCTCACCCTCGGTGGCGCAGTGAGCCAGCTGACCCTGACCGGGTGCGGGTCGGCCGAGCAGCCGGTCGGCTCCAGCAAGGCCGGGCCACAGGGCCAGGTCGTCGTCTGGATGCATGAAGAGCCCGCGAACACCAAGTACTTCAACGCCAAGATCGCCGAATATCAGAAGAAGTACCCGAAGGTGTCGATCAAGCCGCTGTACGTCCCGATCGCCAACCTCGACACCAAGCTCTCCACGGCGTTCACCACGGGCGCGCCGCCCGACCTGATCAAGGTCGGCGCCTGGACGCTCGCCGAGCGGGCGTCGAAGGGGCAGCTCGCGCCGTTGGCGCCGGCGGACTTCGGCGCCGGCTCGCTCGACCAGCTCAAGAGCAGGTTCGAGGCCAACGCGTTCGCCGCGCTGACCTACGAGAACCAGGTCTACGGCACGCCGATCGACTTCAACTCCGTCCACCTGTGGTACCGCCGCGACCGCTTCGAGCAGGCCGGTCTCGACCCCGACAAGCCCCCCACCACCTGGGAGCAGATCGCCGAATACAGCCAGAAGCTCACCAACGCCGACGCCTCCAAGGTGGGGCTCCAGTGGCAGCTCGCCGACAACATCTGGGCGATGCTGAACTTCATCCCGCTGATCCGCGGGCTGGGCGGGCAGATCATCGACGAGAGCTCCCGGCGCGGCATGCTGAACACGCCGGAGGGCATCAAGGCGCTCGAATACTACGGCAGCCTCGGCAACCCCAAGCTGAGCGACCCGGTCGGCGCGTTCGGCCTGTTCGCCAAGGGCACCTCGGCCATGCTGATGTCCGGCCGGTTCACCTCGAGCCTCATCCCGGCCATCAACCCCGAGGCCAAGCTGGGCAAGACTTTCGACAGCGCCATCGTGCCCAGCTGGGAGGGCAAGGAGAAGGTGGCCGCCGGCTACTCCTGGGGCTGGTTCGTGGCCAAGAAGGCGAAAAATCCGTACACCGCCTGGCATTTCATCAACTGGCTCACCGAGGGCGACAACGTGAACCAGCAGCTGTCCGCCACCGGCCTGGTCACCCCGACGGCCGGCTGGCAGAAGCTGCCCAGCGCGAGCGACAAGGCCAGCCAGCAGCTTGAGGAGCAGATCCCGTACACCGATTTCGGCCCGGTGCTGCCGCAGTGGACCGAGACGATCAAAGCGCTGCTCGACTCGCTCGAATCGGTGATCCACAAGAAGCAGGACGCCAAGACAGCCGCGACCGCGTTCGACGACGCGGTGGGGCGGATTCTCAAGTGAGAGCCCGCTCCATGACCACGGTCGAGGCCCGCGCCGGCGCGGGCCTCGCCGCCCCGGCGATCGTGTACTTCGTGCTCTTCTGGGCACTGCCCGCGCTCGCCGCCCTGTACCTGAGCTTCACCTCCTACGACCTCTCCGGCACCCCTCAATGGGTCGGGCTCGACAACTACCGCGAGATGGTGACGAGCGACGAGTTCTGGAGCAGCGCGGGGGTGACCCTGCTGTACACGGTCTTCGCCGTGGGCCCGACGATCGTGATCGCTCTGGTCGTGGCCGTGCCGCTGGCCAAACCCGGGCGGTTCCGGGCCTGGCTGCGCGGGCTGATCTTCATTCCCGCGGTGATGCCGCTGGTCGGCGCCACCGTACTGTGGCAGGTGATCTACTCGACCGGCGGCCTGGCCGACGCGCTCGCCCGCGCGGCCGGGGTCGGCGCCCGCCCGTGGCTCACGGACTCCGACTACGCCATCTGGGCGCTGCTCGTGATGGTCATCTGGAAGTACGTCGGCCTGTACGTGATCATCTTCGTCGCCGGGCTGCAGGCGCTGCCGGCCAACGTCTTCGAGGCCGCGGCCATCGACGGCGCCCGCACGCTGCGTACCTTCTTCCTGGTCACCGTGCCGCTGCTGCGCCGCACCTTCACCTTCGTGATCGTGGTGGCGGTCACCGGGGCCATGCAGTCCTTCGTGCCCGCCTACCTGCTCACCAAGGGCGGACCGGTCAACGCCACCCAGGTGCTGCCGTTGTACCTGTACAACAACGCGTTCTCCTACTCCCGGTTCGGCTACGCCTCCGCGATCGCGATCGTCCTGCTGGTGGTGCTGCTGATCTTCGCCTTCACCCAGTTCACGTTGGTCAGGAGTGACGAGGAATGAGAATCGGCCGGTCGCTCACCGCCGTGGCGCTCGTCGGCTTCGTGGCGCTGATGCTGCTCCCGCTCTACTCCATGGTCGTGCTCGCGTCCGCGCCGGACGACGGCGACCTGTCCGGGCTCGGGTTCCACGGGTTCGCCCTGTTCGACAACATCGGCCAGATCATGACCGACGGCCGCTTCCCGCGCTACCTGATGAACAGCGTGCTGATCGCGTCGGCGGTCTCCGTGCTCGACGTGGCGATCTCGGCGGCCGCCGGGTACGCGCTGGCCCGGCTGCGCTTCCCCGGCCGGGCCGCCCTGCTCAACCTGGTGGTCGTCGCGCTGTCCCTGACCCCGGCGGTCGTCATGATCCCGGTGTTCGTGATGCTCAGCGAGATCGGGTGGCTCAACAGCTATCAGGGCCTGATCGCGCCGTTCGCCGCCAGCGCGCTCGGCGTCTTCCTGGTCCGGCAGTTCGCGCTGGGCATCCCGGTGCAGATGCTGCACGCCGCGCGGGTGGACGGCGCCGGCGAACTGCGCATCTTCCTCCGCATCGCCGTACCGCTGCTGCGACCGGCGCTGCTCACCGTCCTGCTGCTGCAGTTCCTCGCCCAGTGGGACAACCTGATCTGGCCCCTGATCGCGGCCAGCGAGCAGGACCTGTGGACACTGCCGCTCGCGCTGTCGTCCTTCGAGGGTGAGCACGGGATCGTCTACCACCTGCAGACCGCGGCGGCGCTCATCTCGATCCTGCCCCCGCTCGTCCTGTTCTCTTTCCTGCAGCGTTACTACGTCTCGGGCCTCACTCTCGGAGGAGTCAAAAGATGACCGACGGCATCCGCGTCGAGCAGGTCACCAAGCGCTACGGCCAGCAGGTGCTGTTCGCCGACATCGACCTGCACGTCCAGGACGGGGAGTTCCTGGTGATCGTCGGTCCGTCCGGGTGCGGGAAGTCCACGCTGATGCGCATCGTCGCCGGCATCGAGCCGGTCAGCTCCGGCCGGGTGACCGTGGGCGGGCGGGACGTCACCCACGCCCACCCCGGCGACCGCGGGATCGGCATGGTCTTCCAGGACTACGCCCTTTACCCGCATCTGAGCGTCGAGGGCAACCTGGCGTTCGGGCTGCGCGCCCACCGCGTGCCGAAGGACGTCATCCGGCAGCGGATCGCCGACACCGGCGCGGCCCTCGGGCTCACCGACCAGCTCAAGAAGCGGCCCGGGCAGCTCTCCGGCGGTCAGCGCCAGCGGGTCGCGCTCGGCCGCGCCATGATCCGGGAGCCGGCCGCGTACCTCATGGACGAGCCGCTGTCCAACCTGGACGCCGCGTTGCGCGTGCAGATGCGCGCGGAGCTCATCGAGTTCCACCGCCGCACCGAGGGCACGGTCCTGTACGTGACGCACGACCAGGTCGAGGCCATGACCATGGGAGATCGGGTGGCGGTGCTCAACGAGGGGGAGTTCGCGCAGATCGGCACCCCGAGCGAGATCTACGAGAGACCGGCCACCGTGTTCGTCGCCACGTTCCTCGGCAGCCCCCGGATGAACCTGCTCGACGCCACCGTGCACCCGTCCGAGGAGGAAGTGGAGCTGACCAGCGGCGAGCTGAAGTGGCGGCTGCCGCGCAAGGGGCTGCCGGCGGACCTGCCGGAGTCGGTGCGGATCGGCTTCCGGCCTGAGTCGGTCCACACGCGCGTCGACGACGGGACGCCCGCCTATCCGCTGGCGGCGACCGTGTCGTACCGGGAGAACCTCGGCAACGAGAGCATCCTCCACCTGCGCGACAGCACCGGACGAGCCATCGTCGCCCGCCTCCCGCCCCGTACCGGACCGCGCGACGGAGAGCCCGCGACCTTCCAGGTGCCGCTCACCGATCTTCACCTCTTCGGCCCGGATGGGCGGGCGTGCTGGCACGGCATCGAACTCGCCGCCGACGGCCAGCCGCTACCGTGGTCGGCATGACCGCTGGGCGCGCGTCGGCGACGAACCTGAGTACGCTCATCGCCGTCCTTGAGAACCGGATCCTGACCGGAGGCTGGGCCCCCGGGGTCCGCCTGCCGTCCGAACGCGATCTGGCGACCGAGTTCGCCGTCAGCCGTCCCGTCATCCGGGAGGCGCTCAAGGCTCTGCAGGAACGCGGGCTCGTCGAGGTCTCGCCGAAACGCGGCAGCTTCGTCCGCCACTACACGGCCGAGAACCTGATGCGACCGATGAACCTCGCGGCCCGCGCGGCGGGCGTCACCGCCCGGCAGCTCATGCGCGCCCGCGTCATGCTGGAGACCGAGGCCGCCGGCCTGGCCGCGACCAACGCCACCAAGCAGGACCGCACCGACCTGCTGCGCATCCACCAGCTCTTCGCCCAGCCGGGCAACCTGCACGCCAGGGCCCGCGTCGACCTCACTTTCCACGAGACCATCGCCAGGGCCTCCGGCAACCCGGTCATCCACATGATGTTCACCGCGATCCAGGACCTCGCCTACGGCCTGATGCTGCGCAGCCTCAGCGACCGCGAGGTCCGCGCCGCCGGCGAACCCCTGCACACCGTGATCCTGGAACACATCCTCGACCGCGACCCGGACGGCGCCCGCGAGGCGATGCGACGGCACCTCGACCTCGCCGAGGAGCTCTACGGCCCAGACCTGGACACCAACCTGGCCGAAGTCGTCGAACACCAGCTCGCGGCCCCCTTGGCCGAGACCCCGTTCGGCGACAACCTACCGGCGGACCCCACACTCGTCTGACTCCCTGGAGCATCACCGCGTGACCCGCAGGGCCCATTCGACCGAGTCGGGGGCCTGAACACGGATACTCAGCGCCTTCTTGGACTTGAGATCGAGCTTGTTCAGGGTCGGAGTAAGCGAGTTCGCCAAGCAGGTCAACGGCATGTTCACCACCGACTCCACGATGATCTCCGCCTTTCCCGCCCCTCGGCAGTCGAACAGCACCCAGACGCTCCCCTTACCGCCGGGGATGACACCGACCTGGCGAGATCCCTTGGCCGGCCCGGCGGTAAGCAGGGATGTGGTGCCCACCTCCATACTCGGCACCCGCAGCGAACCGGACTCAGCCGGCGGAGATGTACTCGCTTCGGTCTGGGATGGATCGCCCGGCGAGGCGGCGCTCCGTGGTGATGACCGGGCCTCCGGAGGCACGGGCGTGCAGGCAGCCACCGTACAGGCCACGATGAGAGACGCTATGACGGGCGCCAGCTGCCGGATTCTCATATCCACCTCGAAGATCGAAGTGATGATGGTGGGCGCGCATTCAGGCGTCCAAGACTCTACGACGCGGGGAACAGTTCCGGTAGGGCGGTTCTGGCGAGCGGGCGGAGCCGCTCGGCGTGCTCCTCCTCTACCGAGCGGTACGGCCAGCGAACCCGGGTGCCGATGTCCGCCCAGCCGCCGACGTGGGCGAGGAACTTGTCGAGCGCCGGGTTGGCGTAGCCCTCGGAGGCGAGCGGCTGGACATGCTCGGCGAAGAACAGGCCGATCCGGCGTTCCACCTCGCGCGCCGCCACCGGATCGGTGCGCATCAGATGCTGCCAGGCCATGGCGCCGCTCGGGCTGAACGCCGCGATGTTGGAGTAAGACCCCGCCGCACCCAGTTCCATGCCGGTGGCCAAGGTGTGCCCCGCCACGAACAGCGGCAGACCGGCCGCCTCGGTCCGCATCTGGCGATACCAACCCGCGTCGCCGCCCGCGACCTTCACCCCGACCAGCGCGGGGACCTGGGCGGCCAGCATGCCGAAGTCGGCGGGCGTGAGGCGGGTCTTGGCGTGCGGCGGGTTGTACAGCACCAGCGGCACGGGGTCGGCGACCTCGGCGACCCGCTCCAGGAAGGCCACCACCTCGGCCCGCGATGGTGGCGCCCAGTCAGGCAGGATCACCTGGATGGCCCCTGGCCGGAGCTCGCGGGCCAGCTCCACCCGTCGCAGGCACGTGGTGGCGCTCATGTGACTGGCGCCTATCTGATTCGGCAGGCCGGCGCAACGCTCCGCGAGCAGCTCGTTGACCTGCTGGTATTCCTCGTCGGTTATCGCGTGGAACTCTCCCGCCGTGCCGTGGGCGTACACGCCGTCCAGGCCTGCGGCGGCCAGCCGGTCCAGTTCGTCGGCCAGCCGGGCGAAGTCGATGGAGTCGTCGGAACGGAGTGGCAGCAGAGCGGTCCCCCACGTGCCACCGAGGGACTTTCGCGTAAGAAAGGACGGCATAGATCGAAATATAGGCACGGCAGCGCTGCGCGACCGAACCACTGGACTCACAGCGTCAGAGAGATCCAGGATGTGTGGTGTGACGGCGGGGACAGCGGCGGCTGGCAGGGATGAGCCCTGAGGCGCTGAGGCGATGGGTGGACGACGCCGGGCCCGTCGCGACACGTCACGGACACGGTGCCGTGGCGGAGCCCGCCGCCCCGCCGACCGGCCTGACCGTCGAGGACTGCGTGGGCGCGGGCTTTCGCTCGTACGGCAGATACCTGAGGCGTTCCCGCGCGGGCGTCACGTTCCGCGTCTACTTCTCCGCGGACACGCGGCACCAGGCCGTGCTGCTCGAAGCGCGCCGCGGCCGGCGCGGGACGCTGCTGTGGATCGACGGCCGCCGCGCGCCGACGCCGGTCGCTCTCGACGGCGCCGTCAAGACCGCGTCCTTGGCGCACTGGCTGGAGCACCGCTTCACCACAAGGACCTTGGGCGACGGGGAGGATCCGGCGCGTGCCCTGTCGATGTGGGCGTGGATGGGCGAGGCCGGGCGCATCGCGGCGCGCGGCCGGGACGGATGGACGCAGACGTACCCGGACCTGCCGGCAGGGATGACGTCCGCCGACTACCGGGAGCTCGGCTTCGAGTTCTCGGACGAGCGGTGCGCGTTCAACTACCTCGACGAGACGGGTAAGAGCACGATCCGTCTCGTTTTCTCCCCCGACCTCCGGCATCAAGCCTTGCTGCTCCAGGGACCGAACTGGATCGGCGCCCTGCTCTGGGTCGACGGCGAGCCAGTGCCGGTGCCGTGTGACCCGGACATGGGCCCGCTGTGCGAGCAGTTCGCCGAATGGCTCGACGACCGCTTCGTCCATACCGAGATCGGCGGCCTGTGGGACCATCCGCGGTACGATCCGACCAAGATCAATCTGCTCGGTAACGTACGCGGACTGCTGATCTGGGACGCGTCGAAACGTCTGCGGCGCGTTGAGCTTCCCCTCCCGACCGAGGCGTGGCGGAGCCCGATACTGCTGGCGTCGGGCGACTCGTGGCGCATCTATCCGGATGGTGAGGCGTACCAGCAGGATCACCCCGACCGCGTGCTGCCGATCCCCCGCTGAGACAAGCGGAGCAGGAGGTCGTCAGCCCACGCCGACCGTCGACAGGGTGGATCCGGTACGCGTCTTGGAGACCTTGAGCTGGGCCGGGACCCGGGAGCGGAGCTCGGCGACGTGGCTGATGATGCCGACCGCCCGGCCTCCGTCACGCAGCCCGTCGAGGATGTCCAGTACGCCGTCCAGCGTGTCCTCGTCGAGCGTGCCGAAGCCTTCGTCCACGAAGAGCGTGCCGATCTCCGCCCCGCCGGCTTCGGCGGTGACGACGTCGGCCAGGCCGAGCGCGAGGGCGAGGGACGTGATGAAGCTCTCCCCGCCCGACAGTGTGGCCGGATCGCGATCGACGCCCGTCCACCCGTCGGCCACCCGCAACCCCAGCCCGCCCCCGGAACGCCCTCTGGCCCCGGCCGTCTTCCGCAGGTCGTGCCGGAGCAGGTAACGTCCGGCCGACATGTGGTCGAGGCGCTCGTTGGCGGCGTCGACCACCTGCCGGAGCCGTTCGCCGAGCACGAACGACGACAGGCTCATGCTCCACTGGTTGTCGCTCGACGTACCGCTGGCCAGCGCCGCCAGCCGCTCGGCCAGCCGGTGCCGGTCTGCGGCGGGCTGCCAGCGGTCGATGCACGCCGCCAGTTCGGCGCCCAGCTCGGCCACTCGCCGTTCACGCTGTTCGGCCTGGTCCCGGGCCGATGCCAGCGCTGTGTGCGCCCGCTCCGCCTCCTCGCGTGCCGCCTCGGCGACGGCCAGGTCGGGTACGTCCTGCTGCGCGGCGGCGACCAGCTCGGGATCGGCCAGCGTGCTGGTCACGGCCGCGTGCTGCGCGTCGAGTCGCCGCAGCAGCTCGGCCTTGCTCTCCCGCTCGTACTCGCTCCTGGCGGCGCTCTCCACGTCGGCGACGTCGTCGAACCCCGCCTCCAGAGCCGCCCGCCCGGCCGCCTCCACCGCCCTGACCCGTTCAGCCTCGGCGGCGACGGCTGCCTGCGTGGCGTCAAGGGCCTCCCGCAGCAGCTCTGCCTCGTCGTTCAGCCTGGACAGGCGGGCTGTGAGCGTCGAGTCGTCGCCGCGCGCGCTGTCGAGCCGCGCGGTCAGGCGTCCGGCGTCGCCGCTGAGCTCCTCTTGTCTGGTACGGCCGGCCGCGAGGCGGGCGCTCAGGCGGCGGACTCGCTCTTCCAGCGTCACCCGCTCCTGGCCGAGCCCGGCGGCCTCCCGCGACAGCCCGGCCTCCAACCCAGCCGACGCCCGCAGCCTCTCCAGCTCCTTCTCGGTCACCGCCAACACGGCGGGCGCCAGCTCGGGCCCGATCTCCGTTCCCCTGCCGTCACCTGGAACCGGCTCCTCAGAGGCGGCACCTCGCTCGGCCCGAGCCCACGCCGAGACGTCGGACCCATCTTCCGCCCCGCCATCGCCGACCGAAACCGCCTCGCCAGAGGCCACACCCCGATCGGTCCGGCCCTGCGCTGAGCCGTCAGCTTCGTCCTCTGTCCGGAGATCGACTCGGGAGTCGGACTGGGCGGACCCCGTGGGGCGACCGGTGGCGGTGCCCAAGCGGCCGGTGTCGGTGGTGGGGACGTAGGTGTCGAGGAGGCCGCTCTGGATCAGGCGGGTGACGAGGCGGGTGCGTTCGGCCTGGAAGTGAGTGCGGTGGGTGCGGTGGGCCGTGAGGAGTTCGCCGAGGTCGCGGGACTGGTCGCGGACGCGTTCGCGTTCCGTTTCGATGTGGTCCAGTTCGGCGGCCAGGGCGGGCTCGCGTTCGGCGATCGCCTCCAGTCGGGCCAGTTGTTCCTGTGCCTGGAGCGTCGCGGACTCCGCCGTGGCGGGGTCGAGGCCGCCTGCGGCTGACACGGCGTCGGTGTGGCGGGATTCGAGGGAGGCGAGTGCGCGTTCGGCCGCCTCTCGTTCGGACAGGGCCGCTTCGTGGGCGCTCTCCGCCGCCTGCTCGTCGTCGGCGCTGGGGGCGCTGGGGGCGGGTGAGGCCGGGTGAGGGTGCTGGTCGGAGCCGCATACGGCGCACGGGCTGCCGTCGGACAGGTCGCGTGCCAGCTCGGCGGCCATGCCGTCGATGCGTGCCTGCCGTACGTCCAGCCAGTGTTCGCGCAGGCCCTGCGCCCGGTCCACGAGGGACTGGTGCGCGGCGGCGGCCGACTCCAGCTCGGCGGCGAGGGTCTCACCGCGGTGGGCGGCATCTCGTACGGCCTTGGCGGCTTCCAGTGTCGCGACGGCGGCGGGGATGGCGGCCGCCTCGGCCCGTACCTCGGACAGGCGGGTGTTGACGTCGGCCAGCCGGGCGGGCAGTTCCGCGTCGGCGGCGGCCACCTCGGCCTCCCGCTGGGTCAGTCCGTCGAGCTCCGTGGCCAGCCTGGACAGCTCCCGGTCGACGCCGATCAGCTCGGCCGCCGCGGTCCGTACGGCCTCGGCCGCCGGGATTCTGGCGGCGTCCAGCCGGGCCTGGGCCAGCTTCCGTTCGGCCTCTTCTACGAGCGCGGGCAGGGCGGCGAGCCGGGTGGCGGCGGACTCGTCCTCGGCGGCCAGGCCGGTCAGCTCCTGCTCGACGCGCTGGAGGTCCCGCCGGACCACCAGCAGCCTGGCCTCCTCGGTGAGCAGCTCCGACAGGCGGGCGATCTCCGCCTGCCGGTCGCGTTCCATGGCGCGGAGCCGCTCGGGCTCGACCCATCCGACCAGATTCGCCCGCCGAGGCAGCGCCCGCGAGCCGCTCTCCCACACGCCCTCCTCGTCTGAGGGTGTGTGGGAGGGGTCGGTGACTGGCCAATCCACGGGGTAGGGCACGTCTGCGGTGGGGGTGGAGGCGGCTGCGGGCGACCCTTCGCGCGGCCGGTCAAGGCGGTACGCGGCGTGCGCGGCGGGGGCCTGGGCAGAGGAGATGGTGGACGCGTCGTCGTCGGAGGGGGCGGTGGGCGCAGAGGAAGAACGAGATGCGGGCGTTGGGGTGGTTTTCAGGAGGGGGTGGGCGCGGGCGACGGCGTCGGTGGCCAGGGCGTGGGCCTTGGCGGCGGCTTCGGCGCGCTGGCGGGCGGCTCGGATGAGCGGGAGTACGCGGTCCGCGCGGGCGGCGTCGTCGAGGATGGCCTGGAGTTCGGCGCGTTCTTCGGCTCGCTCGTCGAGGGTGCGGCGCAATGTCAGGGCTTCGGCGTGGCGGCGTTGGCGGTCGGCCAGCGACGTCGCCTGCTCGAAGCGGGAACGCGCCGAACGCAGCGCGAGCCCCGCCGCCTCGTGTTGGTCGGTGGTACGGACGACGACGGCGCGGGCGGCAGCGAGCAGCGCTCCGGCCCACCCGAGCGGGTCGGTGTCCGCATCGGGCGGCTCTGCGTCGGAACCGGGCGGGACGGTGCCGGAGCCAGGCGAGCCGGTGTCGGGAGCCGACGGGGCGGCTGCCCTCCGCTCCGACCGATGGCTGCCGGGAGTGTCCGGGCCAGCGGACGGGTCTGCGGGCAGATCGAAAAGGGCGCCTGCAGACGGCAGAGCGGCGCCCGGGGTGGGAGTGCTTGGCGCGGCACCGTCCATTGCGGCAGCACCCGGCACGGCACCACCCGGTGCCGGAACACCGGTGACGGCAGCGTCCGAGCCGGCAGCCTCCGTGACTGCGTCCGGCGCGGTGATGGCGGTCGGCGTGAGGTCGCCCGCTGCCTCCTCCAGGCGCTGGATCGCGAAGTCCACCTGCTGTCGCAGCTCCTGCTGCTCCCGCCAGGCCGTCTTGCGGTGTTCGGCCAGCCAGGACTCCGTCTGGGTGAACACCTTCACGGTGAACAGCCGCTCCAGCAGCCGCCGCCGGTCATCCCCATCGGCCCGCAGGAACCTGGCGAAGTCGCCCTGCGGCAGCATCGCGACCTGGCAGAACTGGTCGGCGTTCATGCCGAGCAGCCCGCCCACCAGGTCTCCTGCCTCGTCGGAGCGGGTCGTCAGGCCGTGCCAGGAGGAGCCGGCCCGTTCCTCGACGATGACCTTGGCCTTCTCCTCGGTGAATCCGGACCCGCGCAGCTTGGGCCGCTGCCACACCGGCGAACGCTGGATGCGCAGTAAACGGCCGCGCACCGACACCTCGAGCGAGACCGAGGGCCCGACGGACGGCGGGGCGTGGTCGCAGCGCAGCGCGCGGGCGCTGTTGCGCTGGCCCGGAACCTGGCCGTAGAGGGCGAAGCAGAGGGCGTCGAGGATCGTGGTCTTGCCCGCACCCGTCGGTCCGTGGACGAGGAAGAGGCCCGCCTCGGTCAGCGCGTCGAAGTCGACCGTCTCCGAACCGGGGAAGGACCCGAAGGCCGTGAGCGAGAGCCGGTGCGGCCGCATCTACGCCATCGTCTCCTTCACCCGGGATGCCTCGATCGCCTGTCTTAGCAGGTCTTCCTCGTCAGGTGCGGCAGGCTCGCCGCGTACCTCCCGGACGAAATCGAGCGCCACGTCCGCCTCGGGGCGCCCGCTGAGCCGTGCGGGCTGGGCGGCGGGAGCGCCGCCTGCGGGCTCGAAGGAGAGGGCGAGGGTGTGGGGGAAGCGGGCGCGCAGCCGGTCCATGGCGGATTTGGGGCGGATTGGGTCGGTCAGGACGACCTGGAGCCAATGGTCTTCCAAGGCGTCATATTCCGGAAATGTCAGGAGATCCTCCAGCAGGCCACGCAGGCGGCCGACCGGGCGGGGCACGGGCGCGGGTACGAAGTCGACGGTGGAGGCGGTCGAGCCGAGCGTGACCAGCCACGACCCCTTCTTCTGGTTGACCTCCGAGAAGGAGTAGGCCAGGGGCGAGCCGGAGTAGCGGACCGTCTCCGACATCCGCTGGCGGCCGTGCAGGTGGCCGAGCGCGACGTAGTCGACCCCGTCGAACGCCGACAGCGGCACGTGCGCCACCCCGCCCACGCTGATGTCGCGCTCGCTGTCGCTGGCCTCTCCCCCGGTGACGAAGGCGTGGGCCAGGACGACGGACTGGCGGTGTCGCACGGCGTCGGCTCGTACGTGTGCCATGGCGTGGGACAGCGCGGCGGTGTGGCTGCGATCGGGCAGCTCCCAGGGACCGCGGACCAGCTCGGGCTCCAGGTAGGGGATGCCGTAGAAGGCGACGTCGTCCACGACGATCGGCTCCCAGGCGCGGGACGGGTCGGTGCGCAGGTGGACTCCGGCGGCGTCGATCAGGTCGGCGCCGAACCCGAGCCGCCGCGCCGAGTCGTGGTTGCCGCTGATGAGCACGGTGCGGGCGCCGGTGCCCATCAGGCGGCGCAGCGCGTCGCCGCACAGCGCGACCGCGTCGACCGGCGGCAGAGCGCGGTCGTAGACGTCACCCGACACCACCACCACGTCGACCCGCTCGGCACGCACCGTCTCGATCAGGTGGTCGACGAACGCGGCCTGGCCCTCGAGCAGGCTCTCGCGATGGAACGATCGCCCCAGGTGCCAGTCGGAGGTGTGCAGGATCCGCATTCGCAGGAAGCTAACAGTTCCCACCGACAAATGTGGTCCCCTGGGTCACAGAACACGGGAGTAGGCTGAAAGATCAGCGGGCAAATCACCCACATGGGGAGGCCGATGCGCACTGGCCGTGGCACCTTGAGCGTCGCCGCCGGTTTGGTCCTGGTGGCCCTTGCGTCGGTCGGCTACGTTCTGCCACCCGCGTTCAACCCTCCGCCGCTCCAGGCGGATCATACGATGCAGGCACTCCCGCCCCAGCCCGCGAGCGAGCTGCGACCCGTCGCCGCGGTGGATCCCGTACGGCGTCAGGAGATCTCGATCCCGGCGGAGGGCCAGACACTGTTCGGAACGGTCCGCGCGCCGATGACGCCGGGACGGCATCCGGCCATGGTGTTCGTGTCGGGGTCGGGCAACGGCTCGCGGACCGAGTTCACGCCGCAGGCGGAGTTCCTGGCCAAGGCGGGCGTGGTGACGCTGGCGTTCGACAAGCGGACGGTCGGCTACAACTTCCGCGACCGGGACTTCGGGCTGCTCGCGGACGACGCGCTGCGCATGGTGGAGTACCTGCGTACGCGCCCCGACGTGGACCCCCAGCGCACCGGGCTGTGGGGGGTCAGCGAGGGCGGCTGGGTGGTGCCCATCGCGGCGGCCAAGAGCCTCGACGTGGGGTTCACGGTGCTGGTGTCCTCGCCGAACGTGTCCCCGCTCCGGCAGGTGGCCTGGGCGCTGAACGAGCAGTTGCAGCGCCTGCACGCGCCGATCGGCGTGCGCGACCTGCTGACCAGGGCGATGGGCGGGGTGGGCTTCGACTTCCTGCGTTATGACGCGCGGCCCGCGCTGCGTCAGATCACGCAGCCGGTGCTGGCGTTCTACGGGACGATGGACCCGTCCATCCCGTTCGTGGAGTCCAGCCAGTCCCTGATCACCTCGCTCAAGGTGGCGGGCAACGACCAGTACACGGTCCGCTTCATGGACAAGGCCGACCACGCCATGCGGATCAACGGCGGCCCGTTCGCGCACGGCTACCTGGAGACGCTGGCGAACTGGATCATCGGCCTGCCCGGCACGGCGCGGCCCGCCGTGCACGTGGCGGGCGCGACGCCGGTGCAGCGCTTCGAGGCCAGCGACGTCCCGGCCGCTCCGTGGTACGCGGGCGGCACGATGCTGGGGCTGACGATCTGCCTGGCCGCCGTCGGCTACGTGGCCGGTCCCGTCGCCGCGATGGTCGTGCGCCTGCGCGGCCGTCGGCAGACTCCCGCCGACACGAACGCCCGGCTCTGGCCGCCGATCAGGCGCCGGTTGCGCCGGATGGCGTGGACCGGGCTGGGGTTGCTGGCCTCGGTGGTGGCGTTCATCACGGTGCTGGTGCTGTTCTCGGTGAACCAGGCGGGGGCCTGGCCCGCCGTGCTGGCCGGCTGGCTGGTGGTGCGCCTGCTGGCCGTGCTCATGCTGGTGCAGGAGGTCACGGCGGTCGCGGCGGTCGTGGCGGGGCTGCGTGAGGGCATGCGGCCGAGTCGCTGGCAGCACGTGGCGATCGCGGGCGTGCTCGGTGGTACGGGGCTGCTGCTGGTGGCCGCGGCCTATTACGGCTTGTTCGCCTTCCCCTGGTGATCCTGGTGATCCTGGTAGACGAAGGCGTTCAGCCAGCGGTCGATCTCGGCGAAGACCCGCTCGCGCACCGGCTCGGCCGACAGCACCAGGTCGTGCATGCCGTCGGGGATGCGCACGCAGGTGACGTGCGGGCCGACGGCGGTGGCCCAGCGGGCGATATGGCGGGGATCGAGTACGGTGTCCGCCGAACGGGCTTCCGGGACGAAGTCGCGGATCCGTAGTCCCGTGGCCGAGGCGAGCACGAGCACCGGCACGTCCACGGCCAGCCCGGCGTGCAGCCGCCGCTGCGCCCTGCGGATGGCGGCCAGCCAGGTGGCATGCACGGAGAAGCCGCCGAGCGGCTTGAGCTCCAGGTCGTAGTCCCATTCACCCTGTTCGGTGCGGTGCAGGCTCTGGCCGTACGCGACGCTCACACCCAGCGGCAACGCCCGGCTGGAGTACGACAGCGGCGTCTTGAGCAGGTCGGCGGCGAGACGGAGCGGCGCGGGCACGTTCAGGTCGAAGAACGGGCTGTTGAGCACGAGCCCCTGCACCAGGCCCCGGCCGCGGACGCGGTCGGCCCACAGGGAGGCGACCAGGCCGCCGGTCGAGTGGGCGTTGATGGTCAGCTCGTCGTGGTCCTGCCTGATGACCCGGACGGCTTCGTCGATCTCGGGGAAGTATTCGGTGACGCTCCTGACCAGGCCCCTGGTCTGGTGCGGCAGCAGCGACCTGCCGTATTTCCGCAGGTCGAGGGCGAAGAAGTCGACGCCGCGGCCGACGTAGTGGTCGGCGAGGTGGTCCTGGAAGAAGTAGTCGGTGAAGCCATGGAGGTAGAGCACCGCCCTGCGGGAACCGGCTCGTCTGGAGATCAGCGTCGCCACGACGTCGCCTTCGAAGTCGGGCGGCATGGCCAGAACGGTGGTGTCGTACATGTTAGCCACCATAAGGATTTACCGGCCATGTCGGCACACCGTCTGGCAGGTCCTCACTGATCTTCATCGGGAACTCGGCCGGCCGTTTCTCCAGGAACGCCGTCACCCCTTCCACGGTGTCGGGCGCGGACCCGAGCTCGGCCATCAGCCGGGAGTCGGCCGCGTGCGCCTCCCACGGCGACGAGGCCGACAGCCCCGACCACATCAGCCGGCGGATCGCGGCGACCGACACGGCGGAGGTGTTGCCGGCGATCTCCCGGCCGAGCGCGTAGGCGGCGGGCAGCAGCTCCTCGGCGGGCAGCACGCGGGACACGAGACCTCCCGCCAGCGCCTCGGACGCGGGGAACACCCGCCCGGTGGCGGCCCACTCCATGGCCTGCGCGATGCCGACGAGCCTGGGCAGGAACCAGCTCGACGCGGCCTCGGTGACGATCCCCCTGCGGGCGAAGACGAAGCCGAACTTGGCGGTGTCGGCGGCGAGCCTGATGTCCATCGGCAGCGTCATCGTGACGCCCACGCCCACGGCGGGGCCGTTGATGGCGCCGATGACCGGCTTGAGCGATCGGGCGATACGCAGCGCGACCGTGCCGCCACCATCACGCGGTGAACCCTCCACCAGCTCGCCAGGCTCCCGGTGACTGAAGGTGTCACCGCCGCCGCTCAGATCGGCCCCGGCGCAGAAGGCCCGGCCCGCGCCGGTGACCACGACGGCGCGTACCTCGTCATCGTCATCCGCGAGGTCAAAAGCCTTTACCAACTCTCCGCGCATCGTAAAGGTGAACGCGTTGAGCCGTTCGGGACGCTTCAATGTGATCGTGGCGATCCGGTCCGTCACGCCGTACTCGATCTGGGAGAAGGACATGTACCGAATCTTATTCGGCTACTAATGTTCACTCTCCCCTCGAGACATATTTCGTATTCTGTCCATAGGCTGCCGCCTCGATTCGGCCTACGGTGAAGTTCGCGGGGAAACGGGGATGGCGTGAGGCAGGCAACTAAACCGGTGCGGGCATGGGCGGTTCTCGGCTGGCTGGCGCTCGCCGTGATCGCGCCGGGAGCGGCGCATCTGCGCGCCGGGTGGCGTAAGACGGGGCTGACACTGCTCGGCTGTTACGCGGCCGGTCTGCTCGCGTTGCTCGCCGTCCGGCTGAGCACCGACAACCTGCTGGGCGAGCTGCAGGAGAACAGCTGGCTGACGGGGGTGGCCGCCGGCGCCGCCGTGCTCGGGGTGGCATGGTTCGCCCTGATCGTCCACTCGTTCATCGTGCTGCGGCCCGGCGGCCTGCCGCAGAGCGGCCAGATTCTGGCGGGCACCTTCGCGGGACTGCTCGCCGTCGTGGTCGTGCTGCCGTTCGGGGTGGGCGCGAACTTCGTCTGGACGTATCGGCAGGCGCTCAACGACATCTTCGTGAACGACGGCAGCGCCGACGGCGCCCCCGACCCGCAGGCCGGGGAGAAGATCCGCCCCGAGGATCCGTGGGCGGGCCGCACCAGGGTGAACATCCTGCTGCTCGGCGGCGACGCCGACGACAACAGGATCGGCGTGCGCACCGACAGCATGAACCTGGCCACCATCGACGTGAAGACCGGCAACACCGTGCTGGTCAGCCTGCCGCGCAACCTGGAGAACGTACGGTTCCGGCCGGGCACGCCGATGGCCCAGCACTTCCCGAACGGGTTCCGGCTGCCGCCCGATCCCGGCGGTGGCCGCAGCGACCTGCTCAACAGCGTCTGGGAGTACGCCGACGCGCATCCGGAGATCTTCGGCGGCAAGCAGCACCAGGGCCCCCGGGTGCTGATGGACACGATCGGCTACACGCTCGGGCTCAAGGTCGACTGGTACGCGCTGGTCAACATGTGGGGGTTCGCCCGGCTGATCGACGCGATCGGCGGGGTCCGGATCACGGTCGAGCAGGACGTGGTGTTCGGCAAGTACAACGAGGGCCTGGTCAAGGCGGGCACGCGCAAGCTGAAGGGCGCCGATGCGATGTGGTACGCCCGCTCGCGCACCTTCAGCGATGACTTCACGCGGATGCGCCGTCAGCGCTGCGTGATCGGCGCGCTGCTCGACCAGGCCGATCCGGCGACGGTGCTGACCCGGTTCAACAAGATCGCGTTCGCCACCAAGGAGCTGATCAAGACCGACATCCCGCGGCCGATGCTCAAGCACCTGGTGCCGCTGGCGCTGACCGTCAAGAACGCCAAGGTGACGAGCGTCCAGTTCGTACCGCCGCTGATCAGCACCGCCTACCCCGACTGGGCGAAGATCCGCACCATCACCGAGAAGGCCATCCGCGACTCCGCGGCCAGCCGTCCCGTCGCGGCCACGGCCTCCGCGGCGCCCTCTTCGTCGCCGTCGCCGTCGAAGTCGCCGTCGAAGGCTCCCAAGAAGCCGAAAGAGAGCGACCCCACCAAGACCCTTACCGAGGGCTGCGGCTCGGCGTGACGATCCGGCCGACCGGCGCGCCACCGCCGAGCACGGCCACGCTCTCGAACGCGGCGGCCGAGGACACCTCGCAGCCCATCTCGCGGAGCACGGCCAGGGCGATGACCGTGGTGGCGCGCGGGCTGCCGTCGATGACCTTGACCGCGACCGAGTGCCCGGAGGCCGTCGCCACGACCAGCACCCCTTCCGCGCCGCCCTTGGCCAAGGAGCCGGGTAGGGCACGCATGAGCTCGGTGTTCTGGTGGCCGGTCCCGCCGACGTACTCGGGGTGCTCGCGCATAGCGTCGGCGACCTGGCGGGGCGCGCTGCCCGGCGCGGCGAGCACGAGCGCCTGCACGGCCCGCGCCAGGCCGGTCAGCGAGAGCCCGAACACCGGCGCCCCGCAGCCGTCCACGGCCACGTGGGCGACCTTCTCCCCCGCCAGGTCCTCGGTGATCGAGCGCACCTTGCGCTGCACCGGGTGCTCGGCGGCCAGGTAGGAGTCCACGTCCCATTCGTTGGCCACGGCGGCGGCCAGCATCGCGGCGTGCTTGCCCGAGCAGTTCATCCGCTCGCGGGAGACGCCCTGGCCCTGCCTGATCAGCGCGTGCAGGGTGGCCTCGTCCTCCGGCCAGGTCGCCGGGCAGCCGAGCGCCCCGAAGTCCAGGCCGTAGTCGGCCAGCAGCTCGCCGACCAGCCGTACGTGGAAGTCCTCGCCCGTGTGACTGCCCGCGGCGATCGCCAGGCTCGGTCCGGCAAGGGCGGCGCCCGCGACGAGGCAGGCGAGCGCCTGGAACGGCTTGCCCGACGAGCGGGGCAGCACCGGCGTGTCCACCCGGCCGAGCGCGACCTCGGGCTTACCCGACGGGTCCAGTCCGACGGCGCTGCCGTAGTGGACGCTCTCGACGAACCCGGAGCGCACGACCTCGGCGAGGAGGGCGAGTTCAGGCACGGGTGAATCTCCTTCGGGGGATGCCGGGGCCCGCTCGCCGGCGGGCCTCCAGCGTACGGGCCAGTTTGGACAGCGACGCGTTGACCACCAGGTAGACCAGCGCGACGACGAGGTAGGTCTGGATGAGGTAGCCGTTGTACGCGGCCAGGACCTTGCCGCTGTAGAGCAGCTCGGCGTAGCTGACGACGTATCCGAGCGCGGTGTCCTTGAGCAGCCCGACCGACTGGCTGACGATCGAGGGCAGCACCCGGCGGGCGGCCTGCGGCAGCACGATCAGGCGCATGGCCTGGCCGTGGGTGAGGCCGATCGCCAGGCCCGCCTCGCCCTGGCCGCGCTCGATGGAGCGGATCCCGGCGCGGAAGATCTCGGCGAACGCCGCCGCGTTCGACACCGACAGCGGCACCACGAGCTTCCAGAACAGCGGCAGGTCCAGCCCGTACTTCGGCAGCGCGAACAGCACCACGTACACCAGCAGCAGGGCCGGGATGGTCCTGACCACCTCGACGTAGGCGGCGGCGGGGACGCGCAGGAAACGGTGGCGTGACAGCCGGCCCAGGGCCAGCACCAGCCCGAACGCCATCGCGAGCGCGGCCGAGACGACCGCGGCCAGCGCGGTGGACCACAGCCCGGTCAGGAGATATCGCCACATGGGCCAGGTGGCGTACGGCTGCCAGCGCGCGGCGTCGAGCTGCCCGTTGGCGGCGAACTGCCGGACCGCCAGCGCGAGCAGCGCCAGGGCGGCGAGGGTGCCGACGACGGTCGCGATCCGGATGCGCCGCCGCGCCCGAGGGCCCGGCTCGTCGAACAGAGCGGTACTCATCGCAGGATCACCAGTCGTCGTTCGAGGCGCCCGGTCACGAAGCCCGCGCAGGCGGCGATCAGCGCGTACGCCGCGCCCGCGCCGACGAAGATCGGGATGGGCTGGGCTTCGAGGAGGTTCACCCGGTTCGCCGCCGCGGTCAGGTCGACGACGCCGACGGCCGCCGCGAGCGCGGTGTTCATGGTGAGCGCGATGAAGATGTTGCCGATCGGCTGCACCACCGTACGCAGCGCCTGCGGCAGGATGACGTGCCGCAGCGACTGGGCGAACGTCAGTCCGATCGCGCGGGCCGCCTCGCCCTGCCCCTTGGCCACCGAGTTCACGCCGGACCGCAGCGCCTCGCCGATGTAGGCGGCCTCGTACACGGCGATCACCGCGATGGCCGTCACCCGCAGGTCGGCCTGGATCCCGATCTCCGGCAGGCCGAAGAACGCCAGGACGAGCAGGACCAGCAGCGGCAGGTTCTGGAAGGTCTCCACGTAGGCGGTGCCGAGGGCGCGCAGCACTCGCACCGGGCTCACCCGCAGGGCGGTGACCAGCACGCCCAGCACCGCCGCGCCGAGGAACGACGCGGCGGTGAGCTGGAACGTCACGAGCAGTCCCTGCCACAGCTCGGGCAGGTGGTCGAGGAGCACGGACATCAGGACCCCGGCACGGAACCGATCTGGGGCGGCTGCGGAGCATCGCCCACGACGACCGTGCCGATGGAGTTCTTCCAGATCTTCTGCCAGGCCCCGGCGTCCTGCATCTTCTTCAGCCAGGCGTTGGTGAACGTCTTGAACTGCTCGTCACCGTGCTTGAGCCCGATGCCGTACGGGTCGACGGTGAAGGGCTTGGTGACGATCTGGATCGACGGGTCCTTCTTGGCGTCGGCGATCAGCAGCGTCTCGTCCTGGACGTAGGCGACGCCGCGGTCCTGCTTGAGCGCCTGAAGGCATTCCGGGTCGCTGCCGAACGTGATGATCTCGGCCTGCGGCGCGAACTTCTTGATCGCCGGGATGGCCGGCGTGTTCGCACCCGCGAGGACCTTCTTGCCGTTCAGGTCCTCGGGCTTGGCGATGCCCGTCGCGCCCTTCTTCACCGCGATGGTCAGACCGGAGGTGTAGTAGGGCCCGGCGAACGCGACCTGCTTCGCCCGTTCCGGCGTGATCGTGTACGTCTGGAAGACGACGTCCACGGTGCCGTTGGCGAGCAGCGCCTCGCGGGTCTCCGAGGCCGAGTTGACGATCTTCACCTTGGGCTGGCCGATGATGTACTTCGCCAGTGCCTTGCCCAGATCGGCGTCGAAGCCCTCGATCTCGCCGGTGGCCGGGTTCTGCTGGGAGAGCAGCGGCGCGTCCAGCGAGCCGCCGACGATCAGCTCGCCGCGCTGCTTGATCTTCTCCATGGTGGAGCCGGGCAGGATGTCCGCGGCGGCGGCGACAGGTGCCTGCGCGAGCACGTCATCCTTCGCCGTGGCCTGTTCCGGTACGGCTCCGGGTACGGCGGGGCTGCTCGTCTCGCCGCAGGCCGCCAGGCCTAACAGGGAAACGGCGACGGCAGCGACCAGTCTCTTCATTGAGCATCCACTTCCTTCGAAATCGAAGATGAAGCGGAACGTAGTGGGAGATTTCGTACTAAGTCAATACGTTGTCGCAGGAAGTCTGGACATGGTATTCCTCTCACATGGATCAGCGGCTGCCCGTGAGCGGGGCACAGGGGGACCTGCTGCGGCTCGTGGCCACCGGCCAGGCCGAGTCCCGGGCCGACCTCGCCCGCTTATCGGGCCTGGCCGCCTCCAGCGTGTCGCTCCGGGTCGAGGAGCTGATCGCGTTGGGGCTGCTCGGCGAGGAGGGCTCGGGCACGTCGCGGGGCGGGCGGCGGCCCAGGCGGCTGCGCCTGTCAGCGTCGGCGGGGGTGCTGGCGGTCGCCGACCTGGGCGCGCACCATGCCCGGCTCGGGCTGCTCGACCTCAGCGGCACTCCGCTCGTGATCGAGGAACGCCCCTGCGAGATCGCCCGGGGCCCGGAGGCCACGCTCGACCTCCTGTCGGACGCCTTCGACGAGCTGCTGGCCGTACATGTGGCCGATGACGTGCCGTTACGCGGGGTGGGCACCGGCATCCCCGGCCCGGTGGACCCGGCGACGCGCCGGGTGGTCACGCCGTCGCGCATGCCGGGCTGGAACAACTTCCCCGTCGCCGACCATCTGGGGCTCCGCTACGATCTGCCGATCCTCGTCGAGAACGACGCCAACCTGATGGCCGCCGGCGAGGCCAGGCACTGGCCCGGCTGCGACAACCTCATGGTGCTCAAGGCCGGCACCGGCATCGGCTGCGGCGTGATCGTCAACGGCCACCTGCACCGGGGCCGGGGCGCGGCGGGCGACATCAGCCACGTGCGGGTACGTTCCGACTCCTCCGTCCTGTGCGCCTGCGGCCACCCCGACTGCCTGGAGGCGTACGCCAGCGGCGCCGCCCTCATGTCGGCCCTTGCGGACGCCGGGATCAAGGTGGCGCGCCCGGCGGACATCGTGGGCCTGGTGAACGACGCGATCCCCGAGGCCACCAGCCTGGTACGGGGCGCGGGCCGGCGGATCGGCGAGGTCCTCACGGTATTGGTCAACTTCTTCAACCCGGACGTGATCGCGGTGGGCGGCAGCCTGTCGGCCGCGGAACCACTGATCACCGCCATCAGAGCGGCGGTCTACGAACGCTGCCTGCCCCTGGCGACCCGCGACCTGGAGATCGCCCCGGCCCGCGCCGGCCGAGACGCCGCCCTCCTGGGCGCCGGAGCGCTTCTGCTGGAGGCGGCGCTGGCCTAGGCGGCCCGTGGTAGACGGGTCAGCCGCGCGGGACGAAGACGCTGGGCGGGGGGCCGTCGGCGGCCGGGCGGAAGGTGCTCTCCACCATCCGTGCCAGGTGCTCGAACTCCCACCGCCCGGTGCCGTTGACCTAGCGCCGCCTCGGGGTTGTTGCCCGTACTCACGGCGTCGCAGCCTACTCGTGTCGGACGGCGATTCCCGGCATGCTTGCGTTTCCAGAATCGCTTCTGATTTTCGGCTCGGTCGACGCTTCGCTCCGCCGCCGCGACGGAACCTGCGTCAGGCGGCGGCGGGGCGGTGGAAGGTGGCGCGGCAGCGGTGGCGTTCCGGGTCGCGGAGGTCCTCGATGTGGTCCTCTACCAGGCCGTCGGATGCGAAGGACGCGATCTCGGACGGGGTGAGGGGCCATGGCGGGGCGAACACCGGGCCGCCCTCCTCGCGGGCCGAGGCGATCACCAGGAGCGCGCCGCCCGGCCGGACGAAGCCGGCGACCGAGGCGATGGCCGGTGCGTGGAGGTGTTCCGGCAGTGCTTGGACGGTCATGATCTCCACCACCAGGTCGAACGCGTGGCGCCACTCGGCAGGCGGGGCGAGCAGGTCGGCGGCGCGGTAGTCCACCGTGGAGGCCGGGAAGCGCTCCTTGGCCAGGCGTACGGCCGACTCGCTGACGTCGAAGGCGACCGTGTCGTAGCCGAACCGCGACAGGTACTCGGCGTCGTCACCGAGCCCGCACCCGACCACCAGCACTCGACGAGCCGCTCCCGCCTCCGAGCCCGAGCCCGGTTCCATTGGGAGCCACTCAACGAGCAGCGGGTGGGGGCTCTGCGAATCCCACGGGACGATCGCCTCGCCCGTCTCCGACTCCGCGTACAGGCGCTCGAACCAGCCCGTCGCATCGCCGGCCGCCAGCGACTCCGCCGCCAGCCGCCGGGAATCCGCGTCCGGGTCTCTTTCCGTCACAGATCCTCCAAGTTCGAGTCCGTACGGCAATCCCTGCCCTGCTCTATCAGCCAGTGCCACCACATCGACCGTATCGCCCAGAGGCCCGACAAGGCTGCGGTGCTGGAGGGCCTCTGCCACGTAGCCCATCCGCCGCAGCGCGCCGTCGAAGCACGGGATCAGCACGCAGACGGCCGGGCTGGGATGAGGGCACGGCTCAGCGTGCCCCCAGGAGAGCTCGCCCGCCCTGCCGTCGACGGCCAGTTGGACGACGTCGCGTGTGGTGGCCTCCCGCCCGAGCAGCGTGCGCGCGGCGGCGATGATCTGTTCCCGGTCGTGCGCGTGTATCGAGCCCCACGACTCCCAGGGCACGTCATGCAGGGAGAGGGGCGGGATGCGGGGGTTGGCGGCCTTGGTGCTCTCCCACAGGACGACCTGCCCGAGCCGACGTTCCAGCTTCTCCGCGACGCCGGAGACGACCGGATCGACCACCGGGTCGACGAGCTCGCCGGCGCTCCATCCGAGCTCCTGGAACAGGCTCGCCTCGTACCGGTCCATCTTCTCGGCCAGGTAGACGTCGACGTTGGGCTGCATCCGCGCGAGCAGACCGTCTTCCTTGATCTTCCATAGGAAGGTCCGATAGATGTCGGGGACGTAGCCCCAGTCAGGCGACATCGCCGGGAGCGCGTATCGGCGGAGATGCCAGTAGAAGGCCTTGTCGACCATCAACGCGCGCCGCGTGGCGCGGGCCAGGCGCTCAGGCGGACCTTGACCGAGGTGGGCCGCCAGCCCGCCTCCTCGAACGCCGAGTCGAGGACGCGACGAAGCCGCGGATGATCGTCCAGAGGCAAGCGCGGGTATCTCCACCTGCCCCGAGGCCACCAGGCCATGGCTCCGGCAATCAGGCATGTGGCGAGGGTCGGCACCGCCAACAGCACTACAAGTCCCTCTATCGCGAAATTTCGGGATAAAGGTAGATGGGCTAGATCACGTAGCCGTCACGCGCGAAAGGAGTCCTTGGCCATCCGGTGTACCCGGGTCTCGTCGATGACGTGTCCCAGGCCCGCCTGCGTCAGCGGGACCGCCACCACCCCGCCGTTCGCCCCCACGATCGGGGTCACGATCTGGTTGTTGCGTGGCGGCTGCGTCACGTCGCACGGCAGCGTGCACCCCGGCAGGCTGGCCACCGCCACCGTGGCCGCCCGGGCCAGCCCGGCGCCCTGGCCGCCCGCGCACTGGATGTCCCAGCCGGCCGCGGCGGCCCGGTCGTGCGCCCGGCGGGCCTCGCTGAGCGAGCGGAAGGCGGTGGGCCGCAGCAGCAGCACCCGCCCGGCCCGCAGCGTCAGGTAGTCGTCGAGCTCCGCCGACGAGCGCACCTCGACCGCCACCGACGCCGCCACCTGGTCCTGCAGCGCGGCGTGCGCGTAGACGTCGCCGATGGGGAAGGGCCGTTCGATGACCTCGACGCCGTAGGAGTCGAGGGCCGCGAGCTGGCCGCCCTCGGAGTAGGCGCACCCGCCGTCGACGGCCAGCGTCAGGGCCGGATAGGCGAGCCGTACGGCCCGTACCGGCTCGACGTCCCAGCCGGGACGGACGTCGAGCGTCACGTGGCCGTAGCCCGCGCAGACCTGCTGGTTGACCCGTGAGACCAGGCTTTCCAGGGAGGGATCGGGTTCGAGCCGGACGGTCGCCACCAGGGAGGTGCGGGTGCCGCCGATCGCCTCGGCGAGCGGGACGCCGCGCATCCTGGTCCACAGGTCCCAGCAGGCCATGTCGACGGCCGGGTCACTGATCGGGACGGCGTCGGGGTGCTCCCAGTCGACGCCGATGAGCTGGGCGCCCAGCGACTCCTCCAACTGGGTCCAGGTCTTGGGCTGGGGGGCCAGCGCCTCACCCCAGCCGGTCATGCCGGCGTAGTCGGTGAGCTTGACGAGCAGGCTCTCCGTCCGCCTGCCGTACGGCAGAACCAGCCGGAAGACCTCTAGCTCCCGCACTCGCGGCATGTAACCCCACTTCTACGCATCGACTCCTTCCAGTGTGCCTGCCTTCGTGTGCTGGGCAAAACGCGGAGCCACGGCAGCGGCGAGCACGGCGAGGGCGAAGGTGAAGGCCAGGCCCACCAGATAGGTCTCGCCGGTGGCCGTGAACAGGGCTCCGGTGACCGCGACGGCGACGACGGTGAACACGGACTCGCCGACGCCGAGGGCCGCGGTGTTCTGGCCCTCCTCCCCCGACGCGGACATCTCCAGCACCAGTACGGACACCGTGGGGTGCAGCGCGCCGATGCCGAGCCCGGAGATGGCCATGGCCACGTACGCCAGAGCGATCGGCACGGAGTCGATCAGCACGAGCGACATCAGCGCGATGCCGGTGGCGATCATGATGGCGCCGCCGCGCAGGGCGGCCAGGTGGCTGATGACGCCGCGGCCCTTGACCCAGGACCCGGTGGACCAGCCGAGCGCGCCGACGGTCAGGACGATGCCCGCGCCGGTGGGCGTCAGGTCACGCTCGTTGATCAGCATGAGCGGGATGAGGACCTGGGCCGCCATCAGCGAGCCGTAGGCCAGGCCGCGGAGCACGGGGGCGGTCGGCAGCCCGCGGGCGGCCCTGAGCGAGCCGCGGGGCAGCAGCCTGGGCAGGGACACGGCCAGCAGGACGATCCCGGCCGCGAGCAGGGGCAGGCCGCGGAGCTGGAGCGCGCTGCCGTACTGGATCAACGCGGCGGCCACGGCGGTCAGCGTGGCCCAGATCAGCTTGCGCCCGAGACCGGGGGCGGGCTCGGCGTTGCCGCCGCTCAGGCCGGCGCCCGCGGTGCCGCGCCAGAGCAGCAGCGCGCTGGGCACGACGATCAGGGAGACGCCGAGGAAGATCCACCGCCAGTCGGCGTTCTCCACCACGAACCCCGCGATGGCCGGCCCGACCATGGAGGGCACCACCCAGGCGGCCGAGAACAGCGCGAACACCTTGGGATGCATCTCACCCGGATAGACCCTGGCCACGAGCACGTACAGGGACACCTGGATGAGGCCCGCGCCGAGCCCCTGGATGAACCGCCCGGCGACGAACACCTCCATGTTCGGCGCGAGCCCGGCCACCAGCAGCCCCGCCACGAAGGCCGCCACGCCGGACCCGACCGGCACCAGCGGGCCCTTCACATCACTCCATCTGCCGCCGAGCACGGTGGCGATCACACTGGCGGCGAGGGTGGCGCTGAAGGCCAGGTTGTACAGGTGCATGCCGCCGAGCTCGCGCGCCACGACGGGCATCGCCGTCGCCACCGCCATCGCCTCGAACGCCACCAGCATGACGAGCGCCACCAGCCCCACGCTGAGCGCCCGATATTTCGCCGACACCACGCTGACGGGAGGTGCTTCAACAGTTGTGGTCATGTCCGGCACGCTATGGCGGACACCCTGGTCAGCACATCGGGCGGCGGCCCTAGGCCATTGGGCCTAAGGCATCCGGGCCTCCAGGCCGTCGAGGAGCAGATCGAGGCCGTACTCGAAGCGGGCGCGACCGTCGCCGCCCATCAGTGCGTCGAGGTGCTTGGTGATGTGCGGGAACCGCTCGGGAGGCAGCGAGCGGTAGTAGCTCTCGATGGTGCCGACGAACGTCCTGAAGTATTCCTCCATGCTGACGCCCGCAGCGCGGATCTTGGCGAAGTGCAGCGAGCCCTCGAAGGCGTCGCCGGAGACGTAGAGGGCGAGCCGGTCGACGGCGAACGCGGCGTCACGGGGCGGCATGCCCGCATCGAGGAGCAGGCCGAAGACCTGTTCGCTGATCCGCAGCGCGTTCGGGCCGGTGGGGATTCTGGCCAGCGCGGCCCTGGCCACGTCGGCGTGGCTGCCCAGCACCCGGTACCACTCCATCGCGTAATCGCGTAGTTGCTCCTTCCAGCGGGCCGGGTCGGGCTCGGCCAGCCGGATCTCGCCGAGCACCCGGTCGTAGATGAGCTCCAGGAGCTCTTCCTTGTTGGCGACGTGCGCGTAGAGCGAGGCGGGCCCGGTGTCGAGCTCCTGCGCGACGCGGCGCATGCTCAGCCCGTCGAGGCCCTCGGCGTCCATGATCCGCAGCCCCGTCTCGACGATCAGGTCCTGACTCAGCTGCGGCTTGAGCTGGACCGGCTTACGCGCCTTGCGCCACGGCGGGGTCGGGACGTCTTCGTTGCTTCCCATGACGAACACTGTACTTGACACGAACGTCGTTCGCCACTAAAACGGTGTTCGTAGCGAACGATGTTCGTTGAAAGAACGGTGTTCTAGCCAAGGAGTCCACATGACCGTCACCGCCCCCCAAGCGGCCTCGGAGGTCCAGCCTTACCGCTGGCGCTGGGTCGCGCTGTTCGTCATCTTGGCCGCCGAGGTCATGGACCTGCTGGACGCGCTGGTCACCTCCATCGCCGCACCGACCATCCAGAAGGATCTGGGCGGCTCGTCGAGCATGGTGCAGTGGCTGGTGGCCGGTTACACGCTGGCCATGGCCGTCGGCCTGATCACCGGCGGCCGGCTCGGCGACCTCTACGGCCGCAAGCGCATGTTCGTGATCGGCGCCTTGGGCTTCACCGCCGCCTCGCTGCTGTGCGGGATCGCCGCCAACCCGGAGATGCTGATCGCCAGCCGGGTCGTGCAGGGCTTGTTCGGCGCCGTGATGCTGCCGCAGGGGCTCGGCCTGATCAAGGAGATGTTCCCGCCGAAGGAGATGGGCAAGGCGTTCGGCATGTTCGGCCCGGTCATGACGATCTCGTCCGTGGGCGGCCCGATCCTGGCCGGGTGGCTGGTGGACGCCGATCTGTTCGGCACCGGCTGGCGCATGATCTTCCTGATCAACCTGCCCATCGGGCTGGCCGCCGCGCTGGCCGGGATCCGGTTCCTGCCGGAGTTCAGGCTCTCCAACGCCACCCGGCTCGACCTGGTCGGCATGCTGCTGGTGTCGGCCGCCGCGTTCCTGCTGATCTTCCCGCTCATCCAGGGCCGCGATCTGGACTGGCCCGCCTGGACGTTCGTGTCGATGGCCGCCTCGATCGTGGTGTTCGCCGTGTTCGGCCGGTACGAGAGCCGCCGCGCCGCATCCGGCAAGGACCCGCTGATCACGCCGAGCCTGTTCCGCAAGCGCGCCTTCACCGGCGGGCTGGTGGCCGGGCTGGCCTTCTTCACCGGCATGATCGGCCTCAGCCTCGTCTTCACCCTCTACACCCAGGTCGGCCTCGGTTACAGCCCGCTCAAGGCCGGCCTCACCGGCCTGCCGCAGGCCATCGGCGGCGTGGTCGGCTTCGGTCTGGCCATGTCGGGCCTGCAGGAGAAGCTCGGCCGCGGCCTGCTGCAGATCGGCACCGCGGTCATGGCGGTGGGCGCGGCGGTGCTGGGCGTGACCATCCACCTGGCCGGGACCGACATCAGCCCCTGGCAGCTGGCCCCCGGTCTGGCCTTCGTGGGCATCGGGATGGGTCTGACCATGGCGCCGTTCTTCGACATCGTGCTCTCGGGAGTCGAGCCGCACGAGTCGGGCTCGGCTTCGGGCACGCTGACCGCGACCCAGCAGCTCGGCGGCGCGCTCGGCAGCGCTCTGCTGGGCACGCTCTTCTTCGACCTGCTCAAGAGCCAGTGGAGCTTCGGCTCGGCGATGCAGGTCACCGTCTGGGTGGAGATCGGGCTGCTGGCGCTGACCTTCGTCCTGGCGTACCTGCTGCCTCGCAAGGCCCTCGCGGAGCACGCCGGGCACTGACCCCGCTGGAAAGGGCCGCGACCTCGCGTCGCGGCCCTTTTCGCTATGAAGAACCCAGGCCGATGTGCCGTTCGGCCCACTGGGCGATGTCGCGGCGCTCGATAGCGGCGGCCATCAGGTCCGGGAACGCGTCGGGCGTACACGCGAAGGCGGGCACCCCCATCGCGGCCAGCGCGGCGGCGTTCTCGTGGTCGTAGAAGGGCGCGCCCTCGTCCGAGAGCGCCAGCAGCACGATCACCTGGACGCCCGCCTGGGTCATCGCGGCGACCCTGCGCAGCATCTCCTGCCGCACCCCGCCCTCGTAGAGGTCGCTGATGAGGATGAAGATCGAGTTGGCCGGGCGGGTGATGAGGCCCTGGCTGTAGGCGATGGCCCGGTTGATGTCCGTACCACCGCCGAGCTGCGTGCCGAACAGCAGCTCGACCGGATCATGCAGCTGATCCGTCAGATCGACCACAGCCGTGTCGAACACCACGAGCGACGTCTTGAGCGACCGCATCGAGGCCAGCACGGCGCCGAACACACTCGAATACACCACCGAGGCGGCCATCGACCCACTCTGGTCGATGGCCAGCACCACCTCGCGCTGCACGGACCGCTGCCTGCGCGCGTAGCCGACGAGCCGCGACGGCACGACCGTGTTCTTCTCGGGCAGGTAGTTCTTGAGGTTCGCCCTGATCGTCCGGTCCCAGTCGATGTCGGACACCCGCTTGGGCCGGTGGGTCCTGGCCGAGCGGTCGAGCGCGCCGGTGACGGCGGCCCTGGTCTTCTGGGCGAGCCTGCGTTCGAGCTCCTGTACGACCTTGCGCACCACGGCCCTGGCCGACTCACGGGCCTGATCGGGCATGACCCGGTTGAGCGCGAGCAGCGTGCCGACCAGGTGTACGTCGGGCTCGACGGCCTCCAGCATCTCGGGTTCGAGCAGCAGCCTGGTGAGGTTGAGCCGCTGGATCGCGTCCTTCTGCATGACCTGGACGACGGTCGACGGGAAGTAGGTCCTGATGTCGCCCAGCCACCGCGCCACCCGGGGCGCCGACGCGCCCAGGCCGCCGTCGCGGTCGTACACGGCGGCCAGCGCCCGGTCCATGTCCGCGTCGGCCCCCTGGAGACCGCCGCCTTGGCCTCCGCTTTGACCTCCGCTTTGACCTCCGGAACAGATGCCGTCGGCGTCGCCACCGCCCAGCACCAGCCGCCACCTGCGCAGGCGCTCATCCATCGGCTCAGCCATGGTCCCTCCCGTCGATCCGCGCTCTCCCCAAGATCGCCAGTACGGTCCGCGCGGCCGGCTCCGCCCGCTGTTCGTCCACGTCCTGCTCCCCCACCCGCTCGGCCCGCTCCGCCGATCGGACGCGCTCGCCGATCGCCCTGCGTTCCGGTGCGGCGAAGCCCCCGAACGTACGGCGGAGCAGCGGCAGCACGTCGATGAACTGTTCGCCGTCAAGCCCGGTCAGCCAGGTGTCGACCAGGCCCAGCAGCCTGGGATCGTGCACGAGCAGCAGCCCGCCGCCGCCCAGGAAGCCCTCGATCCACGAAGCGGCCCTGGTGGGCGCGTGCCCTCTGGACATCGCCCGCGACATCCGGGCGTCGGCGTCGTCGAGCTCCCCCGCGTCGAGCAGGATCCTGGTCAGCCGTCCCTCGATCAGCCCGTGCAGGTCGGGACGGTCACTCACCCCACGCAACGTGACCAGCCACCGACTACGCGGCGACGCCTGACGAACGACCGGCGCCGCCGTCTCCTGCCCGGCGGCCTCCTCTTGGGGAGCTTCCGGTGAGGGCCCGGTGGGCTCCTCTGACATCAGGGCGACGGCCGTGTGGACGGCGTCGACGCCGCTCAGGAGTGCGGCCGCCGCCTCGTCGTCGAGGCCGGTGACCGCGACGGGCAGGCCGACGCAGATGCGGTCGAGCATGGAACGTACGATCACCGCCAACCCCTCGGCCGAGGTGCCGCGCACGTCGCCGTAGCGGTGGGCGCGGACCATCGCGGGCAGCGCGGCCATCAGGTGGGTGACGTCGGTGTCGAGCGCGGCCTTGGCCGACAGGGCGGCCAGCACCTCGGGCAACGCCTCCGGCAGGTCGGCCAGCAGGCAGCGTTCGACCAGCCCGGTCAGGTCGGCCAGCGTCACCGACTCCGCCGAGGCGAGGTCGCGGGCCCGCTGGGCGGCGGCCGAGGCGACCGTGATGCCGAGAGCCGCCGCCTCGACGAGCGCCAGGTCGAACTCGGGCCGCCACTGCAACGTCCACGTCTCCCTGAACGTCCCCTTGCCCCTGGCCTGCCCCAGCACCCCCCACTCGACGCCGAGCAGCCGCAGCCGGTGCAGCAGGCGGCTGCGATCGAGGTCGAGCGGCTTACGCAGGTCGAGGCCGAACTCGCGGTCGAGCGCCTCCGGCTTCAGCTTGAGCCGCCGCTGCTGCTCACGCAGGTCGCGCTGGAGCGGCACCATGGGCGTGCCGTCGGAGACGTGACCGAGCCGGTCGCCGACGACCATGCGCCGCTGGATCAGCTCCACCGCCAGGTCGTCGCCCTCGCACAAGACCGCCCTGGCCGCCTCGGTGACCTCGCCGAGCCCGGCCAGCGGGCGTCCGCGCAGGGTCGCCAGGCTGTGCGCGAGCCGTACGGACTCGATGACGTGCGCGGACGAGACCGGCAGGCCCTCCTCACGCAGCACCGCCGCCGCCTCGGCCAGCCAGCGTTCGACGGGACGGTCGGGGGCGGTGAACAGGTGGTGGTACCAGCCGGGCGAGGAGATGCCCGCGCCGTAGCCGCTCCACGAGGCCAGCCGCCCGTACGTCCACGGCACCCACGTCAGCTGGGCCTTCACCTTAGGCAGGCCGCGCAGGAGCGCGTCGTCGGCCTTGGCCGGGGGCAGAGGGGCGGTCAGGGCGGGGACGTGCCAGGCGCCGCAGATCACCGCGATGCGGTCGTGGCCCTGTCTGATGGCGGTGCGGAGGGTCTTGCGCATGTACGCCTCGCGCCTGGCCTCTCGCTCGCCGGGCTCGTGGCCCTCGCGGACGGCGGCCATGGCCTCGGCGATCACCTCGAACGGGGTGTCGCCCCGGTGCTCGACGACGTCCTCCCACCACCGCTCGGGGTCGTCGTAACCGGCCGCCCTGGCGAGCGCGCCGATCGGATCGACCCGCAGGCCCTCGGGATCGGCATCGGGCGCGGGCTCGGGGCCAGGAGCAGGCTCGGGAACCACCTCGGGCTCAGGTTCGGCCAGGCTGTGGGACGCCGGGAGGTCGCAGAAGCGGACCGGGATGCCGGCCGTCGTACCGTACAAGATCGCCTGCCACTCGGGCGAGAACCCCGCGAACGGCCAGAAGGCCGCGCTGGACGCCTTGCCCGGCACGTGCGCGAGCAGCGCGACCGGTGGCTCCAGCTCGGGCGCGAGCGCGACCAGCGCGTCGGCCTCCGGCGGTCCCTCGATGAGGATCAGGTCGGGACGGAGGCGTTCGAGCTCCGCCCGCACGGCGCGCGCCGAGCCGGGGCCGTGGTGCCGGACGCCGAGGATCGAGACGCTCACGGGTGCACCATCCTCTCGCCGGCGGTCGGGAGACCGCTGACGCACCTCACGACACCTCGCGGCAGGCACGGTAGAAGTCGCGCCAGTCGGAGCGCTCGCGGACGACCGTTTCGAGGTATTCGCGCCACACCACCCGGTCGGACACCGGCTCCTGCACCACCGCGCCCACGATCCCGGCGGCCACGTCGGAAGGCCGCAGCACACCGTCGCCGAAGTGGGCCGCCAGCGCGATGCCGCTGGTCAGAACCGAGATCGCCTCGGCCGTGGACAGAGTGCCGCTGGGCGATTTGACCTTGGTCCTGCCGTCCTCCGTCACACCCGTGCGCAGCTCCCGGAACACCGTCACCACCCGGCGGATCTCCGCCAGCCCCGTGCTGGTCTCGGGCAGCTCCAGCGAGCGGCCGAGCTGGGTGACGCGGCGCGAGACGATGTCGACCTCCTCCTCGGCGGTGGCGGGCACCGGAAGGACAACCGTGTTGAAACGGCGGCGCAGGGCGCTGGACAGCTCGTTGACGCCCCGGTCGCGGTCGTTGGCGGTGGCGATCACGTTGAAGCCGCGTTCGGCCTGCACCTCGCGGTTGAGCTCGGGGATCGGCAGCGTCTTCTCCGACAGCACGGTGATCAGCGCGTCCTGAACGTCGGAGGGCATGCGCGTGAGCTCCTCGACGCGGGCGATCCGGCCCTCGGCCATGGCCCGCATGACGGGCGACGGGGTCATCGCCTCCATGGACGGGCCCTCGGCCAGCAGCCGCGCGTAGTTCCAGCCGTAGCGGATGGCCTCTTCGGCCGTTCCCGCCGTGCCCTGCACCAACAGGGTCGAGTCGCCGCTGATCGCGGCGGCCAGGTGCTCGGACAGCCAGGTCTTCGCCGTGCCGGGCACGCCGAGCAGCAGCAGCGCGCGGTCGGTGGCCAAGGTGGCGACGGCGACCTCGACGATGCGGCGGGCGCCTACGTACTTCGGGGTGATCTGGCGGCCGTCGCCCAGGATGTACGTGGTCACGGCCCATGGCGACAGCTTCCAGCCGGGCGGCCTGGTCCGATCGTCGTCCTTGGCGAGCACCGCCAGCTCTTCGGCGTACTGGTCTTCGGCATGGGGCCGCAAAACGGTCATGAGAGCTCCTTCAACATGTCGGCACGGAAGCGCAGCAGGGCGGCGACCTGCTGAATGGGCGGCACGGGCGAGTAGCCTTCTGCCAGCTCGGCGAGCGACGGGTCGATGCGCTCGCCGGCCAGTTTGATCAGCTCGCCGAGGTTCCACGGCTGGGTGGTGGCCACCTTGATGATCTTGCGGAGGACGGCCGTCGCCAGGCCCTCCCGCCAGTGCGAGGACACGCCGCCCAGCACCATGATCAATTGGCTGTCCAGGTCATGCAATTTCACGAAATCAGCGGCGAGCCGCTGCTGCTCGTCCGGCCCCAGCGCCTCCAGCAGATCCGCGATCGGGTCCCACGCGAACATCGCCCGCGCCCACTCCGGATCCCGCTGCAGCACGGCCGCGCGTACCCAGGCGGCCTTCACCTCGGCGTCCCAGTCGGCGATCTTCATCTGGAGCAGCTTGGCGGGCCTGCCCCAGAGCCCGAGGGGCGCGCGGGCGACGACCTGCTGGAGCCACCAGGCCCGCTCGCCGATCCCCCTCGGGGGCTTGGCCCGGATGCCGTCGCGCTCCATCGCCGCATCGCACGCTTTGGGCGCCTCGACGGAGATCGTGCCCTTGGTGAAGGTCAGGCAGCTTCGAGCGCGTACGGCCATGCGCTGGGCCAGCCGCGACTCGGGCAGGCGGGTGAGGAGGTTGGCGGCCTGCTGGCGCACCTCTCGCCTGCGGTCGTCGAGGGCCTGCTCCAGGAACGGCTCGTCGTCCATGGACAGTCCGTCGGCCAGCACCTCGACGAACGCCGCCCGGTCGTCGGGCTCCTCGCGCTCCCAGCCCGTCTCCAGCAGCTCCCTGGCCCGCTTGGGCTCCTGCCTCCTGAGATGGCTCAGGTAGGCGCGGCGGTCGGCCGGGCTGCCCAGCTCCCACGTCTCACCGGTCGGCTCTTCGAGCAGGTACGCCCAGGCCGGGTTCAGGGCGGCCAGCCACCTGCCGCGCTGCCCGGCGACCAGGCCGAGGTGGGACCTGATCGACTGGTCGCGCCTGCCCCGGTCCAGCAGCTCGGGAAGGACGTACGGGGGCACTCTGCGGCCCGCCGTGGACGCGGCGGCCAGCCATTCGGGGAGCAGGCGGTCGTACTCGCCGCCCAGGATCCTGGCCAGCCGCTCGGCCGCCCGCGCGCTCACGGCGGGCAACTCCTCGTCGTCCGCCCGCTCCTGCTCGGTCGTCTCGCCAAGTCGCTGACCGGCGCGCCGGCGCACCACCTCCACGGCGGCGCTTTCGAGCAGTTCTCCCTCGTACGGTCTGCGGTCGGTGCCGACCAGCGCCGTCGAGGCCAGGTCCTCCCAGGTCACAGGATCACCGCCGTTCCGTCGTCAGCCCAGGTGGTCAGGGGGCGCAGGCCCAGCGGCGTCCACTCGGCGGCCACCGTCACCGGACGCCCGCCGGACACGGCGATCAGCCGCCACGGGTCGCGGGACCTCGGGTGCAGCGGGAACCCGCCCACGGACGTCCGGCCCGGAACCACCCCCGCCAGCACGACAGGCCAGGAGTCGGTCCACGGATCGGCGGTGACGGCGGCGGCGATCTCGCCAAGCGCCTCCTCCGGCGACGTCCCCGGCGGAACCCGGCCACCGAGACCACCCCGGGTAGCGGCGTCACTCTGACCGGCAACCGCACTCGGGTCAGCGGCTTCGCTCGGGCCGACGGCTTCCCTCCGACCAGCGAGCGCGCTCCGGTCGGTGGGGAGGCCGCGATCGGCGGGATGTCCCCGGTCGGCGGGGACGCTCCGAGGGACGGGGTGGCGGGTGGCCACCAGGGCGCGGAGGGGTGCGGCGCCCGGGTAGAAGGCGACGTCGGCGTCGATCGTGGTGCCGGTGACCAGCGAGGCGTCGAGCGGCTGGCCGGAGGCGGCGAACGAGAGGACCAGCGCCGCCCGGCCCGTGTCGTGGCCCCGGAGCCAGACCCGGCGGGCGATCAGCCGGTCGTGTTCCTCGTCACGCCTGCCCACCACGTGCCACCGGTCGCGCACCGCCGGCCGGGCCAGCACGTCCTCCCGTGCGACGGGGAAGCCCGCACGGATCAGGACGGTCTGGCGCAACGGCCCCGGCAGCTCGGCCCGCCGCCGGTAGGCGACCGCCAGCAGGTTGATCAGCGAGTATTCGGCCAGCAGCCGGCTCGGCCAGTCGTCGGCCATGCGCACCTCCCGTAGCCGGGAGAGGACGTTGGCGACACCCGGCGCCTGGGCGTCGACGAGGCGCTTGGCCAGCTCGTCCCACTCGTCGGCGTCGGTCCCCGCCAGGCCCTGCCGCACCTGGTCGGCCAGCCACCGTTCGAGCTCGGCCAGCCCGGCGGCCACCCGCGCATGCCGTACGGACTCGGCCCCCGCACCCCGACCACCACCCGGCGTGGCCGACGCCCCCAGACCGGACCCACCACCAGCCACCGCGCCCGCCGCACCACCCGAGCCCCCGCCCGAGGCAGAGCCCTCGCCCAAACCCGAGGCCGAATCCGGCCCACCACCCGAACCCGACCCCAAGCCCGAGGCCGCACCCGAGTCCAGATCAGCGTCCGAGCCCAGCCCGGCGTCCGAGTCCCATGCCTGCCCGTCCGCCAACTCCGGGTCGCCAGCGGCTTCGGCGGCGGCTCGGGCGCGGGCCGCCTCTAGCTTGGCCGCCGCCTTCGCGGCGCGTTCGGTGCGCTGGGCGACCCACTCCGCCGCCCACGGCGGCAGCGAGTCGGCGGCGGGCACCCCGTCCGCCGACCACATGAGCAGCAGCCCGAGCGCGTGCTTGCACGGGAACTTCCGGCTGGGGCAACTGCACCGATATGCGGGCTCGGAGAGGTCGACACACGCCAGGTAGGGCGTGGCCCCGCTCCCCTTGCACGCGCCGAACAGCACGTCGTCAGTCACGCCGCGCAAGGTCCATTTGCCGGGTGCCGCCACGCCCTGCGCCGCCTTCTGGGACGAGGCGTCGGGGGCGAGGGCGAGCACCTGATCACGGCTCCACCGTTCGATCACTTGCCGCAGACTAGCCAGCCCGACCGACAATTACCGCCGCTCCGCCGGATCCGCGAAGAAGATCCATATCACCAGCTCGTCAGGCTTCGGCGACGTCATTCGACCGCCACGAATACCGAGCACGTAGGATCACCCACGTGGAGCTGACGATCTACCCCAGCGGCCCGTCCGTCGAGGTCGCCGACGAGGCCGCGGCCCTGGCCAGTGAGCTGGCCAAGGAGCTGGACGGGCAGCTGGTCCTCGACGGCACCCGCTTCCTGCGCCGTGACGTCACCGGCGCGGCCGTCGCGTTCGTGGACCGCCCGCCCATCGCCCAGGCCCTGGACCTGCTGCCCCACCCCGAGGGCGGCTGGTTCCGCGAGACCTGGCGGGCGCCCGTCTCCTTCCTGCCCGCCGGCTACCCCGGCGCCCGCGCCTCCGCCACCGGCATCTACTTCCTGCTGGGGCCGGGCGAGGAGTCGGTCCCGCACGTGGTCCGGTCCGACGAGGTGTGGCTGTGGCACCGGGGCGGCCCGCTGAGCCTGACCATCGGCGACGAGACCGTCATCCTCGGCCCGCGGGTCGAGGACGGCCAGGTGCCGCAGGCCGTGGTCCCGGGCGGGGTGTGGCAGTCGGCCAGGCCGGCGGCCGGCGAGGAGGTCCTGGTGAGCTGCGTCGTCTCGCCGGGATTCGACTTCGCCGACTTCACCGCGCGAACCGAGTAGGGATCATGGACGGACCACCGGACAGCGAACACCCGATCAGGCGCCTCTCGACCCAGGTCGTGTACGAGAGCCCGTACCTGCGCATGCGCGAGGACCGCATCCGCCGCCTGGACGGCTCCGAAGGCATTTACTCCTACGTCGAGAAGCCCGACTACGCGCTGGTCATCCCGATCGAGAACGACGGGCTGCATCTGGTGGAGCAGTACCGCTATCCGATCCGCGCCCGCTCATGGGAGTTCCCGCAGGGCGCGTTCCCCAACAAAGAGACCGGCGACCCCGAGCACCTGGCGCACGAGGAGCTGCGCCAGGAGACGGGACTGACGGCGGCGCACATGCGGCACCTCGGGCGGCTGAACTCCGCCAAGGGCATGTCGTCCCAGGTCTTCGACGTGTTCGTGGCGACGGGGCTGGAGCCGGGGCCCAACGAGCTGGAGGTCGAGGAGCAGGACCTGCTGCACCGGTGGTTCAGGCGGGGTGACTTCGAGGCCATGATCCGCACCGGCGAGATCGCGGACGCCGCGACGCTGGCGGCCTACACGCTGTTCCTGCTCTCCGCCCAGTAGGACGCCGTCACGCTCCGCATGACAGGGCGTCTTACGCGCCCCCCAGCTCACAGTCGAAAAAGGGCCTAAATCCTGATTTTTGGCGCCGTGTCACGGCATAACCGAACAGATGTGACATGCTGCCCAGAAATCACGGAAAAGAGTTCGCATGTGCGGTGCGTCACTAAGAGTGATTATCTGTGATAAATACGCGATTACCCGGTTCGGCCTATTGACGATCTTGGCGTCCCGGCACGACGTCAACGTGATCGAGACCACCGACAGCGGAGTCCATGCGATCATGCTCGCCCGCAAGCATCATCCCGAGGTGGTGGTCACCGGACTGACGCTGGGCGGGCTGTCCGGACTGGAGCTGATCCAGCGATTACGGGCCGAGAAGCTGGACCCCGAGCCCCGCGTGGTCGTGTTCACCGTCGACCACACCGATCAGACGGTCACCGACGTGCTGCGCGCCGGCGCGAACGGGCTGCTGACCCAGGATTCCACGCAGGACGAGGTCGTCGCCGCCATCAGGGCGGCGGCCCGGGGGCAGACCATGCTCTCGCCCGTGGTGACGCAGCGGCTGGTCGACTGGTTCAGGCAGCGCGAGCCCCCTCCCGCCGAGCTGGACCAGCCCACGCTGGCCGGGCTGACGCCACGGGAGCAGCAGGTTCTGCTCCTGGTCGCGCAGGGCAGGTCGACCGAGGAGGTGGCGGGTGAGTTGTACATCGGGGTCAGTACGGTACGCACCCATCTGCACCGGCTCCGCGCGAAGTTGAAGGCCAAGGACCGGGCCCAGTTGGTCTCCTTCGCCTACCGCTCCGGCCTCATGTCAACCTAGACACCGGACGCGTCGCCAGTGGCCCGAGGGCCAGGGAGCCGAGCACCACGACCGCCGCCAGCTCGAACGCCCCCGGATAGCTGATGTCCGCGACCACCCCGCCGACCAGCCCCGCGAGCCCGAAGAAGATGTCGTACAGCGAGCTGAGCGCCCCCAGCGCCGCCCCCCGCTCCGGCTCCGGCGCCCGGCTGATCGTGATCATCGCGAGTGACGGGTAGAGCAGGGTGAACCCGGCCCCCGAGAGCACCGCCCCCGCCGCCGCCACCCACCAGCCTGGCGCGAATCCGATCATGGCCAGGCCGATGGCCTCCGCGAGGCTCGACACGACGATGACCGGCATCGGGCCGAGCCGGTCGGGCAGGCGCCCGGCCACGAGCCGGGTCGCGATGTAGGCGGCGCTGAAGACGCTGAGCAGCACCGGCCCGTTCGAGATCCCCCTGGTGGACAGGGCCAATGCGCCGAAGCCGACCAGCACGCCGTACCCGAACGCCCCTGCCCCCAGCGCCAGCCCCGGGAGCACCGCCGCACCCGGGATGAGCTTGCGCGACACGACGGGCACCCGCGCGCCGGCCGGCAGCCGGCTCAGGACCGCGACGGCGAGGAGCGGCAGGACCACGGCGGCGGCCCATACCGCCGGGTAGGAGCCGAGGCGGTACAGCGACTCGCCCAGGGCGGGGCCGGCCATGAAGCCGCCCCACATGGCCAGGCCGTACCATCCGACGATCTGACCCCGGCGGCTCTCGGGCGCGAGCTGCACCGTCCACACCGACCCAGCGGTGAACAGCAGCGCCTCGGCGACGCCCATGATCAGCCGGGTGGCGATGAGGCCCGGCAGGCCCCATGGAAGCGCGTACATGGCGCCGATGACGGCGGCCAGCGCCGCCCCGGCCAGCATCAGCCGGTGGCTGCCGAACCGCTGCGCGAGCTGCCCGCCGTAGGGGCGCAGCGCCAGCGTCACCGCCGCGGTCGAGGTGAAGGCCGCACCGACGGCGAAGGGGGTGCCGCCCAGCTCCTCCGTCACCAGTCGCGGGATCACCGGCACCGCCGCGCCGAACGCCGTGAACGTGGCGAACAGCGCGGCCACCAGCCCCGCGAACGTCCGCGCCCAGGTCATAGGCCGCGGGTGTTTCCGCCGTCCACCAGCAGCACCACGCCCGTGATGAAGGACGTGTGCTCACTGGCCAGGAACGCGGCGATCGCCCCGAAGTCGCCGGGCCGCCCGATCCTGCGCATGGGCAGGCCCTCGGCCACCCGCGCCAGCGCCGCGTCCGCCTCGTCGCCGAACTGGTGGTCGAGCGCGGGCGTGCGGTGGAAGCCCTGGGCGAGGACGTTCACGGTGATGCCGCGCGGGCCGAGGCTCGGTACGAGCCCCTTGGCGAAGCCCAGCACGCCCAGCCGGGCGACGGCCGACAGGCCGGTCAGGGGCAGCGGCTGGCGTACCGCCTCGGAGGTGAGCATCAGCACCCGGCCCCAGCCGGTGTCCAGGTGGGGCAGGGCGGCCAGCACGACGCTCACGTGCGGGATCGTGTTGTCCTCCAGCGCCCGCCGGTACACGGGCACGTCGAACTCCTCCAGCGACCCGTGCGGCACCCCGCCCGAGCTGCTGACCACGATGTGCAGCGAGCCGAACTCGTCGGCGGTGCGCCGCACCCACTTGGCGACGGCCGTCTCGTCGCGCACGTCCACGCTGGTGCTGAGCACCCGTCCCGGTCCCGCGGCGTCGATCTCGGCGTGCGCCCGCGCCAGCCGGTCGGGCTCGCGGGCGCAGATGGAGACGTGCGCGCCCTCGGCCGCCAGTGTGCGGGCCACGGCCAGCCCGAGCCCGCTGCTGGCCGCCGCCACGAGCGCGACCCGTCCGTTCAACCCAAGGTCCATAACCAGACACCTCTCACGAGACCAGCAGGAAATGCTGCGGCAGGTGCACGGCCAGCCCGACGCGCGTGCTCGCCTCGATGACCTCGGCGTCCCTGCGCAGCCGCAGCGTGGACGCCGCGGGGTCGAGCAGCGTCACGGCGGCGCGGAAGTCGCCGAGCAGCGCCTCCCCCGTGCCGATCATGCGGGTGCGTGAGACGCGGATGCCGGCCGTCGCCAGCCGGTCGAGCGTCCCGTCGCGGACGAGCTTCCAGTACAGGCCGGGATGGGTCACGATCCCGTCGCACGAGCCGCCGGTCTCCTCGACCTCGGCCGCCGCCGCCGTCAGCACGTCCTCCGGATCGCCGTCGAACGGCGCGTGCCGCGAGTCCGCCAGGTGCAGCAGCCCGTCGATGGCGCCGTCGCCCGAGCCGTGCAGCAGGATCTCGTTCTCGACCGTGGACAGCCGGACGAGCACGCGGTAGTCGACGAAGGCGGCGAGCAGGCCGGGCTCGTCGAGCACGCCCTTGGGCACGGGTACGCCGACCTTGACCTCGGTCAGGTCGGCCACGCGGACGCTGGAGGCGAAGGCCGACTCGGGTGTCTTGTCGTACGACGTCCCCGACGGCTCCAGCCGGGACGGCGGCGCCTCGTGGACATAGGGCACTTGCCCGCCGCCCACCGGAACGCTCTTCAGCAGGTGCCGGACCGTGTAGCGAGGCCGGGTCTTGAACAGCGGGAACGCCTCGGTCAGCGCCAGCCGGTACGGTACCTCGACGTCACCGCCGTTCCGCGAGCCGGCCACCGCCCACGCGAACTCCTCGCCAGGAGACATGCCTGTCCCTCCCCGTTGAAATGGTTGTCAACGCTGAGCTGATTTGGTGGCTACAAACCGTCCGAGCACGAGGTAATCCATCTCGGTCTTCAGGAAGCAGTCCATGGCGTCGGCCGGTGAGCACACGATGGGTTCGCCGGCCACGTTGAACGAGGTGTTGATGAGACAGGGCACCCCGGTCAGCTCGGTGAAGGCACGCAGCAACTCCGCCAGCAGCGGGTTGTCATCCTCACGGATCGTCTGGATCCTGGACGTGCCGTCGACGTGCGTGGCACCGGGAATCAGGTCGCGGTAGCCGGGCCGTACGGGGAAGACGAACGTCATGTACGGCGAGGCGCGCTTCTTCCCCAGCTCGAACACCTCGGGGGCCACGTCTTCGAGGACGACCGGCGCGAACGGCCGGAAGGGCTCCCGGTGCTTGATCCGGTCGTTGATGATGTCCTTGATATCGCCGAACCGCGGATTGGCCAGGATGCTGCGGTTGCCCAGCGCGCGCGGCCCGTATTCCGTCCGTCCCTGGAACCAGCCGACCACGCACTTCTCCCGCAGCAGCTCCGCCGTCTCCCGCGCGACGTCGCCCGGAGCGAGCTCCCGCCATTCGACGCGCCCCGCGTGGGCGTCGAGCGTGGCGCGGATCTCCGCATCGCCATAGGCGGGCCCCAGGTACGGCGAGCCGCTGACCCGCGGCGTGTCGCCCGCCTCCTGACTGGCGTAGAAGGCGGCGCCGATGGCCACGCCCGGATCGCTGGCGCCGAAGCTCACGTCCATCTCGGCGAACCTGGACCCTTCGAGCAGCTTGGTGTTGTTGACGCAGTTCAGCGCCAGCCCGCCCTCGAACAGCAGCCGGGGCAGCGCGCTGCGCTCCTCCAGCGCGCGTACCTGGTGAGCCGTCACCGCCTCGACCATCTCCTGGGCGGCCCCGGCGACCCGGACCCGCACGTCGAAGTCCTCCCGGTGGTCCGGGTCCGTGCCGAAGATCCGGTCGAACAGCGCGTAGTAGGCGCGTACGGCCCGCGGCGCGTAGGGGATGGTGTAGCGGCCGTCGCCCGTCAGCTCCACCACGTGCTTGAGCAGCGGGTTGGGCTCCGGCGGCGGGCCGTAGCCGGCCAGGCCCATGACCTTGTACTCGTCGTTGTTGGGGACGAAGCCGAGATACCTGGTCAGCACCGCGAACATCAGGGCGAGCGAGTTGTCCCCATCGACCGTCGCGTCGTCGAACACCTGCACCTTGCCGTCGCGCACCTCGCCGAGGATCGCCGACAGCCACTCCGCCCGGCCGTCGCTGACCACGAACGCCGCGTCCCCACCTCCGGACAGGTGGTATCCCGTCATCAGATGAGCTATGTGATGCGGCACCGTGACCAGCTTCTCGGCCGTCAGCGGGTATCCCGTGTGCTCGTGGAAGTCGGCGAGAATGGCCGCCTCGCTGAATATCCGGGTGTAGGTGTCGTCGAGCCGCCGCAGCCTGGCGAATTTCTTGTCCACCGGCGCGTCGGCGTCCACGATCTCGGCGATCATGTTGTTCATGACGTCCTGGGAGAAACGCCAGGAATGCGCGAAGACATCAACCTCGTCGAATGACTTCCCGGCCTCCCTTAAAACCCATTCGATGGCGTTGACCGGAAACCTGGCGGTCTTCTTCTCGCGATTGAGCCGCTCCTCCTCGACGGCCGCGACCAATTCTCCGTCCACCATGAGGGCCGCCGAGGAATCGTGACCGTAGAGCATGTGCCGGTCGATTCCCGTCGACCCGTAATAACGTGCGAAGAGTTCGGCGACCTTACCGAACCCGTTGTATCCGAGGACGATCACGAGAACTCCTTGGCGGTGAAGGACCGGAGTGCCACCAGTGAAGGTCATGGCGCCCTGGACGGCGTCCACCTGGCGATGACCCGGGAGGCGACGCATCGTTGAGCCGGTGGACGCGGCTCAACGGACGGCCGAGGGCGCGACGTTGTAGTTGCCGCGGAAGAAATTGTCCGGGTCCAGCCGCTGTTTCACCGAGGTCAGCCGGTCGAAGGCCGTCTCGCCGAAGGTCTTCCTGGCCCGCTCGCCGGTGGACGCATAGTTGATGTATCCGTCACCCCAGCGGCCGTACGGCTCGGCGGCCTCCGCGACGGACCGCGCCCAGGCGATCTGCTCCTGGTCGGCGGCCGGGTCGGCCCAGATCGCCGTGCCCGTGACGTTGAAGCCCGCGCCCCGGAAGGGCACGGCCGTGGCCTCGGCGGGCACCCGCCGCACCGCGCCGTGCAGCGCCTCGACGAGGATCCCGTCCCTGAAGGGCCCCAGCCACCGGCCGGCCAAGAACCGTTCGACCAGCGCCTCGGCCAGCTCGTCGGGCAGGGCGTCGGCGAAGCGGGCGCTCCAGTAGTGCCGCAGCCCGAACGCCAGACGGCCGAGCGTGGCCTGCAGCGAGAGGTACGACCTGGGCATGAGCTGCCAGTCGAGGATCTCCGGCCCGTGCAGCCGCTTCTCCAACGCCGTCCGGTATCCCTCGTCCTCGCCGCTGTAGGCCACGCAGATCACCGCCGCCGGAACGTGTGTGGGACCGTACCTTTTCAGCAGCAGCGTGCAGTTGAGCTCGTCGGGCGCGTCGAGCATGAGGTCGCGGAACAGGCGCACGGCCGGGCCGAGCTCGGCGCGCGGGTAGGCGACGCAGCCGCCGTACAGCAGGCCCACCGGGTGCATCCGGAAGCGGAACGCCGCCACCACGCCGAAGTTGTGACCCGCGCCGCGCAGCGCCCAGTCGAGCTCGGGATCGCGCTCCGCGTCCACCTCGACCACCTCCCCGGCGGCCGTGACGAGCTGATAGGAGAGCACGTTGTCGCAGGTAAGGCCATATCTGCCCATCAGGTGACCGAGGCCGCCGCCCAGGGTCAGGCCGCCGACGCCGGTGGTGTCGAAGGTGCCGCCCGTGGTGGCCAGGCCGTACGCCGTGGTGGCCAGGTCCAGCTGACTCCAGGTGGCGCCGCCGCCCACCGTGGCGGTGCGTTCTCGCGGATCAACCGTCACCGAGCTCATCAGCCGCAGGTCGATGACCAGCCCGTCGTCGACGGAGGCGTACCCGGCGACGTTGTGCCCGCCGCCACGCACCGCCGTGACCAGGCCGCCCTCGCGGGCGGTGCGGATCACCGCGCGCAGCTCCGCGACGTCGCGCGGCAGGCAGATCAGCCGGGGCCGCAGATCGTGCATGCCGTTGAAGAGCAGCCGCAACTCGTCATAAGCGGGGTGGCCGGGGCCGACCACCCGATCGGGACACGCGGCGTTCAGTGCGGAGACCGTCACGGGCTTGTTCCTTTCTCGGGCCTGGGTTCTTCGACGGCTTATCACGCATTTGTGACACACGCGAGGGGGGTTGCCTTTCCCGGGATCTGAGGCGATAGTCGGCTCTTAGCTCCACCGCGCAATTCACTACGCTATTTGCACAACAGATTCGAGGGACCGGTGAATCCACCCCTGACCACCTGGCCCACTTATGACAAGGGTGATGTCTTCCTCAGCCCGGAGGACCTCGCCGCAGCCATGGAGGCGCTCCGCGCCCAGCTGTTCTTCCGTTACGATTTCCGACCGCACGAGGAGACATTTACCGGGCTCTTCGAACGGCGGCTGTGCGAGGTGTTCGGCGCCCGGCACGCGCTGGCCTGCGCCAGTGGCACCACCGCGATCACGCTGAGCCTGCTCGCGCTCCAACTGCCCGCCGGCTCGCCGATCGCCTGCCCCGCGTTCACCTTCGCCGCCACGCCGAGCGCGATCCTGCTGGCCGGGCACCGGCCGGTGCTCGTGGAGTGCGAGGAGAACCTGCACCTCGACGTGCGCGACCTGCGCCGGGTGCTGGACGAGGGCGCCAAGGCGGTCGTGGTGGTGCACATGCGCGGCTTCGCCAGCGACATGCCGGAAATATGCCGACTGGCCGAGGAGTACGACGCCTTCGTGGTCGAGGACGCGGTGCCCGCGCTCGGCGCGCGGCTCGATGGCCGCTACCTGGGCACGTTTGGCCACTTCGGCGCCTTCAGCACTCAGTCCGACAAGTCGCTCAACACCGGAGAAGGCGGCTTCCTCCTCACCGACGACCCCGAAGCGTACGCCCGCGCGGTGGTCTACAGCGGCGCGTACGAAGGCCGGATGGCCCGCCACTTCCCTGGCCAGGTCCCGGACGTCGACGACCGGGCGTTCCCCATCTTCAGCTTCCGCATGGACGAGATCAGGGCGGCGCTCGCCGGTGCCCTGCTCCAGCGGCTGCCCGACCGGCTGGCCGCCCATCACCGCAACTACGGCTACGTGGCCGAGCGGCTCGCCGACCTCGACGGGATCGCGCTCCGGCAACCGGTGGCGCCCGGCGCGTACCTCGGCGAGGCGCTGGTCTTCCGGCTGCCCGGGGCCACGCCGCGGGAGTGCGCGGCGTTCGCCGCGGCCGTCGCGGCCGAGGGGGTCGACGCTCGCGCGCTCGGCGACCGCGACGACGTCAACGTCCGCGCCTTCTGGAACTGGCGGTTCCTGCTCGGCGACGACGCGCACGCCGCGCGGAGCCTCTTCCCGGCCTCGGCGCGCTACGTCAGCGAGGCGATCGACATCCCGCTCTCGGCCAATCTGACCCGCGCCGACTGCGACCGCCTGGTGGCGGCTGTCAGAAAAGCCGCCGCCGGGAGGCCCGCCGCCGAGACCGCCACAGCGGGAGAGACCGCCACCGCCGGACGGGCCGCGAGCCGATGACGCCGCGGGTGCTCTACGTCACGGGCTGGTGCAGGTCGGGCAGCACACTCCTCGGCAACCTGCTCAACGAGCTGCCGGGCGTCGCGCACGTGGGCGAGCTCAACTACCTGTGGTCCAACGGCGTGCTCTGCACCGGCACCAACAGCACCTGCGGCTGCGGCAAGGACCTGCGGGACTGCGAGGTGTGGCGGCAGGTGCTGCTCAAGGTGGACGGCCACGCCATCGCGACGGAGATGATCCGGCTGCACAACGCCCACCTGCGCACCCGCTTCACCCGCGAGCGCCTGCGCGAGGCCCGCGGCCTGGCCCCGCGGCCGCGCGACGTGCGGCGCGTCGGCGAGGTCAAACGGCGGCTCTACACCGCGATCGGCGAGGTGCTCGGCGCCGAGCTGATCGTCGACACCTCCAAGTTCCCCGCCGAGGCGGCCCACCTCATGGGCCTGCCCGACCTGCGCCCCCAGGTCCTGCACATGGTGCGCGACCCCAGGGCGACCGCGTACTCCTGGCACCGCGCCAAGGGCTACATCCCGGCCATGAGCCCCCTGCGCAGCAGCACGTACTGGACCGGCTTCAACGCGGCGTCGGAGTGGATCGCGAGCGCCTTCCCCGAAAGGTGCCTCCGGCTCAGGTACGAGGACTTCGCCGCCCGCCCCGCCGAGACGATCGGCCGGGTCATGGCGTGGGCGGGTCTCCCGCCGCCCGGCCCGGTGATCGACGGGGGCACCGCCCGGCTCGGCGTCAACCACACCGTGACGGGCAACCCCGACCGGTTGCGTACCGGGCCCGTGGCCATCAGGCCCGACGAGGCCTGGCGTACCGCCCTGCCGGCCGCGAGCGTCGCGCTGAGCACCCTGGCCGCGCTGCCGCTCATGGGCAGGTACGGCTACCACCTGAACGACCGGTAGGAGGACGCATGGAGTGGCGAAGCGACGCCGAGCACTGCTACCGGGAAGGCTGGTGGCGCGACACCACGCCCCTGGACGATCTCCGGCGGGCCGTGGAGCGCTTCCCCGGGCGCGTGGCGATCACGGCGCATCAGGCGGGCGCCGACGACCTGGTCAAACTGACGTACACGGATCTGTCCCGGCTGGTGGAGCGGTTCGCCGGGGCCCTGACCGAGCTGGGCGTCGGCCCGGGCGACGTGGTCGCGCTCCAGTTGCCGAACTGGTGGCAGTTCCCGCCGCTCGCGCTCGCCTGCATGCGGGTCGGCGCGGCGGTCAACCCCATCATCCCGATCCTCCGCAAACGCGAGGTCGGCTTCATGCTGGAACGTACGGAGGCGAAGGTCTGCGTCGCGCCCGCGTCGTTCCGCGGCTTCGACCACGCCGGGATGCTCGCGGAGATCGCCAAGGAGGTGCCGACGCTGCGGCACGCGGTGACCATCGGCGGCGGCCCGCTCGACTTCGACGACGTCTTCATGTCCGGCCGCGACGTCCGGCTCGGGCCGCAGGAGGCGAGCCCGGACGACCTGGCCCAGGTGATGTTCACCTCGGGCACGACGGGCGAGCCCAAGGGCGTCATGCACACCCACAACACGCTGTACGCCGGCATCCGCACCGAGGCGGAGGCCCTCGGGCTGGACGAGGACCTGGTCGTCCACATGGGATCGCCCCTCACCCACCAGGCCGGCTACCTCTACTGCTTCCTGATGCCGCTCCAGCTCGGCGGCCGGGCGGTGTTCCAGGACGTGTGGGACCCGGACGTCATGCTCGGCCTGGTCGAGTCGGAAGGCGTCAACTTCGGCATGGGCGCCACCACGTTCGTGGTCGACGCCATCGCCGCGCAGCGGGCCCGCCCCCGAGACCTGAAGACCCTCGACTCCTTCGCCTGCGGCGGGTCACCGATCCCGCCCAAGGTGGTGGAGGAGGCGGGCGAGGTGCTCGGCGTGCGCATGTACGCGCTGTGGGGCATGACGGAGAACGCCACGGTCACGATCACCCGCCCCGAGGACCCGCCGGATCTCGCCGCGCGCTCCGACGGCCGGCCCGCGCCGTGGATGCAGGTCCGGATCGCCGGCGACCGGCTGCAGGTACGCGGCGCCAACCAGTGCGTCGGCTACTGGAAGCGCCCGGACCTGTACGGCGAGGCCCTCACGACCGACGGCTGGTTCGACACGGGCGACCTCGCCAGGGGCGACGGCCACGACGGCATCCGGATCACCGGCCGGGCCAAGGACCTGATCGTCAGGGGCGGGGAGAAGATCCCCGTGGTCGAGGTGGAGGCCGCGCTGTGGCGGCACCCGCGGATCAAGGAGGCCGCGCTGGTGGCCTATCCCGACGAGCGGCTCGGCGAGCGGGCGTGCGCCTTCGTCGTCCCGGATGGCGAGCCGCCGTCGCTCGCCGACGTACAGGGGCATCTGGAACGGCTCGGCATGGCCCGGCAGTTCTGGCCGGAACGCCTGACGGTCGTGGCCGAGCTGCCGAAGACGGCGTCGGGCAAGGTGCAGAAGTTCGAGCTGCGGGAACGGATGGGCTGACGCATGGACTTCGCGTTCGACGGCGAGCAGGAGCGGCTGCGCGCCCGGGTGCGCGACTTCGCGGCCGAGCACCTCGCCCCGCACTACCAGTCCGACGACCGCGCCGCGGCCATGCGCCCCGAGCTGCCCGGCGAGCTGGCCCGCATGGGCCTGCTCGGCCTGCGCGTCCACCGGGAGTACGGCGGTTCGGGCGCCGACGCCGTGACCACCGGCCTGGTGCTCGAAGAGCTGGCCCGCGTCGACGTGAACAGCTGCTACCTGGTGCTCAACGCCGCGCTCGTGGCCGACATCCTCCAGGCCAACGCCTCGCCGGAGCAGCGGGGCGACTGGCTGCCCGCCCTGGCCTCGGGCGACCTGATCCCGGCCATCTGCCTGACGGAGCCCGAGCACGGATCGGACGCCGCCGCCATCGAGTTCCGCGCCACACCGCAGGACGGCGCCTGGCTGCTGCACGGCGAGAAGACCTCGATCATGCTCGGCATGACCGCCACGCACGGCCTGGTCTTCGCCAGGACGGGCGGTCAGGGGGCGCGCGGCGTCACCGCCTTCCTCGCCGACCTGGCCGCCGCCAAGCGGGAGGCGTTCACCGACCTCGGCAACCGCGCCGTGGGCCGCGCCCACCTGACCTTCGACGGCCTGTCCGCCGGGCCCGAGACGATCGTGGGCGGCGAGGGCCTCGGATTCGTCCAGGTCATGCGGGGTTTCGACTATTCGCGGGCGCTGATCGCGTTGATGGCGACGGGCACCGCTCAGGCGGCGATCGACGACGCGCTGGAGCGGGCGCGCACGCGCACCGCCTTCGGCCGCCCGCTCGGCGCCTTCCAGGGGCTCAGCTTCCCCCTGGTCGAGTACGCCACGCAGCTCCGCGCGGGCAGAGCGCTCTGCTACGAGGCGCTGTGGCGCAAGGACCAGGGGCTCCCGCACACGACCGAGGCGAACATGGTCAAGTGGTGGGTGCCGAGGATGGCCGCGGACGCCGTCCAGCAGGCGCTGCTCACGTTCGGGCAGGCCGGCTACTCGGAGGAACTGCGGCAGGCGCAGCGGCTGCGTGACGTGATCGCGCTGCAGATCGCCGACGGCACCGCCCAGATCACCAAGCTGGTCGTCGCCCGGCAGCTACTCGGCCGCGACTTCGCCCCCTGATTTTTCCGGAACGTACGGCGGGAGCTGGAGGCGGGCGCGGATGCTCCGCTGGACGGTCACCTTGTCGTCGCGGGCGTCGACCGTCGTGACGTACTCCTTGCCGCGGAACAGCTCCACGACCGGGTCGATCTTGTCGTGGTATTCGCGCAGCCGCGTGGCGAGCGCGTCAGGGGCGTCGTCCTCGCGGGTGACGAGCTCGCCGCCGCACACGTCGCACCTGCCCTCGGTCGCCGGCCGGTGGGCGATCAGGTTGTAGTCCATGCCGCAGCGTGAGCACAGCCGCCTGGCCAGGACCCGCCGCCGCACCTCGTCGTCGGGCAGGTCGAGGTGGATCACGCCGTCGATGTCGTAGCTCTCCAGGAAGAACTCCGCCTGCCGCCGGCTGCGCGGGAAGCCGTCGATGATGAAGCCGTAGTTCCAGTCGTGCTGCTGGAGGCGCTCCCTGACGACGGCCTCGACCAGGTCGTCGCCCACGAGCTCGCCGGCCGCGACCAGGCGGCGGACCTGGGCGCCGAGCTTGGTGTGGCTTTTGACGTGCCAGCGGAAGATGTCGCCGACGCTGATGTGCACCAGGTCGAGATCGGTGGCCAGCAAGGTGCTCTGGGTGCCCTTGCCGCTGCCCTGAACGCCCAAGATCACGTATTTCCGCATGTCTCATTCTCCGTCGGGGACGGGGAGCATGATCTTACTGCCCGCGCCACCGCGATCGACGAGTTCCTGGACCCTCTGGGGAGAGTAGATCCCGTCCACGAGGAGCTGCGCGAGCCCGAGTATGCCCGCGTCGGGGTCGAGATCACTGCGGACGATCTGGAGATTGCGGGTGGCCAGCGGCAGGGACCGCCGGTAGACGATCTCGCGGATGCCGGCGAACAACTGCTCGTCGGTGTGCGCGAGCTGGCCGCCGATCGCGATGATGCGCGGGTTGAACAGGTTGACGGTGTCGGCGATGGCGCCACCGAGTATGCGGGCCGCGCGCCGGGCGAGTCGTACGGCGACCAGGTCGCCGGAGCGGATCAGCCGCACGGCGTCGTCGACGGTGGCGACGTCGCGGCCCGCCGCCTGGAGATCGCGGACGAGCGCCCAGCCCCCTGTGTACGCCTCCACGCAGCCGACGTTGCCGCACCGGCACAGCGGCGGCTCGGCCACGTCGTCGACCACCACCTGGATGTGGCCGATGTCGCCGGCCGCGCCGTCGGCCCCCCGGTGCACCTGGCCGCCCGCGATGAGGCCGGTGCCGACGCCGGTGCCGATCTTGACCATGAGCAGGTGCGGGACCCCGGGGTAGCGCAGGCGCTGCTCGCCGAAGGCCATCGCGTTGACGTCCTTGTCGACCAGCACCGGGCAGTTGTAGTGGGCGGTGAACCAGCCCGGGATGTCGAAGCGGTCCCAGCCGGTCATGATCGGCGGGCTGACCACCCGCCCGCTGGCGAAGTCGACCGGACCGGGCACGTCGATGCCGATGCCGAGCACGTCGCCGGGAACGTGGCCGCGCTCCTCGAGCAGCTCGGCGAACAGCTCGGACACGATCGTGAGGATCGCCGTCGGACCGGTCGTCACATCGGCGCGGACGTCGCGTTCGGCCCGCACCTCTCCGCCCAGGTCGCACACGGCGGTGCGCAGGCCGGTGGCGCCCACGTCGGCCACCAGCAGCACACCCCGGTCGCGGTTGACGACGAACTGGCCGGCGGGCCGGCCCTTCGTGCGCGCCTCCGTGGGCGCGGGGATGAGCAGTCCCGCGGCCAGCAGTCCGTCGAGGCGCTGGTTGACCGTCGTGCGCGACAGGCCGGTGTGACGCATGACGTCGGCTTTCGTGAGCCCGTCGGGGATGTCGCGGAACAAGCCGAGGATCTCCCCTGAGCTGACTCCCATCCGCAGCGCGGACACGCCTGTTATGGCCATTGGACCACTCTATCGGTGACTTCGAGTACTCGTAAGTCAAGAAAGTTTCGTCTTAAAAAGTCGAAAGAAGGGTTGTCAGTCTTCGGAAGTAGCCATACGGTCATCCCATCGACGCCGAAAGGGGCATCCGATGCACACGACCTCGCATGGCAGGCGAGCGACGGCGATCACCGCCGTTCTGGCGGCCGGAACACTGGCCCTGGGAGCGTGCGGCTCCAGCGTGTCCGCGGGTCCGACCGTCTCGACCGCCGGCGCCGCGACTCCGAACGTCGCCGCAGTGATCAAGGGGCTGGACAATCCGTTCTTCCAGACGATGAAGCAGGGCATGGACGAGCAGGCCAAGGCGGGCGGCGTGGCCCTCACGGTCCAGGCGGCCACCTCCATCACCGACACCACCGGACAGGCGGACAAGCTCAACGGCCTGGGCGGGCAGCCCTTCACCTGCTTCGTGGTCAACCCGATCACCGGCACCAACCTGATCCAGGGCCTGGCCAGGATCGCCGCGCAGAACAAGCCCATCGTCAACATCGACAGTCCGGTCGACCCCGGCGCGGCCAGGAGCGCCAACGTCAAGCTGGCCACCTACATCGGCACCGACAACGGCGAGGCGGGCAAGATGGCCGGGCAGCGGATGAGCCAGCTCGTGCCCTCCGGCGGTGACGTCGCGGTCGTCGGCGGCATCGCGGGTGACGTCACCAGCGGCGCCAGGGTCGAGGGGTTCCAGCAGGGCATCGGCACCAAGCTCAAGGTCGTCCAGACCGTCGCCGCCAACTGGGATCGCCAGACCGCGCTCACCGCCGCGACCGACCTCCTGCGCGCGCACCCGGACCTGAAGGGCTTCTTCGTCGCCAACGACGACATGGGGCTAGGCGTGTCGCGGGCCATCGCCAACGCCGGCCAGACGGGGAAGGTGAAGGTCATCAGCGTCGACGGCATCAAGGACGCCCTCGAAGCGGTCAAGGCCGGCACGCTGGACGGCACCGTCGCCCAGTACCCGTACGCGATGGGCCTGATGGGCATCGAGGCGTGCCAGGCCGCCACGGCGGGCAAGCCGCTGCCGGGCACGGTGAAGTCCCCGGTCGAGCTGGTCACCAAGGACAACGCGGACAAGGCTCTGGCGGCGACGCCCAAGCCGTTCGGCACCTACGCCGACCCGTTCAAGAGCCTCATCCAGTAGGACAGAGATGGCAAACACTGCAATCGCCGCACCCGAGCACGAGGCCTGGACCGCGCGTCTGAAGGACGTCGGCTTCTGGGCCGAGTGGGCGGCCCTCGTCGGGCTGATCGTCCTAGTGATCGTCTTCCAGGCGCTGAACCCGACGTTCCTGAGCGCGGGCAACATCGCGTCGATGCTGGTCGCCGCCGCCATCCTGATCATCCTCAGCGTGGGGCAGACGTTCGTCATCGCCACCGCGGGCATCGACCTGTCGATCGCCTCCGCGATGACCTTGGGCGCGGTCGCCTTCGGCCAGGTCTACTCGATGGGGATGGGCCTGGCGCTGTCGTGCCTGGCGGCCGTCGTCGCCTCCGGCCTGGTCGGCGTGGTCAACGGGGTGATCATCGCCCGGGGCAAGATCACCGACTTCATCGTCACGCTCGGCACCCTTTCTGCGGCCTCCGGGCTGGCGCTGATCCTCTCCGAGGGCAAGCCCGTGACGATCATCGACGCGACGCTGCTCGGGCTGTCGACCGGCGGGCTCGGGATCTTCGGCTGGTCGTTCGTCATCGCGGCGGTCGTCGCGGTGCTGGGGCACGTCCTGCTGTTCCACACCCGGTTCGGCACGCACGTGCTGGCCACGGGCGGCGCGGCGGAGTCCGCGACGGCCATGGGGATCAGCACCCAGCGCGTGAAGATCGCCGTCTACACGATCTCCGGCGCGCTCGCCGGGCTCGGGGCCATCCTGCTGGTCGCCCGCATCGGCGCGGCCGAGCCCGCCGCCAACACCGCCTTCCTGCTCAACTCCGTGGCCGCGGTCGTGCTCGGCGGGGTGAGCCTGTTCGGCGGGCGCGGCAGCATCATCGGCCCGGTCATCGGCGCGCTCCTGCTCATCGCGCTGGTCAACGGGCTGACGCTGCTCGGCGTCTCGCAGTTCTACCAGCCCCTCGCCGTCGGCATCGTCGTGGTGCTGGCCGCGCTCCTGACAAGGTTCCAACGATGACGAACACCCTGCTCGAATCCCGGAACGTGTCCCTGTCGTTCGGCAACGTCCGCGCCCTCGCCGACGTCTCGCTGTCCCTGCGTCAAGGCGAGATCACCGCCCTGGTCGGCGACAACGGCGCGGGCAAGTCCACGCTGGTCCGCTGTATCTCCGGCATCCACCGGCCCGACAACGGCCACATCATCTTCGACGGGGAGGAGAGCGACTTCCACTCCCCCGACGACGCCCGCAAGGCCGGCATCGAGACCGTCCACCAGAACCTGGCCCTCGTCGAGGACCTCACCGTGTGGCAGAACCTCTTCCTCAACCGCGAGCTCGTCCGCGGGTTCGGTCCCATCGCGTTCCTGGACCGGCGGGCGATGCAGACCCGCGCGCGGGAGATGGTCTCCACGCTCGCGGTCAACGTCCCCGCGGTGAAGTCCCGCGTCCGGCGGCTGTCCGGCGGGCAGCGCCAGGCCGTCGCCATCTGCCGCGCGGCGGGCTTCAGCTCCCGGCTCGTCATCATGGACGAGCCGACGGCCGCGCTCGGCGTCCAGGAGACGGCCCGGGTCGAGGAGCTCATCCTGCGGCTGCGCGACGAGGGGCACACAGTGCTCCTCATCAGCCACAACTTCGCGCAGGTCATGCGGCTCAGCGACCACGTCTGGGTGATGCGCGCCGGCCGCTGCGTCGGCGGGCGCCGTACGTCCGAGACGAACGGCGAGGAGATCGTCTCCCTCGTCACCGGCGCCGTCAGCCAGTGAGCCCCCACCAACGATCAACAGAAGGCACCACGATGACCCTCACCGCCACCACGACCAACCCCATCGGCGTGCACGCCCTCGTCTGGGCCGGCGACACCACGCCCGCGTCGGTGGAGCACGCGATCCGCAAGACCAAGGAGACCGGCTTCGACCTGCTCGAACTGTCGCTGCACGACTCCATCAACCTCGACGTCCCGGCCGCGCGCGACGCCCTGCGGTCCGCCGGTCTCGGCGTGGCGTGTTCGCGCGGACTCGCCTTCGACGCCGACGTCTCCAGCGACGACGCCGACGTGGTGGCGCGCGGCGAGAAGCTGCTGCAGGACTCGCTCGCCATCACCGGCGAACTCGGCGGCACGCACTTCACCGGCGCCCTCTACAGCGCCCTGGGCAAGTACGACCGCCCGCTCACCGACGCCGGGCGCCGCAACGTGGTGTCGGTGCTGCGCGGCCTGGCGCAGGAGGCGCGGCGGCGCGGCATGACGCTCGGCCTGGAGATCTGCAACCGCTACGAGACCAACGTCATCAACACCGCGCACGACGCGCTCCGGCTCGCGGACGACATCGGGGAGGACAATGTCCTCATTCACCTGGACACTTACCATATGAACATCGAAGAGGACGATCTCGTACGGCCAGTACGCGAGGTCGGATCCCGGCTCGGCTACGTCCACATCGGCGAGAACCACCGCGGCTATCTCGGCTCCGGGCACCTGGACTTCACCTCGTTCTTCCACGCGCTGGCCGACATCGGCTACCGCGGGCCGATCACCTTCGAGTCCTTCTCCTCGGCCGTGGTGGCGCGCGGCCTGTCGAACGACCTGGCCGTCTGGCGCAACCTGTGGTCCGACGGCGAGGACCTGGCCCGCCAAGCCCACGGCTTCATCGCCGGTCAGCTGCACGCGAGCCAGTCTCGATGACGACCCTCACCGACCTGGCCGCCCGAGCCCGCTCCCTCGTACGCGACGGCCACCGCGCGGTGCTGGGCATCACGGGCAGCCCCGGAGCCGGCAAGTCGACGCTCGCCGAGCACCTGATCCGGCTGCTGCGGCAGGACCAGCCCGCGCTCGACTGGGTGGCGCACGTGCCGATGGACGGCTTCCACCTCGCCGACGTGGAACTCGACCGGCTCGGCCGCCGCGACCGCAAGGGCGCCCCTGACACCTTCGACGCCGCCGGCTACGCCGCGCTGCTGCGCCGCCTGCGCGCGGACGAGGACGACGTGATCTACGCCCCCGCGTTCGAACGCGACCTGGAACAGCCGATCGCGGGCAGCATCCCGATCCCGCGGACCGCCCGCCTCATCGTCACCGAGGGCAACTACCTGCTGTTGGACCAGGGCGACTGGGCGCGGGTCCGGCCCGAGCTCGACGAGGTCTGGTACTGCGATCTCGACGAGACCGAACGGGTGCGGCGGCTCGTCGCCCGCCACGAACAGTTCGGCAAGGAGCACGACGCGGCCGTGGCCTGGGTGATGGGCACCGACCAGCGGAACGCGATCCTGGTCACCGGCACCCGCCCGACCGCCGACCTGGTGATCTCCGACCCGACCCTGCGCACGCTGGAGGCCTAGCCGTACTGGCCACAGAGGTCGGTTACGGTGCCGGTGAGCGCCTCCCACGCCTGGCGGCTGTCGGTGCCGCTCTCATGGGGCCCGCGGAAGTCGTCCACGTAAAGGGCCACGTCCTCGATGGCCCAGCGCAGCCGGTAGAGGTCCATGACCTCCGGATCGGGCCGCCGCCCGGTGATGTCCGCGTACCGTGCCAGATCCTCCGGCCCGTCGGCGACCAGCCACAGATCCCGCTCGGGCCGCGCCAACCCCACCGTGTCCCAATCCACCAGCAGTGGGCCGCCGTCGGCCAGCACGAGGTTGCCGGGATGCGGCTCACCGTGGGTCACCACGAGGTGCTCGCCGCTCACCTCATCGGCCCGCCGGTCGAACTCGTCCAGCCGCTCCCGTAACCTCCCGGCGCTCTCGGCCACCAGGGCTCGGGCGGGTTCCGCGTACGGCCCGCCCTGCCAGACCCCGCCCGTCTCCCGGAGGGCGTCCTCCAGCCGATCCCGCGCCGGAATGCGCAGGGGCCGCACGGGAGCCGAAGCCGGCGGCACCGTACGGTGCAACTCGGCGAGCAGTTCCACGACCGCGGCGCGCTCGCCGGCCGCCAGGCTCTCGCCGAAATCCCCGGTGCGCCCGCGTACCAGCGGAAAGACGCTCACCGCATGCCGTTGGCCGAGCAGCCGAAGTGATTCGCCCCGGCCGGTGGCCAGGGGCGCGACGACGAAGTCCAGCCCCTGCTCGCGCAGGGCGACGGCGGTGTCCATGGCCTGCCGCAGCCCGCTCTCCGCGGAGCCTTCCTCGAACAGACCCTTCTGCGTCAGATCCGCGACCGTGACGAACCACCGCGGCCCATCGGCATCAGCCGCGACCCAGTGGTAGTCCCCGAACCCGACCGGCGCGTAGTCCAGCGAAACAGCCCCGATCCCCCACGCGCCCAGGAGGTCGCGCAACGCCCGCTCATCAAGCCCCGCCGGCCGATCTTTCACGCCCGCCACCCTACCGACCCCACCCAGCCGAGCGTTTCGAATATCGCCCGGCCCCGGCGAACCAGATGGGCGCGGCTACGTCAGGACCAGCCAGGTTCTGCCGTCGGTCAGCTCTCGGGCGGCGTCGAGGTGCCCGGCGTGACACGCGGTCTCGGTGATCACATGCAGGATGATCGTACGCAGGTCGCGGGGCGGCGCGTCGCCGAAGAAGTCATCGGGCCACCAGACCGGTGGGGCGTCGAGCGGGGTGGCGGCGATGATGGCGTTCGCCAGCTCCGTCTCCCGCCGGTATGAGCCGAACACCGCCTCGGCCGTCACGTCGGGGGCCACCTGCCAGGCGGCGTCCCCCGTTTCGAGCTCGACCGACTCGCCGCCGACGACGGCGCGGAACCAGAATCGCTCGACGTCGAGGGCGAGGTGCCGCACCAGCCCCAGGCACGTCCAGCCCGACGGCAGCACCGGCCGTCGCAGCGCATCCTCCGGAAGGCCGTCCAGGATGCCGAGCACGTGATCGCGCTGACTGTTGAGGACTGCGAGGAGGGTCTCAGTCTCTTTGTTCATGGTGGCGCCGAGCTTAGCGACCGCAACCGACAAGATCCGGCCGCTTCATTCGGCCGGTCGAGGGCGCGGCGGGCCGCCGATCATGTGCGGCCCGGTGGTCTCGGAGCCGGACACGGGGGACAGCCCCGCCTCGATGAGCTGGCCGCGCAGCGCGGCCACGGTGCGTTCGAGGGCACGGATCTGGGCCTGGAACTGGCGGATCTGCTCGCGCATCGCCGCGGATCCGGTCTGTTCGCTGGCCAGGTCGGCGCTGAGCTGGGTGGTTTGGTCCTGCAGGCGGTCCACCTGCCGCTCCATCTGGGTCAGCGCGTCCTCGTAGATCGTTTTGGCGCGGACGTAGGCGTCGGCGTCGACCTTGGAGCGTTCCAGCTCGGCGTGGCGTTCGGCCTGCAGCAGCGCGGTCTGTTGCGTCTTCTTGTTGGCGTCGGTGGCGGAGCGGAAGGCGAGATAGGCCACGCCGAGCGGGACGATGCCGACGGAGAACTGGATCAGGAGGTTACTCAGGCTGGACACTGCCGCCTCCGATGGGCCGGATCACGCCGGTATAGGTGACTCCGTCATCGCTGTGCCAGGCGTTGACGGTGAGGGCGATGGCGAACTCGGTGCCGTCGCGGTGCAGGCCGACCAGTGGAATGATCCGCCCGGCCAGGTCCGAGCGACCGGAGGAGCGCACCCGGGCGAGTCCGGCGGAGTGCTGGGCGCGAAAGCGGGGCGGCATCAGCATCGTCAGCGATCGTCCGACCGCCTCGTCGATGGTCCAGCCGAACAGGATCGCGGCTTGGGGGTTCCACGACTGGATGACCCCGGCGCCGTCGGCGACGATGACGGCCTCCGGCTCGGCCCCCGGCTCGGCCTCGCCACCCGGGAAGCGGCTCACCACGACGGCCTCGGGCCAGGTGGCGATCAGCGAGATCCAGCCGCCGAAAGCCAGCCAGACCGCGCCGCCGACCCACCCACGCGGGTTGGCACCGGTGAAGGTGGAGAACAGGTACACCAGGCCATACAACATGAGCAGGGCGGTGGCGACGGCGAAGGCCACGCGATCCGAGCGCATGAACATCTGCACCAGGCACAGAGCGCCGGTGGCACACCAGACCAGCGCCCACACGCCCAGGGGAGCGATGGAGGCCAGCATGGCGTATCCGGGGGCGACCCGCTGGTCAGCCGGTACGTACGCCAGAGAAGCGGCGATCGCCAGACTCAGCAGACCGACGAACGCCAGGGAGGCCCCACGCCGGCCGATGCGGTGCAGCACGCGGATGATCGTACGGCGAAAATGAGGGGCGCCGACATCGACTCTGTTACTCACGGTTGCTAGATTAATGCATATAGTGATGGATCGAGGGGTTATCCCTGACGATCCGTCGTGCGCTCTCCGCTACTCCGGCATCCGGACACGCAGAGCTCGGACGAACCAGTCGAGCACCGGCGCCAGGCTCTCCGGGGCCGACCAGCCGTTGATCACCGCGAGCAGCCGGAGATATCTCTCCCGGCGAGGATCGTTCGCGCTCTCCAGCCGCGCCAACAGCCTCCGCCGGAGGCCGTCGTCGTCGGGGCAGCCGAAAACGTCCGCGTAGCGAGCCGTGACCGCTGCGACGACCGCGTCGGCCTGGGGTGAGGCGGGGTCGAGGCCGGCCGCCACGGCCGGGCCGGCCTCCTCACGGACCATCGCGGCGGAGCCGCGGCGCAGGACCGCGGTGTCGCCCTGCGCCCGCTCGGCCGCGTACTGCTCGGCCATGCGCCGCATACCGGCGCGGAAGTCCGGATCCTGGGACAGTTCGGCCAGCTCGACCCATGCCTCGACCTGCTCGGCCTCGGGATTGTCCGGCAACTCGGGGGTCATCGAGCGCATGGCCCCGGCGAACTCGGGGAGGCCGCCGAAGGCGGTGTCGAGGAAGTCGCCGATCAGTCGCCGGCGTTCGTCCTCGGAGAGCTTGGCCAGTCTGTGCATGAGATCCATCTCCTCAGGTGTGGACCCGCGCCTGGCCACCACCGTCAGCACCGCGCGCCGCAGCCGAAGCGTGCGGATCTGCACCGCCAGCGCGTCGGCGTGCGCCGCGGCGACCTCGGTGAGCGAGATCTCCCGGTCCACGACCTTCCGGATCGTGGGAAGATCCAGCCCCAGGTCGCGCAGCGTCCGTACGAGCTCCAGGCGGGCGAGGGCGTCGATGCCGTAGCGGCGGTAGCCGGCCGGGCTGCGGTCGGCCGGCGGCACGATCCCCTGATCGGAGTAGAACCGGATGGCCTTGACCGTCAGCCCGGTCCGCCGGGCCAGGTCACCGATCGAGTAGCGCGTGTCGCCGTCCATGCCCTCACCTTCGCGTCTCCCCTTACTGGAGACTCAAGCCCGGCGGCTACTCCCAGACGACGACGTTGCGGCGTACCGGAGCCGATCCCGAATCCGTCGCGAACAGCTCCGGCGAGTGCTCCCGGATGCGTTCGACGTCGTTGAAGACGGCTCTCAGGTGGGTGCGCATGGCCGTGCGGGCCAGCGCGACGTCGCCGGCGAGCACCGCGTCGAGGATCTGGACGTGCTGGGCGGCGAAGTCCGTCGCCGGGGTCTCGTGGAGGCCGAGCCGGCGCGCGCGATCGAGATGGCCCTTGGCCGATGCCACGGTCGTCCAGGCGCTGCCATGCCCGCTCAGCCGCAGCAGGCCTTGGTGGAAGGCCTCATCGAGCTCGAAGAACCCCTCGAGATCAAGGCCCGGTTGCTGCTGCTCCCTGAGGTTGCGCCGGAGCTCGTCGACCAGCTGGGCGTCGAGCTCGGCGGGCAGGTCGTCGAGGGAGGCCATCTCCACGGCCTCGCGCAGGAACTGCGCGTCGGCCACCCTGGCCGGGTCGACACGTGAGACGAACGAACCGACCTGGGGAAAGATCTGGACCAGGCCCTCCTCGGACAGCAGGATCAAGCTCTCCCGGACCGGTGTGCGGCTCACCTTGAGCGAGGCCGCCAGCTCGTTCTCCGACAGGGCCGTCCCCGGCGGGAGCTCAAGGGTCAGGACCTTGCGGCGCAGGGCCTCGTAGACAGTGCGTCGGCTGGTCCGCCGCTGATTCGATCCGGCCACACGCTCACCCTACCGGCGCGGGACGCCTGAGCGAGCAGCCGATCCGCGGGCGCACAACTGGTATTGCGCATCTGTGCGACAGATGCTTGTATATCAGTACTGTGCGACCACGATGAAGGCTGTCCGAAGGAGTGGGACCTGTGAGCAAGATCGAGCGGGCCGAGGTGTTCGTCGCCTCCCCGGGGCGGACCTTCGTCACCTTGCGCATCACGACGTCGGACGGCGTGACCGGCCTCGGCGACGCCACCCTGAACGGCCGTGAGCTCGCCGTCGCGAGCTACCTGCAGGAGCACCTCGTGCCCCTGCTGATCGGCAAGGATCCGGCGCGCATCGAGGACATGTGGCAGTACCTCTACCGTGGCGCGTACTGGCGCCGCGGCCCCGTCACGATGACGGCGATCTCCGCCGTGGACACGGCCCTGTGGGACATCAAGGGCAAGGTCGCCGGCCTGCCGGTCTACCAGCTGCTCGGCGGCCGTTCCCGCGACGGCGTCATGGTCTACTCGCACGCCAGCGGCGCGGACGTCCCCGCCCTGCTCGACGATGTCGAGCGGTTCCTCGATCTCGGCTACAAGGCGGTCCGCGCCCAGGCCGCCGTCCCGGACGTCGGTGGCACCTACGGGGTCCGCAAGGGCAAGGTGTACGAGCCGGCCGCGAGCTCGCTGCCCGACGAGCAGCCCTGGGACACCGAGGCCTACCTCGGGTTCGCGCCGACCTATCTCGGAGCCGTACGCGAGCGCTTCGGTTTCGGCTTCCACCTCCTGCACGACATCCACCACCGGCTCACCCCGATCGAGGCGGCCCGCTTCGGCAAGCGGGTCGAGGACTGCCGGCTGTTCTGGATGGAGGACCCGACCCCGGCCGAGAACCAGGAGTCGTTCCGGCTCATCCGGCAGCACACGACGACACCGATCGCGGTGGGGGAAGCGCTGACCTCCATCTGGGACGTCCAGCACCTCATCACCGAGCAGCTCATCGACTACGTGCGCACCACGGTCGTCCACGCCGGCGGGATCACGCACCTGCGCCGGATCTTCGACCTGGCCGCGCTCTACCAGGTCCGCACCGGTTCCCACGGGGCGACGGACCTGTCGCCGATCACCCTCGCCGCCGCGGTGCACGTCGACATCTCGGTGCCGAACTTCGGCATCCAGGAGTACATGGGCCACGCCGACGAGACCGCGGAGGTCTTCCGCAGCGGAGTGACGCTCTCCGACGGCATGCTGTACCCGTCGGAGGAGCCCGGCCTCGGCGTCGAGTACGACGAGAAGGAGGCCGCGCGCTTCCCCTACGAGGCCCGCTACCTGCCGGTCGCGCGGCGCCTCGACGGTTCGGTGCATGACTGGTGAAGACCTTGACGGCGCCCTCGCTGAGCCGCGCCACGCTCGACCGGATCGCTCCCGAGCTGCGCCCGGCCGTCGATCCCCGGCAGCTTCGCCCGCGGATCGTGCACTTCGGCCTCGGCGCCTTCCACCGGGCCCACCAGGCGGTCTACACCGAGAACGCGGCAGCCCGCGGCGGCGAGCCGTGGGGCATCGTCGCCGTGGCCCCGAACTCGACGCGGGTGGTCAGGGCCATGCGCGCCCAGGACTGCCTGTACTCGGTGACCGAACGCCACCCGGCGACCACCGCCACCCGCGCGGTCGGGTCGATCGTCGACGCGCTGGGGCTGCGCCCGGACGCCGAGCGGGTCGACGACCTGCTCGCCGACCCCGACGTCACCGTGCTGACCCTGACGATCACCGAGAACGGCCACTACCGCCGCCCCGGCACCGGCGAGCTCGACACCGGCGCACCGCTGATCGCCGCCGACCTCGCGGCGCGGCGGACGGCGGACATCACCACGGTCGTCGGCCGGCTCGCCGCGGGGCTCGCCGCGCGGATGCGGGTCAACGGCGCCCCGATCAGCGTCGTGTCCTGCGACAACATGGCCGCCAACGGCGCCGCGCTCGGCACGGTGGTCCGGGGCTTCGTCGAAGCCTCGTCGTGGCCGGACCGGCGGGCCGTCCTCGACTGGCTGGCCACCTCGGTCGCCTTCCCCGCCACGATCGTCGACCGCATCGTGCCCGCGACGACCGACGCGGACCGGGCGGCGGCCTGTAGCGCGCTCGGCGTGCGCGACGAGGTGGCGGTCGTCGGCGAGCCGTACCGGCAGTGGGTTCTGGAGGACTCCTTCGCCGGCCCGCGTCCGCCGTGGGAGCTCGACGGCGCCCTGTTCGTCCCCGACGTCGGGCCGTACCAGCTCACGAAGCTGCGGCTGCTCAACGGGTCCCACTCGGCCATGGCCTATCTCGGGGCGGCGGCGGGCTGCGCGACGATCGCCGACGTCATGGCGACCGGCTGGGGTGAACGGCTGGTCCGGGCCCTGGGCGCGGAGCTCGCACCGACACTGCCCGCCGACGGGCCGGACCCGGCCACGTACACTGACGACCTGGTCGAGCGGTTCCGCAACCCCGGGATGCGGCACCTGCTCCGGCAGATCGGCTCCGACGGCTCCCGGAAGATCCCGGAACGCTGGTTCGGCGCCCTCCGCTCGCTGCGCGCCGCCTCCGCCGCCACTCCGACGCTCGAGCTCGCGCTCGCCGCCTGGGCGAACGCGACCCGGCCCGCCGGCGGCGAGCAGCTGTTCGGCACGACGGACCCCGCCGCCGCAGAGCTGGCGGCCTGCTGGCACGAGACATCCGATCACGAAGACACCATCCGCCGGCTGCTCAGCGTGCTGGGCGCGGCGGACCTGGCCGGGGACGGCGCACTCGTCTCCGGCACCGCCGCCCGGCTCCCCGCACTGCGGGCCGGCCGCGTCGAGATCTGAACCCACCACGGAGTTCCCATGAAAGACAGCACACAGACGGAGCCCGCGGGCCCCGTGACAAGGACGACCCGTGACCTCGTCAGGGCGGCCATGTCCGGCTGGCTCGGCACGGCGATGGAGTTCATGGACTTCCAGCTCTACTCGCTGGCGGCCGCCATCGTCTTCAACAAGATCTTCTTCCCGGACGTCAGCCCGGCGATCGGGCTGATCGCCGCCATGGCCACCTACGGCGTCGGATACGTCGCCCGGCTGGCCGGCGCCATCTACTTCGGCCGGATGGGCGACCGGATCGGCCGCAAGAAGGTCCTGATCACCACCATCCTGCTGATGGGCGCGTCGACCACGCTGATCGGCGTCCTGCCGACCTACGCGGTGATCGGCATCCTGGCCCCGATCCTGCTGGTCGTCCTGCGGCTCATCCAGGGCTTCGGGGCCGGCGCGGAGATCGCCGGAGCCACGGTCATGCTCGCCGAGTACGCCCCCGTGAAGCGGCGCGGCCTGGTCGCGTCGCTGGTGTCGCTCGGCACCAACACCGGCACGCTGGCGGCGTCGGGCCTGTGGGCGATCCTGCTCGCCGTCCTCAGTGAGGAGCAACTGCTCACGTGGGGGTGGCGGCTGCCGTTCCTGCTGAGCTTCGTGCTCATGGTGTTCGCGGTATGGGTACGCCGCAATCTCAAGGAGAGCCCGGTCTTCGAAGAGCGGCCCGACGTCGTGGACGGCGTCGCGATGTCCCGTACCGAGGCCGAGGCCGTCTTCCAGGAGGAGAACAAGAGCGTTCTCGAGGCCGGGCTCCGGCAGCGCAAGGGCAAGGCGTTCTTCCTGGCCCTTGGGTTGAGGTTCGGTCAGGCCGGCAACTCGGGCCTGGTCCAGACCTTCCTCGTCGGCTATCTCGCCACCACGCTGCTTGTCGACCGGTCGATCCCGACCAGCGCCATCGTCTACGGCTCGTTGCTGGGGTTCGCCACCGTGCCGCTGGTCGGCCTGCTCGGCGACCGGTTCGGCCGCCGCCCCATGTACATCGCGGTGACCCTGCTGACCGTCGCCTTCGCGTTCCCGATGATGCTGCTGATCACCTCCGGCAGCACGGCCGCGCTGATGCTGGGCATGATCTTCGGGCTGAACATCGGCGTCCTGAGCCTGTTCTCGCTGGAGAGCGTCACGATGGCCGAGCTGTTCGGCTCCCGGACCCGCTTCACCCAGCTCGCCCTCGCCAAGGAGATCGGCGGCATCCTGGCCACCGCCATCGGCCCGGTCGTCGCGGCGACCCTCACCGCCGTCACCGGTAGCTGGTGGCCCATCGCGGCGATGCTCGTCGTCTACTCCCTCATCACCCTGCTGTCCACGATCCTCGCCCCGGAGACCCGCGGACGCGACCTGGTCCTTCTGGAGGACGCAGCATGAAGTCCGTCGTCGTGCACGGCCCCGGCGACCTCCGGATCGACGAACGCCCCGATCCGGTGCCCGGGGAAGCGGAGGTCCTCCTCGCCATGGAATGGGGCGGGATCTGCGGCTCCGACATCACGTACTGGAAGCATGGGGCCTCCGGGACCGCCGTACTCAGGCACCCGCTGGTGCTCGGGCACGAGGTGGCCGGCCGGATCGCCGGCCTCGGCCCGGGTGTCCGCGGTCTCGCGGTGGGCCAGCCGGTCACCGTGCACCCGGCCGAGCTGATCGGTGACGGCCGCCTGCCCGACCGGCTCGCCGGCCGTACGAACCTCTACCCCCGGATCCGCTACTTCGGATCGGCCGCCTTCGATCCCCACACCGACGGCGTTTTCAGCGAGTACCGCGTGGTCCGCGCGGCCCAGGTCCGGCCCCTGCCCGAAGGCGTCGGCACCGAGCACGGCGCCCTCGCCGAGCCTCTGGCCGTGGCGATGCACGCCGTGTCCCGCGCCGGGGATCTGCGTGGGAAGACCGTGCTGGTCAACGGCGCCGGCTCGATCGGCTCACTGGTCGTGGCCGCCGCGAAACACCGCGGAGCGGCCACGGTCATCGCCACGGACATCGCCAAGACCTCCCTCGCCGTCGCCCGCGCCATGGGCGCGGACGAGACCCTCGACGTCAGCGGCGACGCGGCGCTCCCCGAGGATGTCGAGCTGGTCTTCGAGGCCTCGGGGGCGCCGGCCGCGCTCGGCTCCGTCCTGCGGGCGACGGCCCGCGGCGGCACCCTCGTCCAGGTCGGTAACCTCCCAGGGACGCCCGCCCTCGCGGCCCTGGGCGACCTGGTGACCAGGGAGATCACCTGGATCGGCTCGTACCGCTTCGCCGAGGAGATCGACGAGGCCCTGGACGCGATGCGGGACGGCCTCGACGTCTCCCCGATCATCAGCCACCGCTTCACCCTCGACCAGGCCGCCGAGGCACTCGCCGTCGCCGCCGACCCGTCGAGCGGCAGCAGCAAGGTGATGCTGCGGCTGGGCGGGACGGCCTCGGAAGCCGGGGACGCGTAACGAAGCCGGCCATGACTCGCCGGAGTCGCGGGCAACGAAGCCGGCCATGGCTCACCGGAGTCGCGAGCAAGGAATCCGGCCATGGCTCGCCGGGGTGGCGGGCAACGGAGCCGGTCATGGCGGCTCGCCGGATCGGACGTCCGGTCAGCCGCCCGCGAGCTCATCGGCGGTTCAAGCCGGACAGCTGCCAGGCCAGACGGTGCCGAACGGCGGGGATCTTCCCCGCCAGCCTCAGGACCAGATTACGCAGCAGCCGCTTCCCGGACGCGGCCGTGGCCAGGGCGGTGAGCGTGCCGGCCAGGGCGACCACCTTCTCGGCCTGCGGCCGCTGGCCGGTGGCGTAGCCGTCGAGCAGGTCGGGCGAGGCGCCCCGCAGCACGCGGGAGAGGGTCTCGCCCAGGGTGACGGCGTCGTCGATGCCGAGGTTCATGCCCTGGCCGCCGGCGGGAGAGTGGACGTGCGCGGCGTCGCCGGCCAGCAGGACGCGGTCCTTGCGGTAGGTGGCGGCGATGCGGTGATGCACGCGGAAGCGCGATCCCCAGAGGACCTCGTGCACGACGGCGGGCTCGGCCTCGGGCCCGCGTTCGTCCAGCAGCCGCTGGACGAACGCGGCATCGGGCCGCTGGGGCGCCTGGTCCACCGTGGCGACGATCCGGTAGGACCCGCCGGGCAGCGGCGCGACGACGACCAGCCCCGCGGGTGAGAAGTAGAGGATGACCTCGTTCCGCGGAACACCACCGGAAAGGCGCACGTCGGCGAGCGTGAACGACTCCTCGTAGGCGCCGCCGTCGAAGGCGATCCCGGCGCTCTCCCGGACCATGCTGTGCATCCCGTCGGCGCCGATCAGGTAGGCGGCACGGATCCGTTGCCCGTCGTCGAGGGTGGCGGTGACGCCTTCGGCGTCCTGCTCGATGCCGGTCACCGTGGCGGGGCGCAGCACCTTGCCGCCGAGCTCCGCCAGCCTGGCAAGCAGGAACGCCTCGGTGTCCGCCTGGGAGATCATCAAGGTGTAGGGGAAGGGCGTGTCCAGGCCGTCGAAGGGCACCGGGACGAGCACGCGGTCCCGGTCGCGGATGGTGAAGCGCGGGGTGTGGAGGCCGTGCGCGGTCATCGCCGACGCCACGCCGTACGGCCTGAGCAGTTCGAGGGTACGCGGGTGCACGACGGCGGCTCTGGAGGTGTTGAGGCTCTCGGCCTGCGCGTCCACGATCGTGACCTGGTGACCCTGCTGGGTCAGGACGATCGCCGCGGTCAGCCCGACGGGCCCGGCCCCAACGATCAGTACGTCCGAAACCATCGCTCCTCCTTGGTCAACGCTTGTTGGCATAACGCTAACCCCGGGCGAATTGGAAGTCAACAGGCGTTGGCCTACACTTGTTGACATGAGGAGATCTTCGGAGCAGACCAAGGCGCTCATCCTGGCCGCGGCCCGCGAGCGCTTCGCCGCGGACGGCTATGAGCGGGCGACGATCCGGGCCATCGCCACCGACGCGCGGATCGACCCCGCGATGGTCATGCGGTACTTCGGCAGCAAGGAGAAGTTGTTCGCCGTGGCGGCCGAGTTCGACCTGCGCCTGCCCGACCTGACCGGCATCGACCGTGAGCAGGTGGGCGCCGCCCTGGTGCGCCACTTCCTCGACCGCTGGGAGGCCGACGACGCGCTGCAGGCGCTCCTGCGTACCGCTGTCACCAACGAGGCCGTGGCCGAACGCATGCGCGCCATCTTCGCCGAGCAGCTCGCCCCGCTGGTCGTCAAGCTGACCGGCGACCCCGAGCAGACACCGACCCGCGCCGCGCTGATCGGCGCTCAGATTCTGGGCATCGCGCTGGTGCGGTACATCCTCGCCTTCCCGCCCGCGCGGCAGATGTCCGGCGACGAGACGGTCGCCTGGCTCGGCCCGACGATCCAGCGCTATCTCACAGGCCCCGCCCCGGCATAGACGGACGCCGACGGGCCTCCCCCAGCGCAGACGGACCGTCGGCGGGCCTCCCCCCGCGTTGACGGACCGTCGGCGGGCCTCCTCCCGCGTTGACGGACGGTCGGCGGGCCTTCACAGCCGGGTGACGAACCAGTCCGTGGCCAGGCGGGCCACCTCCTCCAGCGTGCCGGGCTCCGCGAACAGGTGCGACGCGCCCGGCACGATCTCCAGCCGGACCTCGCCGGGCAGCCGCTGCCGCGCCCAGCGGTTGAGGTCGATGACCACCGCGTCGTCACCACCGACGATGAGCAGAGTGGGCTGGCGCACCTCGGCGAGGAAGTCGCCGGCCAGATCGGGCCGACCCCCTCGGGAGACGACGGTACGCACCGCATCGGGCCGCTCCGCCGCGGCGACCAAGGCCGCGGCGGCGCCGGTGCTGGCGCCGAAGAGCCCGATGCCGAGGTCCGCGGTCCTGGAGTCGGCCCCGGCCCAGTCGGTCAGCGCGGCCACGCGGCCGGCGAGCAGGCCGATGTCGAACCTGAGCTCACCGGTCACGGCGTCACGCCGTTCCTCCGCCGCGGTCAGCAGGTCGGCCAGCACGGTGACCAGGCCGGCGGCCTGGAGCTGCGCCGCGACGTACCGGTTGCGCGGGCTGTGCCGACCGCTGCCACTGCCGTGCGCGAACAGCACCACCCCGCGCGGCTCACCGGGCACGGCGACATCGGCGTCCAGCGCCACGTCACCGACCGGGATCCGCACCCCGGTTTCCGCGATGTCCATGGTCTCCCTTTCTCCCCCTCCCCTTCCCTCCCTTGGACAATCAGTCGCGGCTCCACTGGCTTGTCAGTGACCCTCGCTACAGTGCCGACATGGCAGCGAGCGCAATTGATTACAGCGGTCCAGGTGTCTTCACCCGCCTTGATACCGATCAGTTACCACTCACCAAAGGCCTCCCGACCACCCCGGTCGGCATCTGCAAGATCGCCCAAGGCCTCGTCATCCAACCCCACGATGCCGCCTCCCTGCCGGTCCCCCAGGAACGCCTGGCCGAGAAGAACCTCCGCAGCACAAGCGACATCATCCGATCGCTCACCAGCCTCGACCCCGCCCCACTGGATGTCCCACGGCCCGCGCACCTGCGAGTGGTAGGTACATGCCGCCACTTCGCCCTTCTCAGCTGCGCCCTTCTCCGCCTCCAGGGCATCCCCGCTCGCGCCCGCTGCGGCTTCGCCACGTACTTCGTCCCCGGCAAGAGCGTCGACCACTGGATCACGGAGTACTGGCGTATCGACGAACAACGTTGGGTGCGTATCGATACTGAGATCCTCGGCAGCCAAAACCTGGTCACCGCCCCCGAAGACCTGGCCACCGGAGAGTTCCTGACCGGCGGCGAAGCCTGGAGCCTCTATCGACAAGGCTCAGCCGACCCTGACTCGTTCGGCGTCACGGGAGTCGCGCACGCGTGGGGCGTGGCCGAAATCCGCGGCAACGCGATCCGCGACCTGGCGGCCCTGCAGAAGATCGAAATGCTGCCGTGGGACGAATGGGGCCGCATGGAGGCCTCCTACCAGGGCGCCACCGGTCCCGATTACGACTCGCTCATGGACGTGATCGCCACGACCTGCGCCGCCGACAACCCCGAGGCCATGGCTCAGCTCTACGAGAGCGAAGACCTTGAGGTCCCGACGCACATGATCTACTGACTAAAGGCGAGCTGGCATCATGGCCAAACCCTGATCGACCTCGATGACGAAGCACCGGCCGAGGCCGCGAGGTTGCTCGGCACCTCACCCAAGAAGGACCCGGTCAACGCCGCCCTACGAGAGGTCGTTGACCGACGCAGACGGGCAGCGGCCGTAGCTCGTATGCGTGCAATGGTCGCGGCGGGTGAGATCGACTTCTCGGCCCTGGACAAGGGCGATGGTGCACAGGTCGCTTGACGGAGCTGTATCTCATCGATACCGGCGCCATCTAATACAGCTGAATACGAGTGATGACACAGTGCGGCTCTGCCAGATCTACCACGACGACGTACTCGGCGACGCCCAAGTGGCCATCCTTACCGAGCGGGACCCTGCGCTGTTGCGGCCACTGAGCAGAAGCTGTATGTCCGGATAATCACCTTTCGTCTCGTTGATCTCAACGGACAGTTTGGCTATTGCCGAGAACAAGGTAGCGGCGCAGGTCAGCGGCGGCCGGAAGCGCAGCTGACGCAGGTCTTGGTGGCCGGGAGGATCATCAGGCGCTCGAAGGCGATGCGTTGCCCGCATCTCGCGCAGCTCCCGTAGGTGCCATCGCGTAGCCGCTCGAAGGCGAGGTCCAGCTCGGCGAGGTGGTTCAGGGCCTGGTCGAGGAGGGCTTGGACGTGGGCCCGCTCGAAGGCGGTGGACGTTCCCTCGGGGTCGTGCTCGTCGTCGGAGGCGGTCAACGCCGACGATGTGACGATCTCCTCCCGGTCACGGTCCAGGATGGCGACGCGGGCCGTGGTCTTCTGACGGTCCGCGTCGAGCAGTTCTCGTATGGTCGCCTGCTCCGAGGGGGAAAGCGCGGCGCGTTCGGTCATCACGCTTCTTCATCTTCCCCTCAGCCCGCGCTCATGCCTCTCGGAAAACTTCGTCTCCGCCGTTGACGATATTCCTTGCCCGGTCTATCGTCGTCTCCGCAAGAGACAATGTTCGAGGCGTGGTACTGATGGGATCCCAAGGAGGCCGTACAGACAAGTTGGTGCATCATGACCGAGCACTACCTCGGCGGAGTCGGCATCGCCGAGGCGCTGGGGGTGAGCCGGCACGCGGTGCACAAGTGGCGCTCCCGCTATCCGAGCGATTCGAGTCATCCGTTTCCCGAGCCCGACGTCGAGATCGACGGGGTTCCCGGCTGGCGGGCTGACCGACTGGACGAAATCGTGCAGTGGCGCAACGGCCTGCCAGGCCGCGGCGCGGGCGGAGGCCGTCCTTCCGCCGCACGTCAGGAGTACCTCAAGCACGCGGCGGCGCGTGGCCTGGAGCGGGGCGAAGCGCTGCGCACGCTCCTCACGTTCACCGAAGAGTTTCCCGAGATGACCGAGCCGGAGCTCTGCGCCTGGCTCATCGAGAAATGGCGCAGCTAGCGGTTCCCGGCACCACCACAAAGACCGGAAGGCGATGACGCATGCCCGAAATCGGCGGGGAGACCGCACCAGGATTCGAAGAAGTGCGTACGGCGTTCGCGGCCAATCTGGCCGGCAACCAGGAAGTGGGCGCGGCGGTAGGCGTCTACCTGCACGGTCGCAAAGTCGTCGACCTCTGGGGCGGAATCGCCGATCCCGAGACCGGCCGCCGCTGGGAGCGCGACACTTTGCAGGTCGTCTATTCCACCACCAAGGGCATCACCGCCGCCTGCGCGCACCTGCTGGCCCAGCGCGGCGAACTCGACCTCGACGCGCCCGTAGCCGACTGCTGGCCGGAGTTCGCGGCGAACGGCAAGGACCGCATCCCCGTCCGCTGGCTGCTCACCCACCAGGCCGGCCTGCCCACGATCGACCACCCGATCACCCCGGCCCAGGCGATCGCCTGGGAGCCGATGGTGACCGCGCTGGCCGCCCAGCGCCCGTCCTGGGAGCCGGGCACCGAACACGGCTACCACGGGCACACCTACGGCTGGCTGGTCGGAGAGGTCGTTCGCCGGGTGACCGGCCGCAGCATCGGTACGTTCCTCGCCGAAGAGATCGCCGCGCCGCTCGACCTGGACCTGTGGATCGGGCTGCCGAAAGCCGAGCAGCATCGGGTCAGCCGGATCATCGCCGACCCGCCCGACCTGCAAGCCATGGCCGGCCTCGACCTGGACACCCTTCCCGAATCCGTACGCGAGGTGATGAGAGCCTTCGCCGACCCGACGTCGTTGACCGTGCGGTCGTTGATGGGCGTCATCACGCCGCCGCTGGACCACAACGACCCCGACGAGCAGTCCGCCGAGATGCCCTCGACCAACGGCATCTGCACGGCCCGCGCACTGGCCCGCTTCTACGCCGCGCTCATCGGCGAGGTCGACGGGCAGCGCATCCTCTCCCCCGAGACCCTGGCCGCGGCGACCGCGGAGCAGGTCAGTGGTGTCGACCGCATCCTGCGGGTTCCCGTCCGGATCGGCACGGGTTTCGGGCTGCCGACACCCGACGCCTTCTGGTACAGCCCGACCGCCTTCGGGTTCCCCGGCTACGGCGGATCGCTCGGCTTCGCCGACCCGGCGAGCGGCCTCGCGTTCGGCTATGTCATGAACCACATCCAAGAGGGCGTACCGGACCGGCGAGCCGCCACCCTCCTCGAGGCGGTCCACCGCGCCATGAAGACCCAGCCCTCCCCCTAGGCTTGCGGGCGTCCCGCATCACTCTCGCTGATTCTGGAGGCCGCTGTGGCGATGCCCAAGAAGGGGTCACGGCTCATCACCGTCGACGGCACCGTCTTCCGCTGGCGGGTCAGCCACAAGCCCACGTTCCGCGATGGCACCGGCTCCAGTCCCCTCACCTTCGCCGTCGAGCGAGCGCAGGAGCCGGGCAGCGTTCTCACGGTGACCCTCTCCTGCGCCCGGCCGGACAACTGGAACGGAGAGCGAACGATCGTGGTCCGCCCCGTCCTCGTCGCGGGATGCGTCCGGCGAGCCGTCGAACAAGGATGGAACTCCGGGCGGCCAGGCGCGACATTCACCCTCACCGTCACCGAGGACGAGCTGGCCGGGCTCCTGGGCGAACCGCCTCAGTATCTGATCCCCTTCCTGTGGGGCATGATCCCGGAAGGTGGCGGCATCAGAGATCTTCCTCGAGGCAGGCAAATCTGGCCCCGCGACGAACCGAGCACCGACGCTGAGCCGACAGCTAGTCGACGCAGCCCGGAATAGTGTTCAGCGGATTGCAATTGTCCGGGATGTTGTCTCGGATAATCGAGTTCCGGATGACGACATTGGCGTTGCCGTTGGCTATTCCACCGCCGGCTGATCCCTTGTTCCGCGTGACCAGGACGCGATCGAGCGTGGTGGTTCCCAGGTTGGAGATGCCGCCGCCCAGGCTGCCGGATACGTTGTTGTCCACGGTGCTGGAGATAATGTGCGACACACCGGTCACCTGGGTGTTCAGCCCACCGCCGTTGATCGGCGCACTGTTCCCGGCCAGGACGCTCTTGGACAGCGTCAGTGTCCCCGAGTTGAGGATCGCGCCGCCTCCGACGCCCATTGTCGAGTTCGCGTTGAGCCGACTGGAGAAGATCGTCGCTGTGGCGTCCGCATTATTGGCGAACGCGCCACCGTTTCCCGCGCGGTTGCCGGCAAGGGTGCTCTGGTCCAGAACCACGGTGCCCGCGTTGAGGATTCCACCGCCGAGGCCCGTCGTCCTTCCGCCCAGGATGGAGATCCTCTGGAATGAATTTAGCAAGAAAGCCCATCGGGCCGCCCCTATATAGAAATGGACATTTGTCCTGTCGGTAACGAATGACCTGTCGGCATCGCCGCCAATAGGGAAACATGCCTGGGCCTGGTGAATGTTCGGGGCGCATCATTGTTCGGAACAGTTGACCAAGATTTGCGGGCGCCTTTTCATGGCTCTCCGGGCGCTACCAGGCCCGCGTGAAGTGCACTTCCCAGAAGCCCTTGTCGCCGGTTTCGAGTTCGGCGAGCCTCCGGACCGGCCGGCCCGCCCCGTCGAGTACGTCGACCATCCCGTCCCCGTACACCAGGAGATGGTCCTCGTTGAACCAGCCCCACAGCACGGTGCCCGTGGGCAGCGGCACCCGGGCCCGACGCTCGCCGGTGGCGGTGTCGAGCAGGCAGGCGGCGGTGGGCTTGCCTGGACAGACCGCGGCGAGCCGACGGCCCGAGGGGGAGAACCACTCGTCGGTGTTGACGGCCGCGGCGGCGTCCGGATACGTGCGCAGGACGGTGCCGTCGAGGGAGTACGCGCGGATCTGTGTCTTGCCGGCGATCCGGACGACCCCGGAGCCGTCCGGGAGCCACAGGTAGGGCTGGGTGCCGGCGCCCGGCGTGCCGATCCGGGTGAGCGTGCCGCGCCGCGCGGCGACGTCCACGACGACCGAGCCCACGGCCTCCTTGCCCGAGTACGCCGTCAGCAGCAGCCGCCTGCCGTCCCTGGACCATTGCGGAGACTTCACCTGGAGCGAGGCAGCCACGGTGGGGACGGAGAACTGCCGTCCCGTCGTACGTTCGGTGAACCGCACCTCATTGGCGTCCTCCCCCGCGAACTGCGGAAAGGCGTAGACGCCGGCGAACATGGTGCCATCCGGTGACAGGACCGTGTTCCGGTATTCGGCGAGTTGCCGGAACGTGTTGGTGCCGCGTTCGCGCACATATGCCGGGCTGCCGAGCTTCCCCTTCTCTTGATAGAGGTACGAGGTCAGCCGAATCGGGTCAGAGGGATGCTCGTACACCGTGCCGGTGAGCCCAGGGACGGTGAACGTGCTGGTGGCCGCGGCGGGCGAGCCGCTCAGCCGGAGTGGCGGCGGCGAGGGTGTCGTCGGCGCGGGGCGCGACGGGTCGGCCGCGAGCCCGCGGGCCACCGCGACCAGGGCGAGCGCGACGGCGACGGCGCCCACTCCGGTGGCGAACCGGCGCCGGCGCGGCCTCGGAGACGGGCGCGCGGGCTCGGCGGCTGCGGTTCCCTCCTTCAGCACCCGGTCGGACGGGGGGAGACCGGCCGGGCGGCCGAGCAGCCGCAGCAGCACCTCACTGGCTCGGGGCCGGGCCGCCGGGTCCTTGGCCAGGCAGGCGGCGACGATCTCCCGCAACTCGCCGTCGAGCGTGCCGAGGTCGGCGTCCTGATGCAGCACCCGGTTCACGATCGCGGCCAGCGAATCGGCGCCGAACGGCGGCCGACCGGTCGCGGCGAAGACCATGGTCGCGCCCCAGGCGAACAGGTCGCTCGCGGGTCCGGCCGGGGCGTCGTCGAACTGCTCCGGCGCCATGTACGAAGGAGTCCCGATCGGCCCGCCCGCGGTCGCCTCACCGTCCACCACGCGGGCGATGCCGAAGTCGATGACCCGGGGCCCGTCGCCGGCGAGCAGCACGTTGCCGGGCTTGAAGTCGCGGTGCACCACTCCCGCCCGGTGGATCGCGGCCAGCGCGGTGACCGTGCCGATGGCCAGCCGGTGCAGTTCGCGCCGTCGCAGCGGACCGCGTTCGCGCACCGCCTGCTGCAGCGACGGCCCGTCGACGTGTTCGCTGACGATGTACGGCACGCCGTCCGCCGTACCGGTGAGCAGGACCTGGGCGGTGCAGAACGTGGCCACTTGGGGCAGCACCTCTGCCTCCCGCCGGAACCGGGCCGCCGCCTCGGCGTCCGGCACGGCCCTCAACATCTTGATCGCGACCCGCTCGCCGTCGTCCCCCTCGGCCAGGAACACCACTCCCTGGCCGCCTTCGCCGAGCCGTCCCAGGATCCGGTAGCCGCCGAGGGCGGCCGGGTCCCCGGGGTGTGGCGACAGGGCGTTCGGCATTCCGGTCAGCTCCTGATGAAGTTCAGGCTCAGGATCTGTCCGCCGGTGCCTGTGATGTCGGCGAGCACGCGGACCTGCTTTCCGGTGAAATCGGTGATGTACAGGCGGAAGGTGTTCTTGCCGGACCAGGCGCCGTTGATGAGGTGGGCCTCGTCGTACCAGCCGATGGTGAAGTCGTGGACCGAGCTGGGGACGGAGTGCCGGCGTGCTCCGGTGGCGGTGTCCCAGACGCACGTCGGGCCGTGCCTGCAACTGGTGGTGACGAACAGCCGGCCCGTCGGGGAGAACCATTCCTCCCCGATGGGGTGGCCGACCCAGTGCATGGTGCGGGTCACGTGGCCGGCCAGGTCCCGGAAACGTACGCCCAAGAGGGCTTCCGGCGTGAGGTAGTGGCCGGCGACACCGTTGCCGTCGGGGGTCCAGTGGTAGGTCGGCGAGACGGGGTCGCGTTCGCTCGGCTCGGGCTCCGAGGTGGGCACGAACGTCGAGGTCCGCGCCATGATGTCGAGGACCACGAAGCCGCCGGTCCGGGCGGACTTGTTCTGCTGCCAGTTCGGTATGACCGTGAGCAGCAGGCGGCGGCTGTCACGCGACCAGTAAGGGTTCCGGGCGATGTCGGGGGTCGCGGCGACGGGCAGGGTGAAGCGGGCGCCGGTACGCCGCTCGGTGACGACGACGTCCTGGTGATCCGACACGGGGAAGTAGAAATCGTTCAGGGTGGCCAGCCAGCGGCCGTCGGGAGAGACGGAGGCGGAGATGTTCTGTCCGTCTACGCGTTCGAATTTGTCCGAGTCCGGCACCCGCACATAGGAGGCTGTCTCATGCTTCTCCCCGCCTGCGGCGTACGAGGCCAGTTTGATCGGGTCGGCGGGGTTCTCATACAGGGTTCCGCCGCTGGGCAGGGCGATGTGCTTGGTGGCCCGCGGCACCGGTCCGGTCGACGCCGCCGCAGGCGTGGACGCGACAGTCGGAGCCGACACGGCGGGCGTAGCGGCGGCGGCCATGGTGGGCCTGGGCACGGGCCGGTCTTGGGTGGCCAGGTACGTGACGCCTCCCGAGACCAGCGCGATCGCCAGACCGGCCGCGGAGAGAACCAGCACACGGGACCGGAGCCGGCGGGCAGGCGCCTCCGGTGGGGCGGCGGGGAGCGCGACGTCCAGCACCCCGGAATAGCCGATCAGCCGCAACAGCGCGTCCGTGGCGGTGGGCCGATCAGCCTGCTCGGCAGCCAGACAGTCGGCCACCAGGTCGCGCAGCGCCCCCTCCAGCAGGCCGAGATCGGCCGCGCCGTGCAGCAGCCGGTTCACCCTTGCTGTGGCCGAGCCGCCGCCGAAGGGCGACTGACCGGTCGCGGCGAAGGCCATCGTGGCGCCCCACCCGAACATGTCCGCGGGCTGCGCGGCGGGCAGCCCCTTCAACTCCTCCGGGGTGCTCCAGGTCAGCGTGCCCGCGTCCACAGTCGCCTCGTCGAGGCCGAGCGGGTCGCGCCCGCCTTGCACGGGGTGACGCAGCCGGGGGCCGTTGGGGCCGAGCAGCACGGTGTCGGCCCGTACCGCGCCGTGGAAGACGCCCGCCTGGTGCAGCGCCGCCAGGCCGGTCATGGTGGTGACGGCCAGCCGCTGCAGCTCCGCGCCGGTGAGCGGCCCGCGCGAGCGGATCTCCTCCTCCAGGGTGGGCCAGCCGGTCTCCTCGCCGATGATGTAGCCGAGATCGGTGATCTCCTCAAGCGGACCGTCCGTCATCGCGATCACCTCCGGACCATGGTCACGCTGAAATCCTTGCCCCTGGCGGCGTAGTCCTTGGCGGCGATCGTCAACAGGACCCGGGACGCGTGGCCGAGCGGATCCATGACCAGCACCCGGTCGAGTCTGCCGCCCGGATCGAGCACGAGTACGTGATCCTCGTCGTACCAGCCCCAGAACTCCGCGAAGGGGAACTGGCGGGCGAGCAGCCCGACGGTTGTGCGCCGGCCGCCCTCGGCGAGGTCCCAGATGCAGTAGGTACCCCCGCTGGGGCAGGAGGTGGCGAACAGCTTCCCGCTCGGGGAGAACATCTCCGGGCCTCTGGCGTATCCCACCCAGTTGAGCGTGCGCGTCTCGCGTCCGGCCAGGTCGCGGACCCGCATGCCGTAATCCTTGGCTGTCTGGTAGGTCACCGCGACGCCCGTTCCGTCCGGCAGCCAGCCGTAAGCTCCCAGGTCACGAGGCTTCGCGCCGGCGGTGACGATCGTCGCGGCCTTCCGGGTGGCCAGGTCGATGATCACGAATCCCGAGGGCACCGGGTTCTCCCTCCCATCGACCTCCGTTCCCCTGGTCGTGGTGACCAGCAGCCGCCGACCGTCCCGCGACCAGGTCGGGAGCGTGGCGGGTCCGGTCGCGACGGTGAACTTCTGGCCGCCGGCCCGGTCGACAACGCTGACCGTGCCGGAACGGATCAGCGCCAGCCATGCGCCGTCAGGGGAAGCGGCTATCTCCGCCGCCTGCTCGTCGAGCTTGCGGAATCGGTCCGTGCCGGGGGCGCGCACGTAGACGTTCTCGCCGGTACGGTAGGCGACCACCTGTACCGGATCGGCGGGGTTCTCGTACAGGCTCGCCGCCGGCCCGGGTAAGGCGAGGCTGCCGACCGGCGAGGGCGGCGGCGACGGGGTGGGCTCGGCGGCCAGCGTCACCACCGACGGCGTGGGGGTGGCGGAGTGCGTCGCGGGCGGTGGCGGAGTGCGGGACAGCAACGTGTACACCGTGCCCGCCGAGGCGAGCGCGATGACCAGCCCGCCCGCCCCCGACAGCACCGCGAACCGCCACGACCGTCGCGGTGGCTCGGCCTTGGGGATGACCGGAGCGAGCTCGCCGGGAGCCACCGTGAGCAGGGAGTGGCCCACCAGCTTCAACAGAACGTCGCCCGCCGCCGGGCGTAACCCGGGATCCTTGGCCAGACAGTCCGCGACCACCCCGCGCAGATGCTCGTCGAGCATGCCCAGGTCGGGATCCGCGCGCAGGACCCGGTTCGTCGTCGCCGACATCGAGCCGCCATCGAACGGCGACCGCCCACTCGCGGCGAAGACCATCGTCGCCGCCCAGGCGAACACGTCCGCGGCGGGCCCGGGCGGCTCACCGGCGAAGTGCTCAGGAGCCAGGTAGGCCAGCGACTCCACCCTCCTGGTCTCATCCTCGGCGGTGGTCACCACCGCCTGGGCGACGCCGGTATTGATCATCGTGGGACCGTCCGGCCCGAGCAGCACGTTGTCCGGCCCGAACGCGTCGTGCACCGCCCCGGCCTGATGGATCGCCACCAGCGCGGTCATCGTCGAGATCGCCAGCCGGTGCAGCGCCGCACCACGCAGCGGCCCCGACCCGGCGACCGTCCGCTCCAGTGTGTCGCCGTCCACGAACTCCATCACGATGTACGGCAGGCCGTCCGCAACACCGCTGTCGATGATCTGGACGGTGTGGTAGGCGTCCGGCAGTCGCACCTTCTGAACGGCCGCCAAGACCGCGGCGGATCGAGACCGGAACACCTTGATCGCGACACGCTCTCCCGTGTCGCTTCTGGCCAGGTAGACGCTGTCGTCGGCCAGTGGTCCGTCGATGCTGTACTCGCCCAGTCTGCGGGGGTCCCCCGGGCGCAGCGAAGCCACCTCAGGCATGCACACCTCCGGTCGAGCCAACCGTAGATCAATCATGACCCGGCTGCGGCATTTCCTCTTTTCGGTCGACGTGGAAAGTGCGCTGACGAACTCCGTATCATTCATGATCGTGGTTCTCTTGGTGGTCCTGGGCATCCCGACGGCGCTCGTATGCGGCTCGATATTCTTCGCGACGCTGTCGGCTCCTCGTGGCCGGTGGACTCGTATGAGCCTGTATCCCCTGGTCGGGGGAGCGGTCGTGGCGACTTTCGGCATCGCGGTGATGGCGCTTACCGCGTGGTCCACGCAAGAGGACAAGCACTATGACGACTTCGATTCGGCATTGATCGACCTGGCAGGCATATTCGGTGGAGCACTGCTGATTTTCGGGTTGGGCCCCTTCGTCCCATGGCTGCTGGGACTGCTCCGGCGCCCCGCCGACTTTCTGCCTGCCGTACGTCATGTGTGTGGCGCACCCGCCCGAACCGCGGCGGGAGTGGCGACGACGATGGCCGCGGCCGCCGTCGCGACAGCGCTGATGATCATCGCACCTGCCATGACGGCGCAGGGAAAGGCGGACTACTATCCCGATGCCCGGCCAGGCGCACTCGTCGTGGAGGGCTTCTCCGCAGGTCAGACGGCCACCGTGCGGGCGGCCATCCAGTACGAGTTACCCGGCGTACCCATCGCGGAGAAGAGTGCTGATCGCGGACCGGGCTTCCTCAATGTGGGGACCGACTACGGCACCTGGCCTGATCCCTATATTGGTGACCAAGCGTTGCTGCGTTACCTCACGGGCGACCCTTCGACGCCTTATGACAAGGGCACGGCCGTGGTGGTCTCGACAGACAACGAAGAAACCGACTCCGCGGAGATCCGGTACTCCTCGTCCGCGACCGTCGGCTCTCCCGTCACCAAGGCCATTCCGAAGATCACCATCAGACCCCCTGATCCCCGTTTCGGAAGACTCTTCATTCCCCGCGAGATGGTGCAAGACCTTGGTTTCCAGCTACAGCCCGATCAGTTCATCATCGACCCTTCGCACTATCACGTTTCGGCGACCGAGCAGGAGCGACTCGACCGCCGACTGGGCGGAATCGCCGACACTTACGTCGAGCAGGGATATCAGGCACCGACCGAATGGCTGTACGTCGTTACGCTGCTGATTCTCATCGCCCTCGCCGGCGCGCTGGCCGCCACCCGCTCGGCCGGCTCGGCGCGCATCCTGCTACGAATCAGCGGCGGCTCAGTCGCGGCGCTGCGGTTCCTCATCAGTTGCCGAGCGGCCGTCGGCGCGGCATGCGGCACGGCGATCGGCGCGACCGCCGGGTGCGTCATCGGCCTGTTCCTGGTATGGCCCATGACCACCTCGATCGACTGGGATCCGCCCCCGCGAGCACCCTTCGAAACCCCATGGACGGCGATCGCCATACTGATCGCCTCCCTGCCCGTACTCGCCGCCGTGATCGCGGCCCTTGTCTCCCCCACCTGGCTCATTCGGTCGGCTCGCACCTCGATACGCGGTCCCTTGGCTGCTCCCGGGCCGCAGAAGATCGCTCCCACGTCAGAGCTCTAGCAGGGTGTCCGATCGGTGGGGACGTCGCTCATGCGAGTCCGGCTCAGAGACTTTCGGCCATGGGACGACAGCCGCCGAGGCAGGCGGGAAACAGAAGTGAGCACCGCCACCAGCCGCCGGTGATCGCTAACGTCAGATGATCGAGAAGAGCCTGCGTGCAGGATCGAGTGGCGCTCCACGATGGCTAAATCTGGATAGACCCGGGCATGGCTGACGGGCTCCTCCTAAGATCCAGCCCATGAGGAAGGACGACACCGCCGACATCGCCAGATGGCTGTGGCACGAGGTGGACCCCGGCGACTGGTCCGGCGAGGCGCTGCGGCTGCTGGGCGAGGGGCGTGGCCGGTTGGTGCCGGTACAGGAGCATGAGCGGCAGTACGCCGGCGACCGCGAGTTTCGCGGTCTCGTCGTCCCCATTTCCTTGGAGGGAGAACCGTCCACCGCGTTCCGGCGGCACGCCGAGGCAGTGGAGAACGCGATCGGCGCTGCCAACAGCGTTGGCAGTCATGGCCCGACAGGCCCCTGGTACGAGCGGTCGCCGAATTGGGGAGCCCCTTTCCTGCGCTGGCGGCGGCCAGGCACCGAATCGCTTGAATTACGCGCCGCCGAGACCGGCGCGGAGCTTTCCCTGCAGCCGACGGAGCCGTATGAGGAATGGCGGGCGGCCGCGTTCGAGTGGGGAGAGCCGTCGCATTCGCCGGGTGGTTTCGTCATCGAGTATCTGGACGCCGCAAATGAGGGGCTCAGCACGCCGGGCGGGTTGCGGGTGCCTCGGTGGGCGGCGCTGCCACCTTTGCTGTCGGCGTTCGTCCGCACGTTGCCCGCCGAGACGTGCGCGATCGGCAGGAACGTGAGCGTGACCGTGTTCGGGGGAAATCGCCAGGTTCTTGCCATCCATTCCGCCGAGCGACTGACCGTCGTGGGCTGGTTCAAGTACTTTGTGCCGGACGAAGGACTGGGCTGGTCGCAGCGGGTCGAACGGACCGTGCGATCGTGGACGTTCGACGCGGGCGGTCCTGGCGAAGTGGATGGCGACTGGCTGGCACGACACCTCGTCGAGATTCTCAAGACGGAGAAAGTGTCCTCGATGGCGAAGCTGGGAAAGCATGTCCACAGCCTGGAGAACGCCCACACGGTGCTCCTCGGCCTGGGGTTCTAGCACGACCCACTCCTTCGGTGAGTCCAGTTCCTCTCACATGCCTCGAGCCAGCGCAGGTCCGCCTGAAGCCGGAGCACGATGCCCTCCAGCAACAGCGCCGCGTCCGAGCGGTCCGGCTCGGCCATGGCGGCGCGCTGGGCGTCACGCAGGCGGCGCAGCAGTTCGCGGCGCTGGGTGTCGACGATGGTGATCGGATCGGCCAGCCCGGCCGCCGCGGCCGCTATCAGCTTGAGATGGAACTCCGCGAGGTCACCTCTTGGCCAGTCCACCTCGGCGATCCACTCGGCGACTCGCTGTTGACCGCTGGGGGTGAGCGCGTACACCTTGCGATCCGACCGGTCGGAGCCCTCGGCAGACCTCTCGACCTCTAGCAGCCCGGCCTTTTCCAGCCGGGTCAGCGTGACGTAGACGTGCCCGGCGTTCATCGCGTCACCGAGAGGGCCGAGCGCGGCGCGCAGCCGCGCTCGCAGCTGGTAGCCGTGCGAGGGCTCCTTGGCCAGCATCGCCAGCACCACTTCTTGCTGCATTGGGCCCTCCCATAACCGTTATCCCACTATATCTAACGGTTAGCCCTGGCGGCGGCAAGCACCCCAAGCACCCCAGACGCTGGTCGGCTCACCTTCCTCGTGTCTCGGCTTCGTCTGCGGACATGGTGAGGCCGCCGCCGCTCAGGCTGAGGGAACGGATCGCCTCAGGGACTCCTGTCAACCGTGGATCGGTGGCGCCATGGAAGGCGGTGTCACTCACCTGGAAAAGATGAGGGCTCTTGAGCTCCAATCCGCACAAGTTCCAGAACTCGTCCCGCTCGACCTGGGGACGTGGCGGCACGGCCAACTGGACCAGAGCCGAGCCGACGTGTGGATGTTCATACCGAGTGTGCGCAGCCACGTATTTGGCCAGCCGCAGCTCGGCCTCCGCAGGCAGATCGGCGACCGGCCCTCTCACCGGCTCGGAGCCCCGTTCTGTCGGCGGTATCAACGAGTTGACCCACTCTCGAGTCGTCCCGTGGACCTCGCCGGCGAGATCGCGCAGGTGGCCCGCGAACCAGAGAGCCAGGCCAGGTCCTCCTTTCCGGACCCAGTCTTCGACCAGCCGACGGAATGCCTCCTCACGCCGGCTCGCCCGGCGATGCGTGCTTGCGGCAAGGATGGACTCCCCCGCGCCGGCGAACGCCAGGCACAGAGGCCGGACCGGGGTCTGACCGGCATGGTGGGCGTAACGCACCATACGGATCTCCAGCATCGCCTGGTGCAGGATCGTCGCAGCGGCCAACGAGCTGTCGTCCAGCGGCTCCTGCAGTCGCTGCCGCGGTGTCCGACGAGATGGCCGTGGGCCGGTCGGGGTTCGCGCATCGAGGGCCCGGCCCGCCGCGGACAGGTGCCATGCCAGATCGTCCGGATGGACGGTGGCACGAACCGCCCGCAGGATGCCGCGTTTCCCCATGCCGATCGCTACCTGACCCGTCCCGCAATCTATGGTGATCGCGGATGAGTCGCGGGAATCAAAGTGTGTATCGGTGACCTCGTCAAGCCACAGCCATAACTCGGCGACTTCGCCGGCCGGCCGTTCAGCGGTATACCGGCGTCGGGCGGCCACCGCCAGGATGCCCGTCAACCGAGTGCCGATCCGTTCCAGCACCAGCGAGCGAACCTCGGCGGTGGCCAGGTCGTAGTCGACGCCGATCCCCGCAGCGACCTCCGTCGTCAGCGTCACCATGGGCGCTCTCACGACGCCCTGGTGATCACGGTGGTGACGGTCGGTCTCCATCGGCGCCGGCAGCAACGACTCCAAGTCGTACCCGGCGATCGCCGACTGCTCCACCATCCACGTCCGCCGTTCCACGCCGAGAGCGGCCATCCACTCCAAAGCGGCACGTGCCCTCCAATCACGGCCCCACGATGTTCGGGCGGCCAGTGCGCGGAACAAGGGAAGGGTGTTGTTGTCCCAGACGTCGGAGACCGTGTGAATGGTTTGGCGATCGTAGGTCCTGGCGTCCGCCGAAGCCTCCGCCATCTGCACAAGCGAACGGTCCAGCAACGCACCCAACGCGCTCGCCGCCATCGCATTCCCGATCATTCCCACACAGATCATCATGCATCGCGACTCGGAGTCAGAACTCCGGTCTCGATGCCCTCGTCCCGGCGGGGCCGGCGCCACTGCACGCGAGCCGTCAGGCGGCGATCCAATCGCCGAGCTGGGAGGTGACAGCCCTTCAAGGGCTGCCTACCCAGGATCTCTCAATGAGCCGATCGCGCGATGCCGGTTCACCCAGCCCCAGCTGCGCTACCAACCGTGTTGAGTCAGCTCTTCGGCCTGTACGGGCTACGAAACCGAGCGCGTCGCCTCAGCTTTCGCGGGGGTGAAGGTCCAGCCCGGCAGGCCGGGCAGTGGCCCGGTCGGCAGCGGACGGGCCTGCGGGCTGGACGCCTGGTCCGGCGGTACGGCGGCGCACCGGGCCCCCTTGGCGGGCACGATGAGCGACACCAGGTAGCGGTCGAACGCGCTGGTGACGCACTCTCCCCGGCCGTAGATATGGTGGCCCCAGCCTTCGTAGGTGAGGAGCCTGGCCTCGCGGCCGATCTGCCGCGCGGCACTCACCGCCCACGGGTATCCGGTGGCGGGGTCGTGGAGAGCGTTGACGAGCAGCAGCGTCGGGGTCGCATCAACGTGCAGGCGACGCTGCGGGTTTGGGATCGGGGTGGGCTGGCCCAGGCAGTTGACGGTCAGCAACATCGCCCTGGGGCCGTAGCGCATGTCTGGCGCGATCTTGGCCGTGGTGCGAAGGTGGCTGGAGTACTCGCGGTAGTCGCGGATCGGCAGATGGAAGTCCTGGCACATGATCTGAACGGTGTTGTTGTACGTCTCCTCCGCCTGCGCGGGAGCCGCTGACATCAGTTGCGGGGTCGCGGCGCCGGTGTCGATCGCCACCAGCACCTCCGCCAGTTCTTTCCAGTAGGGCCCGTAGAAGGCGCCGATCACCTCGTTCTCGAGGACCATCCGAGGAAGCGGCGTGTCGGGTTGGCCGGGCACGTGTAACTCGCCCCGGTCGGCGCGGGCCCGCAGGTTCCCCCAGAACGCGCGAACGTCCTGGCCGTGCTGTGCGCAGGCGGTGTCCTTGGCGCACCAGGTGACGAACTCGTCGAAGGAGTCCTGGGCGGTCCATGCCACGGACCTCAGGAACGCGGTGGTGCCGAGGCTGTGGTCCGCGTTGCTGTCGAGGGCCAGGGCGCGTACTCGGTGGGGGAAGCGTTCGGCGTACTGCTGGCCGATCAGAGTGCCATACGACAGGCCGTAGTAGGTGAGCTTGTCGTCGCCGAGGGCGGCGCGCAGGACGTCCAGGTCTCGGACAACGCTACCGGTGTCGACGTGGTCGAACAGCGGCCCCGTACGGGCTCGACAGTCCTGCCTGACCTGCTCGTTGTAGGCCAGCCACCGGTCGAAGTCGGCCTGGCTGCGCATGATGGCCTCAGGCGCTTGTCCGGCGAGGGCCACCGAGCACAGGATCGGATGGCTGCGTCCGACACCGCGCGGGTCGAACCCGACGATGTCGAAGCGGCTGGTGATCTCCGAGGTGAAGCCGAACGTCTCCTCGAGCACGGCGCGGACGCCGGAACTGCCCGGCCCGCCGGGGTTGACGACGAGGGAGCCGATCCTGGCGGCCGGGTCGGTGGCCTTGCGGCGGGCGAGCGCCAGCTCGAACGTCTCGCCTGTCGGGGCGTTCCAGTCCACGGGCAAGGTCAGTGTGCCGCACTCGACCGCGGAGTTCTCCGCGCACGGCGTCCACGTGATCGCCGCAGAAGCCGCTGGTGGGGCGATGGCCGGGGCCGCAACCGCGGGTGGTGCGGCGAGCAGTGGGAGAAGCAGCGCAAGCAGGGCAATGATCAGAACGGGTGGTCGGCTGAAGGGGATGCCCTTGCGCATCGGTAATTGTCCGATACCGGCGGTAAGGGTCTTGGCCAGCCGCTCGGCGGTGACCGCGGGGATGGGTGTCATGCGTTCATCGCACCGTATGGCCCCGCATCCGGTCACTACAGGTATGTCGAGGGCCGGAGTAGGCGAAAGCCCACTCGGAAGAGTCTGGTTGCCCGCACTGCCTGAAGATCGCGCAGTGCGTAGCGTCTGCAGGCATGTACCACTCTGCGGCGCTGGCCGGGTTCCGGCCGATCCCCGCACGCCCGCCGGGGGCCGGGCTCCCCGGCCCGCGGGAGCCGATGCTGTGGCGTGAGATCGCGTTCGCGCTGGCGCACATGCTGATCGGCTTGTTCTCTTTCGTCGCCCTGATCACCGGCGCCTGCTTGGTCTTCGCGGGGACCGAGGGGGTGTTGGCGCTGTCGGGCTTGGATAGGCCGCTGGTCCGGAACCCTTCGCAAGCGCCGGTCCTGGTACTTATAGGGCTGCTGGTCGTGGTCGCCTCGCCGTATGTGGTGACGCTGGCGGCCTACGTGCAGGGGGCGCTGGCCACGGCGCTGCTCTCGCCCCGGGTGGAGGAACTGCAGACGCAGGTGGCGTCGCTGGCCAGGGCCAGCATCGCCGAGATGGACCGGTTCGAGGGCGAGCGGCAGCGGATCGAACGCGACCTGCACGACGGAACCCAGCAGCACCTGGCCACCGCGGCGATGCGCCTGGGCATGCTCGAACTGGAGGTACGCGAGACGTTCCCGCCCGGGCCGGAGCAGGACTCGGCACTGGAGTCGCTGGAGGCGGTCCGGCGGGAGAACGAACTGGCGCTGGACACCTTGCGCGACGTCGTACACGGGCTACGGCCACGCACCCTGATCGACGACGGGCTCGGCACCGCCCTGCGCGAACTGGCACGGCGCGTACCCATCCGAACCACCGTCGACGCCGAGAGCGTCGGGCGCTTTGCCCTGCCGGTGGAGTCGTCGCTGTACTACATCGCCAGCGAGGCGGTCACCAACGCGATCAAGCACGCGACGCCGGACCACATTCACATCGAGCTGGCACAGTCATACGAAAGGATCACGCTGACGGTGTCCGACAACGGCCTCGGCGGCGCGAACTCGGCGCACGGCACCGGAATGGTCGGCATGTACGAGCGGGCCGCCCTGCTGTCCGGCGAGCTCATCGTCGACAGCCCACCGTGCGGCCCGACCAGGATCATCGCCGACATCCCGCGCCCGTACTGATCACATGTCACACAATGGCACCATGCGTGTGGTGATAGCCGAAGACGCGGCCCTGATGCGAGAAGGCCTGACCGCCCTGCTGCAACGCTTCGGCCACCAGGTCGTGCACGCGGCCGAGGACGCCGACGAGCTGCTGGAGGCCGTCTCTGGCCACCGTCCCGACGTCGTGATCACCGATGTGCGAATGCCACCGCGCAACCTCGACGACGGCCTGAGGGCCGCACTGGCGATCCGCGCCCAACACCCCGACACCTGGTGCTGTCGCAGTACCTCGGCGACGCCTACGCGGCCAAACTGATCGCCGAGCCCGCGAACCGCCCTCGCGGCGGCGGCGCCGGCTACCTCCTCAAGGACCGCGTCGGCCGGGTCACCGACTTCATGCACTCCCTCGACGTCATCGCGGGCGGCGGCATCGTCATCGACCCCAAGGTCATCGGGCACCTCATGTCCTCCGGGCGCCCTCACGCGCTCGACACGCTCAGCGAGCGCGAACGCGAGGTCCTGGGCCGGATGGCGACCGGAGAGACCAACGCCCACATCGCCGCCGGCCTGCACATCACCGACGGCGCGGTCGTCAAGCACATCGGCAACATCTTCGCCAAGCTCGGCCTCCAAGCCCAGGACGGCAACCGGCGCGTCCTGGCCGTCCTCACCTACCTCCAGGCAGCCCGGCCGGACCTTGGGATGCGCGTCTTGAGCGGCGAGGCGAGGTAACCGACTCGCGACACCTGTAACCCGCCACGCAACTCTTCACTTTCTGCGATCAGTCAGTGGCATTATGAAATCGAAGGTCGAAGCCCGACCCGCGATAGGGATGCAGGTTGCTTGCCTTATCGTCAGAACCAGCGACTACGAGCGCGCCACCGTTCGTAAACTCGGGAGACGTTCGGATAATAACGTCGCGAATAAAGCCCCGAGGCTTTATGCATGTGGGTGGAGCAGGATCGACTAAAGGTCGCCGCGGGCCTGGCCAGCACAGCGGTGACCGCCGTGAGGTTTTTGAAACCAGGGCTTGGCACCATCCAACCGGGTCGGCCCGGCAGCTTCAGCACGTTGCTGCCAGCGATGATCCGTTCAGGGCGTTTGTGCTGATGAAGAAGTGTGGTCAGGGACAGGGTCGAACTGCCGATCTTCCGGTGGACGGTGGCCGGGTGACCTCGGGCTCGCCGACTGAGCGGGCACTGACTCTGTCGCGGGACGCTCATGTGTCGCGTAAGACGTCCCATAGCCGTCATTGACGAAGTTGCGTCAAGCAGAGTGGTGGTAGCTGACAATTGCGAGGCGTTGACATCGATTGCACATCCCGGCAGGCTTTGCGTAACTGCCTGGGGCAGGTGGTGAACCCGGTTTTTTTCGAGGTTGTTCCGAATAGCGTCGATCGATGTGTCCCCTCAGCGATGGTGGGGAATGCGTAGAGCCTCGTAACAGTAACTGGACGTCGACGGTCTCTTTCGCCTGCCGTTCGTGCGTCGCCGTCTCGACTCGTTTCTGAAGGCAGGGAGGTGTCGCGGTCTTGGCTGCTGTGGCGCATCCAGAGCCAGATCTTGAGTCGGTTTGGTCGTCTTCTTTCGATGGATCGGAGATCTGATGCGCGTCGCCCTCCTCACCACGACTCAGCATGGTCACCTGAACCCGTATGTTCCGGTGGTCAATGCGCTCCGAACTGCCGGCAGTGAGGTTGAGCTGCTGCTGTTGTCCGCGGACGGTGGCGCGCTCGACGAGCAGCGTCGCCAGGCCCTGGGCAAGGCCCAGGTCCACGCGATCGGGCAGGTCGAGATGGCGCCGTGGAGCGGCGACCCGGCGAAGATCGGCCCGATGCTCCAGTCGTCGCCGGTGGCGGACCAGACAGCTGACGCGCTCCGTGCGACGGCGCCGGACTTCGTGCTCGTCGATTCGCTGCCGGTCACGGCGTCGGCCATGGTCGGCGCACAGGCGTCCGGCGTGCCGTACGGGATGATCTGGGCAAATCTGGGTGGAGTATGCCCGAGCGAGCATCGACGAGGTCGCTGGCCGTACGACGAGCAGGTCGGCGACTATCTGACCGGGCACGGGGTGCTGTGGTCGACCCGGACTCATTCGGCGCGTTCACCGATTCTCAATTTGATGCCGACGATTCCTGCTCTCGTCGGGGACGACGCGGTCACCGACGACGGTGTGCAGCTGGTCGGGTTGCCGGGTGCGGCGGGGACCCGCGGCGACGAGGTCGCCTTCTCGGGCCTGGATCGGATCGACCCCGACCGCCCGTTGGTGTACGTCTCCTTCGGCACGATCTTCTACCGGCGGCCGGACCTGCTGCGCACGGTGATCACCGGGGCGGCGGCGACCGGTGCACAGGTGATCGCCGCGGTAGGAGATCTCGCCGAGGAGCTCGCGCTGCCCGACGAAGTGCTCACCGCCCCGTATCTGCCGCAACGTGAGGTGCTCGAGCGCGCCGACGTGTTCATCACCCATGGCGGATACAACTCCGTGGCGGAGTCGATCCGGGCGGCGACACCGATGCTGGTGATCCCGCTGGCTGTGGATCAGCCTGTCCAGGCGTACTTCGTGGGTAGCGCGGGCTTCGGGACGGCGTTGGAGCCGGCCGGCGTCACCGAGCAGGCGGTCGCTGACGCCGTCACCGATCTGCTCGATCCCGCCCGGGACTACCGGGCCCGGCTGCGCGCCGCGCAGCCGGAGTGCGGCGATTCTGCCGTTCGTACGGCAGAGCTGGTCATCAGCACGGTCGAGACGCTACAGCGAAAGGGAGAGCAGTGACGATCGAACCGCGGCGGCCGGTGGGCGACCCGATCGTGGTCGATGATCTTGAGCGCCTCTCGTTCCGGGTGGATCGCCGCGCCTACACCGACGACGACCTGGCCGCACAGGAGATGACCAGGATCTTCGATCGCTGCTGGTTGTACGTCGGGCACGAATCGGAGGTGCCCGGGCCGGACTCCTACGTGGCACGCGACGTCGGCGGGCGCCCGGTGGTCATGGCGCGCGGGTCCGACGGGGTGATCCGGGTGTTCGCGAACAGCTGCACTCACCGCGGGGCTCTGATCTGCTCGCAGCCGGCCGGGCAGGCCAGATCGTTCCGGTGCCCGTATCACGACTGGACGTTCTCCAACCAGGGCGACCTGGTCGGGGTCCCGATCCCGGACGGGTACGGGCCAGGCTTCCGGAAGGCGGACTTCGGTCTGGCGCAGCACCGTAGTGACGGTTACCGCGGTTTCGTGTTCGTCACCTTCGATCCGGAGCAGCCGCGCACCTTGACCGAGTACCTGGCGGGTGCGACCGAGTACCTCGATCTGATCGACGACCAGTCCGAGGTCGGGATGGAGGTGATCCAAGGTGCGCAACTCCACGGAGCTCGGGCCAACTGGAAGCTCATGATGGAGAACAGCGTCGACATCTACCATTTCCGGGCCCTGCACAAGCGTTACGTCGGCTACATGGAGTCGCTGGGGTCGGTGCCACCACGACGACGAGGCGGCTTCGGCTGCGCCCTCGGACTGGGGCATGGAGCCAACGAGCTGCCACCGGCGGCAGCCCGCCCGCTCGCCTACTGGACGCCGATGTTCGGCGCCGAGGTCCGGCCGCGGATCGAGGCGACGGCCGCACGGTTCGTCGACCGGTTCGGCGCCGAACGCGCCCAACGGATCACCGGCACCAATCGTGCGGTGCTGATCTTCCCCAACTTGATGATCATCGACGCGATCGCGATCACGATCCGCAAGATCGACCCGATCGGCGCCGGCCAGATGGCCATCACCTCGGTCGCCCTGGCCCCCAAGGACGAGGATCCGGACATCCGCGAACTCCGCAAGAGCCACTACCTGACGTTCCTCGGCCCCGCCGGCTTCGCCACTCCCGACGACATCGAGATCGTCGAGTCGTGCCAGCGGGGTTATCTCAACCGCGCGGTCCGCTACTCGGATCTGTCACGCGGCATGAACAAGGAGGTCCCGGAGACGACCGACGAGCTTCCCGCCCGCGAGTTCTGGCGGCAGTGGGACCGGCTGATGCACGGCGACGACGGTCACCTCGAGGTCGCTCACCGGGCCGAGATGCAAGGGGCGGAATTACGATGATCACCGAGCTGACGGTCGACGAAGCGGCCCAGGTGCGGTTGTGGCACCGGGTGAGCCAGTTCCTTTTCCGTGAGGCGCGGCTGCTCGACGAGTGGCGCCTGCTCGAGTGGTACGACGAGATGCTGACCGACGACATCCGCTACTCGGTGCCGGCCACCGACGTCCGCGGCGAGACGGCCGATGCGCTCGGCCTCATCGACGACGACGCCGCCCGGCTACGCCAGCGGATCGAACAACTCCTCAACGGTGAGGTGTGGTGCGAAAACCCTCGGTCGCGGACGAACCGGATGATCAGCAACGTGGAGATCCTGACCGATCGGGGCACGCACCTCGACGTGGCGGCGAATGTCATCGTGTACCGGTTCGGGCACGGGCGCTCTGACGCCTACGTCGGAAAATGCCGGTTCGAGCTCGTCGTCGAGGGCGAGTCGTTCCGGGTCCGGAGACGGGTCGTGGTGCTCGACCACGAGACGTTGTACGAGCACGGAAAGCTCAGCATCATCCTGTGAGCGGACAGTGACGGCGGCGGACCCTGGCAGCGTCCCACCCGTTGCCGCCGCCCAGCCGAGTCTCCCTCGCGAGGTCTACGTCCTCAGTGTCGTTGGTGGCTGCGTCATGCTGGGCCTGGGACTGGTGCTCCCGGTGCTCCCGGTGTACGCGGCGACGTTCGGGGCCGGGCCCACCCAGATCGGAGCGCTCGTCGCCCTGTTCGCGTTGATGCGGCTGGCCACCAGTCCGTTCTGCGGCCGGCTCGGAGTTCGTTTCGGGGAGCGGCGAGTCCTGGTCGCCGGCCTGCTGTTATGCGCGGCCTCCTCGGCCCTGACGGCGTTCGCCGGGTCCTACGAGCAGCTGCTCGTGTTCCGCAGCCTCGGCGGCGTCGGCTCAGTGCTGTTCTCGGTGTCCGCACTGGCGACACTCCTGGCGATCTCGCCGGCCGACCAGCGGGGCCGGGCCAGCGCCGTGTTCGAAGCAGGCTTCCTGCTCGGCGGGATCTGCGGACCAGCACTGGGCGGGCTCCTCGCTCTCATCGCCCTGTCCGCGCCGTTCCTGGCGTACGCCGTGCTGTTGCTGGCCGCCGCGGTACTGACACTGGCGGTGCTCCGCACCGGCCGAACCGCCGGCGCGGAGCCTGGCCGTGACGTGGTCCGGCTACCGGTCCTGCTGCGGGATCGACGTTACTTGGTGGCTTGCCTGGCGGCGTTGGCGCAGGGATGGGTCTTGTTCGGGCTGCGCAGCGCACTGGTCCCCACGGTGGTTGTGGCGTGGCGACATGACGTGACGTGGGTCGGGTGGGCGTTCACGATCTCCGCCGTCGTTCAGGCGTTGCTGATCATGCCGGCCGGCTGGGTTGTCGATCAGGCCGGCCGCCGGCCCGCCATGATCGCCGGCACCGGTGTGGCCGCGGCGGCGATCACCGCCTTGGTGTTCGTAGACGGGTACGCCTGGCTCGTCGTCCTGCTCAGTGTGTACGCGGCGGGATCAGCGCTGCTCAACGCCGCACCGGCCGCGCTGATCGGTGACGTCGTCGCCGGCCGGGCCGGCAGTGGCGTCGCCGTCTTCTCGATGTGCACCGATGTCGGCGCCGTGGTCGGACCGGTCGTCGTTGGGCTCATCGCCGAGCGGGTGAGCGTTCCCGCCGCCTTCGGCAGCGGCGCCGCGCTGCTGGTCGTCGCCTTCGTGGCGTCGTGGACGTTGACAACTGTTCGGCCAACACCAAGGAGTTGATCGATGGACCAGCCGTCTGCCCGACATGAGCGGGGTGAGGCCATGTTCCAGCAGGTCTTCGGCCGCGAACCGCGACCGGGTTCCTACCCGGAGTTCCTGCAGATCACCGTCGACCACTTGTTCGGTGAGATCTGGACCCGTCCGCACCTGAGCGTCGAGGAGCGCGAACTGGTCGCGCTGACCGCGGTCACGCTGGCGCGGACCGACTGGGAGTTACGCGGCCACATCGGTGCCGCCCTGCACCTCGGGATGTCGCGAGAGAAGATCGTCGAAGTCATCATTCAGCTCGCCTACTACGGTGGGTGGCCGGTCGCCAACAACGGGCTGCGCGTCGCCCAGGAGGTCTTCGCCGAGCTGGACGGCGCCACCGGAAAGGACGGCGGACCATGACCAGTGAACCGTCTCCCCTCGACCCGGCCGAGAAGGTCGACCTGTGGCGCCAGCGGTTCTTCGAGGCCCAGGCGGCCGCGGAGGAGTTCATCCTGGGAGAGCACGGCGAAGAAGGCCTGGCCGCGTGGATCCAGGCGAACTCCCGCATCACCGCGCAGCTACTGCAAGCGCAACGGCCCGACGGGGTATCCGCCACCGATCACTTCATGACCCGGCTGCAGCGTCAGCTGTTGCTGTACGACTCGGCAGTGACCAGTGAGCCCCAGCCTTCGGGCACCGTCCTGCGCAACGCCGACTGCGGGATCCTCAGGTACCGCAAACAGGCCGCCCGCGCCGGCGTCGTACTGACGTTCTCGTCACCGTGCCCGTACTGCCAGGAACTCAACACCGCCATCGCCGCCCGCTACGTGGAACCGGACGTCACGGTGTCGTGCGAACAGGCGGGCGACGGGTGCACCTGGCGCGCGGAATCTCCTCACGCTCCAGGAGAGGACGCGGCCGGATCACCGCACCGCGGACGAGCCGGTGATTGAACCAACGGCAGTGCCGTGCGGTCGTTGACCGGCGACCGGCTGACGTCGAGCGTCATGCCGAGTTGCCGGCCCACGGCCACACACAGGTCGAGCGCCGCGGTGCGGGTCAGGTCTTGATGATCGTTCTGGGTGAAGCACGCCGACGCCACGTTCTTGTTCCGTAGGCGCAGGTACCACGGGAACAGCGATCCCAGTGCGGGCTCGGTCAGCATCGTGCGCGAATGCACGATCGTCCCCACCAGCAGGTTGCCGAACGGGCGTTGACTGGCGTTCATGAAGCTCTTCAAGCGTTCCTGGAAGATCTTCAGCACCGCGGGTACGTTCCCCGCGTACACCGGCATGGCGAGCAGCATCGCCTGCGCACCCTCGGCCAGATCGACGACATGCTCGAAGTCGTCGTCGAGCGTGCACCGGCCCACCTCGGGATCAAGGCAGGTGTCCTCGCCTTCGCACATCGCGATGCGATGGTCGATCAACCGAATCCGCTGGATCTCCGCGTCACCGACCTCCCGGACGACGCCGGTGATCGCCGCCTCGAGCAGCGCGTCGGTCAGCGACGGGAGACGCTTCTGCGTGCAGGATAACGCAACGATCTTCATCCGAAGGGTCTCCCCTGTCCGCTCAGCGCCGGCGAAGACCGGCCACTTGACGAAGCCCCCGTGGCCGCGCACTGAGGCAGCCTCAACGTACCCACAATTGAGCACTACCGAAAGGGGGATCAAAAAGGCCACGAGCAGGCGCCCTCACCGCCGTCGGGCTGTGACACCTGACTTTGTCGCTTGAACCGCGCCGGGTTTCGTGGAGACTCTGATGCACCCCGGCTTTCGTCGAGTTGCTTTGGTCTCCTTTCCAGGAGAGGTTGGGGTGGCAAGGAGATATCCCCCTGAGTTCCGCCGCAAGATGTCTGCTTCGATAAGGCCGTCATCGAGTCGTTCTAGGGGCGGATGCAGACCGAGCTGCTCAACCGCAAGCGGTGGAAGACCCGCATCGAGCTGGCCAATGCGATCTTCGAATACTTGGAGATCTTCCACAGGGCATGGGCGTTCTTGCTGGTCAATGCTGGTGGTGAGGGGCAGGGTCGAACGGCCGACCTTCCGCTTTTCAGGTGTGACGATAAGCCTGATGGGCCGCCTCGACCAGGTGCCGACAGGTGGCCAAGAGTGCCCTACGTGTGGTCTTGGTGGCCGATGTTGCCGTCGGGGTTGCCGTCGTCACTCAGCGAGGAACCACCTGCGCGCGGACGCCTGGAAGATCATCGAAGGCGGCCGAGGCGTCCATTGTGATCACTGTTCTCGCAGTGGCCGCGGCCGTCGCTGGGATCAGCAGATCGTACGCTCCCCGCGATTTACCTTCTCGCCGGACATGCGCCATGAGACGAGCATGGACTCTGGCGACGTCCGTTGTGTACTCCTCGACGGGAATCAAGGCCAGGACTTCGTCCACGAAGGCCTGGCGATTGGGTCGTCGGGCCGCATCGGCCATCTCCACGCCGACGAGCAGTTCGGCCACAGTGATCGCCGCAATGGCCACGTCATCGGCGTCTTCGATCACGGCGTCCACGAGGGCCTTGCCTCGCTCGGCGGCGATGAGCACGCCCGTGTCCAGGATCAGGCGTCGGGCCACGTGCTCCTCATCTCATCGTCGATCGCCTCACGGGCCGCCGCAACATCAGCCTCGAAGTCCGCGTCCAGCCTCCCCGCGTTTCTGGCCAGAAACGCCTTGACCATACGCCCTGGCGCGGTAGGCGCAGGGCCGATCACGGCGATTTGCTTCCCGCCACGAGTCACCACGATCGTCTCCCCGCGCTCGGCCTCGTCGAGGACGGTCGAGAAGCTGCGAGACGCTTCGGTGGCAGTCATCACCTTCATGAAATCAGATTATCTGATCCAGTCTCATCTGGATGGCCGTCCGCTGCGTCCGTTGCCGTCAACGGACACGAAAACGCCCCGCAGCGATCTTCGCTACGGGGCTTCCCTGCTGGTCAACAAGTATCGTCAGGGGCAGGGTCGAACTGCCGACCTTCCGCTTTGCAGGCGGACCGATCGCCCTGCTCGGCTGATCGAGGTCGTGGTCAGGAACGTGTCGGTGGTAGCCGCTGTGAGCCCGTGTGCGGGAACGTTGCTGTCAGCACTGCTGTCATCAGCCAATCGGGACTTCCAAGATTGTGCAGTGTGGCGAGACCATGTCCTCATGTCAGGGACTGAGTTCGCCGGCGTGACCAAGGACAAGGATCGTGGCGTCACCTCCAACGGAGGACTGTATGAGTTCTGGACCGAGGACTCCGCCCACATCTACCTGCGCGACACCGACTTCAGACACCCTGACGTACCAGCCCGGCAGGCCTCTACGATCCGCAGTGGACTCCACCCGTGCTGTCGAAGACGCCTGTTGTGGTCTTCCGGTACGAGGATGTCCGCCTCGTCGAGTGGCGCGAGGATCAGGAGGGCCATGACTGCGTGACCGCTAACCCCGATGCTCCACCTGGGCAGGTCGAACTCTTTGACTGGGACGGCGCCGACCTGTTCACCCTGCACACCTTCACGCTGTGCCTAGCCTTCCACGCACCACGAGCAGAGGTGACCGTACGCGCGGAGTAGAGTAAAGAGCTCACCACGGTCCACCTATCCACGCTCCAGGCCCTCTCCACCTTCAGAGGCCGGCCATGATGGGGATCAGTCCAGCCTGAACCGGTCGTACATCGCCTCAAGTTGAGCTTGACGTTGCGAGTCGCCAAGGATGATCCGGATTTGCACAAGGTGCCCGTCGGCGTCGTGGTCGGCAGCGACAGGGAAGAACCCATCTCCCCAACTGGTCATGAAGCACATCGTCCGGGTGCCACCGACCTCGATCGTTCCGGCCTCGTGCTTCGCAGCTCTGACCTTTGCCATGATCTGCCAGTGGTGGGAGTGCGGTCGGAGATCAACCGCGATCATCCTTTCCGCAACAGCTTGCTTCCACTCCTGCAAAGCGATGGCACGGTCGACTGCCTCGCTGACAGGCAGGTCCGCCCACCCATACACCCCGTCCTCCCCAGGATGTGTTAGGAGGGAGGCGCCGAAGCTGACAGCGGCCTCCTGTACCGATCGTCCCCAGAACGCAACGTCGGCCATGCCGTCGATCGGCTCCTCATGCCGCCACGATGCCAACCCATCGGCATCGATGAGGCTGAGCCGAGCCGCGTCCACCCCGACATGGCCCAAGAGTCTGGTCGATGTGAGCTGCGTGGAGCGCATCCTCAGGGTGACCGACTCCCATCGCACACCGATGTCCCCGTAGTCCCGGGAGGTCGCTGTCACGGCAATTTCCTGATCGGTGGGTAGACCGCCGATCGCCACGACGGGAACGCCGTTCATGATGAACTCCGAACCGCCAGCCCGCACCGCGTGTTCGACACGTTCATGGTGCGCTACCCGGGGTTCTTGACGTTCCAGCCAGGCATTGAACCTATGTTCCTGGCAGTGCTCGGCGAAAACGCCGACCATTTGCTCGACCCCATGTCCGGGAATGTCATAGAGCCACGTACCCGCCTGGCGATTGAAGGATCGAGCGGCAGTCTCGGCGTCAGGGCCTACCACAGTCAGGTCAACCGACGCGCGAATACTCTCACGCAACGCCAGGTCGTCTACCGCGGAGAGCATGACCTCGTCCACTGCCGGAGGCGCGTCCCCCGACCACAAGTTCAGATAGCCGGTATCGGCAACCACCAGTCGCCCAGACGGGCACGTGATAAACCCCAGCGATGTCGGGGCATCAATCGTCATTGAGGAAGTATGCCCCAACCTCCTCCGGGTTTGATCAATAACCCCGCATGTCCACCTACCAGTCCACATGCACGGCGGCTAATGGTCTGGGTGCATTGTCCAGCGCGTCTCCGACCGTGCCGATGGAGGCGTCGATGCCGGCGATCATCAGGTGGACGGTGAAGCGGAAACAGGTGTATTTGGCTGCCGGCGTCCGAGTGATGAACCAGGCCAGGCCCGGCGGGACGTCCGGTGCGGTCGCGCCGCCACAACGCCATGTCCAGGGCGTCCAGCACCAGGTCGGCGCGCTTGGACAGCGTGGCCGTCCAGCCGACGATCCCACGGGAGTACACGTCGACGACGAAGGCGACGTAGACGATTCCGCACCAGGCGTGAATGTAGGTGAAGTCGGCGACCCAGACCGTGTTCGGCCGGGGCGGGGTGAAGTCCCGCTTGACCAGGTCGGCCGCCCGCTGGTGGCCGGGATCGGCCATGGTGGTGCGGATCTTCTTGCCCCGGCGGGCTCCTTGCAGGCCCAGGGTGCGCATCCGTCGCTCGACCGTGCACCGCGCGACCTGGTGGCCCTCGCGCAGCAGTTGCCGCCAGACTTTGCGGGTGCCGTAGACGCCGTAGTTGGTGGTGTGGATGCGTCTGATGTGGTCGTCCAGCAGCTCGCGGTGTTCGTCGATGAAGGTCACGAGTGCGTGTGTGGCCGGTCGAGCTCGGCCGCGAAGAAAGCCGAGGCTGCCTTCAGGATCTCGTTGGCCCGGCGCAGTTCGGCGTTCTCCCGCCGCAGCCGCTTGACCTCCTCGGCCTTATCGGTGGTGGTGCCAGGTCGCTGTCCTTCGTCGATCTGGGCTTGGCGGACCCATTTGCGCAGTGTCTCGGCGGTGCCAATGCCGAGCTTGGCGGCGACCGCGTTGATCGCGGCCCACTCGGTCGAGTAGTCCGGGCGGACCTCAGCGTCCATCCGCACCGCGCGCTTCCGCAGTTCGGCAGGGTAAGGGAACTTGGCGGCGAGGCCCTTGGCGGTAGGGCCGTGGCGGTAGGGCCGTGGCGCACGACTTCGATGCCGAGGGCTGCACCGCTGTCGATGACCATGGTGTGGTGAGCGCTGCCGGGTCAGGCCTTTGTTGGCTGGGGCATGGCGACCTTGGTCAGGAGCGGCAGCGTGGCGGTGTTGTCGGACACGCTGCGGGTTGTGGCCAGCGCTGCGAGGAGCAAGTCCAGGGCATCGGGGACCATCTCCGCGCGGGGATGGTCCCGGCTCAAGCGGACGTGCTGCAGCGCCGACGAAGGGTGCTGCCAGGCTTCGGGGCACGCTCGTCATTGTCGTCACGGAGGTGTTCACGCGGTTCACCTCCCACCCGAGGAGGGCGCCAGGGGAGCAATTTGGGATCCACCGCCTTGCGGCTACCTCAGATTTCCCGCACCCTCCCCGGGAGGTTCGGCAAGGTGAGAGGCGCCCAATCGACTCGAATCGACATCCCCGACCTCTCCGGTTTTCCTTCACACCGAAGAGGTCACCCACGGACGGCCGGTGGGGCACGGCCTGGCGCCTAGTCTGTGGATGCTTGGTCCTCGGCGTGTTTGGTGTCGTTGGGCGCGCTGACGAAAGTTCCCTTGCCCAGGACCGAGTAGAGCGTGCCGTCGGCAAGCAGGGCATTGAGTGCTCGGCGGGCTGTCCCTTTTGACACGCCTAGTTCGACCGCCAGTCGGGGCTCACCGGGGACAGGCATACCCGGTTGGTACACGCCTGCTGCGATCCTGCGCCGGATCTCGTCGGCCACGGCCTGCCAGCGGAGCTCATCAGGCTTGAAGTCCATAAGGCAACGTTAGGAACCCAAAGGTTCCCCTTCATTCATAGGGGTACCTCCAGGTACCCCTAGGCAGGACTAGGAAGGTTGGCGTAACCTTCGGTCATGCAGCAACCTTTGGGCTACGACCTTGATGCGCTACGCGCCACCTTCCCCACCTGGTCGTTTTTCCGCAGCGACGCGGGCGTGTTCTATGCGACCCGGCGCGGTGTCCAACTCCGGAATGCCGACATAGACCGGGGGCTGCGCCAGACGGTGAGCGCAGACGACGTGGACACGTTCGTGACGATGCTTCGCGACCAGGCCCAGATGCCGGTGCGGTCGTGAACCGTCCATCCACGCATTTCGACTATCACGGCTTGCACGTGGCAACCCCGAACCCGGAGGCGCTACGAGTGGACTGGGAGCAAAGTCGGCCACGCTGTCATCGGCTGAGAGTTCGCGAGCACACGTGCGTGTGTGAGTACCCGATGTTCGAGCTCTGCACGGCCGGTGGGTTGTGGTTCGTCCGGTGCATCCTCACGGAGGCCGCCGCCAGCATTCTCGAAAGTACGTGGCTGCCCGCCCGTGCTACCCGGGATCTGTGGTTTCAGATCTTGACAGGTCAGGCGCGATGAGGCAGGGACGCCCTTGCCTGCTTGGAAAAGGTGCCTGCCATCTGCATGGCACCTCGCCTGGCGTGACCCGGTCGGTGCGCAAACGGCAGGGAACAGATTGTCGTTGTGCGCGCATGTCGACCAAGGTCTGAAGGCGGTTGATGGTGTTGCTGTCACTGCGTTGTCGGAAGCGCTGTTTGTAGATCTCGCATCGCTCCAGAGCAGGACGACGAGCCGGCTGCTGGTCAGGGGAAGAGTCGAACCGCTGACCTTCGCTTTTCAGCCAGACGGTCAACGCCCGGGGAGCGCGAGGGGCCGGGGCCCCTCGCCGGGGTTTGGGGCGCAGCCCCAATAGACACTGCCTGAGCGCAGCGAAGACCGTGCTTGTAAGCAGGGAAGGCAGCCTGAGCGCAGCGAAGACCACGGTTGTGGGCCTGAGCGTGGTGGAGGGTGTCGTTGGGGGATGATTGGCTGTGTTGAGGACTGAATGAGGAGGGCACCGGTGACCCGTCAGATCGTCTCCGTTGTGGGTGGTAAGGATGCCGCCGGCACCGACACCTACGAATCGACCAACCCCGCACGCATCACCGAGGTCGTCGCCCGGGTCGGCCTGGCCGATGCGCAGACCTTCGCCGATGCCTGCCGGACCGCCAAAGAGGCCCAGCGGGAGTGGGCCAAGGTCCCGGCTCCGGTGAGAGGGCGGGTGATCGCGTCGATCGGGCGGCTGGTCGAGGCCAATGCCGAGGCGCTGGCGCACCTCGTCACGCAGGAGATCGGCAAGCCGTACGCCGAAGCCCTGGGCGAGGTGCGGGAGATCGTTGACACATGCGACTTCTTCCTCGGCGAGGGTCGCCGCCTGTACGGGCAGACCGTGCCGTCGGAGATGCCGGACAAGAAGCTGTTCACGTTCCGCAACCCGGTCGGGGTGGCGGCGGTGATCACCGCCGGCAACTTCCCGGTCGCGGTGCCGTCCTGGTATCTGGTTCCGGCGCTGCTCTGCGGCAATGCCGTGGTGTGGAAGCCGGCCGAGTACGCGGCGGCGTCCGCGCATGCGATGTACCAGTTGTTCGCCGCCGCGGGGCTGCCCGACGGGGTGCTGAACATCGTGTTCGCCGACGGTGTCCAGACCTTCCGGGGGCTGGAGCAGGCGCTGGAGGAGGGCACGGTGCACAAGGTCGGGTTCACCGGGTCCAGCGAGGTGGGCAGGAAGATCGGGGAGCTCACCGGGCGGCACCTGCAGGCGGCCTGCCTGGAGTTGGGCGGGAAGAACCCGATGGTGATCATGCCGGACGCCGATCTCGATCTGGCCGTCGAGGGGGCGTTGTTCTCCGGGTTCGGTACGGCGGGTCAGCGCTGCACCAGCCTCGGTACGGTCATCGTGCATGAGAGTGTGCACGCGGCGTTCGTCGAGCGGTTCGCCCAGGCCGTACAGAACGCCAAGATCGGCGACCCGGAGCAGGACGTGCTGGCGGGACCGCTGCTCGACCAGAAATTCGCGGATCGGTACGAGGAGTACCTGACCTGGATCCAGCCCCACCACCAGGTCGTGTCAGGAAATGTCGGAAAAATCTCCAAAGAAAGCCCGCGCCGCGACTTCACCGGCGACGGCGGCCTCTACTACCACCCCGTCGTGGTCGATGGCGTCAAGGCCACCGACCAGCTGTTCCTGGAGGAGACGTTCGGGCCCATCGTGGGCGTGACGACGTTCGAGACCATCGACGAGGCCATCGAGTTGGCCAACCTGCCCGGCTACGGCCTGTCCAGCTCGATCTACACCACCGATGCCAGGCACGCGTGGAAGTTCCGCGAGGGGATCTCCGCCGGCATGGTCAGCGTCAACAACTCCACCTCCGGCGCCGAGGCGCACCTGCCTTTCGGCGGCAACGGCAAGTCCGGCAACGGCAGCCGCCAGTCCGGTATCTGGGTACTCGACCAGTTCACCCGCTGGCAGGCGATGAACTGGGACCACTCCGGCCACCTGCAGAAAGCCCAGATGGACGTCGTGGACATCGCACCGGATATGAGCTTCCGGCTCTAGATCCTTCTACCTTGAAGGAAGAAAGCCACCCTGCCGGGAAGCGCGGGCTTCCCGGCAAGTGATGGTCGTGTCACGATATCGGCGCCTTCGATTACAGGGAGAAGCCGATGAGTGACGATCCGACACCGTTAAGGACGATCAAGACCAAGCGGACGCTTCGGCTGCGGGCAGGCTTCCCCTGCCGCTGGAGCGTGTGGAGCGCCAACGGCAAAGGCTGGTTCCCGCGCGACACCCCACCGGCGCGCGACCTCGACGGCCTGCCGTACTTCCACGGCGACGACCTGGTGCTCGACGTCCCGCGCGAGCCGCTGACGATCAGGGCGGCCAGGGGCATGGAGTACGGCTCGGCGGAGACCACGCTCGTGCCCGGCGACGGCGAGACGCTGGTCGAGCTGGCGCCGCAGCGCATCTACGACGCGGCGGCGCGCGGCTGGTATGGCGGTGACCTGCACGTCCACCTCAACCGGCCGTCCCGGTGGGTGGCCGACTCGCAGCACGGCGAGGACCTGCACGTGATCAACCTGCTGCCGGGCGACGAGCAGGACATGGCGGCCGTCGAGCACTGGTCGGGCCGCGATCTGCCGTGGTCGGACGAGACGCACGTGGCCCGGGTGGACCTCGCCCACCACGCGCTCGGCCCCGAAAGGTGCCACGACACGGTGCGGAAGCTGCGCGAGCGCGGCGCGCTCATCGGCTACGCCAACGCCTTCTACGGCCCGGTCGAGACGCCCGAGCAGCTCATCGGCGCGGGCGATCCGGAGTACGATGCCCGGTTGTCGGTGGTCGACGCGGCGCTCGGCCTGGTCGACAGCTTCTGTTCGGCGATCGGCTCGGACCGCGCCTACCGCAGGCTGATCGGCGCGGGCAACCGCGTCGCCGCCGTCGCCGGTACGGCCCAGCGGCTCGGGCCGATCGGGCGCGAACGCACGTACGCGCACGTGGACGGGCGGCTGACCGCCGAGTCCTACGCCGACGCGGTACGGCACGGCCGCACGTTCGCCACGACTGGACCGTTCCTTGAGCTGTCGGTCGAGGGCCACGGCCCCGGCGCCACGCTCGACCTGACTCCCGGCAGCAGGGTGCGGGTCATCGGGCGGGTGATCGGGCCGCTGGTGGAGAACGTACGGCTGCTGACCGCCGACGGCGAGCTGGCCGCGGGGCCGCCCGGCGAGGTGACGGCGGAGCTGACGGTGATCTGGCCGACCTACGTGGTGGCGGTCGCCGAGGGCGGCGGCCAGGTACGGGCGCACACGAGCCCGGTCTATCTGGACGTCGAGAGCCGGCGGGTGGCCAGGGAGGAGGACGTGACCTTCTGCCTGCGCTGGCTGGAACTGCTGGAAGAGCTCGTCAAGGACCGGGTGAGCGCCGACTACCTGGCGGTCATGCAGGAGGCCCGAAGGGTCTACCAGTCCCGCCTGGCGTGAGAAACGGAGGAACGCGGGCCCCATCGGGGGTGCCCGCGTTCCTCCGTCTCACTTCACGACCGGGGTCAGACCTGGCCGGCCTTCTCCAGGGCCGAGCAGCAGGTGTTCACCAGCAGGCGGGTGACCACGTACGGGTCGACGTTGGCGTTGGGGCGGCGGTCCTCGATGTAGCCCTTCTTCTCCACCTCGACCTGCCACGGGATGCGTACGGAGGCGCCGCGGTTGGAGACGCCGTAGCTGTACTTGTTCCACGGGGCGGTCTCGTGGGCGCCGGTCAGGCGGCTCTCGATGCCCACGCCGTACTGGGTGATGTGCTCCATCGGCTTGTCGCCCTCGCCGAGGGCCTCACAGGCGGTGATGATGGGCTCGTAACCCTCGCGCATGGCCTTGGTGGAGAAGTTGGTGTGCGCGCCGGCGCCGTTCCAGTCGCCACGGGCGGGCTTGGCGTCGAGCGTGGCCTCCACGCCGAACTCCTCGGCCGTGCGGTAGAGCAGCCAGCGGGCGATCCACATGTGGTCGGAGACGTCCAGCGGACTGGCCGGACCCACCTGGAACTCCCACTGGCCCGGCATGACCTCGGCGTTGATGCCGGAGATCGCGAGGCCGGCGGCGAGGCAGCGGTCGAGGTGGAGCTCGACGATCTCACGGCCGAAGATGGCGTCGGCGCCGACACCGCAGTAGTAGGGGCCCTGCGGGGCGGGGAAGCCGCCCTCGGGGAAGCCCAGCGGGCGGCTGCCCTTGAAGAAGGTGTACTCCTGCTCGATGCCGAACCACGACTCCTGGTCGGCGAACTGCTCGGCGATCGGGCGGAGCAGGGCGCGGGTGTTGCTCTTGTGCGGAGCGCCGTCGATCTCCTCGACCTCGCACAGGACCAGCACGTTGGCGCCGCCGCGAATCGGGTCGGGACAGGTGAAGACCGGACGGAGCACGCGGTCCGACGAGTGACCCTCCGCCTGGTTCGTGCTGGAGCCGTCGAAGCCCCAGACCGACGGCTCGGCTCCGTCAGCGAGGATCTTCGTCTTCGAGCGCAGAAGTGCGGTGGGCTCGGTGCCGTCGATCCAGATGTACTCAGCCTTGTAGCTCACGTCGGTCCTTTCAGGATGTCTCACAGCCACGCCGAGTCTTCCGGCTGACCGTTTCCCGGTTTTTGCCCGAATGTGAACGTCGTGTTAATCAACCCGGGTAGGACCGCCCGATTCCCCGGTCATGCGATCATTTGTTACAAAGGGGGATTTAGTGACCATTGACCTCGAAGAGGCCCGCAGGCCGCGCGGACCCAAGCATGACCCGGAGGCGCTCACACCGGCGCAGCGGCAGCTCGGCCGGCATCTGGTCGACGTGCACGACGGCTACCGCCAGGAGATGCGGCAGGTGCGGGACGCGCTCGACCAGGTCGCCGCGGGCGCCCTCGACGCCGCCGCGCTGCGGTCGATGATCAATCAGCTGACCATGCGTCAGAACTACTGGACGCTGGGCGCGTTCTGCGCGACCTTCTGCCGGTTGGTGACCGTGCACCACACGATCGAGGACGAGGCCATGTTCCCGGCGATACTCAAGCGGGACGACTCGCTGGGGCCGGTGATCGACAAGCTCAAGGAGGAGCACGAGGTCATCGCCGCGCTGCTGACCCGGCTCGACGAGGCCTGCGTGGCGCTGGTCGCCGGCGACACCGGCCTCGACCAGGTACGGGCCGAGGCCGAGCGGCTGTCCGCCGTCCTGTCCTCGCACTTCGCCTACGAAGAGGAGGAGCTGGTCGAGCCGATCGGCCGGCTCGACGTGCGCATCTAAGCGGTTCCGTCCGCGTCTGAGCGGTCCCGTCCTTATCTAGGCCCTCCCGTCCGTTCCTCTGCCGTCGTAGCCGAGCAGCCGCATGGCCGTGTCGGGGTCCATCGCGGCGGCAAGCAGTTGCGCCCTGGCGTGGGCCTGGTCGCGTTCGTGTTCCGCCTTGGTCTGCGCCGCTCGTACGGCCTTGATGGCGATGAGCGCCAGGCCGGCGCCCACGATCACCGCCACCACGACGACGAACAGGACGAGCAGCAGCCCGGGCGAGGCCAGCCCGACGACCGGGGTCGCGCCCGTGAGGGCCAGCCCGGTGATGAGCGCGAGGACGACGAGCGCGAGCAGGCTGGCGACGACCACCCACGCCCGGCGCCTGGGCGGCGGCGGCTCCGCCGGGAGGGGCGGTGGCGCCGCCGCGTAAACGGGCGTCGGATCGGGAGCCCACGGTACGAACTCGGGCCGGCCCGGCTCGGCGACCACCGCGGTGGGCCCGGCGACGATCTCAGCGGTCACCACGACCGGCTCGGCGGACACGACAGTCCCCACCGGCTCGGCGACCCCAGGCTGGAAAACCGGCCCTGCGCGCCAACCACCGGACTGACCTGGCTGACCAACGGGCTGGCCATTCGGCCGACTCGCGGTCTGGCCGTTGGGCTGGTGGGCAGGCTCCTCCTCCACGTGGCCGGGCAGGTCGCGCTCGATCCGGCTGTGCTCCTTGTGCGCCCTGGCCGCGTCGCGGTGGTACTCCTCCAGCTCCTGGTACAGCTCGTCGGAGCTGTAGATCGTGCCGTCGATGAGCGGCCCGGCCGCCCGCTCGATGATCGCCACCACGTCATCGCCGTTCAGCGTCTTGTGCGTCTCCAGCGCGTGCGCGAGGCAGAGCACATCCCTGCGATGCTCCTCCAGCAGCCGCTCGGTCTTCTCCAGCAGCCGGACCAGGTTGAACTCGATCCGCTCCCCCAGCACGTCGGGCGCCAGCTCGGGCTGACCCCGGCTCGGCTCCCGCTCGGTGATGCCGATGGGCCCGCCACCGCCGCCGCGCCGCGGCATCGCCTTGCCGCCGTGGATCTCCAGCTCCTGCAGCGCGGGCAGCGAGGTGACGCCCGAGCCCATCCCCCAGTACGACTCCATGAGCGCGGTCAGGTACGTCGCCGAGTGCAGGTCGCCGGAGACGCCGGAGGAGTTGTCCTCGCTGAAGAACATCCGCTCCCCGGCCAGGGAGGCGAGCGAGACCATGATGTCGGCCTCGTACTCGGACTTCCACCGGGTGAACTGGTCCTCGGGCTTGATCGAGGCGACCATGCCGAGGTAGTCGGCTCCCTTCTCGATCGTGGCGATGTCGATCTCCAGGTGGAAGCGGGTCACGTAGGCCACCACGGCGTGGCACGCCTCGTGCACGGCCACCGCGTGCCGTTCCCGCTCGATGTACTCGACGTCCTCGGGCGGGCCGAGCTGCTTGAGCCGTTTGGCCCGCAGTACGTCGGACCAGGAGATGACCTCGCGGCCGTCGCGGATCGCGGTGATCAGCGACTCGTTGACCAGGTCCTTGATCGTGGCGCCCGTCGCGTAGGGGGTGATGGTGGCGAGCTTGTCGATCTGCTGCTCGGTCAGCTCGTGGTCGACCTTGTCGAAATAGCCCTGGTACGTACGGACCCGTCCGGCCTTGGAGGGGTAGCCGACCTTGTAGATGCGGTCGATGCGGCCGGGCCGCAGCAGGGCCTCGTCGAGCGCGTCGGGCCGGTTGGTGGCCATCATGACGAGGATGCGGAACTTGGGCGGCGGCTTGGGCCGCATCCCGAGCAGCCGCCTGATCAGGCGGTTGAAGAACCCGCGCGGCTTCTTGAGCCCGGACAGCTCGGTGAGCAGGGCCTGCAGGGTGCCCGGGTCGCCGCTGTTCATGCCACCGCCGCCGCCCATGAAGAAGCGGTTGCGGGTGGCCGGCTCCGCCACCTCCCGCCGGGCGCGGAAGGCGAGCACCGAGCGGCTCTCCTCGGACAGGTAGTTGACCCCGTGGCAGCCGGAGAAGCCCCCGCCCTGCCCCGGCGGGCCCTGCTGGGCGAGCCGGCCGCGCTTGCCGAGCGAGTCGGCCTCGTCGAAGAAGACGATCACCCCGCCGTACCTGAGCGCGAGCTTGCGCAGCTTCCTGAAGAGCGTCTTGACCTTGAGGATGCCGATGCCCATGAACATGTTCGTGAACGCGCCGGGGTCGACGAACACGTACGGCTTGCCGGTCTCGCCGGCCACCGCCTCGGCCATCAGCGTCTTGCCGGTGCCCGGCGGCCCCCACAGCAGCAGCCCGCTGGGCACGTAGCCCCCGCGCTTCTCGATCTCGTCGGGCCGTTCGAGGAAGACGATGTTCTCCTGAACCCGTTCGACCACGTGGTCCTGTCCCCAGACGTCGGAGAAGCGGGTCTTGATGTCATCGGGGAAGTACGTCTCCACGCCGCCTCTGGACAGGAACCAGAACAGGCCGACGAACTGGATGATGACCACGAAGAACAGGAACACGATCTGGACCAGGAACGGCATCGCCTTCCAGATCAGCGCGGGCGCGCTGAACAGGGCGAGCAGCGGGCTGGTGTCGAGCACCGCGCCGAGTACCAGCGCGATCAGCACCACCCAGAAGATGATCTTGGCGGCGAGGGCGAAACGATACCTGGTCCAGTCGTCGAACCGCCGGTGGGACCACCGCTCGAACCCGCCGAAGACCCCCTGGCTCCAGAAGCGGTGGTAAGCCGACCATCGCTCGCTGACGAAGAAGTGCAACTGCCGCAGGGCCTCGACGCCCAGCAGCCAGAAAATCCATTGATAGGCGTACGCGATGGCGCGCATGGCCTCGCCGAAGGACACGATGCCCTCGAAGTCGGCCATCACCTTCCAGGTGAGAACGAAGAAGGCGAGGACCAGCCCGATGAGGAACTTGCTCCGGGCCCAGAACGGCATCTTCTTCCTGGTCATGGCTTCGGGATCAGCCGGGCCGCTTCCGGGCGCGCGCAGCCCGCTGTGATGCGTGGTCGTGGTCAATGGTGCTCCTTCATCCGGGCAGCCGGAGCAGCTTGAAGGTTTGCTCGATCTTGTCGAACTCAGCCGAGCGCGCTCGGAAGCAGATGGACTGGCAACCGATGAGCATCACGGAGACCGTGGCTGCCTGCTCGTCGAGGATGGCGGTGTGGTCGAAGGTCTGGACGTCGGCGCCGATCTGGTAGTTGAAGCGGACCCGCACTCCCCTGGCGCCGCGGTCGAGCTGGAGGATCTGATCGCTGATCAGCTCGAACCCCTTGAACAGCGGCTGCCGCCCCGTCTGGGCCGCCTTGGCCTCGTAGAGCGTGCGGACCTGCCCGGTCACCGGCAGGATGAAGTCGCGGAGCCGGTCCAGCGAGATCGTGTTCCGCTGCTCGTCCGTGAGCTTGTGCACGGTGGCGTAGACGAACGGATCCGTTGAGCTGAGCAGGTGTTCGACGGACGGCTGCGCCGACTGGTCGAAGGCCGTGGACCAGACCTGCTGGCGCCGCAGCCGGGCCGCCTCCGAGTTCGGATGGTCGCCGGTCAGGTAGAGCTCGATGGCTTCGGTGTTGAGCTGACTGAAGGAGGAGGGCACCTTGAAGTAGGTGGTGCCTTCCCTGTCGCGTACGTAGGTGAACTCCGGCTGCCCGCACGCTGACAGCATGAAGATCGCGGTCATGAGCGCGATCCAAGCCCGTGTTTTTTTCACCTGGGCTTACCTCCGCTTTACGGACCAACGGAGTTGTTCTGCCCGTTTTCATGTGAAATGAGGCCGAGTGCACGGTGTAAAATCTTGACCAAATCTTGGCCGTACATTGGCTTCAGTTGTTACAGATCCGCACAGATCGGATGCGGGCTCTTGTGCGGACGCCCGTACAACGTTGGCGTCCCCCCATTGGTTCGACCGGCAAAGTAGCGAAAGATAGAAGGATCCCTGCTACCCGGAGCGGACAATGACAGAACCGGCCATGGAGACTGTGGACAGCTTCGGCATGATGGCGGAGCGGATGTTCGCCGACATCTGGTCGCGCGGTGCCCTCTCGGTCAAAGAGCGCCGCCTGCTCCTGCTCGGCCTGCTCGTCGGGCAGGGCATTGACGAACAGGTGGAGGTCCAGCTCGACACCGCGCTGCGCGCGGGCGACCTGGATGAGAGTCAGCTGCGGGAGGTCGTGGTGTTCCTCACCCACTACGCGGGCTGGACTCGCGGGTCACAGCTGAACAACCAGGTCGAGGATCTGATCGAACGCGTCAGGCGGGATCGATCCGGTAGACGGGACCTTGGAGGCTGAGCGCGTACAGCTCCCCGTCCAGCCCCTCGCCGAACGACGAGAGCTGCTCGACCTGCCCGACCTTGGCCTCCTTGTCCAGCTCGTCGACGGGTGCGGCCTTGACCCACCCCGCGCAGAAGTCGCCGTACAGGAACTGACCCTGCAGCCAGGGGATCTTGCCCCCTCGGTAGACGTAGCCGGCGATCACCGAGCAGTTGCCGCCCTGGTGGAGCGGATAGGTGATCACCGGGTCGGTGAGCTCGCGGCCCTTGCCGCCCCTGAAGGGTTGGTCGCCTTCGCGGAGGTTCCAGCCGTAGTTCTCGCCGCCCTCGGATCCGGCCGGCTGGTAGTCGACCTCCTCCCAACGGTCCTGCCCGACGTCGCCGATCCAGAGGTCGCCGTTGTCGCGGTCGAAGCCGAACCGCCAGGGGTTGCGCAGGCCGTACGCCCAGATCTCGGTCCGCGCGCCCTCCTTGCCGACGAACGGGTTGTCGTCGGGGATCTTGTACGGCGTGCCGCGCGGGTCGATGCGCAGGATCTTGCCGAGCAGCGTGCCGAGGTTCTGGCCGTTGCGGTGGGGGTCGCCGCCGCTGCCGCCGTCGCCGAGCGCGATGTAGAGGTGGCCGTCGGGACCGAAGGCCAGTTGGCCGCCGTTGTGGTTGGCGTAGGGCTGGTCCTGGGTCAGCACGTCACGCCTGCGGGTGGCCTCCTTGCCGTCGTACGCCCATTCGGTCACGTGCGTGTCGCCGCTCGCGTCGGTCCAGTCGAGGTAGAGCCAGCGGCCCGACGGGTGGAAGGCCACGCCGAGCAGGCCCTGCTCGTTGCCGCCGCTGACCTCTCCCGACAGGTTCACGATCGTGTCGCCGTCGAGGGTCTTCAGCCGGCCGCCCTGCTCGGCGACGTACAAACGCCGGTCGCCCTTCCGTACCGCGAACGCCACGGGCTTGGCCAGCTCGGCGAGCTTGGTGAAGCGCAGTTTGCCGGGGGTCGGCGCGGGACTGTCCTGACTCACGACGGGACCGGGCGAGCCCGTAGCGGACGGGACCGGGGGCTGGGCGGCCGAGCATGCGGTGAGCGTGACGGCTAACACGGACAGGGCGCGGCGCACGCCGCCTATCCTTCCATGCCATCCCAAACCTGGATAACTACCGCCTTGCCGGAGGACACCTGCTGAACTATCGTCTGGACATGTGTCCAGCGATGTCGTGACAGAGTCCACCCGGCGGCGGCTGAACCGGCGGCAGGCCGACACCGTGCGGCGGCTGACCGACGCGGCGGTCGAGGAGGTGCGCGAGAGCGGCTTCGAGGGGCTGACCGTCCGCAACGTGGCCCGCCGGGCGGGTGTCGCCCCGGCGACCGCCTACACCTATTTCTCCTCCAAGAACCACCTGGTCACCGAGGTGTTCTGGCGCCGCCTGAGCGCCCTGCCGCCGATCGAGACGACCGGCGAGGCGGGCCAGGTGATCACCGCGCTCCGGGAGATCGCCCTGCTGGTCGCCGACGAGCCGCGCCTGGCCGCCGCGTGCACCACCGCCATGCTCGGCACCGACCCCGACGTCCAGGAGCTGCGGCTGCGCATCGGGCTGAGCATCCGCCGGCGGCTGCGTACCGCGCTCGGCCCGGCCGCCGATCGCAAGGTCCTCAACGCCCTGGAGATCGCCTACGCGGGCGCGCTGGTCCAGGCCGGGATGGGCTACATCTCCTACACCGAGACCGCCGACCGCCTGGCGGAAGTCGCCGAGCTGATCGTGAGGTAGCCCGTGGACCCGCTCTTATACAGCCCCTACGACTACGCCGTCCACGAAGACCCGTACCCGATCTACGCCCGCCTCCGCGAGGAGGCCCCGCTCTACCGCAGCGACGACCTGGATTTCTGGGCCGTCTCCCGGCACGCCGACGTGGCCGGCGCGTTCCGCGACCACCAGCGCTTCTCCAACGCCAACGGTGTCTCCCTGGACCCCAGCGCGTGGGGGCCGGCCGCGCACCGGACGATGTCCTTCCTGGCCCTGGACCCGCCCTCGCACACCCGGATGCGCTCCCTGGTCGCCAAGGGCTTCACCCCGCGCCGGGTGCGCGAGCTCGAAGGCGGCATCCTGCGCCTGACCGAACACCATCTCGCGCCCGCCGTGGCGCGTGGCGACTTCGACTTCGTCGCCGACTTCGCGGGCCGGTTGCCGATGGACGTCGTCTGCGAGCTGATGGGCGTCCCCGAGGCCGACCGGGACGAGCTGCGGCGCCTGGCCGACCTGGTCATGCACCGTGAGGACGGGCTGTTCGACGTCCCGGTCGCCGGGATGGAGGCGGCGCTGACGCTCATCGGCTACTACCAGGACCTGGTCACCGAGCGGCGGGCCAGACCGGGGAGCGATCTCACCTCCGCGCTGCTGGCCGCCGAGGAGGGCGGCGACCGGCTGGCGGAGGAGGAGGTCGTGGCGTTCCTGTTCCTGATGGTGGTGGCGGGCAACGAGACGACCACCAAGCTGCTGGCCAACGCGCTGTACTGGGGCTGGCGCCATCCCGCCGAGCTGGCCAAGCCCATGCGGGATCCGGGCCGGGTCACCGACTGGGTGGAGGAGACGCTGCGCTTCGACGCCTCCAGCCAGATCCTGGCCCGCACGGTCGCCACCGACACCGAGCTGTACGGCACGACCGTGCCCGCCGGGGACCGCCTGCTGCTGCTCGTCGGCGCGGCCAACCGGGACCCGCGCGTGTTCGACGACCCGGACCGCTACGACCTGGACCGCGACACCTCCCAGCTCATCAGCTTCGGCGGGGGCAGGCACTTCTGCCTGGGCGCGAACCTGGCCAGGCTGGAGGCCCGCATCGCGCTGACCGAGTTCGTCAGGCGGGTCCGCCACTACGACGTGGACGAGGGCGGCGTGGCGCGCGTGCACTCGGTCAACGTCCGCGGCTTCGCCGCACTGCCCGTCTCCGTTTCCGCCGCCTAGCGATTGGGCCGCCCATGCCGCGCTTCGCACCGCACCCGCTACGCCGCCCCGCGCTGGTCACCGGAGCCTCCTCCGGGATCGGCGCCGCCACCGCCGCCCTGCTCGCCGCCAAGGGCCACCCGGTCGCCCTCGGCGCCCGCCGGGCCGACAAATGCCGCGAACTCGCCGATGCCCTCAGTAAGGAGGGCGCGGAGACGTTCGCCCACGCGCTGGACGTGGCCGAGTCCGACTCGGTCCAGCGCTTCGTCTCGGCCGCGGCCGACGCGCTCGGCGCTCCCGAGATCGTGGTCAGCGGGGCCGGCGACCTGAGCGCGGAACGGGTCCACGAGCTGGACTCCGCGGGCTTCGCCGCCCAGGTCGGGGTGCACCTGGTCGGCGCGCACCGCCTGGTCTCGCACGTCGTGCCCGGCATGGTCGAACGCGGGCGCGGGGACGTCGTGCTCGTCTCCTCCGACGTCGTACGCTCACCGCGCACCCGGATGGGCGCCTACGTGGCGGCCAAGAACGGCATCGAGGGCATGGCCAGGGTGCTGCAGATGGAGCTGGAGGGCACCGGGGTGCGCGCCTCGATCGTCCGGCCCGGCCCGACGATGACCGGCATGGGCATGGGCTGGGACGCCGAGACCACCGGTGAGGTCCTGGAGGAGTGGGTCAAGTGGGGGCTGGCCCGCCATCCGTACTTCCTCCGGCCGGAGGACGTCGCCGCCGCGATCGCCGTCGTCGTCGAGGCGCCCCGCGGCACCCACCTGACGCTCGTGGAGGTCCAGCCGGAGGCGAAGGTGCGATGAGGGAGCCGATGCTCGTCTCCGGTGGCCCCGACCATCTGGCGGAACTGCGTACCGACCCGATCGCGCTGATGCGGCGGGTGCGCGAGGAGTGCGGCGCGGTCGGCGAGTTCCGGCTGGCCGGGCGGCCGGTGGTGCTGCTGTCGGGCGCCGAGGCCAACGAGTTCTTCTTCCGCGCCCCGGACGAGGAGCTCGACCAGGCCGAGGCGTACCCGTTCATGACGCCGATCTTCGGCGAGGGCGTCGTCTTCGACGCCACGCCCGAGCAGCGCCGCGAGGCGCTGCACAACCAGGCGCTGAAGGGCTCCTTCCTCAAGGGGCACGCCGCCACGATCGCCGCCGAGGTGGAGCGGATGGTCGCGTCATGGGAGGAGGAGGGGGAGATCGACCTGCTCGACTGGTTCGCCGAGCTGACCATCTACACCTCCTCGGCGTGCCTGATCGGCAAGCGGTTCCGTGAGCAGCTGGACCGGCGCTTCGCCGAGCTGTACCACGACCTGGAGCAGGGCACCGACGCGCTGGCCTATGTCGACCCGTACGCCGACATCGACAGCTTCCGCCGCCGCGACGCGGCCCGCGCCCAGCTCGTCACGCTGGTCGAGGGCATCATGGCCGCCCGCTCGGGTCCGGCGGGCGAGGACCGGGACCTGCTCGACGTGCTGATGTCGCTGGGCAGGTTCTCGGCGGACCAGATCACCGGGATGTTCATCTCGATGATGTTCGCCGGGCACCACACCACCTCGGGGACCGCGGCCTGGACGCTGATCGAGCTGCTGCGCAACCCTGACGTGCTGCGGGAGGTCGTCGCGGAGCTCGACGGGCTGTACGCCGACGGGTCGGAGGTCAGCTTCCAGGCGCTGCGGGAGATCCCGCTGCTCGAATCGGCGGTGAAGGAGGCGCTGCGGCTGCACCCGCCGCTCATCCTGCTGCTGCGGGTGGCCAAGTCCGAGCAGGAGGTGCTCGGCCACCGGATCCCGGCGGGGACGATGGTCGGCTGCGGTCTGGCCGTCTCCAACCGGATCGCCGCGGACTTCCCCCGGCCGGACGCCTTCGACCCGGCTCGCTATGCCAAGCCGCGCGAGGAGGATCTGGTCAACCGGTGGACGTGGGTGCCGTTCGGGGCGGGCAGGCATCGCTGCGTGGGGGCCAACTTCGCGATGATCCAGCTCAAGGCGATCTTCTCGGTGCTGCTGCGCGACTGGGAGTTCGCTCTCGCCCAGGAGTCCGGCTCCTACCGCAACGACCATTCCAAGATGGTGGTCCAGCTCGCCCGGCCCTGCATGGTGCGGTACCGGCGGAGGCGGCGGTGAGGGTCGTCGCCGATCTGGACCTGTGCCAGGGGCACGCGATGTGCGAGCTGGAGGCGCCCGAGGTCTTCGAGGTGCCGCGCAAGGGGAAGGTCCGCGTGCTCGACCCGTCACCGCCCGAGTCGATGCGCGAGCAGGTCGAGGCGGCCATCCGTTACTGCCCCACCCGGGCGCTGTCGACGTCTAAGGAGTGACGACATGCCGGCCTTCCCCCGTGACGAACTCGAAGAGATGGTGCGCCGGTGGCTGGCGGCCAACCGCCGGTGCGAGGAGCTCGGCGACTGGCGCCCGCTGGCCGAGCTGTACACCGAGGACGCGACCTACGGCTGGAACGTCGGCCCGGACCAGGACTTCATGGCCGTCGGCCGCGACGAGATCCGCGAGTTGGCCCTCGGTTCGGAGATGGGCGGCCTGGACGGCTGGTCCTACCCGTACCAGAGCATCCTCATCGACGACCGCGGCGGCGAGGTGGTCGGTTTCTGGAAGCAGGTCGCCGACGCCCGCCGGCCGGACGGCATGGCGTACGAGGTGGCGGGGATCGGCGGCAGCCGCTTCAGGTACGCGGGCGGCTTCCGGTGGTCGTGGCAGCGGGACTGGTTCGACCTGGGCAACGTGACGTCGGTGTTCGTCGAGATGATGAAGGCGGGGGTGCTGTCGGACGGGATGAAGCGCCGCCTGGACCGGGCCGCCTCCGGCGCCGCGATCCCCGGCTACTACCGTCGCGGCCAGGCCCCGGCCTCCATCTGGTGACGCGGACGCCGCGCGGGCCGCGTCCGCGTCAGGCGGGCACGTGCGGTGTGCCGTCCTTCATGGGTGGGAAGCGGAAGGCGGCCGCCGTGGTGCCGCGCGTCATCCTGGTGATCTCGGCCTCCCCCACGGGCTCGGTCTCGTCGTCGATGATGACCTCCCACCGGCAGTGCGGGACGCGGTCACCGGGGACGCGCGGCGGCCGGTGCACCGGGCGGATCCGGGCGCGCGGGTTGACCGCCTGCGCGGTCCAGTCGAAGGTGCCGTCCTCGATGTGATGGCACATGCCGCGGATCGCGCGCTCGCCGAACGGCTCCACGTCCAGCAGCGCCCCGCAGGTGCGGAGCTGGAAGAACCCGTGGGTCTCCGAGACGAGCTCGTACTCGACGTCCATGTAGTGCTGCGCGAAACCGGGGTCGAGCTGCAGGCACTTGAAGATGGCCGACACGCCGTCGCCCTCGATCCGCATGATCTCGCGGATGCGCTCGGTGTAGATCGGGCTCGCGCCCTGCCACTCCTGGATGGCGATCTCCTCGACGACCCGCTGCCCGTACCGCATGCCGACCGCGATCAGCGTCGAGCGGTCGAGCAGATGGACGATCAAGGCGTACTCCCGGACGAGACGGACCAGTGCCTCCTTCGACAGGTCCTCATAGCGGAAGCCCGGATCGAATTCTCCGGAATAGTCCTTGCGTGCCGTCATACGGTGAACTGTAGTCTGGACATGTGTCCAGAACAACCGATCGCTTGTTCGGCGCAGGTGCCGCTTCGCCGCTCCTGATCGACGGGCGGCTCGTCCCCGGCGACCACCGCTTCGGCACGCTCGACCCGGCCACTGAGGAGGTCCTGGGCGAGGCCGCCGACGCCACCCCCGCCGACCTGGACCACGCCGTCGCCGCCGCCCGCCACGCCTTCGACTCCTCCCCCTGGGCCACCGACCTCGCCCTGCGCGTACGCTGCCTGCGCCAGCTCAGCGAGGCTCTCACCCGCCACGCCGAGGAGCTGCGCGAGCTGACGATCGCGGAGGCGGGCGCGCCCAGATTCCTGACGTACGGCGCGCAGCTCGACACGCCGGTGGCCGACCTGCGCTGGTTCGCCGACCTCGCCGAGCGCTACGACTGGGAACGGGACCTCGGCCGGGCCGCGCCCATGGGCCTGGCCAGCGACCGCCGCGTCGTCCGCGAGCCGGTGGGCGTGGTCGGCGCGATCACCCCGTGGAACTTCCCGCACCAGATCAACCTGGCCAAGCTCGGCCCGGCGCTGGCCGCGGGCAACACGATCGTCCTCAAGGCGGCCCCCGACACGCCGTGGTGCGCGGCGGCGCTCGGCGTGCTCGTCCAGGAGGAGACGGACATCCCACCAGGCGTCGTCAACGTCATCACCGGCGCCGACCACGAGCTGGGCGCCCGGCTCTGCGCCGATGCCCGGGTGGACCTGCTGTCGTTCACCGGCTCGACCGGCACGGGGCGTGCGGTCATGCGCGCCGCCGCGGACGGCCTCAAGCGGGTCTTCCTGGAGCTCGGCGGCAAGTCGGCGTTCATCGTGCTGGCCGACGCCGATCTCCGTGCCGCCTGCTCCTACGCGGCCTTCGCCGCGCTCACCCACGCCGGGCAGGGCTGCGCGCTCACCACCCGCCTGTTCGTCCCGCGTGAGAGGTACGACGAGGCCGTGCACCTGACCGCGACCACCATGAGGAAGCTGGGCACCGGCGACCCGGGCGATGGTCGCACGGTCTGCGGGCCGGTCATCTCCGCCCGCCAGCGCGACCGGATCGAGGGCTACCTGAAGCTGGCGGTCGAGGAGGGCGGCGCGTTCGCCACCGGGGGCGGGCGCCCGGCCGGCCGCGACCGGGGTTTCTGGATCGAGCCGACCCTGATCACCGGGCTCACCAACGAGACCAGGACGGCCAGGGAGGAGATCTTCGGTCCGGTGCTGGTGATCCTGCCGCACGACGGCGACGACGACGCGGTCCGGCTGGCCAACGACTCGCCGTACGGGCTGTCCGGCGCGGTCCACGGCGGCGACCCGGAGCGGGCGCGGGCCGTGGCGCGGCGGCTGCGGACCGGCACGGTGAGCGTGAACGGCGGCGTCTGGTACGCCGCCGACGTGCCGTTCGGCGGCTACAAGCAGTCGGGGATCGGCAGGGAGATGGGTGTGGCCGGTTTCGAGGAGTACCTGGAGACCAAGTCGATCGCGGAAGGGGTGTCATGAGGCGCTTCGAGGGAAAAGTCGCCATCGTCACCGGAGCCGCCCAGGGCATCGGCCGGGTCTACGCGCGGGCCCTGGCCGCCGAGGGCGCGAGCGTCGTGGTCGCCGACGTCAGCGAGCAAGGCGCCGCCGTCGCCGACGAGATCAAGGGCCTGTACGTACGTACCGACGTGTCCGACCCGGACTCCGTCCAGCGGATGACCGACGCGGCGGCGGAGCGGTTCGGCGGCATCGACTACCTGGTGAACAACGCCGCGATCTTCGGCACGATGCGGCTGGACTTCCTGCTGACCGTCGACTGGGATTACTACCGGCGGTTCATGGCGGTGAACCTGGACGGCGCCCTCCTGTGCGCCCGCGCCGCGCATACGCACTTGGCCAGACGCGGCGGCGGAGCGATCGTCAACCAGTCCTCCACCGCGGCCTGGCAGTACTCCGGCTTCTACGGCCTGGCCAAGGCCGGGATCAACGGCCTCACTCAGCAGCTCGCCCACGAGCTCGGCGGCATGGGCATCAGGGTGAACGCCATCGCGCCCGGCCCGATCGACACCGAGGCCAACCGCGCGGTGGTACCCGCGGGGGTGGTCGACCGGATCGTCCGGGACAAGCTGGCGCTCAAGCGAGTGGGGACCCCGCAGGACCTGGTCGGCATGTGCCTGTTCCTGCTGTCCGACGAGGCCGCCTGGGTCACCGGGCAGATCCTCAACGTCGACGGCGGCGAGGTGTTCCGATCATGACCTATGGCTTCGCCGGACTCGGCCAGATGGGCGCCCCCATGGCCAGGCACCTGATCGGCCTCGGCGTCACCGTCTACGACACCCGGCCGGAGGCCATGGCGCCGCTGGTGGAGGCGGGGGCGCGGGCCGCGGCGGACGTCGGCGAGCTGGCCGCCGCCAGCCGGTTCGTCTCCGTCATGGTGCGCGACGACGACCAGGTGCACGAGGTCGTGTCCGGGCTGCTGCCCGCCGCCGAGCCGGGCACCGTCATCGCCGTCCACTCCACGATCCGGCCCGGCACGGCCGTGGAGCTCGCCGGGCTGGCAGCGCCGTACGGGATCGAGGTCGTCGACGCGCCGGTCAGCGGCGGCTTCATGGGAGCGCAGGCGGGCACGCTCGCGGTCATGGTCGGCGGCGGCGACGACGCGTTCGCCCGCTGTGAGCGGCCGTTCGGGGCGTGGGCGGACCTCGTCCTGCACGTGGGGCCGGTCGGCGCGGGCACCCGCGCCAAGCTGGCCCGCAACCTGCTGCACTTCGTCGCCTTCGCCGCCGCCGCCGAGGCGCAGCGGCTGGCGGAGGCGTCCGGGGTCTCGCTGCGCAAGCTCGGCCGGGTGGTCCGGCATTCGGACGCCGTCACGGGCGGGCCCGGAGCGATCATGCTCCGGGCCACCACGGCTCCGCTCGGCGAGGACGATCCGCTGTACGGGATCATGCGCCACGTACTGGCTCTCGGCGAGAAGGACCTGGACCTGGCGCTGGAGCTGGCCCGCGAGCTCGGCGTGGACACCCCCCTGGCCGAGCTGGCCCGCGACCGCCTGGCCGACGGCCTCGGCCTGCTTCGGAAGGAGATCCCATGACCGACGAACGCCGGGAACGCGGGTTGGAGATGATGCGCCAGGTCTACGGCTGGGAGATCGGCGACGCGCCGGGCGACTTCTTCGGCATCACTGTCGACCACCTCTTCGCCGAGATCTGGACCAGGCCCGGCCTGTCCATGCGCGACCGGCGGCTCCTGCTCATCGGCGCGCTGGCAAGCAGGGGTTTCAACGACGTCCTCGACATCCAGTTGCCGGCCGCGCTGAGTAACGGCGAGCTGTCCCCGGACGAGCTCCGCGAGATCGCCATCTTCCTGACCCACTACATCGGCTGGCCCCTCGGCGCGCGTCTCAGCGTCCAGATCGACGCCCTCATCGCGAAGTCGGTTTAGAATCTTGAATATCTCAGACGGCGCATAATAAATGGCGAACACGTGGGTCCGGACGCCGTGACCGCGCTTGGTCGTACGATGGGGGCATGAGCCGTAAGGCCGTCGCCATTCTGGCCGTCGCCGCCACCCTCATGCTGGCCGCGACGGTGGCCGTGATTTTCCGCGATCGCGCCCCCGACGAGGCCGCGACAGGGGTCCGAAATACGCGCGCTCCACAGGAGATCGCGTCCTACTGGACCAAGGAGCGCATGAATGAGGCCAGTCCGGGATGACAAATTCGGCCATCCGCCCGAGGAGACCGGCGAAACCCCATTTCCTCAAACGCGGGCGCGGCCCTATTGTCATCCCTCGTGCGAAAACTTCTGATCATGACGCTGACCGTCGCGTCGATGCTGTCCTTATCCGCTCCGGCCACCGCCGCGACGGCGGCGACCCCCGTCAAACACCCCAAGCTGATCGCCAACCCGCTCTACAAGGCCGGCGCGCTGCCCACCACGACCTGCGAGGAGCCGGCGCGCAAGCGCAACGACCGCAAGTCGGGCCGCGCCTACGTCGACGCGGTGATCGCCTGTCTCGAGTCCACCTGGGAGCAGCACCTCACCACCGCCGGCCTGCCCTTCAGCAAGGTCAAGGTGCGGCACGTGAGCAAGCTCCCCAAGAAGTACTGCGGCACCAGCGAGACGGGCAAGGAGAACTCCGCGGCCCGCTACTGCGGCGACACAGGCGAGCTGATCTTCCAGATCGGCAAGGACTGGCTCGACGACCCTTCCGACCTGTGGCTGTTCAACACCGTCAGCTACATGTACGGCTGGCATGTGATGCAGCTGGTCGGAATCGCCGACGCCTATGACGCGGTGCCGTCCAGCGGCACAACCGAGACCCGCGAGCTGGCCCGGCGCGAGAGCCTCCAGAACGACTGCCTCAGCGCCGCGTTCCTCAAGAGCGTCTGGCCGCTGAAGGGCAGGACGACCAAGGACTGGACGTATCTGCTGAGCATGGTCGATGGTGACGGGCCCGGCGAGGCGCGCTGGTACGGCAAGAGGGCCAACGTCGTCGCCTGGTACAAGCGCGGCTTCGCCACCGGCGACCCGGGCTCGTGCAACACCTGGTCGGCCCCCTCCTCAAAGGTGGCCTAAGACCGCATGTGGCGCTGATCACCTCGTATGTGTGCACTCCTGCACAGAACAGGGCGACGGATCTTCGTAGTGTCCCTGCTGCCGGGCAAACCGGTGCACTCATACGGGGAGGAAACCCATGCGTAAGACCCTTGCGGCAACCCTCTTGGCCGGCTCCATGGCCGTCAGCGCGATCGCCCTCGCCCCCGGCGCACAGGCCGCCACCCAGGCGGGGACGGCCGTCGCCGCGGCGTCCCAGACCGCCGGCTCCGTCCACAACTGGGGCAAGTTCTTCTCCAGCGACCGCAAGGCGTACACCTTCGGCCAGACGGGCAAGCGCAACGGCATCGTCGTCACGGAGTGGCACGGCGTCGACAAGGTGGGCGGCAAGCGCGCCTGGGTGTGGTTCGAGTACTACAAGAACGGCGGCTGGCACAAGTTCAACCGCTCCTGGGACGGCAAGGTCGTCGGCACCTGGAGCGGGCGCGGGATCAAGAAGGTCTACACCTTCACCTGCTGGGCCGGCAAGCTCGACAACTGCGGCCGTAAGTACCGCATTTACTAATCGCCGTATTCGCTAAGCGCTCTATTCGCTAAGCAATTCTTGCTGACGACATCCGGCGGCTGCCCCACGGCGGCCGCCGGATTCGGTTTTCCTTCCAGTCGCTCAAGCGGTGAGGGCCCGCGCGACCGTGAGACTGTCCTCGTAAATGTGGTACCGGGTGATGAGTCCGTCCTCGACGGTGAGATGCAGCGCGAACGGTGAGCTGTAGGCGGCGCCGTTGGCCTTCACCGTCTGCACGATCTCCCCGAGGACGACGGCGTCCGCCTCATCGACCAGGATCCGCGCCACCGACGTGCCGTTCAGCTCAGGCACGTGATGAGCGGCCAGCGACCGGAAATGGTCCGCCACATCGGCCCGGCTCGACCGCGGGCGGATCCACGGCACGGCCGGATGCCCCTCAGCCGGCCAGTCGAGCCGCCAGTCGATCGGCTCGGCGAACAACTCGGCGACACGGTCGACATCGCCCTCGGCGATTCGGCCTAGCAGTGCTTCCACGATGTCACGGGTGCCATGGGCGTCAGAAGTCATACCGCTACCCTTTCGACCCTGACGCGGCCTGTCGATTACCTGCCAGGTAAGCGAATCTCGTACCGACGGCTAGAAGTGACCGGCTTGGCGAGTCACCGCGCGGCGGGAAAGACGCAGGACAGGGCGCGGCGCAGGGTGCCGGCGAAGGATTCGGTGCTGCCGGGCTCGAGCCAGTGCCGCCCCGCCACGCGGATGGCGCCCGCGACAGCGGCGGCCGTGACGGCGGGGAACAGGTCGCGGCCGGGGTCGGTGCCGGTGCGCGCCGCGATCGCCTCGGCGAGCGGGCCCTCCGCCATGGTGAACGCCTTCAGCGCCTCACCCTCCAGCTCGGGCGTCGACATGATCATGCGCAGGCCGGCCTTGTCGGGCTCGGGGTCGGTGAAGATCTCGATCACGGCCGCGATGACGGCCTGGTCGAGCGGCTCGTCGGCGGCCCGGGAGCGCAGCGCCTGCCCCACGCGGCGGGCCTGGTCGGCCTGGAAGGCGCAGATCGCCTCCCCCCTGCTGGAGAAGTAGTTGTTGTAGGTACGGGATGAGACCCCCGCGGCCGTGGCGATGTCGTGGACGCGCACCAGGGCCAGCCCGTGAGGGCCCTGCTCGATGGCCAGGCGCAGCGCGGCGTGGCTGATCGCCTCCCTGGTGGCCTGCTTGTTGCGCGCCCGGAGGTCCATGGCGTCGTCGTTCATGGGTCGACTCTATCCGATGTTGCGTGCCATGCACTATGTGCGTGACACGCAAGTTGTGGGTAAAGTGCGATGAGACGCCTGGCACTCACACCTGGAGAGTGCCAACCGCAAGGCGTGTGCCGGGGCGGCGAGGTCCGCCGGCGGGTCGCTGACCTGCCGGGAGACCGTCCGTCGCGGGCGCCGTCCCGGCAGCCCCCATCAAGAGCAGGAGCAGCAATGGCTTCGAAAATGATCGCCTTCGACGAGGACGCCCGGCGCGGTCTCGAGCGCGGCATGAACCAGCTGGCCGACGCCGTCAAGGTGACCTTGGGCCCCAAGGGCCGCAACGTCGTGCTGGAGAAGAAGTGGGGCGCTCCCACGATCACCAACGATGGCGTGTCCATCGCCAAGGAGATCGAGCTCGAGGACCCGTGGGAGAAGATCGGCGCAGAGCTGGTCAAGGAAGTCGCCAAGAAGACGGACGACGTCGCGGGTGACGGCACCACGACCGCCACGGTGCTGGCCCAGGCGCTGGTGCGCGAGGGTCTGCGCAACGTCGCCGCCGGCGCCAACCCGATGTCGCTGAAGAAGGGCATCGAGTCGGCGGTCGAGCGGGTCAGTGAAGAGCTGTCCAAGCTGGCCAAGGACGTGGAGACCAAGGAGCAGATCGCTTCGACCGCCTCCATCTCCGCCGCCGACCCCGAGATCGGCGCGCTCATCGCCGAGGCGATGGACAAGGTCGGCAAGGAAGGCGTCATCACCGTCGAGGAGAGCAACACCTTCGGCCTCGAGCTCGAGCTCACCGAGGGCATGCGCTTCGACAAGGGATACATCGCCCCGCTCTTCATCACCGACTCCGACCGGCTCGAAGCGGTCTTGGACGATCCCTACATCCTGATCGTGAGCGGCAAGGTGGCCGCCAACAGGGATGTGGTGCCGCTGCTCGACAAGGTCGTGCAGTCGGGCAAGCCGCTGCTGGTCATCGCCGAGGACGTCGAGGGCGAGGCCCTGGCCACCCTGATCGTCAACAAGATGAAGGGCGTCTTCCGATCGGTCGCGGTCAGGGCCCCGGGCTTCGGCGACCGCCGCAAGGCGATGCTGGGCGACATCGCGATCCTGGCCGGTGGCCAGGTCATCGCCGAGGAGGTCGGTCTCAAGCTCGAGAACGCCACCCTCGACCTGCTCGGCCGCGCTCGCAAGGTCGTCGTGACCAAGGACGAGACCACCATCGTCGACGGTGCCGGTGACCCCGACGCGATCGCCGGCCGGGTCAACGAGATCCGCGCCGAGATCGACCGGACCGACTCCGACTACGACCGCGAGAAGCTCCAGGAGCGGCTGGCCAAGCTGGCCGGCGGCGTGGCCGTCATCAAGGCCGGTGCCGCGACCGAGGTCGAGCTGAAGGAGCGCAAGCACCGCATCGAGGACGCCGTTCGCAACGCGAAGGCGGCCGTCGAGGAGGGCATCGTCCCCGGCGGCGGGGTGGCGCTGCTGCAGGCGGGCGCCAAGGCCTTCGACAAGCTCGAGCTCAACGGCGATGAGGCCACCGGTGCCGCGATCGTCTTCAAGGCGCTCGAGGAGCCGCTGAAGCAGATCGCCGTCAACGCCGGCCTCGAGGGCGGCGTCGTGGTGGAGAAGGTCCGCAACCTGACCCCGGGTGAGGGCCTCAACGCCGCCACGGGCGAATACGTCAACATGTTCGAGGCGGGCATCATCGACCCGGCCAAGGTGACGCGCTCGGCGCTGCAGAACGCCGCTTCCATCGCGGCGCTCTTCCTCACCACCGAGGCGGTCATCGCCGAGAAGCCCCAGAAGAACCCTGCCGCCCCGGCCATGCCGGGTGGCGGAGACATGGACTTCTAAGCCGGGTCGCCGAGGGGCGGGTAGGACGGCGGCGGTCCTACCCGGCTCTCGGGCAGGTGGGACAATAGAGGTGTTCATCCCCCTTGGCGAACATTCCAGAAAGGGGGCGGCCATGGCGACCATCGCTCATCACCCGGCGACCGGCGCGGAGCCCGCCGCCCTGCGCCTCGGCGCGGGACTCATGGCACTGGCCGGCCTGGCGTTCATCGGCTACGCGGTGATCTTCTTCGTCCGCAACTTCACCGGCGAGTTCCTGGAGCTCGGCATCGGCCCGAACGAGGTCGACGTCGGCCGGGCCCAGGTCCTGGCGTTCAGTCCGGAGCTGTTCAGATATATGTCGCACCTGCACATCGCGCTGTCGGGGTTCATCGCCTCGACCGGGCTGGCCACCGCGGCACTCGCCTGGTTCGGGGTCAGGCACGGGCTGTGGTGGGCGTACGTGACGGCGATCGTGGTGCCCGTGCTGGCCCTCGTCATCGCCCTGCCCGCGCACTACCCGTACCATCTCGCCACAGTCGGCCACCTGGGGCTCATCTACGTGGCCACCGCCATCTTCATCGCGGGCGCGCTGGTGGCGCTCAAACCGATGCTGCAGGCACGACACACCTGATCCGCGATCTCAAATATTCCCACCTTGTCGGCAAACTGCGGGAATTCACGGTTGTCGCGCGCGAAGCGCGGGGTATCCACGGATCCAGATATCACTCCGTACAAGGTGGGAATTCATGGCGTCCACATACGGCACCGACCAGGTCGATGGCACGTCCGGCAACTCGTCAGTCGATTTCATCGCAGAAGACTCCGTCAAGAGCAGCGACGAACTCGGCAAGATCGTCCGCTCGGGTGTCCCGTCGAGCACGTTCTGGCACTTCGTCGACTTCAGCGGGAGCGGGCCCTTCGCCCACCGGGAGTCCCTCGGCACGGACAGAGTCAACGCGTTCTCTCAGGTAGCCGTCTCGATGACCGAACTCGACAGCGACGGAAACCCCTTTCTGGGCAGCGCCGTCATGACGGTGAACAACGTCGTCCCACGCGCCAATGGCGACATCATCGTGCGCGGGCACATCCACTGGGATAGCACCCTGAAAGTACGGCTCAACTACATCATCGTGAACTAGTCTCGCTCGCGGACGTCCCAATCAAGCTCATCGGCGACTGTTCTGGGCTTCCAGTAGCCGATCGAGCCGCCGTTCTCCAAGGCGTCGGCGGTGGCCTTCAGCAAGGCGTAGTACGAGCGGATCCGGACCCCTCCCGGCGTGAAACTCATACTGCCTTCGTGATCGGTCTCGCCGACGTCACGCTTCACCGAGTCGATCACGAGGTGGTCGCCCATTCCGTCGGCGCCGAACGGGAGCATGCGCCCGTCCCACCAGTCCGATCGAGGATCGGCCATCTCCTCTTCATCTTCACCGTCGATCTCGCACAGCCCTCGCCACGTGTCGCGGATCTCTTGGAGACTCAGGTTCCAGTTGCCCAGGAAACCGAAGGCCCAGGTGTCGTCCGCTACGGCGGCTCCATCGTGTCGCAGTAGTGAGGCCCGCAGGTCGTCGGGGAATCGCAGACCCGTCTCCGCCTCCGCCGCCGCGATGCTCTCCGCCTTTCCGGGCTTGCTGAGCGTCCGATAGCTCTTGGGGGCGTGGTCCTTGAGCCATGCTTCGATGCGCTGCCACTGCCGGTTCACCGCCCGGGTCATCTTGGCGTCGAGCTTCCGTACGCGCGGGTTGCGACTCTCGGGCCGGCAGTCCGCGTCGAGGCTCGGCTCCTGGGTCTCGCCGACTTGGGTGGGCTCAGGGTAGTCAGCGTCGTCCGAAGCGGGCGCCTGCTCCAACTCGGCGGCCCAGCAGGGTGCGGCGATGCAAGGCTCATACGAGATCTCGCCGGAGGTCTCCAGCCCGGAGTCCTTGGAGAAGGTGGCGGACTCAAGGGCTTGCGAGCCGACGGCCAGCAGGCAGAGCGCGAGTCCGGCGGCTCCCCAGCGGGTGAGGCGGCGTCGGGTGGCTTCGTCGAGCGGCTCCCTCTTCTGGCCGCCTCCGAAGACCATTTGGATCGCGGGGCGGTCGAAGATGGAGGGCTCGGCGGCGTAGCGCTCGAGGTCCTCAGCGGTGGGGGTGCCGAGAATCGGGACCGGAGGCCACTGCGCTACCGAGGCTTCGGAAGCCGCCGCGCCCGGCTGGGCTACCGGCCGACGTGTCGAACGGCGGCGAGAACGCACGATCACAGCGACCGCCACCGCCACAACGGTAGCCGCAAGCGCGAGCCATAACCCGCGTAAGTTGATCAATCGCCGCACGTCCGGCAGGGTACCCCAACTGGGCTACACGGAGATCGAATACCGCTCGCTCAGGGACGAGAGGGCGTGTCCAGCGGGGTGGGAAAGGGAGCCCGCACCTGCGGGTACCGGATCCACACACCGATGGCCGCGAGTACGGCGGCCAGGACCACGACGCCGCCGAGCAGCAGGGCCTGGCGGTAGCCGTGCTGGAGCAGCGGGGCGGCCAGCATGGGGCCGAGGATCTGGCCGGCGCTGTATCCGGCGGTGAGCAGGGAGACGGAGCGCGGTCCCTGGAGGTGGGTGCCGATGGCCAGCGCGAGCGTGCTCACTCCCATGAACGTGCCGCCGAACAGCACCGCCGAGATCAGCGCCGGTGCGACGCCGCCGAGAAGGGCGGGCAGCGCGACCCCGACGACCTGAATGGCCAGCGCCGCGAACAGCAGGGACGGCCGCGACCAGCGGTGCGCCAGCCAGGCCCACAGCGCGCTGGACGGCAGGGCAGCGAGGCCGACCAGGATCCAGGCGCCGCTGCCGACCGGGCCGGGGACACCCTGTTCGATCGCCGCGACCAGGAAGGTGCCGGCGATGATGTACCCGATGCCTTCGAAGGTGTAGCTGCCGAACAGCGGCCAGAACCACCGGCGCGTCCTGGGCCGGTCGGCTGAGACCGCCTGGTCGGTGGGCGCCGGCTGCGGTACGGGAGCCAGCCCCCACGCGGCGGCGGCCAGGACGGTGGCGAGGGCCGCGCAGCTCCACCACGCGGCTTGCCACGTGGTCGCGGTCCGCAGGAGGAGCACCAGGAGGCCGGACAGGGCGATACCGGCGCCGACTCCGCCGAAGGCCCACCCGGTCAGGTGCTGCACCTGCCCGCGCAGCCGGGTCAGCGCCGAGCTGACGGCGATCACGAAGATCAGGGCGCTGGCCACGCCGGCGATCAGGCGCAGCCCGAACCAGACCGCGCCGTCATGGCTCACCGGCATCAAGGCCAACGTCGCGATCAGGATGACCAGCGAGCCGCGCAGAACGACGACCGACCGCACCAGAGCGGGAACGAAGGTGCCCGCGAGCGCCCCCGTGAGGTAGCCGATGTAGTTGGCCGTGGCCAGCGACGCGCCGAGCTCGGCGGACAGCCCGGCCTGGGCGTGCATCAGCGGCAGGATGGGAGTGTAGACGAACCGCCCGACGCCTATCCCGGCGGCCAGTGCCGCCGCCGACTGCCCCACGATCAGCCACGGCGACCGCCCATGGACCGAGGTGGAACGGGTGGTCGTACTCAACGTCCTTCTCCGATCGCCGGCTGCCGCCCCAGGCTAACCACCCCCGGGCAGGTCGGATCACCCCGGGTCCGCCGACGACCTTCCGATGCGATCAGTCCTTGATGTTCGCCTCGGACTGGTACTTGTCCATCATGTGGGTGACCGCCGCCAGCTGCGCCTCGGCGTGGCCCTCGCGGACCGCGCTCGCCCGGTCCCGCGCGTCCAGGGTCGGCTGCGCCTGGCCCTGGAACTCGGGCATCACGTGCTGGGCGATGAGCTCGTAGGACCGGTTGGTGGCCGCGGGGTTGGCCCAGTCGTGCGCCATCAGCAGCATCGCCCCGAAGCCGCCGGACTGGTCGATCAGCCGCCGCACCTGGGCCTTCGCGTCCTCGACGGTGCCGATCACGCCGATGCCGGACTCCCGGACGAAGTCGATCATCTCCTTGAGGTCACCACCCGACACGGCCATCTGCGGGAATGCCGCCACTTTCTGGAAGTACCGGAACCATGCCTCGATGCCGTACTCCACGTCCTTGACGGCCTGCTCGCGGGTCTCGGCCACGTGCATGACGCCGACCAGCCGCCAGGCGTCGCGGTCGACGGTGGTCCCGTACGTCGCGGCGCGCTCCTCCATGACGTTCCAGTGGTGCGCCAGCGCGTCGAACCCGTCGGCGGTGAGCGTGGCGCCGATCGACAGCAGGCCGAGGCCGTGACGTCCGGCCAGGCGCGGACCGGTCGGCGAGGCCACCGCGGCGACGGCCACCTCGAACATCGGGTCGGTGTACGGCCGCAGCTGCAACCGCGCGTCGATCAGCGTGTGCGTACGAGTCTGCGCCGTGACGCTCTCGCCGCGCAGCAGCCGCAGCACGATGTCCAGGTTGTCGTCGAGCAACTCGCGGGTGTCAGTGGGATTGAGCCCGATCATCGCCGAGTCGGTGGGCAGCGAGCCGGGACCCACGCCGAGCATGATCCGCCCGCGCGTCAGGTGGTCCAGCAGCACCATGCGATCGGCGACCCAGAGCGGGTTGTGGTACGACAGCGAGGTCACGCCGGTTCCGAGCCGGATGTGACGGGTGCGCTGCGCCGCGGCCGCGATGAAGATCTCCGGCGCCGCGATGATCTCGGAACCGGCGGAATGATGCTCGCCGATCCATGCCTCGTCGAACCCCAGCCGGTCGAGGTGCTCCATGAACGCCAGATCGCGCTCGATGGCCAGGGTGGGATTCTGCCCCGCGGTGTGGAAGGGGGCCATGAAGACGCCGAAGCGAAGCCTGCTCACCGCTGCTCCTCGTGATCTCGACTATGGCTTCAGTTCACTCGAGAATGTCCCCCGCGGCAATATGGCCCGCCAGGCGGCGGGCAGGAGAGAGGCTAAGGTTCTGGCATGCCTACCGCATTGATCACGGGCGCGACCGCCGGCATCGGCGCCGCCTTCGCCCGCCGGCTGGCCGCCGACGGGTTCAGCCTGGTTCTGGTGGCTCGCGACGAGGCCCGGCTGAGGGAGGTCGCGGGTCAGCTCAAGCTCAGGTACGGCGTGAACGTCGAGCCGCTGCCCGCCGATCTGGCCACGGACGACGGCCTGACCCGGGTCGAAGGGCGGCTGCGCGACGGGGTCGACCTCCTGGTCAACAACGCCGGGTTCGGCCACCCAGGGAATTTCCTCGAGGTGCCGGTCGAGGACGAGACGCGCATGCTCAAGCTCCACTGCGAAGCCGTGCTCCGGCTGACCCTGGCCGCGCTGCCCGGCATGCGGGAGCGCGATCGGGGCGCGGTGATCAACGTGGCCTCCGTCGCGGCCTTCTTCACGCGAGGCACCTACAGCGCCTCCAAGGCGTGGGTGGTCAACTTCAGCGAATCGACCGCGTCCGAAGTGGCCGGTCCGCGGATCAAGGTGATGGCCTTGTGCCCCGGCTTCGTGCGAACCGAATTCCACGACCGGGCGTCGATGGACACCTCGCAGATCCCCGGCTTCCTCTGGCTCAAGGCCGACAACGTGGTCAACGCGGCCATGCGCGACCTGGCCCTGGGCAAGTGGGTGTCGATCCCCGACGTGCGCTACAAGACGATCGTGGCGATCGGCAGACTCATCCCCCGCAGGCTCATCGGCAACAGGGGAGCGAAAATCGGCCGCTAGGCGACGCGGGCCGACGGCTTGAACGCGGGCCGTAACGGCGGGACGGTGCACCCGGTTCAGCGGCCGTCTCCCTGGACAGAGGCCAGCCAGGAACGGCGTTTGGCGCCCACCGGGCTTGCCGTACAGAAAAGCAAAAAGCGTCTCGCCGAATGGCGGGACGGCGGGTCGGAAAGAACGGCGCCGAGCGAAGAACGTGGCGTAGACGAACAAGAGGAAGAGATCGGGCCCCCACCGCGGGAGGGGGTCGCGGTGGGGGCCCAGTCGGTCGAGAGCACGCTCACGACCGAGATCGGATGCGGGAGGCACCCGGTCGGTCGCGAGCGGGCTCACGACCGAGATTCGGTGGAGATCACTTGCCGACGTTCGCCTCGTGGCCGATGGCCAGGCCCGAGGTGGGGTCGAAGAAGTGCAGGTTGTGCGTGTCCAGCACCAGGTCGAGGCTCGAACCCGGACGCGCGTGGCTGCGGGCGTTCACGCGCGCGGTCCACAGCGACTTGTCGCCCAGCAGCGGCAGCGCCGCCTCCTCGTCGTCGCCCGTGTCGGCGGCGGCGACGGTGTCCTTGTGCTCGACCGGCGGGGCGTCGATCAGGAACAGGACGTTGATCTCGGAGCCGAGCTCCTCGGTGACCTCCGCCTTGACGGCCAGCGTGGCCCAGCCGTTGGCGTTCTGGCCGGCCGAAGCGGCGTCCTCGAAGTCGGACGGGCGGATGCCGAGGATGACCTGCTTGCCGATGTACTGGTCGAGGCCCGGCTTGTCGGTGAAGGTGGACTCCGGGATGTCCAGCTTGAGGTCGGCGAACGTGACGGCGGCGCCACCGTCGCGGACCAGCTCGGCGGTGACGAAGTTCATGGCGGGCGAGCCCATGAAGCCGGCGACGAACAGGTTGACCGGCTTGTCGAACAGGTTCTGCGGCGTGTCGACCTGCTGCAGGATGCCGTCGCGCAGGACGCAGACGCGGTCGCCCAGCGTCATGGCCTCGACCTGGTCGTGGGTGACGTAGACGGTGGTGACGCCGAGGCGCTCGTGCATCTGGTTGAGCGAGGCGCGCATGGAGACACGGAGCTTGGCGTCGAGGTTCGACAGCGGCTCGTCCATGAGGAACGCCTGCGGCTCGCGGACGATGGCGCGGCCCATCGCGACACGCTGGCGCTGACCACCGGACAGGGCGGCCGGCTTGCGCTTGAGGTACGTCTCCAGGCCGAGCATCTTGGCGGCGTCGTTGACGCGCTTCTGAATCTCCGGCTTGGGCATCTTGCGAAGCTTGAGGCCGAAGGCGAGGTTCTCCTCGACCGTCATGTGGGGGTACAGGGCGTAGTTCTGGAAGACCATGGCGATGTCGCGGTCCTTCGGCGGCAGGTGGTTGACCACCTTCTCGCCGATCGCGATCTCGCCGCCGCTGATGTCCTCCAGGCCTGCGATCATCCGGAGCGCGGTCGACTTACCGCAACCGGAGGGGCCGACCAGCACCATGAACTCGCCGTCCTTGATCTCAAGGTTGAGCCCGTTCACAGCCTTCACGCCACCGGCGTAGATCTTGTCGACATTGGTCAGAACGATGGATGCCATGCCATTCCTTCGCGCTCCCGAGCAGTGACCCGGATGTTGTGCGGGGGGTACCCACTCGCATGGATACGTTTTCAAGCATCTCACCCGAAACGGACAAGGGTGTCAAGAGAGCAGCCGATGTTGGTGGCCCGGGCTTCCAGCGCGACGGAAACCATGATGGAATCGTTTCCATGGAATCGAGGCGGGCGACCATCAAGGACGTGGCCGAGGCGGCCGGTGTGGGCGTCGCGACCGTGTCCCGGGTCCTGTCCGGCGGCTCGGCCAGTCCGGAAACGCGGGAGCGGGTGCTGGCCGTCGCCGCCCACCTCGACTACCGCCCGAGCGCGCTCGGCCGCAACCTCCGCCAGCGCCGCACCGGCGGCATGGGGCTGTTCGTGCCCGACCTCACCGACACGTTCTACGGCCAGCTGGCCGAGGGGGTGCTGGCCTGCGCGCGCTCGGCCGGCGAGCCGGTGGTGCTCGGCTCGACGGGCGACGATCCCGAGCAGGAGGCCGAGCTGGTCGGCATGCTGCTGGAGCAGGGCGTGGACCGGGTGATCGCGGTCCCGGCGGGCGGCGCCGAGACGTGGAGCCCGGCGATCAAGGCGGGCATGACGGTGGTCTTCGCCGACCGGCTGCCGTCCGACCCGTCCACCGACGCACGGCTCGATCGGCCCGGCTCGCCGTCCGACGAGGGTTCCGGGGCGGCCACCGTCTCCGACCTCATGCTGCTCGACGGCCTGCCGCCCGTGTCGCGTGCCCTGCCGCTGGACGTTCCCGCCGTGCTGGCGGATGACAGGGCCGGCATCCGTACGGCGGTGCGCTACCTGAGGGGGCTCGGCCACCGGCGGATCGCCTTCCTCGGCGGCCCCGGGCACGGCAGGCGGGTGACGGCCTTCCGCGAGGCCGTGGGCGCGCCCGTGGACGAGGAACTGGTGGTGTTCGCCACGGGCAGTCGCGACTCGGCCTACGCCGCCGCCTCCGTGCTGTTCCAGAGCCGTCCTGACCTGACGGCGGTGGTGACCGGAGGCAACGTGCTGGGCGAGGCGGCCGTGCTCGCGGCCAGAGAGCTGGATCTGCGGGTGCCGCGCGACGTGTCGCTGGTGATGTATGACGACGTGCCGTGGGCCGAGCTGTGCTCCCCGCCGCTGACCGTGATCGCCCAGCCGGGCCGCGACATGGGCTACCGCGCGGCGGAGCTGGTGCTGCGGGCGGGGAGCAGGCGGCCCCGCAGCGTGCTGCTGCCGACGGAGCTCATCGTCCGCGGAAGCTGCGGCCCGCGCCACTAACCGCGCTCTCCAAACGCACCGCCCCGCCATCAGCACCGCGACCGATCGCCACTCCCGCCCCTCAGAGAGACCCGACCGATCGCCGCTCCGGCTTCCCGGAAGGACCCGAGCAATCGCCACTCCCGTTCCCGGAAGGACCCGAGCGGTCGCCGCTCCCTCTCCCCAGAAGGACCCCAGCGCTCCCGCACCGGAAGGACCCGAGCGTTCCCGCGCCCGCACCCGGAAGAGGCCGAGCGATCGTCGCTCCCTCTCCCCAGAAGGACCCCAGCCGAAGTACGGCGGGGAGTGCGGAAACCTGGGCCAGTCGTGATGACGTGCGGAAGACCGACCTAGCCCGCTAGACGAGCTTCTCGATCGCGGCGATGACGGCCGGGTCGTCCGGCGTGGTGCCGGGGCGGAAGCGGGCCACGACGGCGCCGTCGCGGTCGACGAGGAACTTCTCGAAGTTCCACTGGATGTCGCCGCTCGCCCCGTCGGCGTCGGGCGTCTCGACGAGCTCGCCGTAGAGGGGGTGCCGGCCGGGGCCGTTCACCTCGGCCTTCTCCAGCAGCGGGAAGTCGACCCCGTACGTGGTGGCGCAGAACTCCTGGATCTCCTCGGCCGAGCCGGGCTCCTGGCCCATGAACTGGTTGCACGGCATGCCGACCACGCTGAATCCGCGCTCGCCGTACTGCCGCTGCAGCTCGACGAGACCGGTGTACTGCGGGGTGAGGCCGCACTTGGAGGCCACGTTCACGATGAGCAGGGCCTTGTCGCCGACGAGTTCGGCGAGCGTGGTCGGGGCGTCCGCGAGGGTACGGACCGGGATGTCACGAAGACTCATGATCCGACCCTACAGAACCCCTCCGCCCGCAGTTTGTGATGCAGTCCACATTTTCCGGACATTTCCCCTGAACAACCATAAAGCGTGATCTTTACTAACGATCTACCTTTTCATGGTCAATTCGTGGTAAATCGGGCGGATAGGGCAGGGTGGCGCGGTCCCCCGAACCCATCGAAAGGGAAATCCGCATGCCCATGCTCCGCCGTACCAGCGTCTTGATCCTGTCGGCCACGCTCGTGGCGACAGGCGGCGCGACGGCCGCACAGGCGCAGAGCTCCCAGGCCCTCAAGAGCGCCGTCGCCAAGACCGCCGTCGCCAAGACCGCCGTCGCCAAGAACAAGGCGATCGCGAAGCCCATGGTCAGCAAGCGTGGCTGGAACAGGGCCCAGTTCCGCTGCCTGGAGCGGCTCTGGTCGAGGGAGAGCGGCTGGAACCACCGGGCCGGCAACGGCTCGGGCGCCTACGGCATCCCACAGGCGCTGCCCGGCCACAAGATGTCCACCAAGGGCCACGACTGGCGCACCAACCCGCGCACGCAGATCGCCTGGGGCCTCGGCTACATCAAGCAGCGGTACGGCTCCCCGTGCCGCGCGTGGGCGCATTTCCGCTCCCACCACTGGTACTGATCCAAACCCCGGATCCGCCCCCGTTTTCGCGAAAGGCACGGTCAACGCGCGAACGGGCCACGCCATGGCGGTCCAGCGAGAACGCTAAATATCCCCAGGCATCGCGCCAACGTCTCCCCAAAGCCAATCACTGAGCGTGATTGATGGTGACTGTCGGTAATAAAAACCGGCTAGAGGAAACGTCGTGGAGCCCTCCGGGCCGCCCAGCACTATCGGGCGCAACCGAAGCCCGGAGGGCCGCGCGGACCCTCCGCGTCCGAGCCACGGACGCGGACCGGCAGGGCGCCGGGGAAGCGAGAGCGCCCGTCCGCACGCGACCCGACAGCTAGGATCGACATGGACAGCAACCGCGCCCTGCGCTACACGTTCATCACATTGACCGTGCTCACGGCCGTCACCGGACCTTCGACGCTCGCCGGAGCCGCATCAGAACCGCGAATATTCGAACTGCGGACCGCCAAACCGCGGATATACGAGGGCTCGTGGCACGCCCCCGTGATCAAGACCCGGACCTGGACCACCGCCGCCAAGCCGAAGATCAAGGCCGCGACGCGCAAGACCAGCAGCAAGGGCTTCGCTCTCCACCAAGTCGTCCAGCGGGCCTGGTCCTACCAGGAGTTCCAGTGCCTGGACAATCTCTGGACCAGAGAGAGCAACTGGAACCATCGCGCGTACAACAGCTCTTCAGGCGCCTACGGCATCCCACAGGCCCTCCCGGGAGGGAAGATGCGAGGGGCAGGCCCGGACTGGAAGTCCAACCCCGAGACACAGATCCGCTGGGGCCTGGCCTACATCAAGGGGAGATACGGCCGGCCGTGTGGCGCCTGGGGCCACTTCAGATCACACAACTGGTACTAGCGAGGCGAGGGCATCCGGGATCACCGGGTGCCCTCCCTCTTCGGCAGCACGGCGATCGCCTGGATCAGCAGCTCGACGCCGAAGTCGAACTCGGCGTCGTGGTCGCAGCTGGCCAGCAGCGGCGCCAGCCCGCTCACCTCGGGGAACAGCGCCGGATCGACGTCGTCCGGGTTGACCATGTGCCGGTGCAGCGGGGCGAACGTGGGTGTCACCCCGACCTCGCGCAGCAGCGAGCCCACGATGTAGGCGATGAACATCCGCAGCACCCGCACCGCGTCGACCCCGTCGAACCCGGCGCTGCGCAGCGTGGCCAGGGCCCGCTCGACCGGCAGCAACCCGGCGTTCGAATGGAGCTGGCGGCTGACGACGAGCATCGTGGAGCGCGGGTGGCCGTGCGCGATCTGGCGGAAGGCGCGAGCCTGCATCCGCACCCGGTCGGTCCAGTGGGCGTCGGGATCGTCGGTGAACTCGATCTGGCTGAGCACCGCCTCGGCGACGCCGTTCAGCAGGGCGTCCTTGTTCGGCACGTGGTTGTAGAGCGACATCACCCCGACGCCGAGCTCGGCCGCGATGCGCCGCATGGACACCGCGTCGGCCCCCTCGCGCTCGATGAGATCGATCGCCGCGGCGACGATGCGGGTCCGCGAAAGAGGCTCGGTGGGCATAGCTCATTCTATTGACGGACGTACGCCGTACGTGCAAGCCTCGATGAGGACGTACGGTGTACGTAACCCCCCTGCGGAGGACTCATGTCGACTCACCGCCTCTACACCATCCCCGCCGAGCTCTCCACCTGGGACGTGGAGATGGCCGGAGCCAGCAGGTTCACGTGGGAGTACGACGACGGCAGGGATCGCATGCTCGCCCTGTACCAAAAGGGCAAGGACAAGCAGTGGGACTCCACCAAACGCATCGACTGGGACCTGGAGGTCGACCCGTACAACGTCCTGGGCATCCCTGACCAGACGATCGCCATCTACGACACGCCGCTCTGGCACCGGATGGACGAGAAGCAGCGTCAGAACGTCCGCCTGCACGGCGCGGCGTGGCAGTTCTCCCAGTTCCTGCACGGTGAGCAGGGCGCGATGATCTGCTCGGCCAAGATCGTGGAGTCGGTCCCGGACCTCGACTCCAAGTTCTACGCCGCCACCCAGACCATGGACGAGGCCCGGCACGCCGAGACCTATGCCCGTTTCCTCCAGGAGAAGGTGGGCCTGGCCTACCCCATCAACGAGCATCTCAAGGCGCTGCTCGACTCGACGCTCAGCGACTCGCGGTGGGACATGCCGTACCTGGGGATGCAGGTGCTGATCGAGGGCTTAGCACTGGCGGCGTTCGGCGTGATGCGCGACATCACCACCAAGCCGCTGCCCAAGCAGATCCTCGCGTACGTCATGCAGGACGAGGCCCGGCACGTGGCGTTCGGCCGGATGGCGCTGCGCGACTACTACGGCAGCCTGACCGAGGCCGAGCGGCGCGAGCGCGAGGACTTCGTCATCGAGGGCTGCTACCTCATGCGCGACCGGCTCAGGGGCCGGGAGACATGGGAGAACCTGGGCCTGTCCAAGGCGGAGGTCGAAGAGGCCGAGGTGGCCACGGAGCACTCGGAGTACCTGCGGCTGTTCCGATCGCTGCTGTTCAGCCGGATCGTGCCGTGCGTGAAGGACATCGGGCTGTGGAGCCCGCGCCTGCAGCAGGCGTACGCGGACATGGGCGTGCTGGACATGGCGGGCCAGTCGCTCGACGCGCTGATGAAGCAGGACGAGGACATCGCCGACAAGCTCGACGAGGCCCGCTTCGCCGAGGAGGAGTCCGAGCGGCACGCCGAGGTCGCCGAGACCATCGAACTCGGCGCCTCCTGACACCAGCGGCCTGACAGGCGAGTGGTTTAAGAGTTGCCTTTTGTGCCATATGCACCGAGACGGCATTCGCACGAGGGAGCACCTCTTGATGGTCCAGGAACCGCGGTCCGGCGGACCGCCGCACGTCGTCGTCGTGGGCGCGGGCTTCGCCGGGCTGAACGCCACGCGGGAGCTGGCCCGCGGCGGCGCGCGCGTCACGCTCGTCGACCGCCACCCGTACACCACCTTCCAGCCGCTGCTCTACCAGGTGGCGACGGCCGGGCTCGGCCCCGGCGACGTGTCGTACCCGACACGGGCCTACGCGGCCAAGTATCCGACGGCGCGCGCCCGCCGGGCCGCGCTGATCAAGGTGCACCCGGCCGAGCGGCGCGTGGACCTGGACGACGGCACCTCGCTCGACTACGACTACCTCGTGCTCACCACCGGCGTGACCACCAACTGGTACGGCATCGAGGGCGCGCGGGAGCACAGCTATCCCATCTATTCGGTTCACGACGCCATCGTGCTGCGCCGGCGCCTGCAGCAACTCCTGGAGGAGGTCGCGGCGGGCAAGCGTGAGAGCGCGCACGCCGTGGTGGTCGGCGCGGGCGCGACCGGGGTGGAGATGGCGGGCACGATGGCCGAGCTGCGCCGCCGGAACCTCCCGGTGACCTTTCCGGAGATCACCCCCAAACAGACGAGCGTCACCCTGGTCGAGCGGTTCGACTACGTGCTCGCGCCGTACAAGCCCCGGCTGCGCGAGGCGGCCGCGAAGGCGCTGCTCAAACGCGGCGTGCGCCTGCGGCTGGGCAGCACGCTGGCCTCGGTCGAGGCCGACGCGGTCGTGCTGAGCGACGGCACCCGGCTGCCGAGCGACGTGACCGTGTGGGCGCTCGGCGTCGCCGCGCCCGCCGAGGTGTCGAACCTGGGCCTGCCGCAGGGCAAGGGCGGCCGCATCACGGTCACCCCGGCGCTCAACGTCGAGGAGTACCCCGAGATCTTCGTCGCCGGCGACCTGGCGGGGCCGCCCGACCCGCTGCCGCAGCTCGCCCAGCCCGCCATCCAGATGGGCAAGCACGTGGGCAAGCAGATCCTGGCACTCGCGCATGGCCGTCCCGCGGCACCCTTCTCCTACCGCGATCCCGGCATCATGGCCACCGTCGGCCGGGGCCAGGCCGTGCTGCAGCTGGCCAACGGGCTGACCATGCACGGCCTGCCCGCCTGGCTGGCCTGGATCGGGCTGCACGTGACGTACCTGCTGGGCGGGCGTAACCGGGTGAGCGTCCTGGTCGCCTTCTTCACGCGTTACGTGGGGCCGCGGCGCAGCGCGGCCACGGTCGTCGAGTGATGGCGTAGGAGGAGCGACCGGCAAACGCGAGCGGATATCACTTTGTTACGCCCGCTAAGCCCCTTCGAGGCTCGGCTGCTATATACCTCCATTAGCCATCCAAAAGCCACAAAAGGGGAATCCTTGGCGAAAGTCACCGTCGTGCCGCCGAGCGAGCGGACAAACGCGCCCTGTGCTGTAGGAACGTTCCCGTCACCGAGAGCAACCGCGTGCTGAAGCGGTACGACCGATCGCACACCCGGGGCGGCAGCCGATGAGCCCGCTGGAAGACCTCATGCGGCACCGGATCGGCCAGGACTGCCTGCACGTGCCGTCCGCCCGGTTCGGCCTGCTGCTGGCGCTGCGTCACTGGTTCGACCCCGGCGACCGGGTGCTGATCGCGCCGACCACCTCCGAGACCGTGCTGTTCATCGCGCTGGCCGCCGGCCTGGAGCCGGTGATGGCGCCGGTGTCGTGGCGCGACGGCAACATCGACGCGCCACGGGTCAACTGGAGCGGCCTCTCCGGTGTCATCACCACGCATCTGTACGGCCAGCCGGACCAGATGACGGAGCTGATGAAGCAGTGCGAGCGGCGCGGCCTCGTCCTCATCGACAACGCCGCCCACGCCTTCCAGACGATGGTCGGCGGCCGCCCGGCGGGCACGTTCGGCCAGGCCGGCGTGTTCAGCCTGGCCAAGCACGGCCGGGCGATGTCCGGCGGCTTCCTGACCACCCCCAATGCGGGCGCGCTGGCGGCGCTGACCGAGGCGAGGGAGGCGCTGCTGCTGCCCGGTGAGCCGCGCGACCAGGCGGAGGCTGTGCTGCAGCCGATGCTCCGCGAGACGCTCCACCGCACCGGCATGGTCCGGCTGATGTGGCACGCCTCGCGGCGGCTCGGGATCGTCAAGTGGGCCGGGCACCGCCCCCTGCCCCATGAGGACACCCTCCGGGCCGTCATGGGCGATCTGACGGCGATGGACCCGTGGCTGGGGATCGACCATGACGGCTGGCGCATGCGCCCCGGCCCCGCGCTCTGCCGTTACCAGCGCGCGCGCCTGCGGGTGATCGACCGCGAGCGGGAGCGCCGCCTGGCCGGGGTCGAGGCGCTGCGCCGGACCCCATGGGTGGCGGTGGGCGTCCGCGAAGCCCCCATACGTCCGCTTCTGCGGGTCCCCCTGATGGTCGAGAGGCGGGACGAGATCGTCGCCAAGCTGGAGCGGCTGGGCGTGGTGCCCGGTTTCGTCTACGATCCGCCGCTGGACGACTACATGCCGAGGATCCGGCAGGGGCCCACGCCCGAGGTCGCCCACTGGTGGACCAGTCACGTGCTGCCGGTCGACCCGCTCGACGCCCCGCGCATGGTGCGGCTGCTGACCCGGCTGGGCGCCCGCCCGGCCAACGGCGCGAGATTCGCCAGGGCATGAGGCGACATTTCCCAAAAACCAGGACGTAAGCGTTTATAACGTCGGATATTGTCGTTCGACGCATGAAAGCGGGCGATTTCGCCAACCGCCCGCCGATGCGGAACAGTGTCGTTAGCATCCCCGGCAATGCCGGTGAATTCTCTCTTCCAGGAGTGATCTTGACCGTCGATGCCGATGTCGCCAGGCGACGTATCGAAGAGCTGCTCCGTGAGAACGAGGCGCAGATCCTGCACCGGTGGACCCTGATCGCCAAGGCGTCCGGCGAGGAGCTCACGGAGATCTACCGATCGCTGCTCTCCGCCCTTGAGCAGGGCAGCAGCGACCTCGCCGACCTGCGCGGCCTGCTCGCCGAGCTGTCGCGCACCCGCGCCCGCCAGGGCTTCACCCCCGCCGACACCTCCAGGGCCGTCTTCGGGCTGAAGGAGGCGCTGTACGAGGTCGTCGAGGCCGACGGCGCCCCCGACGCGCTGCGCGGCTTCATCTGGTTCTCCCGGCTCATCGACGACCTCGGCCTGTTCACCTTCGAGTCGTACACGACAGCCCGCGAGCGGATCATCCTCGACCAGGCCGAGCAGCTGCTGGAGCTGTCGACGCCGGTCGTCAAGCTGTGGGACGGCATCGTGGCGGTGCCCCTGGTCGGCACGCTCGACTCGGCCAGGACCCAGGTCGTGATGGAGAAGCTGCTCCAGACGCTGGTCGACACCGGCGCCGAGCACGCGGTGATCGACATCACCGGTGTTCCGGCCGTCGACACCCAGGTCGCCCAGCACCTGCTGAAGGCCGTCGTCGCCGCCCGGCTGATGGGCGCCGAGTGTGTCATCTCCGGCATCCGCCCGCAGATCGCGCACACCATCGTCACACTCGGCATCGAGTTCGGCGACATCGTGACCAAGGCCTCTCTGGCCGACGCGCTGGCCTACGCGCTCAGGCGGAGCGGCATCGAAGTGATCGCGCCGAAGGCGACCCGCATCGCGGTGCGGACGGAGCACGTCTGATGGACCGGGTGCCCATCCTCAAACTGGGCGACATCCTGATCATCTCCATCCAGATCGACCTCGATGATCAGAGCGTCCTCGCCCTGCAGGAAGACCTGGCCGACGCCGTGGTCACCACCGGGGCGCGCGGCGTCATCATCGACATCACCGGCGTGGAGATCGTCGACTCCTTCATCGGCAGGATGCTGTCCACCATCGCCGCCATGTCGCGGATGCTCGACGCCCAGACCGTGGTCGTCGGCATGCGGCCCGCCGTGGCGATCACCCTGGTCGAGCTCGGCCTGTCGCTGGGCGGCGTACAGACCGCGCTCAATCTGGAGAAGGGAATCGCGCGCCTCGACCATGTGAGAGGCGCGACCCCGTGACCGCCGGCTGGGAGTTGCCCATCGCCGGCAACGCCGACGTCGTGATGGTCCGCCAGCGGGTGCGGAGCGTCGCGGTCGAGGTGGGGCTGTCTCTCATCGATCAGACCAAGGTGGTGACCGCGGCCAGCGAGCTGGCCCGCAACGCCCTGGTGTACGCGGGCGGCGGCCTGGCCAAGATCGAGCTCGTCCAGAACGGGGCACGCCAGGGCCTTAGAATCGCCTTCAGCGACGAGGGGCCGGGGATTCCGGACATCGAGCAGGCGCTCACCGACGGCTGGACCACCGGCACCGGCCTGGGTCTCGGGCTGAGCGGATCACGGCGGCTGGTCGACGAGTTCGACCTGGTCTCCGCGCCCGGCAAGGGCACGACGGTGACGGTGACGAAATGGGCTCGATGACATGGTGGCGGTGAGATACGCGCACGACGACACCTGGGTACGAGCCGAGAACTCCAGCGCGGTGGGCACCGTCCGCCGGATGGCCGTCGATCTCGCCGAGGCCGCCGGGTTCGACGCCGAGCGTACGGGGCAGACGGCGGTCGCGGTCACCGAGGCCGTCTCCAACCTGGTCAAGCACGCGGTGGAGGGCGTCGTCATGGTCCGTACGCAGCCCACGAACCCGGCCGTCGTGGAGCTGGTCGCCATCGACAGAGGACCGGGCATGCCCGACGTCGCCCGCGCCCTGCGCGACGGCTACTCCACCTCCGGCACCCTCGGCATCGGGATGGGGGCGATGGCCCGCATCTCCTCCTGGTACGACGTCCACTCCCGGCCTGGCAAGGGAACCATCCTGGTCATGCACTTCGCCGCCGCCGACGCGCCCAGCGCGGCGCCGCGCGCCAGCGGCCTGAGCCGCCCCATCGGCGAGGAGACGGTCTCCGGCGACTCTTTCGCGATCGCCGCGACAGGTGACGGCGCCGCGCCCGAGACGACGGTGCTGCTGTGCGACGGCCTGGGCCACGGCGAGCTCGCCGCCCAGGCGTCCAGGACCGCGGTGGAGCTGTTCCTGCGGGCAGCGGACGAGGAGCCGCTGGCGACACTCGAACGCCTGCACCGGGGCCTCGGACATACCCGCGGAGGAGCGGTCGCGGTGGCGCGCGTCAGGGCCACCAGCGTGTCCTACGCCGGGCTGGGCAACATCTCGGGCTGGATCGCGAACGCCGAGGGCCGCCGGGGGATGGTCTCGGTGCCCGGCATCGCCGGGCACCAGGCCAGGCACCTGCGCCAGTACGACTTCGACCTGCCCGAGCACTCCACCGTGGTGCTGCACTCCGACGGGCTGACCGAACGCTGGCACCCCTCCGCCGTGCCCGGCCTGTTCGCCCGCTCCCCCGCGGTCGTCGCCGCCGGACTGCTGCGCGAGGCGGGCAGCCGAAGGGACGACGCCTGCGTGGTGACCGTGAGGTCCGGCGATGACCGCGACTGAGCTGGCCAGAGCCCGGCTCGAACACGACCAGGACGTCTTCACGGTGCGCCGCCTGGGCAGGGCCGCCGCCGAGCTCGCCGGGCTGGAGACGCAGGACCAGGTCAGGGTGGCCACCGCGCTGAGCGAGGTCTGCAGGGAGCTGATCGGCGCCGGAGCGGTCGTCGTCTTCTCGCTGGACGAAGGGAATCTACTGATCACCATGGATCACGCACCGGGAGCCGGCCTCGCCCGGTCCGAGGGACTGGCGCTGGCCGCCCGCCTGGTCGACGCGGTCACCCTCGAGGCCGACCGTGGGCGGGTCACCATCGCCAAGCGGCTGCCTCCCCACTCCCCCCGGCTCCGGATCGACCAGATCCGCGAGCGCCTGGCCGGGATGGCGCCGGTCAGCGCGATCGAAGAGCTGCGCCAGCAGAACAAGGAACTGGCCTCGACCCTGGAGGACGTGCTGCAGCTCAACGCCGAGCTGCAGGAGACCAACACCGGCGTGCTGGCCCTGTACAACCAGCTGTCGGCCGAGCTGGAGGAGACCAACAGGGGCGTGGTCGCCCTCTACGCGGAGCTGGACGAGAAGTCCGGCCAGCTCCGCGAGGCGGGCGAGGCCAGGAGCCGGTTCTGGGCGACGGTCAGCCACGAGCTGCGCACCCCGCTCAACTCCATCATCGGCCTGGTCAGGCTGCTGGTCGGGCCCGGCAGTGAGCCGCTCAGCGAGGAGCAGTCACGTCAGGTGCGCTTCATCGGCGGCTCGGCGGAGACGCTGCTGGAGCTGGTCAGCGAGCTGCTCGACATGGCCAAGGCCGAGTCCGGGCGGCTCGACCCCCAGTCGTCGGTCGTCCACCTGCCCACGCTGGCCAACCACCTGCGCCTGACGATGCAGCCCACCAGCGAGCCCGGCGACGTCACGCTGCACGTCGACCTCGCGCCCGGCGTCGACGACGTCTACACCGACGAGGTGATGCTGGCCCGCATCCTGCGCAACCTGCTGTCCAACGCGCTGAAGTTCACCCCGAAGGGCGAGGTACGGCTGAGCGTCCACGCCGACACGGCCACCGACGAGGTGGTCATCACGGTCAGCGACACCGGCATCGGCATCCCCGAGCACTATCTGAAGAGCGTGTTCGAGGAGTTCTTCCAGGTGCCGAGCGCGCTCCAGGTCAAGACCAAGGGCACCGGGCTCGGCCTGCCGTACGCCCGCCGGCTGGCCGAGGCGCTGGGCGGCACGCTGGAGCTGGAGAGCGACGTCGGGCGGGGCACCTCCGTGACGATGCGGCTGCCGCATCACGACGGCACGCCCGAGGTGCGCCGGGTGCTGATCGCCGACGACGACGAGGCGTTCCGCGCCGCCGCCCGCAGGATGCTGTACGGCTTCGCCGTCGAGACGGAGGAGGCGGGTGACGGGACCGCCGCGCTGGAGATGATGACAGCGAACCCGCCGGATGTGATCCTGCTGGACATGCTGATGCCCCGGCTGGACGGCCACGCGCTGCTGCAGCGCATGGCCGAGGACGAGGCATTGGGGCAGGTGGGTGTGGTGGTGGTGACGATACGGCCCGACACCGCGCCGTCCGGCCATCCGGTGCTGTCCAAGCAGGGGCTCCGCCGCGACCAGCTGCTTCAGGCCGTACGCGACGCGGTGGTGACCGATCGTGGCTGAGCACGAACCAAGGGCGGCGATCGAGCCCGCGGGCGGATCCGCGACCGTGCTGGTGGTCGACGACACCCCGACCAAGCGCTACATCCTGTCGAGCTGGCTGCGCCGGGCGGGCCACACCGTGGTCGAGGCCGCGGGCGGCGAGGAGGCATTGGCCGTGCTCGCCGCGCACCGGCCCGACCTGGTCGTGCTCGACGTACGACTGCCCGATCTCGGCGGCTTCGAGGTGTGCGAGCGGATCAAGGCGAACCCGGCGACGACCTCGATCCCGGTCATCCAGGTGTCGGGCAACGCCATCACCTCGGCCGACCGTACGGAAGGTCTCGAACGCGGCGCCGACGCCTACCTGTCGGAGCCGATCGAACCGGCGGAGTTCGCGGCGACGGTAGAGGCGACACTGCGTTACTACCGCGCGCGGCGGCGGGCGGAGCTGATGGCCGAGCGCATGGCCAAGCTGGCCGACGTCACCTCGAAGATGAACGCGGCCGACTCCTTCGACCGGCTGCTCACGGTAGCCGTCGAGGGCCTGGTCGACATCCTGGGCCGCTTCACGGGCGCGCTGGCGCTGCCACCGGACGGCCGGATGCGCCGCGTCCGCGCCCGGCCCGGCGAGACGGCCAGCAGCCGGTCGGCCATCCCCAAGCTGCTGGACCGGCTCAGCGCCATGTCGCTGGGCGAGGCGGCGGGGGCCCAGGTCTTCACCGTGGCGGCCGCCGAGTGGGTCGAGCTGGTGAACGACGTGCGGATCAGCGCGCCGGTCACGGGGGTGCTGTGCCGCACCAAGAGGGGCCAGCCGCCCGTCTACCTGGGGCTGGAGGCAGACCCGCCGCTGGACGGCGACGAGATGAACGTGCTGAGGCAGCTCGGCCAGGGGCTGGCGCTGGCGGTCGACGCGCTGCGCGTCTACACCGAGGAGCACACGATCTCGCTCACCCTGCAGCGCAGCCTGCTGCCCAAGCGCATCCCCGACGTGCCCGGTCTGACGGTGACGTTCCGCTACCAGCCGGCCGTGGACAACATCGAGGTCGGCGGCGACTTCTACGAGGTGCTGCGGCTGGGCGACCGGGTGCTGGTGGCGATCGGCGACGTGGCCGGCCACTCGCTGCACGCGGCCACCATCATGGCCGAACTCCGGCACGCGCTGCGGGCCTCGCTGATCGACTCGGTCGACCTGAGCGCGTCGATGGACCTGCTCAACAAGGTGCTGCGCCGTTACCACCCGGGCATGACGGCCACCGTCTGCCTGCTGCTCATCGATCCGGAGACCGGCGTGGTCGAGATGGCCAACGCCGGGCACATCCCGCCGATGCTGGCCGGTCCCGGTGCCCATTATCTGGGCCTGGGCAACCTGCTGCTGGGCGTGGCGCACGAGGACTACAAGGTGACCCGGCTGGAGCTGCCCGCGGGCGCCACGATGCTGCTGTTCACCGACGGGCTGGTGGAGGACCGCGGCATCCTGCTCGACGACAGCCTGGAGCAGGCCAGGCAGGTGGCCGAGACGGTCGAGGACGATCTGGAGGAGTTCTGCGACCGGCTGCTCGCCGCGTTCGGCTCGCGGGAGGACGACGTGGCCATCGTGGCGGTACGGCGCGGGATCTGACGCGCCGTCATGAACCTTCTCGACCACGCGTGACCCCGGATCTGCGCTCGCGGTAGGCGCGCTGTTGGCAGGCCCGCGAGCAGTACGCGCGCGGCCGTCCAGAAGCGGCCCGTTCGACCGGGGCGCCACACACCTGACAGCTTTCATCACGCATTTCATCACGCTCTCGCACCAGCACCTCGATGCCGTCCAGCACCCGGCGCAGGCCGAACTCGAACGGGTCCTCCGGCTCGTCGTAGCCCCCCGCCTCCCACAGGTAGGAGAGGGTCGGGTAGCGGTCGAGGCGCGCGTAGAGCGTGTCGCGAGCGCCCCACCACTCCTCCTCGCTCACCCCGCTGAGCCGCTCGGTCCGCGCCACCTCCGCCAGCCGTACGGCCTCGGAGTCGACGAACCGGGCGACGAGCCCGACGACGGCGATCATCTCCGCGGGCGTGAGGCCGGTGCCGGAGACGGCGCTCAGCATGTACTCGTAGTGGGCGACGGCGTTGGGACCCGGCACCCGGCGGGTGCCCCGCACCTCGGCCACCCAGGGGTGCCGTTTACGCAGCTCCCACCCTTCACGCGCGCACGCCTCCAGCCGCGCCCGCCACCCTCCCGCCTCGGCCGCCTCGCCGGCCTGCCCCGGGGCGGTCCCTTCGGGCGGGATCGTGCCCGGGAGGCCGATGACGGCGTCGCGCATGAGGTCGAGCAGGCGGTCGCGGCCGGGCACGTGGCGGTAGAGCGACATCGTGGTGAACCCGAGCCGTTCGGCGACCTTGCGCATCGACAGGCCCTCCAGCCCGTCGGCGTCCGCCAGCTCGATCGCGGCCCGGACGATCCGGCTCAGGCTCAGCCCCGGTCGTGGCTCGCCGTCGCCGTCCTGCCACAGCAGCTCCACCCCGTCGTCGGAATCATCCGTGCCGCCTCTGGTCATTGGCGCCTCCCTTGTTTATGGTATAAAACACTGTGTACATCATAAACAGCAAAGGCGGTGCATCATGACCGAGTTCCATGTCGATCCTTCGGGCAGTGACTCCTGGCCCGGCACTGCGGAGCGCCCGTTCGCCGGCCTGCACCGCGCCCGGGACGCCGCCCGGGACGCGGGCGGAGACGTCGTCATCCGGTTACGGGCCGGGACCCACGTGCTGACCACGCCGTTCGAGCTCACCGAGGCCGACTCCGGCCGTGACGGTCACCGGGTCGTCTACGAGGCCTTCGGCTACGGGACCGCCGAGCAGGAGGAGGTCGTCGTCAGCGGCGGGCGGGAGATCACCGGCTGGCGGGTCGAGGACGGCGTCTGGCTGGCCGACGTGGGCGAGCTGGACACGCGCCAGCTGTACGTCGACGGCCGCCGGTCCGAGCGCGCCGCCATGGACGGCCTGCCCGGCACCGCGACCATGACGGACACCGGCTACGAGACCGACAGCGCGGTCCCCGGGACCTGGCACAGCCCCGGCGACGTCGAGTTCGTCTACCGCGGCGTCTACCCGTGGACCGAGGCCCGCTTCGGCGTCGCCACGGTCACCGGCCATGACGGGCGGACCGCGATCACCATGGCTCAGCCCGGCTTCGAGCGGGCCCTCGACCTCTACAACTACGCCTGGGAAGGCAACGTCTCACGCGGACCCGGCCTGCCGACCCGGATCGAGAACGACGTCACCTTCCTCACCGAGCCCGGCACCTTCGTCCTGGACCGCTCGCGGCCCGGCCACCACGTCCTGCGTTACCTGCCCCTCCCGGGAGAGGCGCCGGACCGTACGCGGGTGGTCGCCCCGGTTCTGGAGACGCTGCTGCGGGCCACCGGCACGAGCGACGTGTCCTTCCGCGGCCTGGTCTTCGCCGACGCCACCTGGCTGCGGCCCGGCCGGGCGGAAGGCTTCCCGCACTACCACGGCAGCGGCTACTACGAGGGCGGCCCCGTCGACAAGGTGTCGCTGGTCGAGGGGCAGGCGTGGGTGACGGTTCCGCGCGAGTCGGCCACGATCCCCGCGTGCGTGGTGGTCGAGGGCGGCGTACGCGTGGAGATCGAGCGCTGCCGCTTCACCCGGATGGGCGCCGCCGGGCTGGGGCTCACCGGCGGCGCGGACGTCAGCGTGCGCGGGTGCGACTTCGACACGCTCTCGGCCACCGCCGTCTCCGTCACCGGGACCGAGAACGCCCTGGTCGAGGACAACTGGATCCACCACACCGGCCTGGAGTTCGCCGGCTCCCCCGGCGTCGCGCTGATGGGCACCAAGGGCTGCACGGTCGCCCACAACCAGGTCGGGGACGTGCCCCATTGCGGCATCGTGGCCGGGCCCGCCCAGGGCACCCGCATCCTGCGCAACCTCACCGCCGGCACGATGCTGGTGCTGGCCGACGGCGGCGGCGTCTACCTGTCGGGCCCGCAGGGCGACTCGTACGAGAACGGCGCGGTGATCCGGGGCAACGTCATCAAGGACACCCGCACGCCGTACAACTTCGGCCTCTACACCGACTACGGCGCCGCGTGGGTGACCGTCGAGGACAACGTGGTCGCGGGCGCCGACAACACGGCCGTCCTGCAGGTGTCGCCGCCGCTGGAGAACGTCGTCTACCGGGGCAACTTCTGGGACGCCGACCCGGTCGGGTCGGGTGAGGTGCCGGAGGGGGTCACGTACGAGGGCAACACCACGCTCCCCGACGAGGAGAAACTGGACGCGGCCACGACCGACATCCGCCGGCACGCCGGCCTGCTCCGCTCCCGCCCGTCAGCGGACGCGACGCCCGCGTGACGAACCTCGTGGACGCGACGCCCGCGTGACCCGTCTCATGGACGCGGCGCCCAGGTAACTCGCCTCGCCATCAGTGGACGCGGCGCCAGCGTGACTCGCCGAAGCAGTATCCCGCGAACAACACCAGCCCCAAGGCGACCGTCACCAGCAGCCAGGGCCCCGCGGGGGTGTCGGCGAAGGCTCTGAGCGTCGCGTCCAGGCCGCCCGCCTTGTCCGGGTCGTACGTGATCGCCGCCTGGACGACGAAGACCCCGGCCAAGCCGGCGATGACCCCACGGGCGACGTACCCGGCGAGCCCGAGCTTGTCCATGACGGAGCGGGCTCGCCGGGACATCTGGCCGAGGTTCAGCTCCTCACGGAAGCCCTTCGTGACGCCCTCACGCACCCAGTGGACGCCGAGCGCGACGAGGCCCAGTCCGATGGCGCCCACGAGGAACGGGCCGCCCGGCAGACCGAGCAGCGCCTCCGTCGCGTCGCGCGACTTCTCGTCGTCGGAGGAGGTCTTCCCGGCCAGCAGCACGCTCAGCAGCGTGCTGCAGATCAGCACGTACACGGCGCCCCGGCCGGCCGAGGCGAGCCGGTCCGCCACTCCGGGACCGCCGAGCAGCGCCTCCGAAAACTGCCAGAGCGTCAGCGCGACGAACCCCGCCACCATCACCCACAACACCACTTCCCCGAACGGCCACCGCGCCACCGTCGAGATCGCTCCCGCCTTGTCCGCCTCCTGGCCCCCTCCTTCGAGCGCGATCTGCACGGCCAGTACCCCGATCAGGGCGTACAGGACACCGCGGCAGGCCAGCCCGACCCTGGTGAGCCGGTTCAGCGCCGGATGCCGGGCCGCCCTCCTGGCGGCGGTCCGCGCCTCCCGCCCCGCCTTCCCCGCCGCGGTCACCGTCTTCTCCGAACTCTTCATCGAGGGCTCCTTCTTCACGCAAGACCCCAACAAATGCCCGGAATCCGGCCGTCTAGGCGGTCACCCCGGTCTGAAAGTCAGAAGGCGAAGGGCCGTGGGGTGTCGCGGGAGGTCACCCACTGCAGCTCGGTGAAGTCCTCGGCGGCGAAGCCCACGCCGAAGCGCCCCCAGCCGCTGTCCTTGACCCCGCCGAACGGCATCTGCGGCTCGTCGTTGACCGGCTGGTCGTTGATGTGCACGATCCCCGCCTCCAGCCGCCGGGCGATCTCCAGTCCCCGGCTCGGCTGCCCGGTCAACACGGCCGCGGTCAGGCCGAAGCGGGACTCGTTCGCCCGCCGTACCGCCTCGTCCGCGTCCTCGACGACGTCGAGGATGACGACGGGACCGAAGGTCTCGTCGAAGGCGAGCTCGGCGCCCGCCGGCACTCCGGTGAGTACGGTGGCCGGGTAGCACGGTGGCTCGGGCGTACCGCCCGCGAGCAGGCCGGCGCCCATCGCGACGGCCTCCTCGACACGGCGGGTGACGAGCGAGAGCGCCCACTTGTTGATCAGCGGGCCGATGACCGTGCGCGGGTCGGCCGGGTCGCCCATCGGCAGCGTGGCCGCCTTGGCGGCGAACCGTTCGGTGAACTCACCGGCGATCGCCCGCTCGACGTAGATGCGGCGGGCGCACATGCACACCTGCCCCTGGTGGACGAAGGCGCCGTAGGCGGCGGCGTTCACCGCGTAGCCGAGGTCGGCGTCGGCCAGCACGATCAGCGGGTTGTGGCCGCTGAGCTGCAGCACGATGCGCTTGAGGTGCCGCCCGGCCGCCTCGGCCAGCCGCCGGCCGGTGACGGTCGAGCCGGTGAAGTTGACGCGGCGGACGTGCGGGTGGCCGATCAGCTCCTCGGCGATGGCGCCGGCGTCGCCGGGCGCGTGGGTGACCACGTTGAGCACCCCGGCAGGCAGTCCGGCCTCGGCGAACACCTCCGCCCACAGCGCGCCACCGGTCAGCGGTGACTCCTCGGAGGGCTTCAGCACCACGGTGTTGCCCAGCGCCATCGGCCCCACGATGGCCCGCGCGGCCAGGACCAGCGACGCGTTCCACGGCGCGATGGCGGCGACCACGCCGACCGGCCCTCTGATGGCGTACGCGCGAGTGCCGGGGACGTCCGACGGCATGATCTGCCCGATCGGGCCGTGGGCCAGCCCGGACGCCTGGCGCAGCAGGGAGGCGCAGAAGCCGATGTGCATCATGGCGACCTGCCGGGTGCAGCCGATCTCGGCCGTCAGGAGCCCGGCGATCTCCTCGGTCCGCCGCTCGACGACGTCGGCGGCGCGGAGCAGGACGCGCTGCCGGTCCGTCGGCGACGTCGCCGACCAGGAGGCGAACGCGGCGTGCGCCGCCTCGACGCCGTGCCGGGCGTCCTCGGCGTCGCCCGCGGCGACCTCGGCCAGGACGGCGCCCGTCCACGGGTTGTGCTTGTCGTATCGCCGCCCGGTGCCTGAGTCGGACCAGCGCCCGTCGATGTAGTGCCGTACCGCCAGGGTCACGGGGCCGAGTCTTCCAGACGGTATCCGACCGGCAGTAACGGGACCTGCGCCCGCCGTGCCACAAGTCAACGCAGCGTTCGAGCATATGAAACGCTTGACGCATGACTTCCCAGTCGCTGGAGCGCGGGCTGCTGATCCTCTCGACGTTCAGCGAGGCACGGCCGATCCTCGGCATCGCCGACCTGGCCCGTTCGGCCGGCCTGAACAAGAGCACGACCTACCGCTACGTGGCCACGCTGGCCAAGCTCGGCTACGTCCAGCAGGACCCCGAGACGAAGAAATACTCGCTGGGGCCGCGGGTCGTCGACCTCGGCTTCGCCGCGATCAACTCGATGGAGATCACCCGGGTCGCCGCCCGCCACCTCCAGGCCCTGTCCGACGAGACCGGCTACGCCGCCAGCATGGCCGTGCTCGACGGGCCCGACATCGTCTACGTGGAGCGGCGGCGCAGCGGCAGGGGCGGCGGCGGGTTCGCGGTCGATCTCAACCTGCACGTCGGCTCGCGGCTGCCGGCCTACTGCACCTCGATGGGCAAGGTCCTGCTCGCCTTCCGCGAGCCCGCCGCGCTGCGCGCGCTGCTCGACCGTACCGACTTCGCCCGGCGCGGCCCCCGTACCATCACCGCGCGCGAGCAGCTCGTCGCCGCCCTGGAGCGGGTACGGCAGAGCGGCATCGCGGTCAACGACGAGGAGCTCGCCCCGGGGCTGCGGTCCCTGGCGGCGCCGGTGCGCGACAGGTCGGGCAACGTCGTGGCGGCCATCAACATCGCGGTGCACCTGACGACCTGGAACGTCCCCGTCGACTCGGTCGTGGGCCGCCTGGAGGGGCCGCTGCGCCGTACCGCCGGAGAGATCTCCAGCGGGCTCGGCTTCCGCGGCGGAAATTTGTGTTCCAGTAGCTGAAACGCCGTATTGATTGCGCCGCACCTCCGAACTACATTCGGCCCTTGTCCGCGAGCGAAGGGGGCGCAGGTGTTCCTCGACTCAGCAACCTGGCAGGGCCGGATCTTCGTCGCCGGGGCCTGGTCCCCCGGCAGCGGCGGCACGATCGACGTGACCGAGCCCGCGACGGGATCCGTACTCGGGCAGACCGGCCTGGCCGACGCGGCCGACCTCGGCAGAGCCGCCGAGAGCGCGGCCGAGGCGCAGCGCGAATGGGCCGCCACCCCGCACCCCCGGCGCGCGGACGTGCTGCGGCGCGCGGCGCGGCTCTGGGCCGAGCACGCCGAAGAGATCACCTGGTGGAACGTCCGCGAGGTCGGCGCGGTGCCCGCCATGGCCGGGTTCGCCGTGCATGTCGCCGAGCAGGAGTGCTACGAGGCGGCGAGCCTGCCCAGCCGGTCCTACGGGGAGCTGCTGCCGAGCGAGGAGCCGCGCCTGTCGATGGCCAGGCGGATGCCCGTCGGCGTCGTCGGGGTCATCTCGCCGTTCAACGTGCCGATCATCCTGGGGATCCGCTCGGTCGCGCCCGCGCTGGCCCTGGGCAACGCGGTCATCCTCAAGCCCGACCCCAGGACCGCCGTGACCGGCGGCGTGACGATCGCCCGCGTCCTGGAGGAGGCGGGCCTGCCGCCGGGAGTCTTCCAGATGCTGCCCGGCGGGACCGACGTGGGCGAGGCGATGGTGACGCACCCGCTGGTGCGCGTCATCTCCTTCACCGGCTCGACCGCCGCGGGGCGCCGGGTGGGCGAGCTGGCCGGCCGGCACCTCAAGCGGGCGCACCTGGAGCTCGGCGGCAACTCGGCGCTGATCGTCCTCGACGACGCCGACGTGGACCAGGCCGCCAACCTCGCCGCGTTCGGCACGTTCTTCCACCAGGGCCAGATCTGCATGACGACCGGACGGCACCTGGTGCACGAGCGCGTCTACGACGACTTCGTGGAACGGCTCGCCACCAAGGCCGCGAACCTGCCGGTCGGCGACCCGGCCGGCCAGGAGGTCGCGCTCGGCCCGCTGATCGACGCCGGGCAGCGCGACCGGATCCACCGGGTGGTCACCGCGAGCGTGGACGCCGGCGCGAAGCTCGCCGCGGGTGGCACCTACGACGGGCTGTTCTACCCGGCCACCGTGCTGTCGGAGGTGACGCCGGACGCGCCCGCCTTCACCGAGGAGATCTTCGGGCCCGTCGCGCCGGTCACCCGGTTCTCCGGCGTGGAGGAGGCCGTACGGCTGGCCACCGCCACCGAGTACGGGCTGTCGCTGGGGATCGTCACCCGGGACGTGATGAAGGGCCTGGCCCTGGCCGACCGCATCCCGACCGGCATCGTGCACATCAACGACCAGACGGTCAGCGACGAGGCCAACAGCCCGTTCGGCGGCATCGGCGCCTCCGGCACGGGAGCCCGTTTCGGCGGCGCCGCCGCCAACATCGAGGCGTTCACCGAGACCCGCTGGGTCACCATGCGCGGCGAGCCACCCACGTACCCCTTCTAGGATTCGCGTGCCTCAACGCGGTCGGGAGCACAGAAGGCGGCTTCTGGCGACGTCGCGGAAGCCGAGGCCGCGATACAGCCGCGCCGGGGCCGGGTAGGCGGCGTCGCCACGCGGCCCGACCACGGCCCGTGTCGCGCCCGCGTTCCGGGCCGCGTGCAGGGCCGCCAGGCAGACGGCGCGCGCGAGCCCGCGCCGCCGGTGTCCCGGGACGGTGCCCACCGGTTCTTTCACCGCCGCCTGCCTGGCCTCGTCCAGCCAGACCAGGCAGTACGCGGCCACCTCCCCGCCTGGCGCTTCGACGATCCAGTCCAGATCCGCCCGGTACGGCCAGGCGGCCCGTACGACCCGGTAGCTCTCCTCGGTCACTCGCGAGGGGTGGAACGCGGCCCGGTGCGCGGCTACCCGGCCGGGCACGTCGGCCTCCCCCACGGTCCTGAGCCGGTATCCGGGCGGCGCATCCGGCTCGGCGAGGTCTCGCAGGTCGTGGGCGAGCTGGACGAAGAACGGCACATCACCGGCGTCCCGATAGCCGTGCCGGTCGAGCGCCGCCAGAAGGTGCGGCTCGGAGTCGAGCACGCTCACCGACCGCCGTACGTCGGGCGCCGTCGCGGCGAACCAGTCCAGCACCTCCCCGGCCAGCCCGTCGTACGCCGGATCGACCGCCAGGTTGAGATGGTCGGGCAGCTCGATCCAGCCCCAGGCGACCGTCCGCTCCCCCGCCCGCCACAGCCGCGTCGGCCACTCCGGCTCCCTGCCGGTGTGCTGGAAGCGGCCCCAGGCCAGATCGCCGACGTGCCAGCGGGCGCCCGGGGACCACAGGCGGCTGCTCAGCTCCTGCATCGCCCGCAGATCCCGCTCGCCCGCGTAGCCGCTCACCGACACCTGCCGCGACGAGATCATGCGAGGCAGTCAACCCGATCGACGGCCCCGGACGCATCCGGATTTATCACCCCACAGCCCTTGGACCTGGCCTCTCAATGGGCTGTGTGGTTGGAAAACTGTTCCGCTTTGGGGGCACGGAGCAGGCGGTACCTGCAAGAAAATCGGTTGATCCGACGTATTAGCCTGGATGGGATGCCTCCCGATACGCGTTCTCCTCGCCGTCCCCTGCCCATCTCCAAGCCACTCACCTCCAACGCCCTGTGGCGGATGAAGCCCTATCTCCGCCCCTACGTCCTCAGGTTGGTCTTCATCTGGCTGGCCGCGATCATCGGCATCGGGGCGAGCATCGCCCTGCCTCTCGTGGGCAAGGAGGTCGTCGACGGGCCCGTGCTCCACGGCGATTCCGGTGCCCTGCTCCCCCTCGGGCTCATCGCCCTGGGCGTGGGCGTGCTCGAAGCGTTCCTGATCTTCTTCAGGCGCTGGACGCAGACCGGCCCGGTCCTCGGGCTGGAGACCCAGATCCGCGACGACCTCTACGCGCACCTGCAGCGCCTGCCGATGGGCTTCCACGGCGACTGGCAGTCGGGCCAGCTGCTCTCGCGGGCCACCACCGACCTGTCCACGATCCGCCGCTTCCTCGGCTTCGGCATGCTCTTCCTGGTCATGAACATCCTGCAGCTGACCACCGTGACGGTGCTGCTGCTGAACATGTACTGGCCGCTCGGGCTGCTGGTGGCCGCGTCGGCGGTGCCGATCGTGCTGACGTCGCTGAGTTTCGAGAAGAAGTACATCAGGATCTCCCGCCAGGTGCAGGACCAGCAGGGAGACCTCGCCACGGTCGTCGAGGAGTCGGCGATCGGCATCCGGACGATCAAGGCGTTCGGCCGCCGGCACCACGTGTTCGACCAGTTCGACGACACGGCACGCAAGGTCTACGGCACCTCGATGGACAAGGTACGGCTGTCCGCCCGCTTCTTCACCTTCCTCGAGATGATCCCCAACTTCACCCTCGCCCTGGTCCTGCTGCTCGGCGCGCTGGCCGTGGGGAGCGGCTCGATGACACTGGGCACACTGGTCGCCTTCACCACGCTGATGCTGCAGCTCGTCTGGCCGATCGCCAGCCTCGGCTACATCCTGGCGATGGCCCAGGAGGCGATGACCTCCGCCGACCGCGTCATGGAGGTCATGGACACGGTCCCGGCCATCGAGGGCGGCACCGACTCGATCGAGCGGCCGCGCGGCCACCTGCGCTTCGAGGGCGTGGAGTTCCGCTTCCCCGGCGCCGACCAGCCGGTGCTGCGTGACGTATGGCTTGAAGTACGGCCGGGCGAGACGGTCGCCATCGTCGGCGCGACCGGCTCGGGCAAGACGACGATGACCTCGCTCGTACCCCGGCTGATCGACCCCACAGCGGGGCGGGTCACGATCGACGGACACGACGTGCGCGACCTGTCGCTGCCCGCGCTTCGCGAGGTGGTGGCCACGGCGTTCGAGGAGCCGACGCTGTTCTCGATGAGCGTGCGCGAGAACCTCACGCTCGGCCGCCACGACGCCACCGAGGAGGAGCTCGACGACGCCATCCGCACCGCCCAAGCCATGTTCGTGTACGACCTGCCCTGGGGCCTCGACACCCGGATCGGCGAGCAGGGGATGTCCCTGTCCGGCGGCCAGCGGCAGCGCCTGGCGCTGGCGCGGGCCGTGCTGAGCAAGCCGCGCGTCCTGGTCCTCGACGACACGCTGTCCGCGCTCGACGTCGAGACGGAGGCGCTGGTGGAGGAGGCGCTGCGTCACGTGCTGCGCGAGGCGACCGGCATCGTGGTCGCCCACCGCGCCTCCACGGTCCTGCTGGCCGACAAGGTGGCGCTGCTCAGGGACGGCACGATCACGCACGTCGGGCGGCACCACGACCTGCTCGACGAGGTGCCCGAATACCGTGAGCTGCTCGCCCAGGACGCCGACTTCGACCCCTCGGAAGGAGCACTCCGATGACGACCACCACGACCCCGAACGCGGCCGACTGGCGGGGTGTCGCCTCCGAGAATCAGGATGATTTGTCCGAGACGGTGACGGTCTTACTGCGGGAGCGCTCCCGCAGACTGCTCGGCGACCTGCTCACCCCGCACCGCAAGGCGATCGCCCTGCTCACCGGCATCATCATCGTGTCCAACCTGGCCGGCCTGGCGATCCCCTACCTGGTGAAGGTCGGCATCGACGCGGGCATCCCGCCGATGCTCAAGGGCACCGGCCCCGGCACGCTGCTGACCGTCGTCGGGGTGATCCTGGCGGCGGCGGTGACGCAGGCCCTCACCCGGCAGGTGTTCCTGCAGCTGTCGGGCCGCATCGGCCAGAACATCCTGCTGGAGCTGCGCAGACGGGTGTTCGACCACTTCCAGCGGCTGTCGCTGAGCTTCCACGAGAAGTACACCTCCGGCCGGGTCATCTCGCGGCTCACCTCCGACATCGACGCCATCGCCGAGCTGCTGCAGTCGGGCTTCGACGGCCTGGTCACCGCCGTGCTCACCATGTTCGGCACGGCCGCGCTGCTGCTGGTGCTCGACGTCCACCTAGGGCTGGTGGCACTGATCCCGCTGCCGCTGCTGCTGCTGTTCACCCGGTGGTTCCGCCGTCAGTCGGCGATCGTCTACCGGCGGACCAGGGAGACGGTGGCGCTGGTCATCGTGCACTTCGTGGAGTCGATGACCGGCATCCGCGCCGTGCAGGCGTTCCGCCGGGAGCCGCGTAACCAGGAGATCTTCAAGCAGCTCAACGACGACTACCGCGGCGCCAACGCCAGCAGCATGCACCTCATCGCGGTGTTCATGCCGGGCATCAAGCTGATCGGCAACGTGACCGTGGCGGGCGTGCTGGTCTACGGCGGCTGGCTGGCGCTGCACGGCGAGGTCACGGTCGGCGTGCTGGCGGCCTTCCTGCTCTACCTGCGCCAGTTCTACGAGCCGATGCAGGAGATCAGCCAGTTCTACAACACGCTCCAGTCGGCGGGTGCCGCGCTGGAGAAGCTGTCGGGCGTGCTGGAGGAGGAGCCGGCCGTGCCGGAGCCGCGCGAGCCGCAGGCTCTGCCCAAGGCCCGCGGCAAGGTCAAGTTCGAGGGCGTCCGGTTCGCCTACGTGGAGGAGCGGCCGATCCTGCCGGGGCTGGATCTGACGATCCCGGCCGGGCAGAGTGTCGCGCTGGTCGGCTCGACCGGCGCGGGCAAGACGACGCTGGCCAAGCTGATCTCCCGCTTCTACGACCCGACCGCCGGCCGCGTCCTGCTCGACGGCGTCGATCTGCGCGAGCTCGACGAGCCGACGCTGCGCAAGGCCGTGGTCATGGTGACGCAGGAGAACTTCCTGTTCAGCGGTACGGTCGCCGACAACGTCAGGTTCGGCCGCCCCGGCGCGTCCGACCGCGAGGTGCGCGAGGCGGCCAAGGCGATCGGCGCGCACGAGTTCATCTCCGCGCTGCCCGACGGCTACGACACCGAGGTGGGCCAGCGGGGCGGGCGCATGTCGGCCGGTCAGCGCCAGCTGGTGGCGTTCGCCAGGGCGTTCCTGGCCGACCCCGCGGTGCTCATCCTCGACGAGGCGACCTCCAGCCTCGACGTGCCGAGCGAACGGCTGGTGCAGCGGGCGCTGCGCACGATCCTCGCCGACCGGACGGCGCTGATCATCGCGCACCGGCTGTCGACCGTGGAGATCGCCGACCGGGTGCTGGTCATGGAGCGGGGCGAGATCGTCGAGGACGGCTCGCCGGACCGGCTCATCGCCGCCTCCGGCCGCTTCGCCGGCCTGCACCAGGCCTGGCTGGACAGCCTCAGCTAACGGCCTCGGGCGCTCGCGGCAATCGGCGGCGGGCGCCCGAAGTCGGCCGTCAGCGCGGGTGCACCACGCGCGTCATGTTCTCGTACAGCTCGTAGCCCACGAACAGCGCCACGGGCAGCCCGACCGCCAGCAGCAGCCGTCCGGGGAGGGCCGCCCGCGCCATGGGCGCCCGCACCACCACGTCTCGCGCGGCGGGCAGCTCCGCCACGGGCTCCGGCTCCGGCGCCGGCATGGGCACCAGCTCGGGGTGACGTGAGAGGTATCCCGTCGGGAACGAGGTGACGTGGTACGCCCCGCAGCCCGGACAGCACGTGTCCGACCCTGGCGGCTGTACGGTCACACTGCCTCGCAACCAGATCTTGACCTGGTTGCCGTAGTCGTCGGTCAGATGCCTGACGACGTACTCTTCCTCCCAGACATGCAAACAGCGCATGCACTCGAAAGGCCATGTCTCCTGGGTATTGAACCCTTCGCGCACCAGGACCACCCCCGGTCAGGTACCGCCATCCGATTTCGAGTGTCCGCCCCACCCGTGACCCGGACAAGACGGCACTATGACACTCAGGGCTATGAAATGCTCACCTACTGTCAGGTTAGAGAGGGTAAACCCGTCTCTGAACCGGACTGAGCAGCGGCGTCGCGTCGGGCGGCGCGGGCTCGGCCGGAGACATCAGCTCCGGATGCCGTCTGAGGTAGCCTGCCGGGAACATCGTGACGTGCTGGCAGCCGCACTTGGGGCAGAGCGCCCCCGACGAAGGCGGTGGGACCGGCACACCGCAGCGCAACCAGATCTCGCGCTCATTGCCGTGGCGATCGTCGAAGTGCCTGACGTGGTATTCCTCTTCCCACACGTACCAGCACTCTTGACACTCGAACGGCAGACTCCTGATCTCTTCTTCCATGAGTCACCCCCTCCTTCGAGTGTCGTCCTATTTGTCGGAAAATCGCAACCGCTTACGCGAGAGCCAGCACGAACGCGAGCGCTCCGCCCACCACGCTGAGCGTGCCGAGCCAGGCGAACAACGCGTCGAGCCCGGCGTCCACGGACCTGCCGCCGTGCAGCGCCTCCTGGACGCGACGGAACCGGATCCCGGTCCTGAGCAGCAGCGCGGCACCGCAGAACGCGGCCGGCACGAACGCGGCGATGACGCCGAGGGGCAGCCCGTGCCGCGCCGACAGGCCCATCGCGCCCAGGCCGCCGGACGACAGGGCCACGGCGGTGCGTACCCAGGCCAGGCGGGTCCGCTCGCTCTGCAGCCCGGGGTCCCAGATCTCGTCGGACACGGCCGGATCAGGCCCCCATGACGATGACCACCAGGGCGATCACCGCGACCGCCGCCACGCCGTACCCGAAGACGGCGGCCAGGGCGGGTGGCGGCAGCGGCGCCCGCTCGCGCAGCGCGCGCTGGATGTTGCGCCAGCGCGGGTAGGCCATGCCCGCCGCCAGCGCGGAGAGGGTGACCAGGACGACGGCCAGAGCGGTGCGCACCCATGGGATGAACAGACCGTCCGGGAGCGCGGCCATGGCCACCCCACCCGCGCTGAGTGCCAGCGCGGTGCTCAACCACGTGAGGAACGTGCGTTCATTCGCAAGGGTGAAACGCGGGTCAGGCTCCATACGAACGACGCTAGTTTGCACATATTCCCCCTAGAGAAGCCGGGGTTAGCCGCCGCAGGCCTGGGCGACCGTCTTCAGGTAGGTGGCGGTCTCGGTGCCGACCTTCTGGACCGCGTCGACGGCGCCGTTGACGTCCTTGACGTCGATGCCGCTCAGCGTCTTGGCCAGGTCGTCCGAAGCCTCCTTGAGGGTGGTGTTGGCGGCCTTGTCGGCCACCTCGTTGAGCTTGGCGGCGCTGTCGTCGAGGGCCTTCTCCATGGCCTTGGGGTCGTCCTTGAGCTGGGTGATCTTGGCGCCCAGCTCGGTGACGATCTTCGGGGCCTCCAGGCAGGACTGAGCCTTGTCGATGGTGTTGTTGACCTCACCGCATCCGGCGGCGAGCACGAACATGGCGAAGGCTGCGAGGGGCACGAACCGGCTTTTGAGGCGACGCATACTGGGGACCCTACCCAACGGATTCGCGCCCCCGGCTTGTCATCCGGCGGCAAGGAGTCCGGGCACACGGGGACACGGCCGGCGTTCTAGGATTTCCCCATGACAACGTGTGAGCATCTTCTCAAGGCAGGCGACCCGCCTCCACGCACGCCCGAAGGCTGCGAGGAGTGCCTGGCCGCCGGTGGCCGCTGGGTGCACCTGCGCCGCTGCCTGGAGTGCGGTCATATCGGGTGTTGCGACTCCTCGCCCAGCAAACACGCCACCAAGCACTTCCATGGCACCTCCCACCCGGTGATGCAGTCGTTCGAGCCCGGCGAGGCGTGGAAGTGGTGCTTCGTCGACAACGCGATGGGTTAACGCTCCAGGATGGCCTCCTCGAAGTCGAGCTCGGCCATCACCTCGCGGAGCACCTCGTCGTCGAGCCGGCGTTCGTCGCGTAGCCGGACGAACGTCTCGCGCTCGGTCTGCAGCATCTCGCGGCGCAGCCGGCGATAGAGGGAGCTGGGCGTCTCGGCGCCGCCCTGGGCGGTGCCGCCGCCCAGGCGCTCCCACGCCGTCAGCGAGCGCCGCCACGACTTCTCCTTGAGCTGATCGATGACCTGCTTCTGGATCTCGTCGGGCTCGCCTTCGGCCTCGGCCAGGCGGTCGAGCACCTCCAGGCCCGCGGCGAGCGCGGCCTGCTGCGCCGACGCCTCGGCCAGCCGGTCCTCATACTGCTCCTGATCGCTCGACACGCGCAGCCGCCTGATCAACATGGGGAACGTCGTGCCCTGGACGAGCAGCGTGCCGATCACCGTGGTGAACGTGAGGAAGAGCAGGATGTCCCTGTTGGGCGTGCCGACCGGGATGGCGAAGGCGGCGGCGAGCGAGACGACCCCGCGCATGCCCGCCCAGCTGATGATCACGACATGGGAGACCGCGGGCCCCGGCTCGTTCCTTCTGAACAGCCTGGTCAGGTACGTGACGGGGAACATCCAGACGAACCTCGCCAGCACGGTCACCAGGAACACCACGCCCGCGTACAGCGCGACCTCCCACGCGCCGTAGCCGCCGCCCCCGATCCCCTTGATCACGGTGACCAGTTGCAGGCCGATCAGCGCGAAGACGATCGCCTCCAGGAAGAAGTCGGTCACCTTCCACACCGCGTCGGACACCAGCCGGGTGCCGAACCCCCGCTGGTGCATCTGGTTGCCGAGATACAGTCCGACGATCACCACCGCGATGACGCCCGAGGCGTGCACCGACTCGGCCGCCAGGTAGGCGGCGAACGGGATCAGCAGCATCAGCGTGTTCTCGACCAGCGAGTCACGGGTGTGCCGGAACACCCAGGCGAACAGGAACGCCAGCGCCAGCCCGATCGCCACCCCGACCGCCGCCGAGTAGAGGAACTCGCCGACGCCTTCGAGCAGGTCCACCGTGCCGCCCACGGCCGCGCCGATCGCCACGCGGTAGAGGGTCAGCGCGGTCGCGTCGTTGAACAGGCTCTCGCCGATGAGGATCGTCAGCGCCCGGCGCGGCAGGCCGAGCCGCCTGCCGACCGCGACGGCGGCCACGGCGTCGGGCGGCGCGATGATGGCGCCCAGCGCGAACGCCGCCGCCAGCGACAGCTCCGGCAGCAGCAGGTGGACGACCAGCCCGATGACGGCCGTGGTGAACAGCACCAGCCCGACCGACAGCAGCGCCACGGCCCGCTTGACGTCACGCAGGCGCAGGTAGGAGCTGTCGAGCGCGGCCGAGTAGAGCAGCGGCGGCAGGAACACGTACAGCACAAGGTCGGGGTCGAGCGGCACGCCCGGCACCAGCGGCGAGACCAGCAGCCCGGCGGCCACCAGCAGCAGCGGCGCCGGCCAGCCCTTGCGGCGGGCGACGGCGGAGACCGCGACCGCTCCTGCCGCCATCAGCAGCAGTTGCAGGCCCATGGTGGTGTTCACGGCGCTCCTCCACGTCGGCACGGGCACGCGATCGCAGCGTACCGCTCCTGAAGGTGTGCCGGCTCACCACTCCCTGCGGCGGTCCCTGTCGTCGTCGTACTCCTGGTCGGGACGGAGCCGCTCGCCGGTGGAGAACATCGGGTCGCCCACGTAGGGGCGGGACAGGTCCGCCTGGTACGGCGGGACCTGCTGCTGGTTGCTGCCCATCGAGAACAGCGGGTCGACCGGGTTGGGCGGGGTCTGGTAGGCCGGGAAGCCGTCCGTGGACGGGTAGGGCACCTGCGGGTACTTCTCGCGGTAGGTGATGGGCTCCTGGCGCCTTCCCGCGCCGGGAATGCCGTGCATCGGGGTGCCGAGCCCGGCGGCACCCGAGTCCGGCAGCGCCGCCGGGGGCGGCTGTTGCGGCTGGTATCCGCGCTGGCCGTAGGGGTCGTGAGCCGGCTGCTGGGGGAAGGGGTCGGGCTGCTGCCGGTTCGGCTGGGCGGTCTGGGAGGGGAAGCCGAGCGGGTCGGTGGACGTGGGCGCCTGACGGCGGCGCTCACCCGGCATCTGGTAGACGGGCTCGCCTGGGTCCTGCGCCGGCTGCGCGTACTGCTGGGGGCCGGTGAACGGGTCTCCGGTGTACTGGGGGCCGTTGTAGGGCTCCGGGGCGCCGGGGACGGCGTACTGCGGGCCGGTGAAGGGCTCGGGCGCCTCGGGCTCGGTGTACTGGGGGCCGGTGAACGGCTCGCGCGGATTCGGCTGGCCGTACTGCGGGGCGCCGAAGGACGCCCGCTCGCCGTACTGCTGGCCATGGGGGTCGCGCGCCCCGGTCGTCTCGGGGTAGGAGGCCACCAGCTTGTCCGGCGGCGGCGGGGTGCCCCTGGCCACCAGGACGTCGTTGGGAGACAGGGCGGCCGTGGGCCGCTCGTCATGCGGCGGCGGGGAGCTCTGGTGCGGCCGTTGGTACTGGCCGGTGCCGGGGATCACCTCGGTGCCCGGGTCGTGCGCAGGCACGGCGGGCTGCTCACCCGTGGCTTCGGCGAACCCGTCGTCGAGGGTGTCGAGCAACCGGCCGACATCGTCCATCGGCATGCGGAAGCTGGCGGTGCACATCTCACCTCGCCACAGGCTGAGCACCAAGGTGCCCTCATGCCACGTGACCCGGAGGCACCGCTCCTGACCTCGGGCATCGAAGAACACTTCGCCGAACGACGGCAACGGGACAACTTCCGACATGGCAGACATACTGCTTTAACCAGCCTTTATCCGTCCACTCAACCCCGGTAAACCCTACTGAACCGGCTTTCCCCACCTGAGCTCGTACCCCATTGGCCCCTTCTATGGTAGATCTTTGGGACCAGTTGGAGTTCCGATCGTCCAGTGTGCCACGCGAGCCACCTGAGCCGACCGGGAACGCCGGGATGCGTCCACACGATCACACCGCGTTCGGCGCGTCGACCCCCGATTGCCGGTACCGTTTACTGCCGTGCCGGACTCCCATCTGCCCCCAGCCGAAGAACTGCTCAGCATCGCGGTCAACGCTCTCGGAGGGAGCGAAAGACGGGGCCAGATCACGATGGTGCAGGCCGTGCAGCGGGCCATCGACGATGAGGAGCATCTGGCGGTCCAGGCGGGCACGGGCACCGGCAAGTCGCTCGCCTATCTGGTGCCGTCGATCAGGCACTCCATGGCGGCCGACAAACCGGTGGTCATCTCCACGGCCACGATCGCGCTCCAGCGGCAGCTCGTGGACCGCGACCTGCCGAGGCTGGCCGAGGCGCTCGGCAAGGAGCTGCCGCACGAGCCGACGTTCGCCATCCTCAAGGGCCGCCGCAACTACCTGTGCCGCTACAAGGCGACGGCCGGCTGGCCCGAGGACGACGAGCAGGACCAGCTCTTCGACCCGCGCGAGGTCGGCGCGACGGGCCGGATGGTCCAGCGCATCCAGGAATGGGCCGAGGAGACCGAGACGGGCGACCGCGACGAGCTGGTGCCCGGGGTCAACGAACAGGCGTGGCGGCAGTTCTCGGTGAGCGCCCAGGAATGCCTGGGGGCCACCCGCTGCCCGAGCGGCGCCGAGTGCTTCGCCGAGATGGCCAGGAGCCGGGCCGGCGAGGTCGACGTGGTCGTCACCAACCACGCGCTGCTGGCGATCGACGCGATGGGCGACATCCCGCTCCTGCCCGAGCACGACATGGTGGTCGTCGACGAGGCCCACGAGCTGGTCGACCGGGTGACCTCGGTGGTGACCGCCGAGCTGTCGGAGAGCTCGGCCGCGCTCGCCGTACGCCGGGTCGGCCGGCTCATCGAGCAGCCGATCGCCGACCAGCTCCTGGAGGCGTCCGAGGACCTCAAGGCACTGCTGGCCGCCGCTCCCCCCGGCCGCGTCGACGAGCTGCCCGAGGTGCTCGGGCTCACGCTGGCACTGCTGCGCGACACCTCGGCGCGGTGTGTCTCGGCGCTCGGCCCACGCGGCGGCGACAAGGACGATCCGGACAAGGCAGGCCAGCGCAAGGCCGCCTTCACCGCGCTCGACGAGGTGCACGACACGGCGGTGCGCATGCTGGAGGCCTACGGCCACGCCTCGGAGGAGGACCGCGCCGAGGTGGTCTGGCTGGAAGGCGCCACCGACCGCCGCCCGCCCGCGCTGCGGGTGGCCCCGCTCAACGTCGGCGGCATGCTCCGCGACCGGCTCTTCGGCGACCGCACGGTGGTCCTCACCTCCGCCACGCTGGCGCTCGGCGGCACCTTCGACGGCCTGGCCCGCCAGTGGGGGCTGGGCGACAAGGGCTGGCAGGGCATCGACGTCGGCTCCCCGTTCGACCACCCACGGGCGGGCATCCTGTACGTCGCCAAGCACCTGCCGCAGCCCGGCCGTGACGGGCTGCCCCAGGCCTACCTCGACGAGATCGCCGAGCTGATCGAGGCGGCGGGCGGGCGCACGCTCGGCCTGTTCTCCTCGATGCGGGCCGCCAAGGCAGCCACCGAGGCGCTGCGCGACCGGCTCGACGTACCGCTGCTCTGCCAGGGCGACGACTCCACGATGCTGCTGGTCAAGCAGTTCGCCGAGGACGAGGCGACCTGCCTGTTCGGCACGCTGTCGCTGTGGCAGGGCGTCGACGTCCCCGGCCCGTCGCTGCGCCTGGTCATCATCGACCGCGTCCCGTTCCCGCGCCCCGACGACCCGCTCACCTCGGCCCGGCAGCGGCACGTGGCGGCCAAGGGCGGCAACGGCTTCATGACGGTCGCCGCCACCCACGCCGCCCTGCTGCTCGCCCAGGGCGCCGGCCGGCTGCTGCGCGCCCAGCACGACAAGGGCGTCATCGCCGTCCTCGACCCCCGCCTGGCCACCGCCCGCTACAGCAGCTTCCTGCTGGGCTCCCTGCCACCGTTCTGGCGCACCACGGACCCGGCGATCCCGCGAGCGGCACTCAAACGCCTGTCAACAGAAGACTGACCCACCTTCAGCGCGTGACCCGACTTCGGGGTGTCCGCCCTCTCGGGGTGGCTCGACTTCGAGGTGTCCGCCCTCACGGGGTGTCCCGCCTTCGCGGCGTGTCCCGACTTCGCGGCGGCTCGCAATCGCATGCGACCCGCCGCTACGGCGCGGCCCCTGGGGTGGCCCGCCTTTGCGGCGTGGCGTCCGCTCAGTGTGGCCCGCCCTCACGGTGTGGTCGGACTTCGCGGCGCCGCTCGCACTCGCGTGTGGGGCCGTCCTCATGGCGCGGCCCCTCTGGGTGCGGCCCGCCCTCGCAGCGCGGCCCGCCCTCGTGGTGGGGTGTCCTTTCGGTGCGGCCCGCCCCCGCAATGGGGCCAGGTGTCCGGGCGGATCTGCTTTCGCGGGTGGTCCGGCCTCCGTCCTAAGGTATGGGCCGGTCAGAGGGTCCACGGGGTGAGGTCGGGGCGTTTGGGGTCCAGGCCGTCGCCGGAGGAGGCGCCGCGGAGGCGGCGGGACACCCACGGCACCAGGTGCTCGCGGATCCACTGGGCGTCCTCGCGGCGCCTGGCGCGGGGGTCGAGGGTGCGCTCGGGCCACGCCTTCTGCCAGTCGTCGAACGGCACGCCCAGCACGTCCAGGACCCGGGCGGCCACCAGCCGGTGCCCGTCCTGGTTCATGTGCAGCCGGTCCTCGCTCCACGCCCGCCAGTCGCGCAGCCCCTGCATGGACCACTGGTCGACGAGCCGGCAGCCGTACAGGTCGGCGATCGAGCGGATGTGCAGGTAGAAGATGGCGAACCGGCCGCGCAGCCGCCGCATCACCGGTGTGTCGCGCGGGTCGACGCCGGTGAACAGCAGCACGTCGGCGCCGCTGGCCCGCAGCTCGCGCACGGCGCGGGCGAGCCGCTTGGCCATCAGGTCGGGGTCGCTGCCCGGCCGGAGCAGGTCGTTGCCGCCCGCGCACAGGCTGACCAGGTCGGGCGCCATCTCGACGGCGATCGGCACCTGCTCGGTGACGATCTGGTCGAGCAGCCTGCCGCGTACGGCCAGGTTCGCGTAGCGGAAGGACGGGTTGTCGGCCGCCAGCCGCTCGGCCACCCGGTCGGCCCAGCCGCGGTAGTGGCCGTTGGTGCCGGGGTCGTTCAGTCCTTCGGTAAAGCTGTCACCAAGAGCGACGAATGAGTCGTATTGCCTCATGACCTGCTGTTCATCTCCGCCGTGCCGTGGTGCTTCAGGACATCCGACTGTAGTGCCAACCCCGCCGCCACGCCCGGCGCCACCCCCAAACGAGCGAAAGGCGTCATCGGGCGACCGCCCGGTAGGCCGCCTCCAGAAGCTCCTCGGACGGGCCTTCCAGCCGTCCCGGCTTCGCCAGCCCGTCGAGGACGACGAAGCGCTGCTTGGCGCCGCGGTTCTTCTTGTCGAGGCGCATGTGGTCGCGCAGTTGCGGCCAGGCGTCGGCCCGGTAGGAAGTGGGCAGCCCGACCGAGGTGAGGATGGACCTGGTCCGCTCGACCAGGTCGAGCCCGATGCGCCCGTCGAGCCTCGACAGCTCGGCGGCGAACACCATGCCGATGGCGACGGCCTCGCCGTGGCGCATGCGGTAGTCCTCGGCCCGCTCGATCGCGTGGGCGAGCGTGTGGCCGTAGTTGAGGATCTCGCGCAGCCCGGCCTCACGCAGGTCGGCGCCGACGACGTCGGCCTTGATCTGGATCTTCCGCTCGATCAGCTCGCGGGTGTGCGGCCCCTCCGGCGTGGCGGCGGCGTCGGGGTCGTCCTCGACCAGCATGAGGATGGTCGGGTCGGCGATGAAGCCGCCCTTGATGACCTCGGCGAGCCCGGCCACGTAGTCGGCGCGCGGCATGCTCGACAGCGTGCCCAGCTCGCACAGCACGCCCGCCGGGGGCAGGAAGGTGCCGACGAGGTTCTTGCCTTCGGGTGTGTCGATGCCGTTCTTGCCGCCGACCGCCGCGTCGACCATGGCCAGCAGCGTCGTCGGCACCAGCACCACCTGGACGCCGCGCAGCCAGGTCGCGGCGATGAACCCGGCCAGGTCGGTGGTGGCTCCCCCGCCGACGCCCACGACGGCGTCGGATCGGGTCACGCCGTAGCGGCCGAGGGCGGACCAGAGCTCGGCGGCCACCTCGACCGACTTGGCCCGCTCGCCGTCGGGCACGGGGAGCTCCACCACGTCGTATCCGGCGCCGGACAGCGCCTCGCAGACCGGGCGGGACAGCTCGGGCAGGCCCGCCGGGTGGATGACCGCGACCGTGCGTACGCCCGGCTTGAACAGCCCGGCCAGCTCCGGCAGCACCCCGGTGCCGATCACCACCTCGTACGGGCTGTCGCCGCGTACGGTGATCCTGGTCGCGGTCATGACTGGAGGCCCTTCATGATCTCTTCGGCCAGCTCGGCGGGCTCGCGCTTGTCGGTCACGACCGTCAGGACGGCGAGCCGCTCGTAGATCGGGCGGCGCTCCTCCATGAGCTTCTTCAGCTGGCTGCGCGGGCTGAGCACGAGCAGCGGCCGGGCGGAGGCCAGGCCGACCCGCTGGACCGCGTCGGCCAGGCCCACCTGGAGGTAGACGACCGGGTGGCCGGCCAGCAGCGCCTGCGCCTCCTCGTTGAGCACCGCGCCGCCGCCGAGGGACAGCACGCCGTCGTGCTCGGCCAGCGCCTGGCGTACGGCCTGCAGTTCGAGCTCGCGGAAGCGGGCCTCGCCCTCTTCGATGAAGATGTCGCCCACGGGCTTGCCCGCGACCGCCTCGACGTCGGCGTCGGTGTCGCGGAAGGTGACGCCGAGCAGGTCGGCGAGCAGGCGGCCGAGGGTGGTCTTGCCGGACCCCGGTGGGCCGATGAGGACGGCCTTCGTCATTTGATCACCATCGATGAGAGGTAGCCGGACAGGTTGCGGGCGACCTCCTCGACGGAGTCGCCCCCGAACTTCTCGAGCGCCGCGTCGGCCAGCACCAGCGCGACCATGGCCTCGGCGACGATGCCCGCGGCCGGGACCGCGCAGACGTCGGAACGCTCGTGGTGCGCCTTGGCCGCCTCGCCGGTCAGGACGTCGATCGTGGCCAGCGCCCGCGGGACGGTGGAGATGGGCTTCATCGCGGCGCTGACCCGCAGGATCTCGCCGTTGGTCATGCCGCCCTCGACGCCGCCCGCGCGGTTGGTGATGCGCTTGACGCCGTCGGCGGCGGTGTATTCGATCTCGTCGTGGGCGCGCGAGCCGGGCCTGCGCGCGGTCTCGAAGCCGTCGCCGACCGCCACGCCTTTGATCGCCTGGATGCCCATGAGCGCCCCGGCCAGCCGGGAGTCGAGCCGCCGGTCCCAGTGGGTGTAGCTGCCGAGCCCCGGCGGCAGGCCGTAGGCCAGCACCTCGACGACGCCGCCGAGCGTGTCGCCGTCCTTGTGCGCCTGGTCGATGACGGCGACCATCGCGGCGCTGCCCTCGGGGTCGGCGCACCTGACGGGGTCGGCGTCGATGCGCTCCAGGTCGTTGGGGCCGGGCAGGTCTTCGGTGGGCGTCTGGGCGCCGCCGATGGAGGTCACGTGGCTGACGATGTCGACGCCGAGCGCCTGCTTGAGGAAGCGCCTGGCCACCTCGCCGAGCGCGACGCGGGCCGCGGTCTCGCGGGCGCTGGCCCGGTCGAGGACCTGGCGGGCGTCGTCGAAGCCGTATTTCTGCATCCCGGCCAGGTCGGCGTGGCCCGGCCGGGGGCGGGACCTGGGCGCGTTCCTGGCCAGGCCTTCGAGCTCGGCCGGGTCGACCGGGTCGGCCGACATGACCTTCTCCCACTTGGGCCACTCGGTGTTGCCGATGCGGACGGCGATCGGGCTGCCCATGGTGCGGCCGTGCCGGACGCCGCCGGCGATCGTCACCTGGTCCTGCTCGAACTTCATCCGGGCGCCGCGGCCATAGCCGAGCCGGCGGCGGCGCAGGGCCTCGTCGATGGCGGCCGTGGTCACCTCGACCCCGGCCGGCAGGCCTTCCAGAACGGCAACGAGCTCAGGGCCGTGGGACTCTCCGGCAGTCAACCAGCGCAACATGCGTACAAGTCTTCCACGTGCCGCCTAGTGGGATGTCCGGCGTTCACTGGCCGAGACAGAGCGCCGTGAACGCGCCGAGCAGCATGAACGGGCCGAAAGGGAACTGCGTGTCGCGAGTGGCGCGTCTGGCGACGAGCAGGGCGATGGCGTACAGGGCGCCTAACAGCTGGCCGCCGACGGCCGCGACGACCCACGCCTGCCAGCTCATCGCCGCGGCCGCCATGCCGATCAGCCCCGCGAGCTTGACGTCGCCCAGGCCCATGGCCTCCGGCCTGGCGAACCAGAGCACGGCGTACGCGGCGGCCAGCGCCAGCGCGCCCAGCAGCGCCCTGGACAACTCTCCCGTGGGGAGCAGGGTCAAGGCCAGGATCGGGTACGACGGCAGGGTGATCACGTCCGGTAGCCTCGTGGTCCGCCAGTCGATGATCGCCAGGGCCGTGCCGATCAGGGCGAAGTAGACGTACGGCAGGCCCGCGCGCCAGGCGACCAGCGCGGCGACGGCGGCGGTGGCCACCTCGACGGTGGGCGGCCAGCGCGGCACGGGAGCAGTGCGCACCAACGCGTCCAGGGCGGCGTGCGCCTCTTCGCGGGTGTCGAAGGGGTTGGCCACGAAGCAGTCGGCAAGCGTCCTGACGTAGCGGCCGACGATCAGGCCGAGCAGCGCCACGAGTGCTACCACCCGCCGACCCTACTTCCTGGTGAACCAGCGGCGCTTGCGTTCCGGCTCGACGCGGGCCACGGTCGCGCCGGAGAGCTGGTCGAGCGTGCCGGACTCGACGGCGGCGAGCGCTTGCAGCACCTCGCCCTCGATCACGAACGGCACCGGCCCCGCCACGTCCACCACGACCGCCGCGACCCGCTCACCGGCGGCGGCCCGGCAGACCTGGAGCAGGCCGGCCTGGATGGGCCGGGCGTCGGGCCGCCACCTGGCCAGGGACTCGGCGCCGGTGAAGGCCGGCACCGCCTCCCTGCCGTCCTTGCCGACCAGTTTGGGGAGCGCCATCTCGCTCTCCTTCTCCTGGCGCAGCCCGTGCTCGCCCACCTCCGACTCGGTCAGCAGAGCGACCACGGGGACCAGGAGCCGGGCGCCGGTCAGGGCGTTCAGCACGTCGGTGGCGTCCGCCGCGCCTCGCTCGTAGGAGGCCAGGGCGGCGGCCACGGCGGGCGCGGCCGTGCCGTCGTCGCCGGGGTCGAGTGGCTGCGGAATGCTGGGCACAACCCTCGACACTACCGGCGGCGGCTCACGGCCCGGCCCGCGACGCGGCCCGCGACCCGGCGCTCGACCGGACGCAACGCGGGCCGGCGGCAGGTTCGCTATCCCAGGTCGGCGATGGCGGCGACCGGGCCGCCGCCCGACGGGCCCTGGTGGACGGCGGCGACCGAGACGAACACCGCAGGGTCGCCCGTGACCGCCGCCGCGACTCCCCCGACGGTGGCCTTGATCTGGCGGTGCCAGTGCACGTCGGAGTCGTCGAGCATGATGTTGCGCCGCCCCCTGACCCGGCCGGACGGGTCGGCCTCGCACTTCATGAAGACGTTCACCAGGCGGTCGCCCAGGTCGCTGTGGTGCGGCCGTTCGGGGAGCGGAAGCCCGGAGTCGCGGATCGCGTCCCAGATGCCGTCGGCGTCCAGGGCGTCGCGCATCACGCCGTGACCGATGCGGTAGCGCCCGCCGATGCCCCGGACGTTGCCCACCAGCACGATCTGCGCCCGGTCCAGCTCGACCCCGGACGAGCACGAGGCCACCGAGGAGTACAGGGACAGGTCCTTGTGGATCTGGTCGGCCCGCGGCATGTCGATCTCGCCGAGGGCGACGGCGATGCCGAGGGCGGTGGTGGAGTTCGACAGGTCCATGGAGGGGCCGGTCTCCTCGATGGCGGTGTCCTGGCCGCGGCTCTTGGCCTCGGTGATGGTGGCCAGCGTGAGCAGCGGCGTCTTGGTCTGCACGTAGTGGACGTCGCGCGGGTCGTCGATGCCCGCGATCTTCATCGCCTCGCGTACTCCCGCCGCGACCTTCTCCACCATCGCCGGGCGGCCGATGTCCTCCGGCAGGATCACCTCGCTCATCGCGACCCCGACCGACACCCGCGGCTCATCAGACTGGGGAGCGCGCGCCGGGTCGGTGGTGGCGAACACGGTCGCGTGCGGGCTGAGCACGCCGTCCGTCCCACCGGACCACACCAGGGGTACGGTCTCCGGCGCCGGATGCCCCTTGGCCGCGAGCACCTCACGGAAGGCCCGATCGGCCAGGATGCGGGTGTAGTCGTTCACGCCCCCGTTGCCCTCGGTCTTGCCGACCACCGCGAGCACCCGGCGCGCCTCGATCACCCCGTCATCGATCAGCCGAGCCAGGCCGGAGGCGTCCGTCACGCTCTCGATCGGCACCTTGCGCACTTCTATCGGATCCGGCATCACAACCCCTGTTCGGCTATTCGGCGGCGAGCCCGCGGAACTCCCAGATGTACCCCGGCGGCCCGCAGGACACGCTATCCACCAGCGAATCGGCCTTTCACCGGCAATGTCTGCCCAACGTGGCGGGCGGCCTCGGCGATAGGGTCACCGGTGTGATTCGCGAAGCACACGTCAACGGGATCAGGCTCGTCTATCGCGAGGAGGGCGACCCGGCCGCTCCCCCGCTGGTGCTCATCCACGGACGGACCGCCAACCACAACGACTGGAACGGCGTCACCCAGCACTTCGCCGCCCGCTATCACGTGATCGCCCTCGACCTGCGGGGTCACGGCGCCAGTGACTACCCGGGCACGTACGCGCTGCCCGACATGGCGCGGGACGTCGTCGCGCTGCTGGACGAGCTGGGGTTCGATCGGGCGACGCTGGTGGGGCACTCGCTGGGCGGCGCGGTGGCCTATCTCATCGCCATGACCTGGCCCGATCGCGTCGAGCGGCTGGTCCTGGAGGATCCGGCCCCGCCGTACGCGATGACGGATCGTCCGCCGATCGTGGAGGACGGCGAGTCCCCCGGGTTCGACTGGCGGATGGTGCACGAGACCGAGCGGCAGTTCCTCGCGCCCGATCCGGCGTGGGCCGCGGGGCTCGCCTCGATCACCGCGCCGACGCTGGTGGTGTCGGGCGCCAGCCATCTCGACGTCGAGCGGGTGGCGACGGGGATTCCGGGGGCCAAGCTGGTCACGATCGCCGTCGGGCATCTCATCCACGTCTCCGCGCGCGAGGCGTTCCTGCGGGCCGTCGACGACTACCTGGCCGATTGAGCGTCCCAGCTTGGGTAGGCAAGGGTTCGTGCAAGTGAAGAAGCGCCTGAACAGGCTGGCGCTGATGGCCCCGACGGTCGGGCAGTGCGCCGTGGGGGCCGCTCTGGCCTGGCTGGTGGCCAAGAACGTCCTCGGGCACCCCAGCCCGTTCTTCGCCCCGATCGCGGTGATCCTCAGCATCGGCGTGGGTCTCGGGCAGCGCCTGCGCCGGATGGTCGAGATGGTCGTCGGGGTCAGCGTGGGCGTAGGCGTCGGCGACCTGCTGGTGTCCTGGATCGGCTCGGGCGCCTGGCAGATCGCGCTCGTGGTGGCACTGGCGATGGCCGTCGGCGTCCTGCTCGACAGCGGATCCCTGATCGTCCTGCAGGCCGGGTCCTCGGCCATCCTGGTCGCCACCCTGCTGCCCCCCTCGGGCGTCGGCGGGCTGAACAGGATGCTCGACGCGCTGACCGGCGGCGTCGTGGGGATCATCGCGCTGGCCCTGCTGCCGGCCAGCCCGTTCACCCTCGTGGCCAAGCAGGCGTCGGGGATGTTCGAGGCGCTGGCCCGGGCGCTGCGGCAGATCTCGGAGGCGATCGAGAAGTCCGACCCCGGCCTGGCGGCCAAGGCCCTGGACGGCGCGCGGAGCACCCAGGCGAACGTGGAGCAGTTCAAGCAGGCGCTGGCGACCAGCTGGGAGATCGCCACCATCTCACCGCTGCACCGGCACGGCCGTTCCCGGCTGGACGGGTACGAGACGGCCGCCGTACCGCTCGATCACGCGGTCAGGAACGTCAGGGTGCTGGCCCGGCGGGCCGTCGCGGCTCTTGAGGGGCAGGACCCGCCGCCCGCCTGGATGCCGGACGCGCTGCGCGAACTGGCCGACGCGACCCTGCTGCTCCGGCAGGAGCTGGCCCACGGGCAGGAGCCGAAACGGGCCCACGACGCGATCCTGGCGGTGGCGGGGCGGCAGGGGACGGAGCGGTGGGGGTTCTCGGCCAGCGTGATGGTCGCGCAGTTCCGGTCGATCGTCGTGGACCTGCTCCAGGCGAGCGGCGGCGACCGCGAGCAGGCGGTGGCCGCCCTCCCGCCCCTCGACACGCCCGGCGATCAGGACATCCCCTAACCGTCCGACACCGCCGGTGAAGGGCGCTTTCCGGATGCTCAGCGGAGCCGCAAATCCGGGCAATGTGACCTCAATGTCACAAGGATCCGCCAGGGTAGAGGGGTGCGAACGAAGCTCAGCGATCATGTACGGGAACGGCTGAGCGGGTTCGGCATGATGGCGCCCTCCATCGCGCAGTGCGCGGTGGGCGCGGCACTCGCCTGGACGGTCGCCATCCATCTGCTCGGCCACGCCCGCCCGTTCTTCGCGCCGATCTCCGTGTTGATCTGCGTCGGTGTGGGGCTCGGGCAGCGGCTGCGCCGGGTGGCCGAGCTGGTGGTGGGGGTCAGCCTCGGCGTCGGTGTCGGCGACCTGCTGGTGTCCTGGATCGGCTCGGGCGCCTGGCAGATCGCGCTGGTGGTCGCGCTGGCGATGACCACGGCGGTGCTGCTGAACAGCGGCGCGCTCTTCGTGGCGCAGGCCGGATCGTCCGCGGTGCTGGTCGCCGCCCTGCTGCCCACGAACGGCGCCGGGGGCTTGGACCGGATGGCCGACGCGCTCACCGGCGGCCTCATCGCCGTCGCCACGGCGGCGCTGCTTCCCGCCAGCCCCTTCACGATCGCCGCCAAGCACCTGTCGGGCGTGCTCGACGCGCTGTCCACGGTGCTCGAACGGGCCGCGGAGGCGATCGAGAAGCGCGACGTGGACCTGGCCGCCGAGGCGCTGGAGGAGGCCCGCACCACCCAGGCGGCGGTCGAGGAGTTCGAACGGGCGGTGGAGACCAGCAAGGAGATCACGCTCATCTCACCGCTGCACTGGCACCGCCGTGCCAGGCTGGCCAGGTACGAGACCGCGGCCGTGCCGGTGGACCTGGCCCTGCGCAACGCCAGGGTGCTGGCCCGCCGGACGCTGGCGGCGCTGGGCGAGACGAGCCCGCCGCCGACCTCGCTGGCCGAGGCGATGCGCGAGGTGTCGGAGGCGGCACTGCTGCTCCAGCTCGAACTGGCGGCCGGCCGCGAGCCCATGCTGGCCCGGCAGGCGCTGCTCGCCGTCGCGGCGCGGAAGCGCCCTGAACGGCTGGGCTTCTCGGCGCACGTCATCATCGCGCAGCTGCGCTCCATCGCCGTGGACCTGCTCCAGGCGACCGGGATGGACCACGAGGCGGCGACGGCGACGCTGACCTCGCTGGACGCGCCCCACGACGAGGACGCGAAGAACTGACCCGTGGCGGAGGTGGACACCCGGAGAGCCCACCTCCGCCACGGAGGTCCCAGGCGTCAGGCGGTGAGCAGCGCCGCCTCGGCGTCGAGGGTCATCGCGGTGGCGTTGACCACGGCGGCCACCCGCAGCGCCTCCTGGATGCGGTCGCGGGGCAGGCCGGAGCCGCGCAGCACCTGCTCGTGCGACTCCAGGCACCGGCCGCAGCCGTTGATCGCGGAGACGGCCAGGCACCACAGCTCGAAGTCGGCCTTGTCCACGCCCGGATCGCCGATCACGGTCATCCTGAGCCGCGCGGGCAGCGTCGCGTACGTCTCGTCGCCGATGAGGTGGACGGCCCGGTAGTAGACGTTGTTCATCGCCATGATGGAGGCGGCGGCCTTGGCGGCCGTGAACGCCTCGGCCGACAGCCGGGCGGTGGCCTCCTCGGAGACCGCGGCGATGACCAGCCCGGACCTGGTGGCCAGCGCGCTCGCCAGCACCGTGCCCCACAGCTGCCGGCCGGTCAGCGACGAGGTGGTCGTGACCGAGCTCAGGTTGAGTCTGGTGTCCTTGGCGTAGTCGGGCAGCGCCGCCTTCAGCTCGTCGATGCTCACCGAGCCAGCAGCCCGCGCGCGTCGAGACCGGCCTCGCCCTTGCTCCAGTTGCAGGGGCAGAGCTCGTCGGACTGCAGGGCGTCGAGGACCCGCAGGACCTCCTGGACGTTGCGGCCCACGGAACCGGCGGTCACCATCGTGAACTGGATCTCGTCGTTCTGGTCCACGATGAACGTCGCGCGCTGGGCGACGCCGTCGTCGCCGAGCACCCCGCACGCGGCCGACAGCTCGCGCTTGACGTCGCTCAGCATCGGGAACGGCAGGTCACGCAGGTCGTCGTGGTGCTTGCGCCAGGCGTGGTGGACGTACTCGGAGTCGACGGAGACGCCGAGCACCTGGGTGTCACGGTCGGCGAACTCACGGTGGAGCCGCCCGAACTCGGCGATCTCGGTCGGGCAGACGAAGGTGAAGTCCTTCGGCCAGAAGAACACGACACGCCACTTGCCCTCGTAGCTCTTGTGGTCGATCTCCGCGAACGCCTTCCCGGGGTCGAGGGCGACGCAGGCGGTGAGCTCGTACTCGGGGAAGCGGTCACCGACGGTGAGCAACGTTTCGTCTCCTTTAGGAGGTGATCCCAACTCAGTGAGGCGCCGCCAACCCTAGCCCAGCTGGGCTCATTTCTCTCTGTAACCGATCAGATTCACTTTCGTGAGGGACGTCTAGGCCGACAGCCGCTTGAGGCGCGTGACCGCCTCGTCGATGACCTCGTCCTTCTTGCAGAACGCGAACCGGACGAAGTGCCGTCCCCGGTCGGGGTGGTCGTAGAAGACCTGCGTCGGGATGGCCACCACCCCCACCAGCTCCGGCAGCCGCCGGGTCAGCTCCAGCCCGTCGCTGAAGCCCAGCGGGCGGATGTCGGTCTGCACGAAGTACGTCCCGGAGGGCCTGAGCACCTCGAACCCGGCCGTGGCCAGCCCGTCCATCAGCCGGTCCCGCTTGTGCTGCAGCCCGTCGCACAGCGCCGACACCCACTCCAGCTCGTTGCGCAGGCCGTAGGCCACCGCGAGCTGCCACGGCGCACTGGCGGTGAACGTGAGGAACTGCTTGACCGTCTGCACGGCCGTGATCAGCGCGGCGGGCGCGCAGATCCAGCCCGTCTTCCATCCGGTGACGGAGAACGTCTTGCCCGCCGAGGAGATCATCACCGTGCGCTCGCGCATGCCGGGCAGCGTCGCCAGGGGGATGTGCTCGACCCCGTCGAACGTCAGGTGCTCGTACACCTCGTCGGTGATCGCGATCAGCCCGGCCTCCTGGCAGAGCTCGGCGATGGCGGTCAGCTCGGCGCGGGTGAACACGGTCCCGGTCGGGTTGTGCGGGGAGTTGACGAGGATCGCCCGGGTCCGCGGAGTGACGGCGGCGCGTAGTTCGTCCGGGTCGAAGGTGAAGCGTCCCTCCACGGGGCGCATCGTCACCGCCACCAGCCGCGCCCCGGCCAGCGCGATCGAGGCGGCGTAGGAGTCGTAGTACGGCTCGAACGCGATCACCTCGTCGCCCGCCTCGCACAGCGCCAGCACGCTGGCCGCGATCGCCTCGGTGGCGCCCACCGTCACCAGGATCTCGCCGTCGGGCGCGTAGTCCAGGCCGTAGTGCGCGGCCCGGTGCTCGGCGACGGCCTGCCGCAGCTCCGGGACGCCGGGGCCGGGTGGGTACTGGTTCGCGCCGGACACGATGGCCTGCACCGCCCGGTCCAGCATCGCCGCGGGGCCGTCGGTGTCGGGAAACCCCTGGCCCAGGTTGATCGACCCGGTCTGTACGGCCAGCGCGCTCATTTCCGCGAAAATCGTCGTACCGAAAGCGCGCATCCGAGATACAAGTGGTTCCGTCACGGCCCCAGACTATTAGTCTCCTCCTGTGATCACTCGGCTCCTGCTGGCGCTCATCCTGTCCGTGCCGCCCGTCATGGACCCGGGCGGCGCCGAGAAGAGCGCGTGCCCCGTCGCCATGCCCGATCACACGACCTGCGGTTTCCTGGTCGTTCCCGAGCGCAGGGACACGCCGGGCAAGACCATCAAGGTCGGCTACGCCGTGCACACCTCGACGGCCAAGGACCGCAAGCCCGACCCGGTCGTCTACATGAGCGGCGGCCCGGCCTCGGCGTCGATGCAGTTGACGGGGTTCCTGAGCCAGATGTTCCCCGACCGCGACGTGGTGACCGTGGAGCAGCGCGGCAGCAAGTACTCCCAGCCGACGCTGGGCTGCCCGGAGACGGCCGAGGCGATGCTGGACCGGCTGCGCCGGCCGTCGGCCGACGTCGGCGCCGCCGCGCTGACGTGCCGGGAGCGGCTCCGGCAGCAGGGCGTGGACCTGCGCGGCTACACCACCAAGGAGATCACCGCCGACGTCGTCCAACTGCGCAGGACGCTCGGCTACCCCACCTGGAACCTGTTCGGGGTCAGCTACTCGACCCGGGTCATGATGGACGTGGCCGCCGCCGACCCGGCGGGCGTGCGATCGGTGGTGCTCGACTCGTACCTGCCGGAGAACGTCGGCTGGTACGACGACGCCGACCGCAACCTGACCGACACCGTGGCCAAGCTCGGCCTGCGCGCCCCGTTCGAGGCGATGGTGACCCGGCTGAACGCCCGCCCCGCCCGGGTGCCGACCACCGACCCGCTGCTCGGCACCGGGTTCACCGCCCGGCTGACCGGCGACGACGTGGCGACGATCATGGCGGAGGCGCTGCACGAGGCCGACGTGATCGCCGTGGCGCCCGCGCTGATCGACGCGCTGGGCAAGGGCCACGACGAACTGCTGCGCCCGCTGGCCGACGCGGTGGGTGACGCGCTGGTCTCGCACGAGTTCGGGCTGTATCACGCGGTGCAGTGCCAGGACGAGGTCCCGTTCAACACCTTCACCACAAAATCCCGACTTTTCACCGTAAACAGTGACAAAGCGGTGTGTGATGCTTGGAAGCTTCCCAAGTCGGCGCCCGTCAACGCCACGACCAAGGCCCCGGTGCTCGTCGTGGGCGGCCAGTACGACCCCACGACCCCGACCAGGACCAGCGAGCCCGCCGCCAAAGCCCTCCCCAACGCCCGCTTCGTGGAGTTCGCCGGCACGGGACACGCGGTGTTCCTGGTCAACGGCTGCGCCCGCCGCCACATCCTCGCCTTCGTGGACACCCTGTCAGGTGGCGCGGCGACCCCGGCCGCCGCTCCGTGCTCACCCGGGCAGGCCGCCGTCTTCCCCCGGCTGGACCCAGGCGACGTGCGGGTGACCGGCGCCGCCTACCAGATCTCGCTGTCCCCCTGGCTGGCCGCGCCGCTCGCGCTGTTCGCGCTGGTGTCGCTGATCCAGTTCGTCACCGGCGCGCTGAAGGGCCGGGCGCTGGCCGCCTTCGCCGGGCTGGCCGGGACGGCGTTCACGGGGCTGACCGGCGCGGCGGTGTGGAGCCTGGTGAAGGAGAACGAGACCGCGCTGGCCGTCGGCCTGCCCGCGTCGGCCTGGCCGTACACCTGGGTGGCGGTGGGCTCGGCCGTGCTGACGCTCGGCGCGCTCGCCCGGCGGCCGGGCTGGCCACAGGCGGTGTCAGCAGTAACGGCGGCCGGATTCCTCGTATGGTGGTTCGCTTGGGTGCTGTGAGCCGTATCCGAGAGCTCGACGCGCTCCGCGGCTTCGCGGTGTGCGGCATCATGCTGGTCAACACCTGGCAGCACGCCGTGCACGACCCCAGGAACGGCATCGACTGGACCCTTGAGGCACTGTCCCAGAGCCGGTTCTACCCGATCTTCTCGCTGCTGTTCGGCATCAGCTTCGTCCTGGTGCTGGAGCGGGCCGGACGGTGGGTGCTGCTGAGCCGGCTGTTCTGGCTGCTCTGCTTCGGGCTGGTCCAGCACGTGTTCTACAGCGGCGAGGTGCTGACGGACTACGCGGTGTTCGGGGCGCTGGTGCTGCTGCCCGCCTCGTTCCTGGCCGGGGGGCCGCCCCTGCTGATTCTCGGAGCGGCCGCGGTCGTGTGGGCGGTGTGGGTCGGGGCGGGGCCGATTCTCATCCCGGCGCTGTTCCTGCTCGGCATGGCGCTGATGGAGTCGCGCCCGCCCGGTCGGCTGCTGCTGCCCGTCTTCGCGGTCAGCGCGCTGGCCTCCGCCCTGCTCACCGCCGCCTGGTTCGTCACCCGCGCCCCGGGCGCTCCCGGCAACTGGACCCTCTACAGCGTCGCCGCGCTCGCCGGAGCCACCGCCTACTCCACCGGTCTGCTGCTCGCGCTGCGGGCCCGGTGGGCGGCGCCGCTGTCGGCGGTGCTGGAGCCGCTCGGGCGGATGGCGCTGACCACCTATGTCTCCGGCACGCTGGTGATCGCCCTGACGAGTCACCTGCTCAAGACCGACCCGACTCGCCTCTCGGTGCTCGCGGTCACGACTGCGACGCTGGCCGTACAGATTCCGTTCAGCGTGTGGTGGCAGTCGAGATACAGGTACGGCCCGCTCGAGTGGATCTGGCGATGCCTGACCTGGTTTCGACGGGTGCCCAACCGGTTAGAGTCGGGCCGTGACCAGAATCGCCCTCTGCCAGATCCCGGTGTCTCCTGACCCGTCGGCCAACCTCAAGAGGGTCCGCGAAGCACTCGCCAAAGCGGACGGCGCCGAGCTGGCGATCTTCCCGGAAGCGACGCTGACCCGCTACGGCAGCCGCATCACCGAGCTGGCCGAGCCGCTCGACGGGCCGTTCGTCTCCGGCGTGGCCGAGGCGGCCCGCGAACACGGCGTCGCGGTGATCGCCGGCGTGTTCGAGCCGGGCCCGGACCGGGTGCACAACACCGCCGTGGCCATCGACGCGCAGGGCGCCATCCAGGCCGCGTACCGGAAGATCCACCTGTTCGACTCGTTCGGCGCGAAGGAGTCCGAGCTGGTCGCCCGCGGCGCCGAGCCGGTCGTGGTGGAGCTGGCGGGGCTCCGCGTCGGGCTGATCACCTGCTACGACGTCCGCTTCCCCGAGCTGGCCAGGGCCCTGGTCGACCAGGGCGCCGAGCTTTTCGCGGTCATCGCCGCATGGGGGTCGGGCCCGCTCAAGGAGGACCACTGGATCACGCTGGTGCGGGCGCGGGCGCTGGAGAACACGATGTGGACCGCCGCCGTCGGGCAGGCGCCCAATCCGGCCGAGTCGAGTGACGGATTCGGGGTAGGCCGCAGCATGCTGGTCGATCCGCTCGGCGTGGTCCGCGCGGACCTGGGCACCGGCCCGGGCATCCAGGTCGTGGAGGTGGACCCCGAGGTGACCGCCTCGGCCAGGACCGCCCTGCCATGCCTGGAACATCGCGTACTAGGTGTCAAGCGATCGTAAAGTGGAACAGTGAGCAGAACGCAGATGCAGAAGGTCGTCCCGCCGCGTCTGCTCGTGCCCTACCTTTCAGGTAAACGCACGGTCATCTCCGGCTACGTCTACCGGTTGCAGGACTGCGCCCGGCTGACGACTCCCAGGCAGCTCTACTACGGACTCGACCTTTCCTTCGAGGGATCGGAGCTGACGGCGGACGTGCCCGAGCTCTATGTCATGCGCTGGTACGCCCGCGACGCCGACACCTACGCCGTCCCGTACGGACCTCATATGGGCGGCGACTGGAGCGACGCGCCACCGTTCGCCGGAAACGGGTTCACCACCTCACGCGACCACGTGATCCCGCAGTTCCACACCACGCCGATCCCCATCCCCGCGGGCGCGGAGATCGTGCACATCACGCCCGAGCAGGAGCGCCCCTTCGCCGCCTACGACGGGCTCACCTGGCGGCCCGCCACATGAGCGACGACATCACCCCCGTGGCCTCCGGCTTCGTCGCCCGCTTCGCCGAGCGCACGCTGCCCGCCGCGCTCGGCCCCGACAGCGACCAGGTGGTGCTGTTCAGCGAGGAGGAGCTCGACGGGTTCGAGGCTGGCTCCGGCGGCTACTGGCGGCGCTCGGTCGACCGCTCCGAGCTCGAATGGCTGGTGCTGATCCGCACCGTGGGCGCGTTCGGCGGCGAGCCGTGCATCGTGCTCGACGAGGACGACGACGGCCTGCACATCGCCTACACCGGCCACAGCGGCATGAAGGCGGAGGCACTCGGCTACTGGATGGTCGACCACGGCGCCTACGAGGTCGTGGTGCCCCGCGAGGAGGTCTTCTCGATCCGCGTCGAACGGATTCCGGTCACCTAGTCAACCGACACCCGCCTTGGGTGTCTCTGTACTGTGATCGACTCCTCCACCATGGCGCAGCCGTCATTCGCCGAACTGTTCGCCGCCCACTACCAGCCGCTGGTACGGCTGGCGGGCCTGCTCGGCGCCGACGACCCGGAGGACATCGCCCAGGAGGCGTTCTCCCGGCTGCACGTCAGACGGCTGCGCGACGACGGGGCCGCGGTCGCGTACCTGCGCACGATCGTCTGCAACCTCACCCGCAACCGCCTGCGGCACCTCAGGCTGGTCCGGTTACGCCGCCCCGATCCTCCAGAGCCGCAACACAGCAGCGAGCACGCGGTGATCGTCGCCGAGGAGCACCGCGAACTGCTGGCGGCGCTCGACCGCCTCCCGCGCAGGCAACGCGAGGCCCTCGTCCTGCGCTACTGGCTCGACCTGTCCGAACGCGAGATCGCCGACGTCATGGGCGTCTCGGCCGGTTCGGTCAAGACCCACGCCAGCAGAGCCCTGGCCGCGCTGGGCAAGGCGCTGAAGGAGGAGGACCAGTGAGCGATCTGGAAGCACGGCTGCGCGCGGCCCTCGAAGCCCGCGCCCAGACCTTCCCGGCCAGTCCGAACGCCTGGCTCGACGTCCAGCGCCGCACTCCCCCGCCGGTGCCCCGCGGGCGGTGGCTGCTCGCCGCCCTGCCCATCGCCCTGCTCGCCGTCTTCGTCCCCTTCCTGCTCAACGGGGGCCTGGGCCGGAACAGCGCGAACGATCCCGACGGGGTCTACAAGCAGCTCATGGAGGGCAGGACGGCAGCCGGTGAGGAGGTAGTGGTGAACGACCCGGCACAGGGCAAGCCGCTGCGTCTGTGGTTCGCCCGGGACCGGGTCGGAGCCCCCCTGGTGTGCTACGTCGCCCAGCCCGTGGACGGCGATCCCTTCGGCTCGTGCCACGACCTGCGAGTAGCCGAGATCATGGAGCGCAGCGGCACGTACGAGGGCTCCACCCGGACCGACACCCCGTCCGCCTACGTGGACTACGGCGTGGCCCAGACCGACGTGACGAAGGTCACGGCCGTGCTGACGGACGGCAGGCGGGTGGAGGCGACCCTGCACCGGTCCGAGGGCGCCCCGATGGTCATCTGGACGCTGGCGCTGTCGGCCCAGGACCGGGTGTCCAAGGTGCAGTTCGCCGACGCCAAGGGCAGGCAGGGCTCGGACATGTCGCACACGTACCTCACTCACGAGAGCAGCAGGGGCACGCCGATCGGCCAGGCGATACGGCTGCCCGGCGAGGTCACCATGCGCCCCTACGACTTCAAGGTCCTGGGCCGCAGGATCTTCTGGTTCCGCCAGGGCAAAGAGCTCGGCTGGATCAACCTGGACACGAAGGACCCGACACCTGACCCCGTGCCGATGATCTGGTCCGAGGAGGGCCTGATCTACACCGCCACGAGCAGGGACACCGCCAAGATCGTGCTGACGACCGGCTCCGACGCGCCGATCACCTTGGTGGGCGTCCCGGATCCGTGGGACCTCGACCGCAACCTGTTCACCCTCGCGCACCTCGCGCCGCTCGACTGGACCGCCGGCGGCCGGGTGGCGGGCTATGACGCCGCGGGCAAGCAGCTCTGGCGCAAGGACTACCCGCGTCGTACCGGGCAACCGAAGTCGAGGTTCAAGCGGACCAGCGAGCCCATCACGATCCCCGGGACCGACGACTTCACCAACGGGCCGGTACAGATCTTGTTCGGCACCTACACCTACAAGGGCCGGGAGAACGACCTGCAGCTGTGCGCCACCGGTGGCACCTACCCCGAGGGCGCCCCCCAGCTCAGTTGCTCCAGTGTGAAGTCCGAAGCCCCGTCCGGCTCGTTCTCCAGCAGCAAGGTGCAGACCTACCTGCCGCTGCCGGGCAGTGTCGTCGCCTTCGGCACGGCCCAGGACGACTGGCTGTCCGTCGACGCGGTGCTGGAGGACGGACGACGCCTCCCGGCCACCCTGATGCGCGGCAAGGACCTGCCCGCGCCCGTGTGGTGGGTCAAGTATCCGCGCGACGCCAAGATCGGCGCCTTCGCGTACAAGGTACGTGGCAAGCAAATCGAACAGCTCGATCGGCACCGCGAATGGTGCTGGAGCGACAACAAGCCCCTGGACGCCGGCCACGTCTTCGACGGCGGGCTCACCGCCAACCTGCACGACGGCGCGTGCATCAAGTGGTGGAAGAACGGCAAGGAACAGCCCAGCTCCTTCCAGCCCGCCCCAGGCGGGAAGCTGAGCGACCTGATCGCCGCCCCGGAGCTGCCACTGAAGTGGTCGGCCAACAAGGGGCAGTGGTACGGCTTCACCGTGCCCGGCACGGCCAAAGTCGACATCACGCTCAAGGAAGGCGGGCGCGCCACCGCGAACACGGTGCCCGACCCGTGGGGGCAGGGCGTGCTGCTGTTCGCCGGGCCGGCGCCCGAGGCGGCCATCAGGCAGGGGCTGTTCTGGCCGGGCGTGCGGTTCACCGGCTACGGCGCCGACGGCCGCGTGCTCTGGACGTACGAGCCGAAGGGGCTGGACTACTAAGCGCCCAAGCTACGGAAACGGGCCTGGCGGGCCGCACGACGGTCCGCCGGGCTCCGCGCCAGCAACCCGGCGATCTCGTACTCCAGCGCCCGCCCCACCCGCTCGCAGAACGCGCGCGGCTCGTACGCGGCGTCGGGCACCTCCGGGATCACCCGGTCGACGATCCCGTTACGCCGCAGGTCGGTCGCGCGCACCCCCTGCAACTGGGCGATCTCCGGCGCGAAGTCCACACTGCGATACAGGATCGCCGAGGCGCCCTCCGGCGGCAGCGGCGACAGCCACGCGTGCTGGGCGCACAGCACCCGGTCGGCCGGCAGCAGGGCGAGCGCCGCACCGCCCGCGCCCTCGCCGAGCAGCAGGCACACCGTCGGCGCGTCGAGCATGACCAGGTCGGCCAGGCAGCGGGCGATCTCCGCGGCCAGCCCGCCCTCCTCGGCCGCCTTCGACAGCGCCGCGCCCGGCGTGTCGATCACGGTGACCAGCGGCAGCCCCAGCTCGGCGGCCAGCCGCATGCCACGCCTGGCCATCCGCAGCCCGCCGGGGCCGAGCGGCGAGCTGGGCCGCGCCCTGCGCCGGTCCTGGCCGAGCACGACGGCCGGCGCGCTGCCGAACCTCGCGAGCGCCAGCACCAGGCCCGGCTCGTTCTCGCCCGCGCCGTTGCCGGTGAGCGGGGTCACGTCCGTGGCGGCCAGCTTGAGCAGCGTGCGCGCGCCGGGACGGTCGTCGCGGCGCGAGCGGGTGATCGCCTCCCACGCCTCCACCGGCCGCAGATCCTCCTCAGGCGGCTCACCGGCGACCAGCCCGGTGCGCTCGGCGCACAGCACGTTCAACGCGCTGATCGCGATTCCCCGCGCGTCGCCGGCCGACACCACCGCGTCGACCAGGCCGTGCTCGTGCAGGTTCTCCGCCACCTGTACGCCTTCGGGGAACGGATAGCCGTGCAACGACTCGAACACCCGCGGCCCGATGAACCCGATCAGCGCCCCCGGCTCCGCGGCCGTGACATGCCCGAGCGACCCCCACGACGCGAACACCCCACCGGTCGTCGGATGCCGCAGATAGACCACGAACGGCAGGCCCGCCGCGCGATGCGCCTGCACCGCCGCGGTGATCTTCACCATCTGCACGAACGCGAGCGCGCCCTCCTGCATCCTGGTGCCGCCCGAGGCGGGCGCGGCCAGCAGCGGCAGCCGCTCACGGGTGGCCCGCTCGGCCGCGAGGACGACCCGCTCGGCCGCCGCCACCCCGATGGACCCGGCCATGAACGAGAACTCCGAGACCACGACGGCGACCCGGCGCCCGTCGAGGAGGCCCTCCCCGGTGATGATCGACTCGTCGTAGCCGGACTTGGCGCGGGCCGTGGCCAGCTCGTCGGCATAGGAAGAGCCCGGCGCCACCGGATCGGCGGGCGGCGCGTCCCACGACTTCCACGATCCCGCGTCGAGGACCGTTTCGATCAGCGTGCGCGCGTCCGGACGGCTCACCATGGCTCCCTACTATCCGGCGATGTTGCAATGTTGACGCACGAGAGTGCCCGCCGGTGCCACCTGATCCGCATCACCCCTCGCGCTCTTCGAGCCAGCCGAGCACGGCGTCGCCGTCCTGGCCGAGCGCGGGCGGCGCGGTGTGCACCACCTCGGGACCGTCCTCTGGGCCGTTCTCTGCTGGGCCGTCCTCGAAGCGCAGGGGCGGGCCCGGCAGTTCGATGCGGCCGAGTACGGGGTGGTCCACCTCGATCACCAGGCCCTGCGAGCGGGTCTGGTCCCAGGAGTAGACCTCGTCGATCGAACGGATCGCGCCCGCGGGCACTCCGGCCTCGCCCAGCCTTGCCAGCCAGTGGCCACGGTCGTGCGCGGCCAGAGCCTTCTCCATGTCGGCGATCAGCTCATCCCGGTGCGCAAATCTCTCCCTGTTTGTCGCATATTTAGCCATATTTGGATCTATGTCCAGTAGGGCCGCGACCTTCTTCCACTGACCGTCGTTGGCGGCGGCGATCTGCAGCATCCCGTCGGCGCAGTGGAAGGCCCCGTAGGGGGCGATCGAGGCGTGGTGGTTGCCGTTCGCGCCAGGCACCTGACCGCCCACGGTCCACGCGGTGCCGTGGTAGGAGTGCACCCCGGTGACGGCGGCCAGCAGGGAGGTCCGCACCACCCGGCCCTTGCCGGTCCGCTCACGCTCGTAGAGCGCTCCGGCCACGCCGTACGCGCCGTGGATGCCCGCCAGCAGGTCGGCGATGGACGCGCCGACCCGGTACGGCTGGTCGGGCGAGGGGCCGGTCAGCGACATCAGACCGGCCTCGCCCTGGGCGATCTGGTCGTAGCCCGGCCGCCCGCCCTCGGGCCCGTCGTGGCCGAACCCGGTGATCGACAGGATGACCAGGCGCGGGTTGAGCTCGTGCAGCCGCTCGACGGAGAAGCCCAGGCGGTCGAGCACGCCGGTACGGAAGTTCTCGATGAGCACGTCGCTCTGCCGTACCAGCCGCTCGACCAGCCGCTTGCCCTCGGCGGACTTCAGGTCGATGGCGATGGACTGCTTGTTGCGGTTCGCCGCCAGAAAATAAGTGGAAATATCGTGATCCGGCCCGACAAAAGGCGGTCCCCAGCCCCGAGACTCGTCACCCCCGTCCGGATGCTCCACCTTGATCACCCGCGCGCCGAGGTCACCGAGCATCTGGGCGGCATGCGGACCCGCCAGGGCCCTGGACAGATCCAGCACCACAATGCCACCAAGGGGTCCGGACAAGGTCAGCCTCCAGAATCGCGTTCGTGGCGAAAGAGTATTCTTTCAGGCTTCGTGTTCTCCTCACCTACCCTGGGAGCCGTGAAATCGCCCGCCCGCCGCATCCAGGCACTCGATCCGTCGTGCGGGCCGGTCCGCCTGGTCGCCGTCGACGGGCCCGCCGGGTCCGGCAAGACGACGTTCGCGGGCGAGCTGGCGGCCGAACTCGGCTGCCAGGTGGTGCACAGCGACGATTTCCCCGTCCCGTGGGACGAGGGTCCCGGCGGCTGGTTCGACGCCCTCGACACGCAGGTGCTCCGCCCGCTCCAGCGCGGGCTCCCGGGCGCGTTCCGCCGGTATGACTGGGTACGCGGTGAATACACCGACCTGATCACCGTCCCTGCCGCGCCGGTCCTGATCATCGAAGGTGTGGGGACGGCCCGCAGGTCGGCGGCTCACCTGTTGGCGTTCACCATCTGGGTGGAGGCTCCCGAAGATGTGCGGCTGCGGCGGGTCGTCGAGCGCGACGGTCCTGAGCTCGAACCCCGGTGGCGGGCCTGGTTCGCGACCGAGCAGGAATGGTTCGACGCCGACGACACGCGGGCGCGGGCGGATCTGGTCAACGTCAACTGTTGATCTCTGTTGCTTCGGGTCTCATCGGCGCTCGTGCGAACCCGGTCGCGGGCTACCACGCCACCGGGTTCGGCGGGCCGTCACGTGCGGGTCAGAGGCTGTCTCCCTGGTTGACGAGGCAGATCGTAGGACCCCACGTGCTGCGGCAGCACCGCGTCCACACCGTGAGCGTGCACCTGCGGCGCGAGCGCAGCTCTGCCTGGGTGGACGGAGCGAGCCCGACCGGCGCCACGGAGCTGTTGCCGACGCCGCTCGGTTCTCACGTCGCCGCGGCTTCAGGATCGAGCCCGGGTCGCGTGACCGTCGCCTCATCCGGCTCGGCTTCGGGCGCCCGCAGCAAGAGGCCGGCCGCGAGCGTCACGACCGCGGTCCCCGCCATGTAGGCGGCGATGCCGATCCAGCCGCCGGACGCCTCCAGGATCGATGCGGCGATCGCGGGCGCGAAGGCGACGCCCCCGATCGTGCCCACGGTGAAGCCGATCGACATGCCGCTGAACCGCAGCGGAGTCGGGAAGACCTGGGAGAAGTACACGGGGAACACCGCGTAATTGGCCGAGTAGCCGAAGAACAGCAGGCCGAACCCGAGCAGCATCAGCCCGTACTGGCGGGTGCCCAGCAGCGCGAACCACACGAACGGCAGCACGATGAGAGAGGCCGCCCCGTACAGGAACAGCGGGCGGACGCCGATCCGGTCGCCGATCCTGCCGAACAGCGGCACGCAGACCAGGGCCACCACCCATGCGGGAAGCAGCACTCCGAGCGTCGCCCCCGTGCTCATCCCGAGCGCCGCCTTGCCGTAGGTGAGCGCGAAGACCGACGTCATCGAGGACACCACGCCCGCCGCGATCGTCCCCAAGGCCACCAGGACCACCCGGCCGCCGCAGCGGCGCAGCACGTCCACGATCGGCAGCTTGCGGACCGAGCCCTGGTCCTTGGCGGTGGCGAACTCCGGGCTTTCCCCCAGCGTCATCCGGATGAGCAGGCCGACGATCACGAGCACGGAACTGAGCAGGAACGGAACCCGCCATCCCCAGGACATCAGCTGTGTCTCGGGCAACTGGCTCACCAGGAGGAAGACGCTGTTCGCCAGGATCATGCCCGCGGTCGTCCCCGTGTTGATGATGGACCCGAACAGGCCCCGCCTGTGCGGTTCGGCATGCTCGACGGTCATGAGAACGGCGCCGCTGTACTCGCCGCCGAGCGAGATGCCCTGAATGATGCGGAGAGCGACCAGCAGCACCGGTGCGGCGAGCCCGATCTGGGCGTAGGACGGCAGGAGGCCGATGGCCGTGGTCGCGGCGCCCATCAGCGTCAAGGTGATGACCAGGATCGTCTTGCGGCCCACGCGGTCGCCGAGGTGGCCGAAGATGAGCGCGCCGACCGGGCGCGCGACGAAGCCGACCCCGAAGCTGGACAGCGAGATCAACGTGCCGACCACGGGGTTCGTCGCGGGGAAGAAGATCTTCGCGAACAACACCGACGCCGCGAAGCCGTAGAGGGCGAAGTCGTAGTACTCGACGGTGGTGCCGATCCAGCTGGCGAGGACCGCCTTGGCCGGCTGGCGCCGCGGTGGAATGGGGGCTGACATGGGGGTGCCTCCGAGGTTCGGGCTGAAGTCGTTCGGCAGATACCGCACCTGCTCTGAGATTGCGACCAAGGGTGTGCAGCCTGGCCGATCGAATCAATCCGGCGGGTTCGGTCAGTGGACCGCCGCTCCTGGCCCTCGACACGCGGGTGATCCGTTTGCTCCAGCGCGAACTCCCGAGTTAATTCGCGCGGCGGCTCGCCTTTACAAAGTAGATCAATGCGAAAACATGGCCATTTCTCGGTACGCACGGTGAGGTACCGAGCCGGGAATGCGCTGGGCGTCTCTATATTCTCGAACAGTGGACATGGATGGTGAAGGGTCCAGCCCGGAAAGGAAGCGCGGCCTCCCCGAAATCGACCCCACTCTTCGGGCCACCGCGGCGGCGTCTGCGGCCGGCGCACTCGCCATCTGGTGGCCCGCGTTCACGCTCGGCGCGTACGACGCCATCTTCTTCGACTCCGTGATGGGGATCTGGGCCGTGGCCGCGGCCATGCTGCTCTCGGGCCTGCTGCTGCGCAGCAGACGCGCCCTACCCTGGGCAGGCTGGGTCGCGCTGGCACTTCCCTCGACCTGGATCGTGGTGGCCGTCCTGGCGCCGAGAACGCACGGGTTCCGCTACCTCCACTATTTCGAGGTGGTGCTCACCCTGGCGGGCGCGCCGGCCCTGGCCTGGCTTCTGACGAGAATCCTGCTGCCCGAATACGCCGAACTCCCCGCACTGCACCGGCTGCGGGCCATCGCCGTCATAATCGTCGTCGGACTCCTGGCCTTCCTGCTCGGCAAATTCAATTATCTGTTCCTCACCTGCGCTGATTTCGATATCAGCGGCAACAACACTCCGCCCGGTTGCGTGCAGGGCCCGCCCTTCCACCTCCTCTAGTTGTAAACCACGTCGCAGAGCATGCCGGCGAGCCTGAAGGCGTACGCGTGGCGTCAGGATCGCGTCCCACGCGACCTGGGCGGGCACGCACCGCTCCTACCAGCGGCTCAGGCACGTCGACAAGAGCGTGCGGTCGGTCGAGGACCTCGTGTCCGACATCGAGTCGCTCACCGCCCTGCACGAGTGGGCGTGCCCCGTGGACTGCGGCACCACCATGCTCGCCGGGATCCACTACAACCTGTTCTTGGGCAGCCTGTACGACCACGCCCCGCACGAGCGGCGCGGCCTGCGCGACTACGCCCCGCTCCAGCGGACCGGTACGTTCCTGTGCACCGAGCTCGCCCACGGCAACAGCGCCGCCGAGCTGGAGACCACCGCCGTCTACGACCCGCTGGCCGAATGCTTCGACCTGCACACCCCCAACCCCGGCGCCCGGAAGTTCATGCCGAACACCAGCCCGATCGGCGGTCCGAAGACCGCGCTGGTCGCCGCCCGTCTGATCGTCGACGGTGCGGACGAGGGCGTGTTCCTCTTTCTCACTCCGCTGAGCGACGAAGCAGGACCGCTTCCCGGGGTGGAGATCCAGCGGCTGCCCGAAAGGATGGGCAGTCCGATCGACCACTGCCTGACGGGGTTCGACCACGTTCGGCTGCCCCGTCACGCTCTGCTGGAGTCAGACCACGGCCGGATCCTTCCGGACGGCTCCTTCGCCGGCGACGTCGAGCGCCGGCGACGGTTCCTGTACTCGATCGGCCGCGTCACCGAAGGCAAGCTCTGCATGAGCGCGACCAGCCTGGGCGGCACCCGCGCCGCGCTCGCCATCGCCATCCGCTACGCGCACGTCAGGCACACCTCCGGGCTCACCCGGGGCGTGGGCGGCAGCGTGCCCCTGTTCGCCTACCGCAGCCACCACGCCCGGCTGCTCGACGCGCTGGCCACCGTGTACGCCGCCACGCTCCTGCACCGGACCGCGGTACGGCGATGGGCCGCTCATTCGGCGCACGACCGCGGCCAAGCGGAGAACCTGGTGGCGATCTCCAAGGGCTGGATCACCTGGCAGTGCAGGGACGTGCTCATCGAGTGCCGCGAGCGCTGCGGCGCCCAAGGGCTGTTCCTGGTCAACGGGCTGGCCGACTTCCTGACCGGCAGCGAGCTGCCCATCACCGCCGAAGGCGACAACCTGCCCATCTGGCTCAAAGCCGCGGGAAAGATGCTGCTGAGCGAGCCGCTGCCGCCGCCTCCGCCCGCGCCGGCCCCGCTCCTGACCAGCCCGCGCTTCCTGCGCCACCTGATGGTCTGCCTCGAACGCATCTGGGACCGGCGGGCCCGCGCCGCGTTGGCGCGATGCGCCGACCCCCACCCGCTGAGCCGCTGGAACGCCGCCACGAACCCCGCCCTGGAACTCGTCGCCGCCCATGCCCAGCGGCTGGCCGGAGATGCCCTGATCAACGCCGCCGACGACATCGTCTCGGACGCCGCGGGGCAGGACCTGCTCCACCTCCTCCACCGGGTCTTCGCCGTGCGGCGGATCTCTCCGCACAGCGGAAGCCTGATGGCCGCGGGCCACCTGTCGGCCGAGCAGGTCGAGCAGCTTCCCATCGTCCTCGACGAGGCCGTCGCGCAGCTCGCGCCGTACGCGCTGCTCCTCGTGGACGCCTTCGCCATCCCGGAGGAGATCCTTGATCGCTACCCGATCGCCATATTTTCCGAAAAATCCACCCAGAGCGCTCCCGGAGCCCCGCTGACCGAACTGAGCGGACACGGATAACGGCCCCGGAAGACGATCCTGGAGGACGACCCCGGATCACGACCCCGGAGGACAGCTCCGGAGGACAGCCGTGGAGGACAGCCGTGGAGGACGGGCCCGGAGGGCGCGCGCACGGCCCTGGATGACGGCGGAGATCACGCCTGGTCGCGCGGCGGCATGGCGGCCAGCACCTTGGCCAGGGCCTCGGCCAGGTGGACGGCGTTGCGGGGATCGTCCATGAGCATCGACTGCCGGACCCAGACCACCTCCTGAGCAGCCGCCTCGGCGGCCGGGCACTGCTCCACGCGGGCACCTTCCCGGGCGAGCGCCTCGAACGTCCCGAGCGGCGGATACCCGGCATCGAGCGGCACCCCCTCGGCGGCCATCGCGGCCAGCAGGAACTCCCGGTCCACCGGCACGTGGAGGCGGAGCATGAGCAGGTGGCGGGAGTCACGAGTGGTACCCGGCGGTTGCGGCACCACACTCACGGGCAGCTCAGCGCCGTACGGCAGCCGCGCACCAGACGGGCCGCCACCGCACGCTGATTGCACCCCTGCCGACTCACAGTCCGGCGCTGAGCGCATACCCGCCCAGTCACCGGCGCCCGCCGGCCCCACACCTGCCGGCTCACGACTGGGCGCTATCCACGGCTCGGCGGTGAGTGCGTGTTCGGCGGCGGTGCAGAAGGACTCGCGGTGGTCGATCTCGGCGTCGAGGCGGTCGAGCCAGGGCAGGAGGAGGGCGGCCTGGATCTCGGTGAGCCGGAGGTTCCAGCCGATCGTGGGGTGGCCGTACCACTGGCCGCCGCGTTTGCGGCCGAGGTTGCATACCGACCAGATCGCCTCGTACGTGGCCTCGTCGCGGCAGACGATCAGGCCGCCCTCGCCCGCCGTCATGGCCTTGCTCGCCTGGAAGCTGTACACCCCGGCGTCGCCCAAGCCGCCGACCGGGCGGCCCTTGTAGGTCGCGCCATGTGCCTGGGCGGCGTCCTCGACCACGACCAGGCCGTGGCGGGCCGCCAGCGCGTTGAGCGGGTCCATGTCGGCGGGGCTGCCGGCCAGGTGGACGGGCATGATGGCGGCGGTTCTGCCGGTCAGCGCGGCTTCGACGGCCTCCGGGGACAGGTGCAGGTCCACCGGGTTCACGTCGGCTATCACGGGCGTGGCTCCGGTGAGGAGTACCGCCGTGGCCGAGGCGACGAACGTGTAGGCGGGCACGATCACCTCGTCGCCTCGCCCCACGCCCAGTCCGCGGAGCGCGGCGAACAGGCCCAGTGTCGCGTTCCCGACCGCCACGCCGTACGGCACGCCGGACCTGCCGGCGAACGCGGCGACCAGGTCCGTCACGGCGGAGCCACCCTGGGTGGCGCCCCACCGGCCACTCTCCAGGACCTCGGTGACGAGGGCGCGCTGGGCCGCGTCGAGCGGCGGCGGCCACGCGGGCCAGGGCGCCGAGCGGACCGGCGTACCACCGTGGAGGGCGAGTGTCACGGCAAGCATCCTTTTCGAGACGAGGTCGAGGCAGACAGGCGTCGGAAAAAGCGACTTCGGAGAAAGAGGGAGCAGTCACGGGGGCGGACGTCCGAGAAGGCGGTCAGTCGGGAAGGCGGTCAGGTGGGAAGGGTGAGGAGGCGGGCGAGGTTGGTGCCCTGGATGAGGGTGCGGTCGGGGGTGGTGAGTGGGGCGAGGGCGATGCGGCCGAGGCCCGTACGGAGGTCGAGGAAGCAGGCGTCCGAGCCGAACACCACCCGGTCCGCCCCGATCATGGCGGCGAGGCGGGCGATCCAGCGGCCGGTCATCTTGGAGCCGCAGGTTTCCAGGTAGACGTTCGGGTGGTCGGCGACAAGGCGGGCCGCGCGGGCGAAGCCGTACGGCCAGAGCCCGGTGTGTCCCATGAGCAGCGGCACCTCCGGATGCCGGGCGGCGACGGCGGCGAACTGGGCGGGGTCGCTCCACGGCGAGTCGGTCTGGCCGTGGGCGAGAACGGGCAGGCCGAGGTCCCACACCGGGTCGTAGAGCGGATCGTCCAGACGGCACTGGTGTACGTCGGGATGCAGCTTGACGCCCCAAACGCCGTCAGAGACCAGCGGTGTGCGGTGGTGCGGGTTGTAGACCTGCCAGACGCCGAACCGGCCGGGGAAGCGTTCGGCGATCTCGGTGGCCAGCCGGTTGCCGCGTTCGGCGTCCGGGCCGACGGCGAGCAGGTGGCTGATGCCCATCGCCGTGACGCCGATCCGGTCCATCACGGCCACCAGCCCCTCCGCGGAAGGGTCGGGGATGAGGAAGTCGGGCCAGGAGCCTACGTGGCCGTGCGCGTCGAGGATCACAGGAGCCCGCTCAGGGAGCCGGCGGCGATCAGGTCGACGGCGGACGGCTCCAGGTCGAGGTGGTCGAGGAGGAAGCGGGGGCCGCAGTCGTCGGCGATCGGGGCGCCCGTGCCGAAGACGAGCCGGTCCGCCCCGAACCGGTGGGCGAGCCATTCGACGCCGCCCTGGGTGTTCACGGTGCCCATCTCCACCCAGACGTGGCGGGTCTCCGCCATCAGTTCGGCCACCGCGCGCAGGCGGCGGTAGCCGGGGTTGAGGAGGAGGACGCGCTGTTCGGGCAGCCGCGAGAACAGTGTGTGGAGCTGGGCGGTCGAGGTCTCCTCCAGGTCGATCGCCACGGGCAGCGCCAGGGCGGCCAGCCAGCGCAGGGCGATCGGGCCGGTGAGGTCGAAGCGGTGCCGTTCCGGGCAGAGCCTGATCATGCGGACGTTCCACTCCAGCACCTGGTGGAGGTCGGCGGGCGCGGACGCCCCCGGCACGCCGGGCACCACGACGGGCACCGGGATGAGCCGGGGGTCGTCCAGCCGGAGGAGGGCGTCGTTGCCCGCCTGCGCGTCCGAGTAGAGGCTGAGCGTGTGGGTCACGCAGGCCCGGTCGATGCCCAGCCGGTCCATCTCGGCCCGGGGGTCCGACGGCAGATCGTCGAACGGTACGGGGCCGATGAGCCGGTGGGCATCGATCACAGATTTCGGCACAGACCGAAATCTAGCCAGTGGTCGTCGGGACGGTCAAGGGCGGGCAGGCGGGGTCCAGCCTGATCCTGGCCAGGTTCCTGCCCACCAGGGCCCAGGCCCGCCAGGTGCCGGGCTCGAAGTGGAGCTGGGGGTTGGTGTACCACTCGTCGCCCAGGCCGGTGGCCAGGAGCTTTTCCGTGGTGCCCAGTTCGTAGGCGTTGCCGCCGCCGAAGAAGGTGGAGACGAACACCTTGTTCCGATGGACGGTCAGCTCGCCGTAGCCGGAGAGCTTGCCCTGGCTGACCACCTTCTTGGTGGCCAGGTCCAGCGCGATCCAGGAGCCCGAGTCGCGCTTGTACACCCCGTACAGCAGGCCGTTGTGCACCTTGATGTCCTGGAACGTACGGAAATTGGGGACCGGATCGACCTGCCAGCGCACCTTGCGCGTCCGCAGGTCGAAGGCCGCCACCGAGGCGGAGGTCTTGACCGGCGGGGTGCCGCCGCCGCCCAGCACGTCGCCGCCCAGGTAGACGACGCCGAAGCCCAGTGAGAGGCTCATGAGGCTCTGGCCGGGGATGACGTCCACGTACACGTCCATCTTCCCGGTGTCCGGGTCGACCACGGACAGGGCGCCCGAGAGCTTCGCGCCGAGCGGGGCGCTGGCCACCAGGAGCTTGTCGGTCAGCGGGTCGTACTCGATGTCCCATGGCCGCTGCTGGTCGTGGCCCAGGTAGCCGAGCCCGCGGACCTGGTCGGTGCGGATGTCGATGGACAGGATCTGGCCGCTGGGGTACATGGCGGCGTAGATCTTGTTACCGTGCCGTACCAGGTCCTTGGGCTCGCCGGGCAGGCGGAACCTGCGCTTGGCACCCGTACGGAGGTCGCGGACCTCCATCGAGAAGTGACCACCGATGTAGAGGGCGCGGTTGGGCACGAGCAGCATGCTCTGCGGCCGTTCGGCACCGGCGGGCAGTCCGGCCTCGATCAGGTCCACGAACTCCGACTTGCCCGTACGCAGGTCGAGCCACCACATGCCGCCGCTGCCCGAGACGCCGAAGAGGGTGTTGTCATCGAGCAGTTGCAGCCGCCTGGTCTCGTCGCCGGGGGACGGCGGTTCGGCGATCTTGGTGAGCGTGGTGTCGCCGGGCCGGTAGCGGTAGACCGCGCCGTCCGGGCGGGTGGTGGTGTAGACGGTGCCGTCGGCGGCCACCGTGAGCATGTCGAGGCTGCCATCCGCCAGGGTGGGCTGCTTGGCGTCGGTGCCGTCCTTGCGCACGTCGATGAGCGTGCCGCCGCTGGCCGCCAGCACGCGGTCGCCGTGTTCCGCGACCGCGCCGACTCCCGTGGGGCCGGTGGCGAGCCGCGTGACCGCGCCGGTCGCCCGGTCGATCGACACGAGCTGCGCCTTGTCGAGCAGGCCGGCGTAGACGTGCCCGGCGTCCGCGGCGACCGCCCTGACGTATCGCTCACCGGCTGCCAGCACGCCGAAGTCGCGGACCGCGCCGGTGCTGGGGACGTACTCCCAGACCTTGCCGTCCGGATAGGTCCCGGCGTAGAGGGTGCCGTCGGGCGCCGCGGTCAGGCTCCAGACGAAACCGCCGTTCTTCCCGAACGAGTGCAGCCGCTTCACCTCGCCCGTCGCCGGGTCGAAGCTGTAGAGGTCGGGCACCGGGTACGTACCGACATAGATCTTGCCGCCGGACACGGCGGTGGCCCAGCCGCCCTCGGCCTCGCCCGCGGCCGGTCCGTCGGGGAGCGTGACGCTCCTGACGACCTTGCGGGTGGCCAGGTCGATGTCGGCGAGTACGGGCGGCTTGGGGCCGCGTTCGACGACGTAGGCGTGTCCTTCGTGGACGACGGCGCCGACGATCGCGCCGGTGACCGATGCCGGTCCGAAGGTCTCCACCCCCGGGCTGTCACAATCGACGGCGACGGCGGCGGCAGCGGTGGGAGCCGTGAGCAGCGCGGGTAACAGGCCTGCCACGACGACCAGGAGGGAGCGGAGCATGTGGGCCTCGCGTTCGTTTCTGAGCAATTTTGGCCCTGACCGTAATCTTATGCGCGCTGTTCGTCAATGGCATGATTGCTCGCATGGCGATTAGGGACAAGGCCGGTATAGCGTTCGACGCCTGGGGGCTGATCGGTGGGCTGGAGGTGGCCCTCGACGTCGACGTGCTCGTGGGCGCCTACCCGGACCGCGACGGGCCGCCCGGGACTCCGGCTTCCGTACGGGCGATGCTGGCCGAGCACCGGATCCGGGCGGGCGTGGTGGCGAGCCTGCGCGCGGCGCTCTTCGACATGCGCTCGGGCAACGACGCGACTCTCGCCCTGACGGCGGCCGGCGAACAGGAGCCGGTGGGGTTCACGCCGGTCGGGGTGGTGGATCTGCGCGATCCCGTGGGAGCGGGCCGCGAGATGGACCGCCTGGCCGCGGCGGGGGTCCGGGCGATCCGGCTGTTCCCGGACGAGCAGGGGGTGGAGGCCGGTTTTCCGTCGGTCCGGCATGTCGCCCGGCGGGCGGCGCGGCTGGACATGACGGTGCTGACCGGTGGTGACGTGCGCAGGTTCTGGCAGCCGTTCGCCGGGCTGGACCTCAGCGTGGTCTTCCTCGACACGCACTTCTACCACCTGGGCGACTTCCTGGTGGCCGCCGCCGACGAGCCCGGCTTCCACACCTCCACCCGCCTGCTCAACTCCCCCGACGCGCTGGAGACCGTCGCCGCGGAGCTCGGCGCCGAGCGACTCCTGTACGGCTCCCGGACCCCCCACTACGAACCCCTCGTCCCCCTGCTCAGGCTGGCGACCAGCGGCCTGAAGGCCGACGAGGTGGCCGCCGTGGCGGGCGGCAACGCCAGGAGGCTGCTCGGATGATCATCGATGTCCACGCCCACTGGGGGCCCTGGTTCTTCACCATGGACGTGGCCGGGGCGACCCTCGCCACCATGGACCGCTACGGCATCGACCGCGCCGTCGTGTCGTCCACAGAAGCCGTCATCTACGACGCCCCGGCGGGCAACCGCGCCCTGGCCGCGGCGCTGGGCGGACACGATGACGGCCTGGGGCGGCTGTTCGGCTACGTCACCGTCAACCCGCGCCGACTGCGCGAGGCGGACCGTGACCTGCGCCGATACCTGCCGACCGGCCGGTTCGTCGGCGTCAAGATCCACACCGACTACACGGGCTCGCCCGCCACCTCGCCGCAACTGCGCGACGCCCTCGAACTGGTCGCCTCGGCGGGTTGCCCGGCGCTGGTCCACACCTGGGGCGCCTCGGTGCTCGATCTGGCCCAGGTCTGCCTCGACACGCCGGGGCTCAGGGTGATCGCCGGGCACATGGGCGCCGACGGGTTCAGGTACGCGATCGAGGCGGCCCGCGCCTGCGACCGCCTCTACCTGGAGCCCTGCTGGTCCCACGCCCCGGCGGGCCGCATCGCCGAGGTGGCGGCGAAGGTGGACGCGCGGCAACTGCTGTTCGGCACCGACGCGACGCTGATCGACCCGTCGTCGGCCTTCGGCGCGGTCGCCGCGGCGAACCTCACCGGCGAGACGGCCGAGCGGATCGCGTGGCGCAACGCGACGGAGCTGTTCGGCCTGACGGCGACCCAGCCGCATTGACAACGATCTGGACATTACGGCCCGGTCCGTTATAGCGTGCGGCGAAACTTCACCAAGGGAGCCGCCATGATCCCCCGTCGTCGTTTCCTGCAAGCGGCCGCCACGACCGTCTCCCTGGCCGCCATACCGGTCCACGCCGCTGAAGCCCAGGCCCAAGCCGCGATGAGCGAGCCCGAGGGCACCGTCACCGGCCTCGGGCCCGCGAGCGTCGCCAGCCCGCTGGGCAACGGCGAGTTCGTGGGCGGGGTCCTGTACGTGGGCTCCCGCGGCCTGTCCCCCAACGTCGTGGGCGCCTACGACCTGGCCAAGGATGCGGTCACCACCCATTACGACATCCCGACCGGCGTGGGCATCTGGGCGATGTGCCGGGTGGGCACCGACGTCTACGTGGGCACGCACGCCCGTTCCGACCTCTACCGCATCGACACGGTCGCGGGCCAGGTGACGAAGGTCGCCGAGTACCCCGACCACTACATCTGGACCATGGCCTCCTCCCCCGACGGCAAGGTCTACATGGGCACGTCGGAGCCGGGCCGCGTCTGGGAGTACGACCCGGCGACGGGCACCAGCCGCGACCTGGGCCAGCCCGCCCCCGGCGAGGCGTACGTACGCAGCATCCAGGCCGACGACAAGTACGTCTACGCGGGCGTCGGCTCCCACGCCCACCTCATCGCGATCGACCGGGCGACCGGCGAGAAGCGGGAACTGCTCCCGGCCGCGCTGGCGGACCGCGACTGGGTGTCGAGCATGAACGTCTCAGACACGCACATCGCGGGCGGCATGAACTCCCTCGCCGAGCTGGTCGTCATCGACAAGACCAACAAGAACTACAAGGTCGTCAAAGCCACGGCCCCGGGCGAGAAGTACGTCGTCGCGGTGCTGATCCATGACGGCCACGTCTACTTCGCCGGCCGCCCCTCGGGCACCTTCTACCGCTACGAGCTGGCCACGGGCACGCTGGAAGTGCTGGGCGTGCCGTACTTCGAGGCGCTCACGCACCGGCTGCTGGCCCACGAGGGGCGCGTGTACGGCATCCAGGACAGCGCCGTCTTCGTGTACGACCCGGCGACGGGCACCCTCGACTACCTCAACCTGGTGCAGCGCGGGCTCAAGGCGGCGCCGGAGGAGCCGATGTCGGTCCACTCCGACGGCCGCCGCGTCTACGTGGGCGGCAAGGGCGGCGCCGACATCCACGACCTGGCCACGGGCAAGGTGAGCAGGCTCGGCATCTCGGGCGAGCCCAAGACGCTGCTGACCGTCGGTGGCACCACCTACCTCGGCGTCTACACCCAGGCCGCGCTCTACTCCTACCGGCCGGGCGACGCGGAGCCGAAGCTGCTCGCCCGCACGGGCAACGAGCAGGACCGCCCGCGCGACCTGGCCTACGACTCGCGGACGGGCCTGATCGTGATGCCCACGCAGCCGGAGCCCGGCCACATGAACGGCGCGCTGTCGCTCTACTCACCGCGCTCCGGCAAGTATGAGACCTACCGGCCCGCCGTCGAGCGGCAGACCGTCTACTCCGTCACCGCCCGCCGGGGCACCGCCTACCTCGGCACCACCACCCAGGAGGGCCTCGGCCTGCCGCCCGTCACCACGAGCGCCAGGCTTGCCGCGTTCGACCTGGTCAAGCGGAAGCTGCTGTGGCAGGTCGAGCCGATCCCGGGCGCGCGGTACATCTCCTCCCTCGCGCTGGGCCCGATCACCCTGTACGGCATGGCGAGCACGGGGGACGTGTTCGAGTTCGACCTGATCCGCAGGAAGGTCACCAGGACGCTCAGGGTGGGCGCCAAGGGCGGCGAGCTGTTCGTCACCGGCCGCGTCGCCTACTGCACCGACGGCGACAAGGTGTACAAGCTGGACCTGGCCACGTTCACCGCCAAGACGATCGTCGAGGGCCTGGCGGGTCAGTGGTTCGGCGGCGAGCCGAAGCTGGCGCTGGACCCCTCGGGACGGGCCCTGTACGGCGTGCGCGGCCGCGACCTGGTCCGGATCGCCATCTCGGGCCACCGCTGAGCCATCAGATCCAGCCGCGCTCCCTGGCCGCCATCCCCGCCTGAAAGCGGGTGATGGCGTTCAGCTCCTGCATGAGGTCGTGGATGCGGCGTTGCACGGTGCGCAACCCGAGCCCGAGCGCCCGCGCGATGCCCTCGTCGGTCAGCCCGCCGGCCATCAGCGCCAGCAGGTCCCTGGCCAGATCGTCGGGCCCGTCGGCGGGCGGCCGGGGCGCCGTCCGTAACGGGAAGCCACGCCGCCACTCCCGCTCGAACAGCGCGATCAGCGCGTCCAGCAGCGCCGAGTGGTGCAGGATGAACGCCGCGTCGATCGAGTACGCCCCGCTGCGGATGGGGATCAGCGCGAGCTCGTCGTCGGCGATCCAGATCTTCACCGCCGCGTCCGCCACCACGCGGATTTTCTCGCCGCGCGCCGCCGCGGCCTGGATCAGCTCCAGCCGGCCCGGCATCGCCAGCGCCTCCAGGTCGTAGACGCTGCGGTAGTCGACCCCCGCCTGGAGCATCCGCAGCTCGCGCTCCGTATTGCCGGACAGGTCCGGCATGACATAGGGGGGCTTGTCGATGTTGCGGAACATGCTCTGCGCGCTCTCCTGGAGCGCGTACGCCCGGCTGATGATGTTGTCGGTGCCCATGACCACCTCCACCTGCTCGGCCGGGTGCGCGGCGTATCGCGAGGCGCGCTGGAACGACGTGGTGAGGTCGTGGATGGCCGTCCGCACCTGGTGCAGTTCCTCCTCCTGGCGGCTGAGCATCGGCCGGATGGCGATGTCCGGAGCGACCGCCACGTACCGGGCGCGGCGGCCCGGCAGCCGGCTGGCCAGCCCGCGCCTGGCGAATCCCGCGAGCATGCGCGCTGCCAGCGGCGTCGACACCGCGCAGTGCGTGGCCAGTTCGGCGGCCGACGACCTCGGGTTCTCGACGAGCATCGCGTACAGGCGGCTCTCGGCCGGTGACAGGCCGATCGCTTCGAGCATGGTGTCACCATCCTCCCGCCGGTGGCGGGATGCCGCCACCTGGCGGGTTTTGGCCCGTTCGGCGTACTTGTGCCCTGACTGATTCCCAGATTAGGTCAGCGAAGAAACGATCTCCATACACCTCTGGAGTGTGTTGTGCCCATTCTGCCCCTCCCCTCGCGCCGTGGACTCGGGGCCTTAGTCGGGCTGGCCCTGGCGGTGCCGCTGATCGCGGTGCCCGGACCGGCCACCGCCGCGGCGACCGCCACCACCGCCGCCGTCCCTGTGGCGGTCGGTACGGGCCCGGTCAAGGTCACCCTGATCACCGGCGACACCGTCACCTACTCCAAGGACGGCTCGGGCCGCGCTTCGGTGGTGGTCGACCCCGACGACGGCCGCGAGGCACGGACCTACCAGGCCGAGCAGGACGAGCACGGCTACTACGTGATCCCCGCCGACGCCGGGCCGTACGTGAGCAGCGGCCTGCTGGACAAGGAACTGTTCAACGTCGACTACCTGGCCGTCAACGGGTACGGCGACGCCAAGGCCGACCGGCTCCCCCTCATCGTCCAGTACCAGCCGCAGGTGAAGTCCGGCGATGTCGCGGGCAAGGCCCGGTCGCTGAAGGGCGGCGCGGAGCCGCTGGTCCTGAAGAGCATCGACGGCGCCGCGCTGAAGGTCGACAAGAAGCAGGCCCGAGCCTTCTGGCAGTCCGTCACCGGGGAGACGACCCCGGAGGCCAAGGCGAAGGCGAGCCCCGCCCTCGAGAACGGCCTGCGCAAGGTGTGGCTCGACGGGAAGGTCAAGGCGCTCGACGACGTCAGCAACCCGCAGATCGGCGCGCCGAAGGCGTGGGCCGCCGGGTTCGACGGCACCGGCGCCACGGTCGGCATCATCGACACCGGCATCGACGACAAGCACCCCGACCTCCAGGACAGGATCGCCGCGGCCCGCAGCTTCGTCCCGGCGGGCAGCCCCGGCGGTGGCGACCCGGCCAACGCCACCGACAAGTTCGGCCACGGCACCCACGTGGCGGGCATCATCGCGGGCAGCGGCGCCGCCTCCAGCGGCCGCTACAAGGGCGTCGCGCCCGGCGCCCGGCTGACCATCGCCAAGGCGCTGGACGACACCGGCAGCGGCAACAACTCCGAGATCATCGCGGCGATGGAGTGGCAGGCGGCCACCGAGCACGCCCGGGTGGTCAACATGAGCCTGGGCAGCAACGGCGCGACCGACGGCACCGACCCACTGAGCCAGGCGGCCAACGACCTGACCGCCGAGTACGGCACGCTGTTCGTGGTCGCGGCCGGCAACTCGGGCCCCGGCCGGTTCACCGTGGCCGCGCCCGGCGCGGCGACCTCGGCCCTCACGGTCGGGGCGGTCGACTCCGCCGACAAGATCGCGTCGTTCTCCAGCCGCGGCCCGCGCCTCAGCGACGACTTCGCGATCAAGCCGGAGATCACCGCGCCCGGCGTGAACATCGTCGCGGCCCGCGCGGCCGGGACCTCGCTCGGCGAGGGCAGCAGCGTCCCGGGCGGCGGCCCGATCGACGACAACTACACCGCGGCGTCCGGCACCTCGATGGCCACCCCGCACGTGGCCGCCGCGGCGGGCATCCTGGCCGCCCAGCACCCCGACTGGACGGCCGACCAGCTCAAGACCGCCCTGGTGGGCACCGCCCAGCCCCTCGGCGCCACCTCGCCGTACGACCAGGGCGCCGGGCGGCTGGACATCGGCCGGGCCGTCACCCAGCAGGTCTTCGACGACCTGTCGGTGGTCTCGGCCGGGTTCACCGACCCGTACACCGGCCAGACGCTCACCAAGAAGGTGACCTACCGCAACACCGGCAAGGACCCCGTCACGCTGGCCCTGTCGCTGGCGCTGACGCACGGCGACGCGCAGGCGCCCGCCGGGATGGCCTCGATCACGCCGTCGTCGCTGACCGTCCCCGCGGGCGGCACCGCCTCCGCGGACCTCACCATCGAGCCCACGCTCGGCGAGCCCGGATGGTACGAGGGCCGGCTGACGGCGACGGCCGGGACCGACCGGCTGACGGCGCCCATCGCCTTCCGCAAGCAGGCCCAGATGGACACGGTGCGCGTCAAGCTGGTCGGCAAGCCCGAGTGGGCGCTGCACCCCGGACCCCTGTCCGTGATCAGGGTCGGCGACACCGATCCGCTCCTCGCCGGCGAGCCGCTCACCGTGGTCACCGAGAACTGGCGGACCACCGACGTGCCCGGCACGGTGGAGACCGTGATCAAGCTCGCCCACGGCGGCGTCTACTCCACGAGCGCCGCGCCGTGGTGGTACACCATGCCGGCCCACCAGCTCCAGTACGGCCTGCTGATCGCCCCGGAGACCAAGCTCGACGGCGACACCACGATCACCCTGGACGCGACCAAGGCCGAGCAGCTCCAGATCAGCACGCCGCGCGAGTCGGAGCCGGTCTTCCTGAACACGATGAACGTACGGACGACCGCCTCGGGGCGGATGTACGCCGGCGCCTCGCTGCTGAGCTACGAGCCGGTCATCGCGGGCGGCTACTGGGTCACGCCCCTCAAGTCCAAGCCGTCCATAGGCACCTTCACGTTCCTGTTCGACGAGATCCGCCGGGCCCCGGAGGTCTCGCTGAGCGTGCCGGGCCTGCGGCTGCACCCGAGTTACATCAGTGAGCACGACGCCCTGGTGCCCAAGTTCGCCGCCGACCAGCGCCTGAGCCTGACCACCACCGGCGCGGACGTCCGCGGCAAACTGGTCTACCTCCCCGCCAGGAACTCGCTGCAGCTCCTCCTGGCCGACCTGGACCTGGCGATCAAGGGCGGCGCGGCGGGTGTGATCACCAGCGACCGCTTCGCCTGGATCCTCAGCGCCACCGCGTACACCGCCCAGAACAAGCTGCCCCTCCTGTGGATCGACAGCGCCGAGGCCGACACCCTGGGCAAGGCCATGGCCCGCAAGCCGTACCCGACCGGCAAGCTGACCGTCCAGCCGACCAGCCCGTTCGAGTACAAGCTGGCCTACTACCTGAAGGGGACCACCGCCGGCCGTCTGACCTTCGCCCCGAAGGCCCGCGAGCTGACCGAGATCGACACCACCTACCACGCCGAGTTCCCCATGCAGCAGGGGACGTGGGGGCCGTACCCGAACTTCAACGAGGTCGACCACACCTTCATCCCCGTCCAGCCGCTCAGCGTCCGCGGCTCGCACCTGTTCGGCGCGCCCCTGACCCGGACCGAGTACTACAACACGACCGGCAGCGAGGTGCTGTGGCAGCGCGACTACCAGTTCCGCGACCCCGCCACGGACACCACCCGGCTGGCCACGTCCGAGCGGGGGTTCACCCGCGCCACCCAGGAGCGGGAGAACTGGAACGAGGCTCTCCTGCCCACCCAGATCGCCAACGGGCCCGACCGGCCGGACTGGGCCGATCCGGGGGTCTTCTGCGACACCTGCCGCCAGGGCGACCGGATGCGGCTGCGCGCGCTCGCCCCGTTCGGTCTCGGCTACTACACGGACGCCTCCGACCCCAGCCACACCTACGTGGGCGCGCCGGGCGACGAGCAGACCCACCTGTTCAGCGGTGACACGGAGGTGCAGCCCCAGGTCGACGAGATCGGCGTGCCCTACTACAGCGTGCCCGCCGGGTCGGGCACGTACCGGCTGACCGACGTGTGGAAGGACGCCTTCGCCGGCAAGCACTCCGGCACCAGCGTCGAGTCCACCTGGACGTTCCGTTCGGCCCGGCCGGTGAAGAACAACGCGCCCTACACCTGCATCGACAGCGTGCTCTTCGATGACAAGCAGCCCTGCGGCAAGCTGCCGCTGATCCAGCTCCGGTACCAGCTCAACCTGCCGGGGAACGACACCGTGGCGGCGGGCCGCCTGTTCACCTTCACCGTCAAGGCGGAGGGCGCGTCCGCGCTGCGGATCTGGACCTCGGCCGACAAGGGCGCCCACTGGTCGCCGGCCACGGTCCTTCCGGGGCTGGGCGGCTCGTACAAGGTGCTCACGCTCAACCCCGCGGGCAGCATCACGATCAAGGCGGAGGCGAAGGACAAGGACGGCAACACCGTTTCGCAGACCGTCGCCGACGCCTACCTCGCGAAGTAACTAGCGGGCGGCGAAGCCGCCCGCGCTCACCACCGCGGCCCGTTCCCGCTCCGGCAGGGACGGGCCGTACGGGTCGTGGGCGTGGGACTCGGGGATCCGCCCCTCGGCCGCCGCGAGCCACAGCATCCGCTGCACGTAGCCCTCCATGGGCTCGGTGAACGTGGCCGTGGCCAGGCTGTCCAGGCGGCCCGACGCGGCGTCGAAGGCACGCAGGTCCGAACCCCGGTAGGCGTCCATGACCGCGGCCGTCACGCCCACCGACGCGGCCGCGAGGCCCACCAGGGCGGCCTCGGCACCCCACAGGAGCGACGGGCCGAACATGCGGTCCTCGCCGGTGATGGCCAGCCTGCCCTCCTGCCTGGCGAAGGCGATGGCCCGCTGGCAGCCCATGGCGTCGGACAGCAGCGCGGTCTTGAGCCCCGCCACGCCGGGGTGCCGGAGAAGGTCCCGCATGGTGTCAGGCGGGCAGGGCCGGGTGTAGAGGTCGAAGGCGATCATGGGGAGCCGGGCCGCCCGCCAGATCGCGTCGTGCCCGCCCAGCCGGTCGCCCTCGGCGGGGAAGACCAGGACGCCGTGCGCGCCGAGGCTCGCGGCCACCCGCGCCTCCTCCGCGGCCTTGGCGAAAGGCCCAGCCGCGCCGGAGGGGTCAGGCGAGCCGCCGACGCCGACGAGGACCGGCACGCCCAGCGCGACCGCGCGCTCGATCACGCCGGCGCGTACGTCCGGCGCCAGGTACGGCCCCCGGCCGGTGTGGGCGAGCACCGCCAGCCCGTCGGCACCGTCCTCGACCAGCCCGGCGAAGTAGCGCGACACCACGCCGAGATCCACTTCGCCCGACTCGGTCATGGGGGTGGCCGCGGCGGCGAGCAGAGTGCCGCGAAGACGATCACGGAGGGCTTGTGCCGAAATATCCACCCGAGAGAGCTTATTTCAGCCCGGTCATCGCGATGCTGTTGACCAGGTACCGCTGCAACAGGAAGAAGACCAGCAGGCACGGCACCACGGAGACCGCCGCCGACGCCATCAGCACCGACAGCTGCAGCTCCTCGGTCCGCAGCGTGGTCAGACCGACGGTGAGCGTACGCGTGGCGTCGCTCTGCCCGACGACCAGCGGCCACAGGAAGTCGTTCCAGTGCCACAGGAACACGAACACGCCCAGCGTGGCCAGCACGGGCCGGGTCAGCGGCACCACGATCGTCCAGTAGACCCGCAGCTCGGAGGCGCCGTCCACCTTGGCCGCGTCGAACAGCTCGTCGGGCAGCCCCAGGATGAACTGCCGCATGAGGAACACGGCCTGCGAGTTGGCCAGCGTCGGCACGATCAGCCCCCAGAACGTGTCCACCCCGTCGAGGCTGTTGACCAGCACGAACGTCGGGATGAGCGTGGCCTGGAAGGGCACCATCATGGTCGCGAGGAAGGTCCAGAACATCGCCTGGCGGCCGGGGAAGCGCTTCTTGGCGAAGGCGTACCCGGCCATCGAGGCGGTGATGAGGATGATCACCACCGAGACCACCGCATATACCAGCGAGTTGACCGTCCACCCCACGAAGCCGGACGCCGACAGCACCCGCGTGATGTTGTCGAGTGTGAGCGAGTCCGGCCACCGCGCGGGCAGGGTCGGCTGGCCCGCGGGCGACAGCGCGACGACCAGCATGGCGGCGAACGGGCTGACGGTCAGCACCGACAGCACGGCGAGCAGCGCGATCAGCGGCCAGCGGCGCCGCGTGCGCGTCATGTGTTCCCCCGGTCCAGGAAGCGGCGCTGGATCAGCGACACGATGAGCACCAGGGCGAACAGGACCATCCCCCACGTGGCGGCGTAGCCGAAGTCGAAGGACCTGAAGCCGTGGTCGTAGATGCCGTAGATGAGCGTGTAGGTGGCCCTGGCGGGACCGCCGCCGGTCATCACGTAGACGGTGTCGAAGGTCTGGAACGCGCTGATCGTCTCGATCACCAGGACGAAGAAGATCGCGGGCTTCAGCAGCGGCAGCGTGATCCGGCGGAACCGCTGCCACGCCGACGCCCCGTCGACCCGGGCCGCCTCCAGGTAGGAGCCCGGGATCGCCTTCAGCCCGGCCAGCAGGATCAGCATCGAGTAGCCGAAGCCCTTCCACGCCGACACCACGGCCAGGGCCGGCAGCACCAGCGACGACTGCTCCAGGAAGGCCACCGGGCCGAGGCCCGCCTTGCCCAGGATCCCGTTGATCAGCCCGTCGAACTCGTAGATCCACCGCCAGATGACGCCCGCCAGCACGAAGCTGGTCACGTACGGCAGGAACAGCATGCCGCGGAACAGGCCGCGCAGGAACACGACCTGGTTCAGCAGCAACGCCGTGCCCAGCGAGACGAGCAGGGTGAGCGGCACGTAGACGGCCACGTACACGAGCGTCACGCGCAGGCTCGTCCAGAAGATCGCGTCGTCGAGCAGCCGGGCGTAGTTGTCGGCGCCGACGAAGTCCCACTCGCCGCCGATGTTCCAGTTGGTCAGGCTCATCCCCGCCGCCGCGAGGGAGGGGAAGATCCGGAAGATCAGGAAGAGCACCAGCACGGGCAGCACGAACAGCAGTCCCGTGACCGGATCACGCAGGCGATGGCGCATCCCCTATCCGCCGTTGCTCAGCAGCGCGTTGGCCTCCTTGGCCGCCGCGTCCAGCGCCGTCTTCGCGTCCTCCTTGCCGAGCAGGGCCGCCTGGATGTGCGGGGCGATGATGGCCATCACGGGGCGGGCCTTCGGGTGGGCGTCACCCGGGAAGGCGTACTGCAGAGACTTGGCGAACTCCGTGGCCGCGGCCGACTGTCCCGGCACGGTCACGCCGGTGCGGGCGGGGAAGAAGCCCGACTCCTTGGCCAGGTCGGCGGCCACCTCGGGCGAGGACAGGTAGGTGGCGAACTTCTTCGCGGCGTCCTTGTTCTCGGTGTGCTTGGCCAGCACCAGGGCGCCGGGGATGCCGAACGCGACCCGCTTGGTGCCCTCCAGCGGCAGGCCGATGCCGACGTTCTCGGCGCCGATCGCGGCGCCGAGCTGGGTGGCCTGCAGGGCGGTGGCCGCGTGGTACATCGCGCTCTTGCCGCTCGCCAGGGCGCCGCCCTCGATCTCGTTGCCCTTGCTGGCGGCGTCCGCGGGCAGGCCGCCGGCGGCCTTCAGGTCGAGCAGCAGTTGCAGGCTGTCGACGCCTTCCTTGCCGTTGAAGGCCGCCTGCTTGCCGTCGGGGGTGAAGACCGTGCCGCCGTTGGCCCACAGGATGGGGTAGAAGCTCTGGTTGAGGCTGACCTCGGGCTTGCCGGGGTAGTCGAGGACGGCGACCTTCTTGGCGGCCAGCTTGGGCGCCGCCGCCTTGAGCTCGGCCAGCGTCTCCGGCACCTTGTCGACGCCCGCCTCGGCGAACAGCTTCTTGTTGTAGATGGGGGCGGTGATCGTCTGGTAGATCGGCACGCCGTACAGCTTGCCGTTCACGGTCAGCGCGGTGAGCGCGCTGGGCAGGTAGGACGCCTTGTCCTTGGCCACCACGTCGTCGACCGCCTCGATGGTGCCCTGCTGGGCGTACTGCGGGATCTGGTCGGGACCCAGGACGACCAGGTCGAAGCCCTTCTTCGAGACCAGGGCCGTGGTGACCTTCTCCTGACGGCCCTCCCACGGCTGCTGGTCGATCTTGATGTCGATCGTCGCGTTCTTGGCCTCGAAGTCCTTCTCGATCTTGCTCCAGAACGCCTGGCTCTTGGCCTGGTCCCCGATGACGGGGTACATCCAGAGAGTCACGGTGCTCTTGTCCGAGCCGCTGGATCCGCACCCTGCGGCGGCGAGGGCCAGGGCGGCCGTCAGGCCGAGTGCCGCGGTCTTCCTCATCGGCGGATTCCTTTCACGTAATACCGGTCCTGACCGAAACCTAATGACGGCGGGCCGGTGGGGTCAATGGCTGATGCCTGAACGTAACTACCGCCACACGGTTATCTCTTGGCGAAGCGGGTGATCTCGCGGGCGACGGCGTCGGCGTGCTCGGTCGTGTAGTTCTCGTTCCAATCGATGATCAGGAGCGTCTCGGCGACCAGGCGCTCGGCCTCCGGGCACGGATTCGGGACGTAGCCGTCCAGCGGGTAGCGCGAGGTGCCGTAGATGGGCCGGCCCCACAAAGGGGCGCGGTTCAGCGGCTCCTCCAGGTAACCCGCCCGTGCGGGTATCCCGGCCGCGGCCAGGTGCGCGGCCAGCTCCCGGGCGTCGCCCGCCGGCCGCACGATGGGGAACAGCCACCAGGCGTGCCCCTCCGGCCGCGGCAGCCGTACTCCTGGCAGGTCCTGAAGGGCTTCGAGCAGCCGTACGGCCGTGCGGCGGCGGGCCGCGACCACGCCCGGCAGCTTGGCGAGCTGGGCCCGCGCGACGGCGGCCTGCAGCTCGGTCATGCGGTAGTTCAGGCCGAAACCGGCGTGCGACCGCCCGGCCGCCCGGTCCCAGCCCTTGTCGGCGAACAGCCGCATCCGACGCGCCAGTTCGTCGTCGTCGGTGAGCGTCAGGCCGCCGTCGCCGCAGGTGATGTGCTTCCACTGCTGGAGGCTGAGGGTGCCGACGTCGCCCACCGTGCCCGCGAGCCGACCGCCCGGCAGCTCGGTGAGCCACGCCTGGGCGCAGTCCTCGATCAGCGCGAGCCCGTGCTCGTCGGCCAGCGCCCGCAGCTCCGCCACCCGGGCCGGCGCGCCGAACAGGTGGACGGCCATGATCGCCCGGGTCCGCGGGCCGATCAGCTTCGCCACCGCGGCGGCGTCCAGATTGCCGTCCGAGGGGTCGACGTCCGCGAAGACAGGGACCGCGTTCTGCGCCAAGATGGGGGCCACGGTCCCGAAGTCCGTGATCGGCGTCGTGATGACCTCGTCTCCGGGGTCCGGCGCAGCCGCCACGACCGACAGATGGAGGGCCGCCGTGCCGGAACCGCAGGCGACGGCGTGGCGGACGCCGTACATTGCGGCGACCTCGCGTTCGAGCGCTCGCGTCTCGGTCCCCCAGACCGAGCTGAGCATGCCCGAGCGGATCACCCGCGTCGCGGCGGCCACCTCCTCGTCGCCGAGTGTGCGGCCCGCGGCCTCCGCCATGGACGGGAACTTCACAGGGGCTCCTCACAAGATATGATTGCGGTCTTGACCGAAATGAGCGAGAGGGAGGCGTGGGTGGGAATCGTCATCGGGGTCGTCGGCCCGCATGATCTGGTCGACGACGTCGCGGCCACGTGCGAGGAGCAGCCCGGCGTCAGCGCGCTGCGGCTCGACTACGACCACGAGTCGCAGGCACCCGAGATCGTCGAGGCGCACGCCGCCGCCGTGGAGGGGTGGCTGTTCACCGGCATCGTGCCGTACATGCTGTCGCGCGACGCCGAGACGCTGACCCGTCCCGCCGCGTTCGTCGACTACTCGGGCGCGACGCTGCTCAGCGCCCTGGTACGGCTGCAGCACGAGGGCCAGGACGTGACCAGGCTGTCGATCGACACGCTGCCCACCGCCGACGTGGTCGCCACGTTCGCCGAGGCCGGGCTGCCCGCCGACGCCCTGCGCACGCTCTCCTACCGGCCGGAGATGACCTCCAAGAAGGCGGTCGCCTTCCACCGGCGCGGTCCCGACCATCCCGTGATCACCTGCCTCAGCTCGGTGCACGAGGCACTGCGCGGCGAGATGCACGTGCTGCGCCTGGCGCCGTCCGTCCATTCGGTCCGGGTGGCGCTGCGCCAGCTGCTGCTGACCGCCGAGGGGCAGGCGCAGGAGGACGCGCAGATCGCGCTCGGGCTGATCGAGGTCGAGACCGAGGAGGGCCTGCTGCGCGAGGCCACCGCGCTGGGCGGCACGCTGGCCGCCTTCCGGGGCGGCATCCACCTCTTGGTCACCACCCGGGGCCCGCTGTACGACGCCACGGGCGGCTTCACCGGCCTGCCCATGCTGGGCCGCCTGGCGGCGCACAACCAGGCGGTACGCGTGGGTTTCGGGCTGGGCCGCAGTGCGGCGGAGGCGGAGAGCCTGGCCCGCCGGGCCCTGGCCCGCGCCCGGCGCATCGGCGACGTCGCGGCGGTCCTGTCGCTGCGCGCCGACACGGACATCGTCCTGGAATCCGTGGCCGGCGTCCCGGCGTCGGGACGGAACCTCTCGGTGATCGCCCGCCGTGTGGGCCTGTCGGTGGCGACGATCGAGCGCCTGCTGCAGGCGCGGGCGGCGGCGGGCGACGAGCCGCTCACCACCAGGGAGATCGCCGACCGCCTCGAGGTCCAGCAGCGCACGGCCCGGCGCATGCTGCACCGGCTGGAGCTGGCCGGGCTGGCCGAGCGCACGGGCAACCTCACCAGCGGCTCCAGCGGCCGCCCCCTGACCCTGTACCGCCTCACTCTCTGAGACGGCACACTCGGGGACGGCACACTCGGGGACGGCACACTCGAGAACGGCGGGCTCGCGGATCGCGTGAGCCGCGCGCTCGGGGACCGCATGCGTCGGGACGGCGCGGGCTCGCATGAGGTCAGGCCAGCCAGCGGGACAGGCCGTCGCTGACGAAGTCGTCGTCGCGCAGCCACGGGTAGGCGGCCCAGACCCGGTCGAGCTCCGCGAACTGCCCCGGCGACAGTTCCTCCGCCGGGTCCAGGCACCAGCGGCCGGCCAGCAGCCCCTGGCGGCGCAGCACCTCGTGGATGCCGGGGATGCAGCCGTGGAAGCCGTTCGCCGAGTCGAAGATGGCGGCGTTGGCGTCGGTGAGGTGGCCGTCGAGGGTGAGCAGCCGCCGGACGGCCGCGTCGTCGCCCCCACGGGCCAGCTTGGCCTCCTCCAGCAGCTCGACCGCCCGCCGCACCCAGACCGCCCACTGACCGAGCAGGCCGCCGACGAACTCGATCTCGACCTCGCGCCCGTCCACGACGACCCGGTGCGTGGTGACGAGGTCGGCCAGGATGTGGTCGTCGTTGCCGGTGTACAGGGCGACCTCGGCCGCGCGTCCGGCCCGCACCACGCCGTGGAGCACGTCGAGCGTGCGGTAACGGTCGAAGGGGGCGACCTTGATGCCCACCACGGACTCGATCGACGCCAACCTTGTCCAGAAATTTCGGGATAAGGTGCGTCCGCCGACGGCGGGCTGCAGGTAGAAGCCGATCACCGGCAGCACCTCGCCCACCGCCCGCGCCCGCTCGATCAGCCCGTCCTCGTCCAGTTCACGGCACGGGCTCAGCAGCACCATGTGGTAGCCCAGCGACCTGGCCAGCTCGGCCTCCGCCACGGCCTGCCGCGTGGTCCCGGTCGCCCCGGCCACCAGGACGACCTCGCGCTCGTACTCGCCCGCCGTCCGCGCGGCCAGCTCCAGCACCGGCGGCAGCAGGTCGGTGCCGTGGATGGCGAACTGCGTGGTGTGCACGCCCACCGCCAGCCCGCCCGCGCCGGCCTCGACGTAGTAGCGGGTCAGCGCCCGCTGGCGGCGCTCGTCCAGCTTCCTGTCCTCGGTCAGCGCCAGCGGGTGGGCCGGAATCACCAGGCCGCGCCTGAACAGGTCGCGCACGGACATCTGCGCATCTGGAACCGTGCTGAGCACGTCGAATCCCCCTTGGGTCAATGAGCAGGGCGGGCGGTTAGAAACGGCCGTCACGGCGTTCGAACTTGGTGGGCTTGCCGAGCAGCGGGCCACCGTCCGCCACCCAGCGGGCCGTGTGCTCGATCAGCTCGGCGGGCGTGAGCTCCGGGTAGCCGAACAGGCGGTGGCACTTGCCGGCGTTCGACAGCAGCGCCGTGGGCGCCTCCTCCCCGGTGAACACCGGCTCCTTGCCCAGCGCCGCGCCGAGGTCCAGCGCCGCCTGCCGCACCGAGATCAGCTCGGGTCCCGTCACGTTGAGCACGTACGGCGGCGACTCGGCGAGCAGCAGCGAACGGAGCACCACCTCGTTGGCGTAGCCCTGCCACACCACGTTGACCTGTCCGGTGGACAGGTCGATCGGCTCCCCGGCCAGGATCTTCCCGGCCAGGTCGACGAGCACGCCGTAGCGGAGCTCGACGGCGTAGTTGAGCCGGATCAGCGACATGCGCGTGGCGTTCGCCTCCGCGAAGTGCGACAGCACCCGCTCCCTGCCGAGGCAGCTCATCGCGTAGTCACCGACGGGCCCGGTCGGCGAGTCCTCGATGCTGCCGCCACTGGTGACGGGGACGAGCGGATAGACGTTGCCGGTGGACAGGGCGGCGATCCTGGCGTCCCGGTACCTGTCCGCGACCCGGCCGGGCAGGTACGCGTTGGTGAACCAGGTGGCGTGCTCGCGGCCCTCGGTGCCGAACTTGGCGCCGACCAGGAACACCACGTTCGGCGCGTCGGGAAGCTCGCGCAGCGCTCCCTCGTCGGCCACGTCGGCGGCGACCACGGTGGCGCCGTCGTCCTGGAGCGCCCGGGCCAGCCCGGGTTCGGAGAACCGGGACACCGCGATGATCCGCCGGTCGCCGCGCGTGGCGTTGAGCGCCAGCCGGACCAGGCTCGGGCCGAGCTTGCCGCCCGCGCCGAGGATCAGGATGTCGCCGTCGAGCCTGCCCAGGTCTTCGACGAGGGCGTCGCCCGGCCGCGCCAGCCGCTCCTCGAGTTCCACTGTCGTCCGCACGCACTCTCCTCCGTTACGTATTTACGGTCCAGACCGTAACTGCGCCGGAGTTCGGCTGTCAATGGGCGCTCTCGCGCGCGGCGACCAGAACCTCCAGGATGGCCCGGGTCTCCGCCCACGGGACGGGGCTCGGCGCGCCCCCGATCATGGCCAGGAACGCCTCGATCGTCCCCTCGTAGCCGAGGCCCTGGACGTGGTCGTCGCCGCCCTCGATCACGATGGTGTCGCTGCCGCCGCGGCGGTGGACGGTGACGACATAGGACTCCGCGTCCGAGACGCCGAGGATCTCGACGGTGCCCGTGACGCCGTTGTCCCAGCGCAGGGCCATGACGCCGGTGTCCTCCGAGCGCAGTCCCGCGTAGTGCCTGGTGGCCGAGGCGGCGCCGGCCAACCGTACGTCCGGGCCGAGCAGCGCGACCAGCAGCTCCACGCCGTGGATCCCCATGGTCACCAGCGTCCCGCCGCCCTCGCCGGGGGTATCCTGCCAGGCGTTGTAGCCGTTGGCCCAGAGGCCGACGTCATGCCGTACGGTGGCCCGGACCGCGAGCACGTCGGCGGGATCCACCCGCGTTCCGGCGAAGGCCGGAGCGAAGCGGAGCACCGAGCTGGACAGCACGCGGTCGTGGATCGGCAGCCGGTCCAGCTCGCGCAACTGGGCGCGGGTGGCGACGGCGGGCTTGTTCACGAAGCAGGCCGCGCCGGTGTCGAGCACGGCCGCCAGCGCCTCGGGCACCCGCGGGTTCGGCACGGTCAGCACCACGCCGTCGGGCTCGGCGGCCAGCAGCGCGGCCAGGCTCGGCAGCACCTTGGCGGCGGGGTGCTCCTCGGTGAAGCGCGTCAGCCGCTCCGGGTCCTCCTCCCACACCAGCAGGTCCGCGTGGCGGGCCAGGGTGTGGGCGTCGGTGAAGGGGTGGCTGGTGGCAAGACCGGCGAGGGCGACGCGCATGGCGTCCTCCATTTCTGGATAAATCCGTGACAACCCAGGAAATGGTGCCCATCATGGCAGCCTAGAGTTCGTCCACCTCCGCGTGGGAGCGGCCGCCCGACAGCTTCGCGTAGCCGGGGCCGCGGTCGAAGAAGCGGCCCGCCGGCGGGCGCAGATTGGCGCGGAGCTCGGCGGTGCCCTGCTCGTCGATGCGGTCGCCGTCCAGCACCACGCCGTAGTCGCCCAGGGCGCCCGCGATCGACACCTTGCCGTCGCGGACGTCCGCCGCCACCGCGCGCGGGTCCCGGTCGTACGGCGAGCCCCAGCCGCCGCCCCCGGTCGTGCGGATGCGGATGGTCTCGCCCGCCTGCACCTGGTGGTCGTCCACCAGGCCCTCCATCTCCTTACCCGCGATCTCGACCCGGAACGGCCGCCCGGCCAGCCCGCCGTTGACGCCCCAGCACGACAGGATCGACCGGTCGGCGATCGACATGTACGAGGCGTCCCTGAGCATCCTGATGTGCTTGTCGTAGCCGAGCCCGCCCCTGAACATGCCCGGCCCGCCCGAGTCGCAGGCCAGCGCCAGCCGCTCGACCCGGAACGGCCAGCGCGCCTCGGCGAACTCGACGGGGATGTTGCGCGAGTCGGGCACCACGTGGATGGTGTCCTCGCCGTCGGCGTACCAGCGCCCGCCGGAGCCGCCGCCGAGCACTTCCCTCATCAGGTACGGCAGGCCGTCGGCGTCGGCGCCGTGGACGCCGGTGTAGCGGATCGTCTCCTGGTCGGCCGGCATGCGGCCGCCGGTGGCCTTGGCCAGCACGCCCGCGAGCACGCCGAGCAGGCGCAGGATCACGAACGTCCGGGCGTTGGTGGGCGCGGGGAAGATCGGCGTGAGCAGCGTCCCCTTCTCCGGGAAGACCATCTCGATCAGGGGGACGACGCCCTCGTTGACATCCAGCTCGGCCATGCGTTCGGGGGTGTCGGCGAGGTTGCGCAGGATGGGGGCCAGCCACTTCTTCAGGAACACACCGTCGGCGTAGTCACCCGCGTGGTTGATCGGCCCCTTGGCCTGCGGTGACGTACCGGTGAAGTCGATCTTCAGCGGGGCGTCCGCCGCGTGGTCGACGGTGAGCGTGATCCGCTGGGCGTGCAGTCTCGGCTCGTCCACGCCGTCGTGCTCGGCGTAGTCCTCCCAGGCGTAGGTGCCCTCGGGGATCTTGGCCAGCAGCTCGCGCCGGAACGTCTCCGTCGTCTTGCCGATGATCGCGTCGAAGCACTCCTCGACCTCGGCCTTGCCGTACCTGTCGAACAGCTCGCCCAGGCGGCGCGCCCCCATGAGGCAGGCCGAGCACTCGGCGTCCAGGTCGCCCGCCAGCGAGTCGGGCATGCGCGAGTTGCGGGTCATGATGCGCAGCGCGGCCTCGTTGGGCACGCCCGCGTCCCACAGCTTGATCGGCGGGACCATCAGCCCCTCCTCGAACACGCTGCGCGCGTGCGAGGGCATCGAGCCGGGCACCGAGCCGCCGATGTCGTCGTGGTGCCCGAACGCCTGCACGAAGGCCACCACCGAGCCCTCGTGGAAGACCGGGACGGTGACGCACAGGTCGGGCAGGTGGCCGATCCCGCCTTCGGACAGGTAGACGTCGTTGTGGAAGTAGACGTCGCCGGGCTTCATCGTGTCGATCGGGAAGTCGCGGACGATCGGCTGGACGAGCGCGCTGTAGGAGCGGCCGGTCAGCTTGCGCAGCCGGGCGTCGTGGATGCCCGCGCGGAAGTCGTGCGCGTCGCGGATCATCGGCGAGCGGGCGGTCCGCGCGATCGCGGTCTCGACCTCCTTCTCCACGGAGGCCAGGGTGCCCTCGACGATCTCGACGAGAACGGGGTCAGCCACGCCGCACCTCCACGTTGCCGTACTCGTCCACCTCGGCGGTGAAGCCGGGATGGATGGGGATCGTCGAGCCGTACTCCTCGATGACCGCCGGCCCCTCGACCACGGTCCCGGGGTCCAGGTCGGACCGCTGGTGGATCGGCGTGTCGGCGGCCGACTCGAAGTGCACGCTCCTGGTCCCCGCCGCTGGCCGCTCCTCGGTGCGCGGCGACCTCTGGCGGATCACCGGGCGAGTGATGGGGCCGATGCCGGAGACACGCAGGTTGACCCATTCGACGCCGTGCCGCTCGTCGTCGCGGTAGCCGTAGCCGTAGAGCTTCTCGTGCGCCGCGTGGAAGCGGTCCAGCACCTCCCGGCGCCACTCCTCGTCCACCTCGCCCGCCGGGGCGGCCACGCGCACCTCGTACGCCTGGCCGTAGTAACGCAGGTCGGCGCTGCGGGCGTAGACCGGGTCGTCGAAGCCCTCCCGGTCGAGCGCCTGCGCCGCCTCGCCCTCCAGCTCGCGGAAGATCTCCCCGGCCGTCTCCAGGGACAGGTCGCGGGTGACGTACGTACGGACGTAGTCGTTCTTGACGTCCACCGTGAGCAGGCCGAACGCCGACACGTTGCCGGGATCCGGCGGCACGATCACCGCGGGCAGGCCCAGGATGTCGATCAGCCGGCAGGCCAGCAGCGGCCCCGAGCCGCCGAACGTCACCAGCGGGAAGTCCCGCACGTCGAGCCCGCGCTTGACGGTGAGCTGGCGGATGGCGTTGCTCTGGTTGAACGCGCTGATCTCCAGGATGCCGGTCGCGGTCCGCTCGGCGCCGATCCCGAGCTTGTCGGCCAGCGCCTCGATGCCGGTGCGCGCGGCCGCCACGTCGAGCGGGATCTCGCCGCCGAGCAGGTGCGGCGGGATGCGGCCGAGGAAGACGTGCGCGTCGGTGACCGTCACCTCTGTGCCGCCCCGGCCGTAGCAGAGCGGCCCCGGATCGGCCCCGGCAGACTTGGGGCCGACCTTCAGCGTGCCCTCGGGCGAGATCCAGGCGATCGAGCCGCCGCCCGCGCCGACGGTGACGATGTCGATCATCGGGATCTTGCACGGGTACCGGCCGATGGCTCCCTCGGTGGTGATGGACGGCTCGCCGTCGATCACCACCGAGACGTCGGTGGAGGTGCCGCCGCCGTCCAGGGTGATCACCGACGGGTGCCCCGCCGTGGACGCGATGAGCGCCGCGCCCAGCGCGCCGGCCGCGGGTCCCGACAGCACCGTGGTGATCGGCTGGTTGACGACCTCGCGGGCCGACAGCACCCCGCCGTTCGACTTCATCACCGAGAACGGCATGCCGAGCCGGGCCGACAGGTTGGCCAGGTAACGGCGCATCGTCGGCTTGACCGCCGCGTCCACGAGCGTGGTGACCGACCGCTCGTACTCGCGGTATTCGCGCAGCACGTCGCTCGACAGCGAGACGACCGCCTCGGGGTGCTCGCGGGCCAGCACGTCCCGCATGCGCCGTTCGTGGTCCGGATTGGCGTACGAGTGCAGGAAGCACACGCCGATCGCGGTCACGCCTTTGGCCTTGAACCAGCGCGCCACCTCGGCGGCCTGCTCCTCGGCGAACGGCCGCACCTCGGCGCCGGTGTGGTCGAGGCGCCCCCCGATGGTCTTGACCAGGTGGATCGGGACGATCCTCGGTGGTTTGACCCAGAAGTAGGAGTTGCCATAGCCGTCGGGCACGCTCTGCCGGGCGATCTCCAGGATGTACTCGAAACCCTCGGTCGTGATGAACCCCAGGTTCGCGATCCGGTCCTCTAGCAGTTGGTTGGTGGCCACGGTGGTGCCGTGCACGACGGAACTCGCGTCGAGCCGGCCCAGCTTCTCGATGCCCCTGACGAACCCGTCGGCCGGGTTCGCCGGGGTCGAGGGGGTCTTGGTCGTGACGATCTCACCGGTCTGGTCGTCCACCGCCACCACATCGGTGAAGGTGCCTCCGGTGTCGACTCCGATACGGACGCTACGCATGGCTCCTCAGCTTCGGCGCCGGCCGAGCACTTCATCGATGACACGGGGCGCGTTCTCAGTGCCAACATATGCCGCCAACCGCACTACCAACTCCTGTGACCTGGCCAGTTCGGCCTCAACCCTGGCCTTTCCCGACTGCCCGGCCTGCACGCCGAAGTAGGCGCCGATGATCGTGCCGACCACCCCGGCCACGCCCGCGAACAACGCCGCGAACTCCCTCGTGGCGAACACGGCGGCCCCGAAGGCCACCAGGATCGCGATGATCCCCGTCACGACGACGAGGAAGCCGTACCGCCACCTCGTGGCGTCGGCCTGCGCCGCCGTGAGGTCGTCGGTCGTCATCATCGCGTCGAGCGCGGGTGGTGGCTTCTCTGTGACCACGGATCCTCCTGATAACTCCAGGGGAGAAATGTCCCACGAGGTCATGGAACAAGCCAAGCCGCTAAGGTGGCCCCCTGTGACCGAATCGTTTGCCCTGTCCGCCGTCCCGTCCGGCGCTCGTGATGCCGTGCTGAAGTTCTACTTCGGTCCCATGGACTGCGGGAAGTCCACGCTCGCGCTCCAGATGAACTACAACCACGGCCGCCAGGGCAGGCGCGGGCTGGTCCTGACCAAGCACGACCGCTCGGGCGGACCCCAGGTCACCAGCAGGATAGGGCTCGGTCTGGACGCGATCGAGGTCGTGGACTCGCTCGATCTGGTGGCGCTGGTGACCGGGCGTGACCGGATCGACTACCTGATCTGCGACGAGGTCTGCTTCTACACCGTCGACCAGATCGAGCAACTCGCCGACCTGGTGGACGACCACGGCGTCGACGTCTACGCCTTCGGGCTGGCCTCCGACTTCAGGTCGGTGATGTTCCCGGCGGCGCAGCGGCTGTTCGAGCTGGCGGACGAGGTGTGCCGGCTGCAGGTCGAGGTGCTGTGCTGGTGCGGGCGGCCCGGGCTACTCAACGGGCGGATCGTGGGCGGCCAGTTGGTCCGTACGGGCGAGCAGGTCGTGATCGGCGACACGGACGCCTCTCCAGTGCGCTACCAGGTGCTCTGCCGCCGCCATCACCGCTCCGGACTCCTGGGCGAGGGCACCATCTAGATCAGCCGGTCGAGCAGCTCTCTGAGGAGGACCGCGTCGTCTGCCGGCAGCTTCGCCAGGAACGCCCGCTCCGCCTCCTCCACGGCCTGACCCCCGTCGCGCAGCGTGTCGCGGCCGCGCGTGGTCAGCTCGACCATGTTCTTGCGGCGGTCGTCCGGGTGCGGCCGGCGGCTGACCAGCTTCTTGCCTTCGAGCGCGTCGACCAGGGCGACCATCGTCGTCCGGTCGATCCGCAGCCGCCGCGCGGCCTCCTGCTGGGACAGCGGGTCGGCCTCGTCGAGCACGTGGAGCACGGCGAGCTCACGGCCGTCAATCCCGAACGGCTCCAGGGCCGGGCCGGTGAGCTGGGTCAGGCGCAGGTTCGCGTGCTTCAGCAGGTATCCAAGGCGACGTCTCGACACCTCCCGATTCTCGCACTAGCCTAATCATCAGCATTACTGACAATCAGTGGAGCTGATCCATGCTGAGTTTCGGAATGAAGACCGTCCCCGTCGGGGTCACCTATGACGCGCTGCTGCGGACCTGGCAGCAGGCCGACGCCGTACCGGCCATCGAGCACGCCTGGCTCTGGGACCACATGCTGCCGCTGTTCGGGCCGGTGGACGCGCCGATCCACGAGGGCTGGACAATGCTCGCCGCCCTGGCCGCGCGGACCTCACGGCTCCAGCTTGGGCTCATGGTGACGAGCAACCTCACCAGGCCGCCGGCCGTACTCGCCAAGATCGCGGCGACCGTGGACGCCATCGCGCCCGGCCGGCTGGTCCTCGGCCTCGGCGTCGGCGGCACGCACCAGCCGGGCGACACGCTGGTGCCCAGGGAGTACAACGCGTACGGCCTGCACATCGCCTCACCCGCCGAGGGCGTGGCCCGGCTGGCCGAGTCCTGCACGATCATCAAGCGGATGTGGACCGAGGACCGGTTCGACTTCTCCGGCCGCTACTACCAGTTGCGCGACGTGGTGTGCGCGCCGAAGCCCGCCGTGCCGCCACCGCTCCTGATCGGCGGGTGGGGCGACAGGACGCTCGGTGTGGTGGCCGAGCACGCCGATATCTGGAACGTGCCGGGGCCGCCGCACAACACGGTCGAGTTCATCAGGGAGCGGAACAAGGTGCTCGACGAGAAGTGCGCCGCCATCGGCCGCGATCCGGCGGAGATCACCCGTTCGACGCAGCTCGTCATCTCCGCCGACGACCCCGCCACCTCCCGGTCATTGATCGGCGAGCTGGCGGACACCGGTGTGACGCACTTCGTCCTCGGCGTCCGCCCACCCGGCCCCGCGAACGTGGCCGAGTGGCTGGCCGAGGAGATCATCGCTCAGACGGCGCAGTAACCGTCGTCGCAGCCGTCGGCCGGGTCCGCGAGGACGGTCACCGGCGTCTGGCCGGTGCGCGCCGCGACCTCGTCGAACGCGGCGTCGAACGTCTGCGCCGGCTGCGCCCCCGACACCGCGAACTGCCCCTCGAACAGGAACAGCGGCACACCCGTTATCCCCAGCGCCCGCGCCCGGTCAAGCTGCTCGCGCACCTCCTGGACGCCCTCACCCAGTGGGTACTCCACGCCCACCTCGGCGGCCAGCTTCGTGAGCACGTCCTGGTCGCCGACGTTCAGCCCGTCGGTGAAGTGCGCGCGGAACAGCCGATCGACCGCCTCCTGGCCGCGCCCCTGCCGGGTGGCGAGCTCGACCAGCCGGTGCGCCTCGAACGTGTTCGCGCTGACGGCCTGCTCGAAGCGCACGTCCAGCCCCTCTTCGGCGGCCACGCCGGTGACGCGGGAGGTCATCTGCGCGACGTTCCCGCCGAACTTCCGCTCCAGGGCGGGGAGCAGCGGCTCGCCTTCGGCGGGGGCGTCCGGGTTCAGCTGGAACGGGCGCATGGTGATGTCCACGATGCCGCCCTTGGCGCGGAACCGGTCGGCGGCCTGGGCGAAGCGGGCATGACCGATGTAGCACCAGGGGCAGACGATGTCCGAAAATATCTCGACTTTCACGCTCGATGACAACCTCCGGAACCCGGCCCCCATTCCACCGGCCGGGTACGCCCCATCAGGCCGGTGGCCCAGCGGCCGTTCCCGACAGGCCGGTCACCCGTCGGCCGTTCCCTTACGGGCCGGTCACCCGGCGGCCAGTTCCTCCAGCCGATAGGGGAGGTAGGCCGAGTCGTCCACCAGAGCGGAGGCGCCGCGCCACCAGCCGAACCACTCCCCGCTCCGCCACATCCAGTCGACCCTCTCAATGGCCGCCACCACGTCGCCGACCGTCTGCCACCGCTCGCCCAGCTGCTCGCGCGTGGCGCCGTGCCGTAGCGCCCAGGCACGCAGGATGCCGGCGGCGGCGCTGGGGACCTCGCGGGCGTACGGATCGGGGTCCTCCCCCGGCAGCCGGTGCGGCCCGAGCCCGGCCGCCACTCCCCAGCTCCACTGCGCCTCGGCCGGACGCGAATAACGCAACGAGTGGAAGTCGAGGTTCGAGCCCAGGTCCTCGTCAGGCCGCCGGGTGACGACCGCGTCGAGCCGCCCGCCGGCATCGAAGTGCACGACGAGCCGCTGACCCGGCTTCGCCCCCTCGGGCAGCTCGAAACGGTCCTCGGCCTGCCACGAGTTCAGGTCGACCTGGGCGACGGGCTCGCCCCACAGCTGGTCGGCCGCGTCGTCGGAGATCCAGGCGGCGAGCATCTCCAGCGCGGTCAGATCGGTCCACGGCTCGATCGCGACGGCCGTACGGAGCACCTCGTCGGGTGCGGGCAACTTGCCGCCCCGGGGCCGCGTCCACCACTCGGCACCCAGCTCGCGGGCGCCGACCAGCAGCGCGGCGATGGCGGCCAGCTCGGCGGACCGCCTGGTGAGAGACGCGCCGAGCGCCAGACTCAGACAGCGTTCGGTCCGCTCGTCGCCCAGGGCGGGGCGCGCGTCGCCGATCAGCGCCTCGGCGGTCGGGCGCTCCTCTCCAAGTAGGTTGCGTATGACTCGCCGGGCCTCGGTTCGTGCGTCTTCAGCGTGTGCCTGCCGCATACAGCCACGCTACGCCTGGAGATCCTTTTCCGCGAGAGCTCATTCCCACCCTCATGAGCAGCCGGTTTGACGACCCGGCCCCCTTCAAGGCCTCAGCCCTCGCCGGCGGCCAATCCGTCGGCACCGCCATCCCCGAGGCGATGCCGGACGTCCCTCAAGAAGATCCCGACATCCTTCGAGACGGAACCCGGTGGCAGGCGCAGCCGTCCTTTCCCGTATCGCCGTCTCGACGCGCCAGGATGGCGCTGGTCCGGTGGGGCGGCGGTCAGGGGCGCGCGCGGACGACGGCCCTTCCGGCCGAGCAGCGCTCAGGGGCGTGGACGACGGCCTGTCCGGCCGAGCAGCCAGCCCACGGCGACGCCGGTCAGGGCGATGCCCGCCCCCATCCCGAACGACGCCAGCATCACCCACGGGCGTGTCTCCGTGTGACTCCTGGGCGAGCGCTCGTAGACGGCGGATGGGCGTTCGTACACGGCAGGCGCCCGGCGCCCCTCCGCATCCGCGGCCTCACCGGCCGTACGCGCCACCGCGGCTCGGCGGGCGGCCAACTCGTCCACCCCTACTCCTCCCTCGGCGACCGCTCCCTGCCCGGCTCCGGAACGCACCACCGCGCCCTGCCCGGCCCCACGGTCCGCCGCCGCTCGCGACCCGGCCTCTCCGGCCGCGGGTACGCCGCCGCGCACGGCGTACTCATCCTCCGGGGCACGCAGATGATCCTCGACGGCCGCGAAGAACTCCCCCGCCGTCCTCTTGGCCACCGAGCCGAGCATCCGCTGCCCCACCCCGCCGATCATGCCGCCGATGACCGCGTCGGCGTCGTAGTCGACCCGAGTCCCCTCGTCCACCTCGCTGAGCCGTACCAGAACGGTCGCCTCCACCGTCCCCGGAGCGCCCTGGCCGCGCGCCCGCAGCACGAAGCTCTCCGGCTCCGACGGTTCGGCCAGCGACACCTCGCCCTGGTAGACGCCCTTGATGGAGGCGACCCCCGCCGTCACCGTCATCCTGTACGTGTCCGGCCCCGTCTCCTCCAGGCGCTCACAGCCCGGGATGGTGCGCACCAGCACCGCCGGATCCTGGAGCGCGTCCCACACGCGATGTCTCTCGACGCCGATCATGGCGCTACCTGCCACCTTCACATCGCCACTCTAGGGACGAAGGGACGTTCGCGATAAGGGCAACACTCGCCAGCCGGACGATCGCTCCTTATCGGATGCGCCCACCCCGCGATCATGGCTGGCAGGATGGGACCGATGTTGAAGGGTCGAGTCAGGGGACGAAACGTGTCGATCGTGGCCCATGTGGCCGATGTGCTGGGTGCCCGAGTGTCCCGAGTCGCCCGCGCATTCCCCGCAGTACGCGCGCAGGTCCCCGCAGTACGCGCGGCCGGTATGGCCCGAGCGGCCCTGGCCCGAGCGACCCTGACGCGAACGGCCCCGACGCGAACGGCCCCGCCCCAAGCGGCCCTGACGCGAGCGGCCCAAGCGGACGATTTGGCCCCCGTGGCCCGGCCGATCCGCGTGGCCGCCGTGGCGGCGGTCGCGGTCCTGCTGGCCGGCTGCGCGACCAGCGGCGGGTCAGGCGGTACGGTAGACGGCCCAGGAGGCGACACGACCGGCGCCACGCCAGGCAGCACGGCCACCAGCACCACCGCCCCCAGATCCGACGCGACCACGCAGCAACTCGACGGCCCGCCCGGCGCGGTGCCCAGTCGCGGCGAGGTACGCGAGCTCCCGGCCACCGGCCCCCTGCCCCAGGTGATCAGCTCCATTCCCACCACCCGCAAGGTCGTCTTCCTGACCATCGACGACGGCTGGGAACAGGACCCCGGCTTCGTCCAGCAGGTACGCGACCAGCGGATCCCGATCACCGCGTTCGCCATGCGGGACGCGGTGGAGGCCAAGGGCACGCCCGACCCCGCCGGCGGCCCCGGCCAGTTCGTAGGCGCCGGGAAATGGGGATATTTCCGGTCGTTACGTGACGCACAGGTCCCCGTGGAGAACCACACCCTTACCCACCCGAACCTCCGCCTCCTCGGCTACGACGCCCAGCGACGGGAGATCTGCGGCGCCTCCACCATCATCAGGAAAGAGCTGGGGACCCGGCCGACGCTGTTCAGACCACCGTTCGGCAACTACAACACCGACACGCTCAGAGCCGTCAAGAACTGCGGCCTGAAGACGCTCCTGCTCTGGACGGCTACCGTGCAACCCGGCGGCAAGATCGCTTACCAGGTGCCGGACAAGAAGCTGCGCCCCGGCGACATCCTCTTGATCCACTTCCGCCCGAACCTGGCCAGGGACTTCCGCATCCTGGTCAACAAGATCAAGCGCCGCGGCTACGAACTGGGCAACCTCCAGGCGTACCTGGACGCCGCCACCAACCGCTGACACCGGCCGTCCCGACCTCAGCCCGAAAAGACCAGGACACCCCCTGGCCATTTCGCACGCCTGCCCACCACGCGGTGATCGAGCGCGTACGAAAGCTTATATTCGAAGGCAGCGCCTTAATCGAATACAGGTTCGCATAAAGGCTTCCCTGTGCACTCGCCAAAGTTTACGATCTTCCTGCTGCTCCACGTAGATGAGGTCGTCACAACGGCCCCACGACGGAACGGGGAAGATCGATATGAGACGCAAGCTGCTCACGTCCGGCGTCGCCTTAGGCTTGCTGGGCGCCACCGCTCTGGCCACACCCGCCCATGCGGCGAACGTGGTGTCGGCCCCGCTGGCCTTCAGCGCGGCGGAAGCCCAGCAGGTCGCGGCGTTCTGGCTGGCCGACGGGGCCGCCAACCTCAGGGCCGCCACCCCCTTCGCCCCGCCGCACGAGGTCCGCGGGGAACGCACGTCCGGGGCCATCGTGCCGTCCACCCAGCCCGTCCAGTACAACCCCGTGGCTCCGCTGGCGGAGGGCGACCTGCCCCAGACCGCGGGCAAGGTGTTCTTCGTCGGCGGTGACGAGCAGCCACACTGGTGCTCGGGAGCCGCCGTGCACACGCAGTACCGCAACGTCGTCGCCACGGCCGCGCACTGTGTGTACGACACGGTGGGCGCGCCCGTCACGACCCACAACTGGGTCTTCATCCCCGGTTCCGCCGAAGGCGCGACCCCGTTCGGCCTCTACGTCGGCAAGCGGGCGTTCACCCACTACGACTTCACCCAGTACCAGGACCATGACCGCGACTTCGCCTTCGTCAACGTCTACAGCGGCGTCGTCCCGTCCGCCGACGGAACGCTGACCACCAACGGGAGGCTGGCGGACATCGTCGGCGGGCAGGGCCTGACCTTCAATCAGGAGATCAACGAGACGACGGCCCCCGCTGTGGACATCTTCGGCTTCCCCGCCGGCCCCCACCCCGACGCAACCCGGCCCTACACCGGCCAGAGCCTCGAACGGTCCACCGGCAGGACATCCGCGATGAGCCTGACCAGTCCGCCCGCCGATCAACTGGTCGGCGTCGAGTCCCCGTTCACCGGCGACGGCTCGCTCGGCTCCGCCTGGCTGAAGGACTACAGCGACGAGCACGGCCTCGGCTACCTCAACGGCATCACGACCGGGGTCTCCGACACCGACGGCGACGGCCGCTACGACACGGGGGTCTCCCCGTACTTCGACACTGAACTGGCCATGATCTTCAAGGCCGCGGCCGCCTCCTGGACCGGCCGCATCACCTGAGCATCACGCCGATCCCCATGCGCCATCCCCCGCGCCTGCCAGAAGCGCCCCGCCCCGGGGAGACGCGGGCTCCGGCCCACCGCGCAGGAAGTACAGGCCGGCCATGATCCATCACGTTGCCCCGCGGCAAGCCGCGGCAACCGTGAGAAGCGCGGCAGCGACCGCGGCAAGCCGGACAAACGCCAGCTGACCGCGCCCCGACGAGGGAGGGTCAGCGGGCGTCTGCCGCGGCGACCATCGTCTCGATCTCTGCGGCCAGCAGCTGGCCGGCGTCCATGCCCATGCTGTCGAAGGCGCCGGAGATCTCGAGCGGCGTAACCGGCTGACACCCAGCACCGTGGACCAGGTCCACCCCAAGACGTACGCACGAATCAGCCCCTCGGCTGACGCGCCCGAACACCCCCGCACGCCATCGTGAGACCACCGATCGCAGGCTTGTGACGAAGATCGCATAGCCCAGCTCTACAGCCTGTAGTACTACTGTAAGTAGACGCACTACAGCTTGTAGAGCAAAGCACCCGGTGGGGGGAAGATGGACGCGCTCGATCTCGCGCGGTGGCAGTTCGGGGTGACCACCGTTTACCACTTTCTGTTCGTGCCGTTGACGATCGGCCTGGGCATCTTCGTGGCCGGGCTGCAGACCGCCTGGCACCGGACGGGCAAGGAGCGCTACCTCCGGCTGACGAAGTTCTTCGGCAAGCTGTTCCTGATCAACTTCGCCATGGGTGTGGTCACCGGCATCGTGCAGGAGTTCCAGTTCGGCATGAACTGGAGCGAATACTCCACGTTCGTCGGCGACGTGTTCGGCGCGCCCCTGGCCATGGAGGCGCTGCTGGCGTTCTTCATGGAGTCCACGTTCCTGGGACTGTGGATCTTCGGCTGGGAACGGCTGCCGAAGAAGGTCCATCTGGCGTGCATCTGGGCCGCCGCCATCGGCTCCAACTTGTCGGCCTATTTCATCCTCGCGGCCAACGCCTGGATGAAGCACCCGGTCGGTTACGAGGTGGTCGGCGGCCGCGCCAGGATGACCGACCTGTGGGCCGTGCTCACCAACCCCACCGCGATCGCCCAGGTGCCGCACGTCATAGCCGCCGCCTTCATCGTGGCGGGCGGGTTCGTGCTGGCGGTGAGCGGCTACTGGCTGCTGAAGACGAAAGCACCCATGTGGCGCAGCGCCGCGCGGGCCGCGCTGGTCATGACCGCGCTGGCCGGGGCCGTCGTCGCGGGCACCGGCGACACCTCGGCCAGGCTGCTGTACGAGCAGCAGCCGATGAAGCTGGCCTCCGCCGAGGGCCTCGAACACGACACGGCCGGAGCCCCGTTCTCCATCGCCCCCGGCATCGAGATCCCCAACCTTCTCAGCCTCCTCGCCACCCACGACTTCACCGCCACGGTCCAGGGCACCGAGGACCTGCAGGCCAAGTTCGAGCGGCAGTTCGGCCCCGGCGACTACCGGCCCAACCAGACCGTCGTCTTCTGGTCGTTCCGGGTGATGATCGTCTTCGGCCTGACCACGGTGGCGCTGTCGGTGCTCGGCCTCTGGCTCACCCGCCGCAGACGCGACCTGCCCGATTGGCTGGCCCGGACCATGGTGCTGGCCCTGCCCCTGCCGTTCCTCGCGATGATCGCCGGCTGGCTGCTGAGCGAGATAGGCCGCCAGCCGTGGACGGTGGCGGGCGAACTGCTCACGGCCGCCAGCGTGTCGCCCGGCGTGAGCCTCGCCGAGGTGGCCACCTCACTGACGATCTTCACCCTCCTGTACGGCGGGCTCGCGGTGGCCGAAGCCGTACTCCTGACCAGGCACGTACGCAAGGGCCCCGAGCAGACGGAGCCCGTCCCCGCGACCGAGCGACTCCAGCCGTCGCTGATGTATTGAGGTGCAGACAGTGATCAATCTGTGGTTCGTCATCATCGCCTTCCTCTGGACCGGCTACTTCGTGCTCGAGGGCTTCGACTTCGGCGTGGGCCTGCTGGCACCGTTCGTGAGCAGGGGCCCCGAGCAGCACCGGCAGAGCCTGGAGACGATCGGCCCGGTCTGGGACGGCAACGAGGTGTGGCTGATCACCGCCGTGGGCGCCATGTTCGCGGCCTTCCCCGCCTGGTACGCCGGAATGTTCAGCGCCTTCTACCTGCCGGTGGTGCTGATCCTGGTCGGCCTGATCGTCCGCGGCGTCGGCCTGGAATGGCGCGGCAAGGTGACCAACCCGTTCTGGTGCGACCTGGGCATCGTGGCCGGCAGTGCCCTTCCGGCGTTCCTGTGGGGCGCGGTCTTCGCCGACCTGCTGTTCGACAGCGCGCTCGCCGCGCTCGTGGGCGGCCTCTTCACACTGGCCACGTGCGTCCTGCACGGCGCCGTCTTCCTGTCGCTCAAGACCGACGGCCCCGTACGCCGACGCGCCCGCGCGACCGCGCTGGCCGCGAGCGCCGTGGTCCTGCCGCTGGCCGTGGCGGCGCTGTCCGCCCTGGGCTCGATCCCCGCCCTGATCTCCATGGCGGCGCTGGCCGCCGCGGCGGCACTGACGTTCCGCCGCAGGGAGGGCTGGGCCTTCGCCGCCACCGCCGGCGCCATCGCCCTGGCCTCCGTGGCGCTCTTCGCCGAACTTCGGTGGGCTCCTCTACCCGGCCTCACCCTCACGGACGCGGCCTCGGGGCCGTACACCCTCACGATGCTGAGCTGGATCGGGCTGATCACGCTGCCGTTCGTGCTGGTGTACCAGGGGTGGACGTACTGGGTGTTCCGTAAGCGCGTGGTCCTGACGCACTGACAGGACTCACCCGCGGGTGATGTACAGGTGCATGTCGGTGTAGTCGAAGGTGATCGCGAAAGGCTTGAAGAACTCGTGGGTGAAGTTGGCGATCAGATCGAAGCCGAACTGCGCGGACTGACCTGGGCCGGGGAACCCGGGAAAGACCTGCTCGGCGGCATGGCCGCGCACCTCGCGCCCGACGGCCCCGCCCAGGCTGATGCGCTCGGCCGTGATCGGATAGAGCTTGGTTCCGGGCTGTGGGATGGGATGGTCGTAGTCCACCTTCATGCCCACCCGCTCGGCGATCTCCACCGTGGTGTCGAGGCCGACGCCGATGCCGCCGGTGTCGAGGGTGACCATCCGCGGCCCGTAGTCACCCAGACTGCCCAGCGTGCACGGGTAGTGGTCCCCGGCCAGCCACAGCGGGAGCCGGTCGGCGGCGCCCGCGCGCGGCGCGGCCTTGGCCTTGGGCCGCAGGATCAGGGCGCGGCCGGCGTAGTTCATCGTGGTCAGGAAGTGGTAGAAGATCGTCGTTCCGAACGCGCCCGCCGCCGGTGACCCGTCAGGCAGGGACGGCCGCTGCGCGTCGCTCCACTGCACCGGAAGGTTCCGGATCTCAATGTTGCCGATCTTGAACGAGTCCAGGACACCGAGCCAGATGGTGATCGGCTGATTGTTGGCGACGCCTCCCGAGTGGCTCGCCACCGCCCGCAGCCCCGCCGCTTCCGCCACCTCGCGCGACAGGTCGAGCGTCGCGTAGGTGTCGAGCCAGAACGTCCCGGGCCTCCCCCCGTTCAGGCTGGCTTCGACGGCAGGCACGGGATCCAGGGTGACGAAGGGCAGATGCGCGCTCCGCGCCCCGTGAATCTGCCATGGTGAGCCGCTGATCTGGGAGTAGAGGTCGGCGTACGCCTTGTCACGAGGGCGGCCGGTCCCCTGGAGCAGCGGTATAGCAGGGGCGAGCTGATCTTGCCGGACGAAGCACTCGGCCAGCCGCTGCGCCGAGGCGACGTCGCCGGGCTGCAGGGCGACGGCCTTGGACAGGTGCTTCTCCGCCTCGCCGAAGCGGTTGGACAGCAGGGCGATGTATCCGGCCTGGGCGTAGGCGTGCGCGTTCCGCGGATCCTCGCGCAGGAGGCGCCGATAGCCGCGCTCGGCCGCGGCGAACCTGCCGTCCTTGAACAACTGGTCAGGATCGTCCGCGGCGGCGAACGCCGGGCTCGGGACGGAACCCAGCAGGGGAAGGCTCGCGGCCACGGCCAGGCCCCGCAGGAACGCGCGCCGGTCGGGGGCATCGAAATCGGCCGAAGGGGTCATATCAAGGTCCTCACGTCGTGCTAGACACGTCGCACTGCCGCGGTAATCGCAGCGGTCGTGAGGCCACACAACCCGGAGGCACGTTTCCCCGGCGTTTCCATGCCGGTGCCTACCATCGGCGATCAGGCGTCCAACGGCAGACCGGTCAGCGGAGCCCTTCAGGGGGCAGACCAAGCACGCCGGAAAGGGGCAGTGGCCAGACCTGCCCAGGGAGAGGAGCTGGTTCAGTGGATACGGCGTGGCGAGCCAAGATAGGGGGTGACCGCCGCGATGGCCTCGGCGCCGGGCTTGGCGTAGAGCGTGCCCGACGAGCCAGTGCCTCAGCGATGGGTCCGGCCGCATCGGACACCTCCAGCACGGACGCGATACGGCTGAAGGGCGCGCGGCCGTCCACGTGCAGGGCGTGGACGATGGCGCGATCGAGCTCGTCCATGGCCAGGGCAGCCACGGTGGTCAGGCCAGCGTGATGTGCTCGACGTGAGGGAAGGCGGGCCAGCCAGGCGAGCCGTCGTGGATGAAGGCCGTCCAGGCGTCCTGCACCTGCCTCACGAGCTGCTCAAGCTGCGCGGCTGCGGGGCTGCCAGGCCCGGTCGGACGGCATCCAGCACGCCGTTCCACCGCGTCGGCTGCGGCGCGGCGAACCGCTCGGCGCGGGCATAGGGGATGCCGAGGAAGACGGTGACCGCGCCGCCCGCGGGGACGCCGCGCAACGTCCCGGCGGGTGCGTGGATCAGGCCGGTCACCGGTCACACCTCCAGGAAGGCCAGCGCGGCGCCGCGGGCCTGGGCGGCCCCGACGAAGAACCCGCCGGGCATGTCCCCCGTGGTGAACCCGTTCCCCTCCACCAGGTCGCGGGCCGCCCGCACGTCCCGTACCGACACGGCTTGCCCGGCCATGTACGGCAATGCGGGCACCGGCTCGCCGGGCATCATCGCGCGGAAGGTGGACACCGCGACGACCTGCACCCGTCCCAGCGGCAGCGGCAGCACGTGCGCCGGCCCCTCGATCACCGGTTCGGTGTCCAGGATGAGGGCGTAGCGGGCGACGGTGGACTCCAAGTCGGCCTCGTCCACCACGAGCAGCACACTGTACAGGCCGGTGGCGCCGTTGGCGTGCTCCAGGTAGCGCGGCTGGTGGATCAGTTCGGGGGTCAGGTGGTACGCGGCGTGGATCAGGCCTTCGGGTGTGAGTGCGCGGTCGAGGTGGGCCGCCTGAAAGCGGGCGCTCTCCATACCGTCAGGGGTGTCTACATCCCGCTGCAGCGGCAGCACGCCGGAGGAGGACAAGCCGGTCGCGCGCAGGCGCTTTTCGGCGGTTTCGATGTCGGTGCAGCCGAAGGAGTAGCCGTGCAGGCCCTCGTACTGGGCGATGAGCGGGCGGATGTTCCAGGGGTCGACCGAGCCGTCCCCGTACAGGCCGAGCAGTTCCAGGTAGGTGCGGCCGAACAGGGCGCATCTGTTTCCGGCACCCATCGGCCCGCGTTCGCCGCCGGGGCGGTCGGAGCCCATGTGCATGGACAGCGGGCTGAGCGTGAAGCCGAGCGCCTCGTAGGTCGCCGCGGTGGCGTCCATGTCGGTGGTGTAGAGGACGGAGTGGTCGATCCGGTCGATGTCACGAGTAATCACGGGTGACAGGCTGCCGCCCGGCGGCCGCCGGTTCTAGCCAACGGGGTGCGATTGACGTCTTTCGACATTCAAGGCCCCATAGCGATGGAATCCCACGTGCTGGCGCCAACCTGCCGTTTCACGGGAGCAGCCTCGGGTTCAGCGACGTCGCTGCGGACGATCACCACTCCGGGTGAAGTCGGCCTCCTTCAGTCTCGTACTTGGTCTGCCCCCCTCAGAGGCGGCGCGCCTTGATGTCCAGTGACCCGACGAGCGGCGTAGCGGTGGCGGTCAGGCCGGCGAGCATCCGCAGGGCGGCTTCGGAGGGTGAGCCCGGTTCGGCGTTGAACACGGCCACGCGCTGCCCCTCGTCGTTCGGCAGGACCATGAACTCGGCCATGAGCGTCATGCCGCCCACCACCGGGTGGCAGTAGGTACGGGCTGCGGTGCCGCAGTCACCCACCCCGTGGGCGGCCCAGAGCTCCGCGAACTCGGGGCTGCCGAGGGTCAGCTCGCTGATGAGCCTGCTCAGCTCGGGGGCGCCGGGGTGGCGTCCGGCGATCAGCCGCAGGTCTTCGACAGTGGACCGGGCCTTACGGGTCCACTCTGGATAAAGCTCCCGCATGTGGGGGTCCAGGAACAGCATGCGGGCGATGTTGGGCCGCTCGGTGGCCCGGTTCGGCGCGGCCGCGTCAAGATGGCCGGCCAGCAGAGCGTGCGCCATCGGGTTCCACGCGAGGACGTCGAGGAAGCGCCCCATGATGAGAGCGGGCACGTCCCCGAACGACTCGATCATGAGTCGTACACCCGGCCGTACCTGCTCGGGCTTGGCGGCGACCCTACGGCGGGTTGCCGAACGCTTCGGCCGGGCCAGTGAGTACAGGTGGGCGCGCTCGTCATCGTCCAGACGCAGAACGCGGGCGACGGCGTCGAGCACGGCATCCGAGGCATTGGGACTCTGCCCCTGTTCGAGCCGCGTGTAGTATCCGGCGCTCACCCCGGCGAGCTGAGCCAGCTCCTCGCGGCGCAACCCCGGCACCCGGCGCCGCCCCCCGTACGTGGGCAGCCCGGCATCCTCCGGCCGCAGCCGCGCCCGCCTCGATCGCAGAAACTCCCCCAACTCCGCCATACGTACCAGTGTCGCGGAGCCAAGACCGTCGAGCCTTCACCGGCCGATCGCCAACGCCTCGTACGTGACCTTTGTCGTAAATCTGGGAAAGCCAACCGAGAGGCGCCACTGCCGCGGGAGGTGCACCTTGACCATCGAGATGATCACATCGGATGGGAGAAGGCTCGCAATCGAGGACAGGGGAAATCCGGAGGGCTGGCTACCTCGGCCATGAGCGCCCACCGGATGGCACCAGGTACGGGCCGCGGTGTGGGCGACTCCGAGTTCCGCGAGCCGAGCCTGCACCTGCCAGATGTAGTCACCGCAGGTGTACACCCGGCAGATGGCTGGGCCCGGCATGCCGACCTGTCGCAATCTGGTCCCTACCAGCCACCAGACGGAACGGACCTACGGTGAAGATTCTTGTGATCGGTGCGACGGGAACCATCGGCAGCGCGGTCGCCGATGCGTTGGCGGCGCGCCATGAGGTGCTGCGTGCGTCCCGCCGTGGCCCAGCGCGGGTGGACATGGCGGACGCCGCGTCGATCGACGCCCTGTTCGCGCAGGTCGGCGAGGTGGACGCGGTAGTGTGCTGCGCCGCGAGCGGCGGCCTCACCCCGCTGGACGCGCCGTCGGACCCGGACTTCTGGAACGGCCTCGACGGCAAACTCATCGGGCAGGTGAACCTGGTACGGCGAGCGCTCACCCACGTACGCGACGGCGGATCCGTGACGCTCACCAGCGGCCGGTTCGCCGAGCCCATCCCGGGGAGTTCGCTCGGCTATCTGGTCAACGCCGGCCTGGAGGCGTTCGTACACGCCGCGGCGACGGAGATGCCGCGGGGCGTCCGCCTGAACACCGTCAGCCCCGGCTGGGTCCGCGAAACCCTCCTGAGCCTCGGCATGGACCCGGCTCCCGGCACCCCGGTGACCGAGGTCGCCCGGGTCTACGTGGAGGCCGTGGAAGGCACCGCCCACGGCCGTACGCTCACGGTGGCCGCGTCGTGAACCGCGCGACCGGGCGGGCCAGAGTACGACGTCGATCGCCTCGCGAACCCGCTACGCCCGGATCTCCGGCGAGGCACTCGCTCGGCTTCCACGCCGAGAGACCAGCACCGTTCCGATGGCGAAAGCGCTGAGCACGCAGCCGATCTGCACAAGGGCCAGGGAGGCGGGTACGGAAGGCAGCCTCCCGAGATCACCCAGCGCCGCCGCGGGCAGGAACATCAGCAGTGCCACGCGCCGTCCCACCGCGAACCCCGCCGCGGATCCCGCGGCCGCCGCCATGATGATGAGCCAGGGCACAGGCTTCCAGAGCGCGATCTCATGATGGGTGGCGGCGTCGAGCAAGTGCCTGCCGACCTTGCTGGCCGCCAACCCGATCAGGCCGAGCGGCATCCAGAGCATGAGCGTACGCCGGGAGATGAGCGACATCCCGGTGGGAGCCTGACGGGTGAAGGCGGCGACGACCGCCACCACTTGCGCCAGGAGAGGCAGACCAACGCTCGGCAGTAACAGCCCGTCCAGTTCGCCGAAGGGCAGGGGGGAGCCTGACCCGTCCGACAGATACAGCAGGAAAGCGAGTGCGCCCAGCACGGCGATCCCCCGGTGACGGAACGCGACCGCGAGCACGGGCAGGGCGAAGACGATGATCGGTCGGGCCCAGTGCAGGAGCGACCACGGCTCTTGCATCCAGTAGTGAGGCAGGTCGGGGACGAGGACGAGGTTCTGCCCCAGCGACAGAACCTGGCGGGCCAGCGCGTCGGTCAGGACGAGAAGCGGCCACAGCGCCATGCCCACGGCCATGGCGTCCCGCCAGGCGGGCGCCGACACCGTACCGAAGGCCCGCCGGCAGTGCATCCGAATCGCGCCTGCCAGCAGATCGGCCATGTCAGCGATGTGCGGGCGGGTTTGACCGAGTCGTGATCCGGCCAGCAGTACGCCGATCATGTCTTCCTCGTGCCGGGCACGATGATCTTGGGGATACCAGGCCAGGATCCGCCGGTATCGAGCTTCGAGGGATCTCACGCCGTTCCTCCAAGGCCGGCGGCGCGCAGCCGCATGGGTTTCATTTGATCATTATATACCGATGATCTATCTATTAGCTGGGAGACATGCTCGCCGAAACGCCGGCCGCGACGAGACACCCGACCTCCCCCGTGCGGGGGACGAGACCATCGCGGTTCACGCCGGAGAGGGATCCTGCCCGGTCGACGGCTCCAGAAAGATCGACGGTGTCGAGATCGACCGGCTTTGGGGGTTCGGGTGCAGGTGGCACAGGATTCGGCGAGCTTTCCGGCTGTAGGCGCGCGATGGAGTGGGGTGCGCAGGCTCGCGGGCTATACCGCGGCGCTCGGGATGGCGCTCTATTTGGCCGTCAAGGTGGTCTGGGTCGTCGCGGCTTTACTGGGGCATGGTCCGGACGACTACAGCACCGGCGACTGGGTGGCGCTCAACGCCGTCACCGTGCTGATGGCGGTGACCGGGATCGGGTTGGGGCTGGCGCTGGCCCAGCCGTGGGGCCGTCGGCTGCCGGCCATCCCAGTGATCTTCGTTTCTTGGGTGGGTGCGGGGTTCCTGGTCCCGATGCTGCCCTATGTGGTGATCAGTAATGTTCTCGGCGCGCTCCGGATCGACCTGGGTGGTGGTGACGACTCAGCCTCGAGTCCGCGAGGAGAGGAGATCTTCATCACCATCGGCTTCGCCGCGATGGCCGTGGGGCTGGCCGTGGCCTTGCCGATCTACCTGAGAGAGCGATGGCCGCGTCCCTTTCTCGGCCGGGTCGGGGACGGTACCGCCCGCTCATCGAAGCCCGTCACGGCGGCGATGGCGGTGGCCGTCGGGCTGGGCCTGCTCTGGTCCTACTGGGCGCTGGGCGGGACGTTGGGCCTTGACCCGGCTCATCGCGATCACTGGGATCTCAACGGGCGGCTGCTGAACTCGAGTTCGGGACTGTGGGCCCTGCTCGGAGCCTGGAGCATCTGGACGGTCACGCGGCGCCGGCCTGTCCGGCTCCGACGGTGGATCCCCATGACGCTGGCCTTCGGGGCGTCAGGGTCGCTGTTCGCGTGGAGTTGCTGGAAGCTTCCCATGGCGATTCTGCGACCCGGAGGGTTCGTGACCGCGGAATACGTGATGGTCGCAATCATTGAGCACGCCTTGAGCATCGGTGTCGGCCTGACTCTCATGGCCGCCTTGCTGCAGGTCGCCCCGGGGACGGTGCCGCATGGGACACTCTCCCAACCGCCTGGCAAATGAGGGCGCTGTCGCGGGATCAGGAATTCGTGGGTGAATGGCGTTGTACAGGGCTGATGAGACTAGGGAGGGCCGGTGGTGCTGGCGCGGAGAACGACCCGGCCCGCGATCCGTTCGATCCGCCGCCGCCCCCGGCTCCCACCCCGTAAAGCAAGGGCCATCACCCGCTCCCCCATCTCCTCCAACGGCAGCGCCACCGTGGTCAGCGGCGGCGTCAGATCACGTACCACCGGAATGTCGTCGAACCCCGCCAGCGACACGTCATCCGGCACCCGCAGCCCCCGCTCCCGCAACGCCGCCAGCGCCCCCACCGCCATCACGTCGGTGGCGGCGAACAGGCACGTGGCATCAAGCCCCCGGTCCAAAAGGGCGGACGCCCCGGCGTAGCCGCCCTCGCGGCTGAACGGCCCCTCCACGACCTGGCCGGCCGACACCCCGGCCGCCGCCAGCGCGTCGCGGAAGCCGCCGACCCGGTCCACGACCGTGCTGAGGCCAGACGGCCCGGACAGCACGGCGAAGCGCCGGTGGCCGAGCGCCAGCAGGGCCCTGGCCAGGGCGGCGGCGCCTTCGCGGTTCTCCGGCAGTACGGTGTCGACGCGCAGGCTGCGGTGCCGGCTGACCACCGCGACCCGGCCGCCGGCGTTCAGGTAGGGCCGCAGTTCGACGTCCATGGCCCGCTCCCACCGCCGGTCCTCGAAGCCGGAGCCGATCAGCAGGATCGCGCGGGCCCGCTGGGCGCGCAGCATCGAGACGTAGGCCACCTCGCGCGCGCTGTCGCGGAACGTGCTGGCCAGCATCACCAGCAGGTCGCGCTGGGCGGCGGCGCGCATGACGCCTCTGGCGATGCCGGAGAAGTAGGGGTCGCTGACGTCGTGGCAGATCACGCCGACGGTCTCGTTGGAGGCCCGGACGAGGGCCTGGGCGTGGGCGTTCGGCGTGTACGCGAGCTCGGAGGCGGCGGCCTCGACCCGGTCGCGCAGGTCTTCGCGGACCTTGGCGGTGCCGTTGAGGACGCGTGAGGCGGTGGCGAGGGAGACTCCGGCGGCCGTCGCCACATCCCGCAGAGTGACGTGAACGCGATCGGCCACTCGCCCTCCTGTAACAGGAAGTTCACGACCTTGACCCCTCGACCGTACCGGGTTAGCGTACCGCAGGAAAGCGCTTTCAGATAGCGCTTTCTCGCATATGGCCTGATGGCACGCGGTGAAGGGAGACCTTCGATCGTGGTACAGACTGTTGATGGGATCATGCGGCGCGAGAGCCCGAGCTCGCGCGACCGCGTCGTGGAACTGGTGGACCGCTCCTGGCGGCCCCTCGCCCTGCTCGCCGCCTGCTATGCGATCTGGTGGGCGATCACCGAGTTCGAGATCGTGCCCCGATATCTCGTACCGTCGCCCGGGGTCACCCTCCAGGTGATGGCCGACAAGGCCGGCTACCTCGGTCACCACACACTGGTGACCGGCTATGAGACGGTGCTCGGCTTCGCGATCGCCGTCGTCGTCGGCATCGCCGCGGCCGTGCTGATGGTGGCCTCGGCCGAGGTCGAGAAGACCCTTTATCCGCTGCTGCTGTTCGCGCAGGTCGTCCCGAAGATCGCGATCGCCCCGCTGTTCGTGGTCTGGCTTGGGTTCGGGCTGACTCCGAGGATCGTGGTCGCCGTGCTGATCGCGTTCTTCCCCGTCGTCATCTCCATGGTCACCGGCCTGAAGTCGGTGGACCCGGAGATGCTCCAGCTGGCTTCGACCATGGGCGCGAGCCCGGCCAAGACCTTCGTCAAGATCAGGTTTCCCGCCTCCCTGCCGTTCCTGTTCTCCGGGTTGAAGGTCGCCGTGACGCTCGCGGTCACCGGGGCGGTCGTGGGCGAGTTCGTCGGCGGCAACGACGGGCTCGGCTCGGTCATCCTGCAGGCCAACGGCAACATCGACACGCCCATGCTGTTCGCGGGACTCCTTGTCATGTCATTCCTCGGCGTCGTGCTCTTCGTCGCCGTCGAGTTCGCCGAGCGGCTGCTGCTGCCCTGGCACGCCAGCCGCCGCGGTGACGCCGTAACCGTGACCTACTGAGGACGCCATGAAGACACGCACGCTGATCGCCGCCTTAGCCCCGGCCCTGCTCCTGTTCGCCACCGCGTGCGGCTCCGGCGGCGGCGAGAAGACCACCAGCTCGTCGGGCAAGCAGCTCGACAAGGCCACGCTCACGCTCAACTGGTATCCGTACGGCGAGCACGCCCCGTTCTACTACGGCAAGTCGAAGGGCATCTTCGAGAAGCACGGCATCGACCTGACGATCCAGGCCGGGCAGGGCTCCCAGAAGACCGTGCAGGCCACCGGCGCCGGCCAGACGGACTTCGGCTGGGCCGACACCCCCGCGCTGCTCGGCGGGGTGAGCCAGGGCGTGCCGGTGAAGAGCCTGGGCGTCTTCCTGCAGACGACCCCGGCCTCGGTGCAGTTCTTCCAGGAGAAGAACATCACCAAGCCGGCCGACCTGAAGGGCAAGACGATCGCCTCGACGGCCGGTGACGCGCTCACCAAGACGTTCCCGGTGTTCCTCAAGGCCAACGGGATGACCGACGCCGACGTCAAGCTGCAGAACACCGACCCGGCCGGCAAGATCGCGGCGGTCATGTCAGGGCAGACGGACGCGCTGCTCGGCTACGCCTCCGACCAGGGCCCGACCATGCAGAACAAGGCCGGCAAGCCGGTGGCGTACCTGCGCTTCTCCGAGTTCGGCCTGAACTACTACAGCAACGGCCTGCTCACCTCCGCCAGCTTCCTGCAGAGCAAGGCCGACCTGGCCAAGCGGATGGTCGCGGCCACCAGCGAGGCGTGGGCGGCGGCGGAGAAGGACCAGCAGGCCGCGGTGGACGCCATGAAGGGCGCCTCGGAGCAGCTGCCCCCGGCGCAGGTGCTGCTCGACCAGTTCAAGACCACGACCACGCTGCTGCACACGGACGCCACCCAGGGCCAGGCCCCGGGGGTCAACACCGAGGCCGACTGGCAGAAGACGATCGACACGTTCGCCAAGGCCGGCCTGGTCTCCAACCCGCAGGCGCCCAGCGCCTACTGGGACTCCAGCGTGGCGCCGAAGGGATGACCGTGACGCAACAGGCCCCCGCCGTCGAGATCGACACGGTGGCGGTGCGGTTCCGATCGAAGAAGCGCGACGTGCTCGCGCTGGAGAACGTGTCGATGGACGTCCGCCCCGGCGAGTTCGTGTCCATCGTGGGCCCGTCGGGGTGCGGCAAGTCCACGCTGCTCAAGCTGGTCTCCGGGCTGCTCAAGCCGTCGGCGGGCGCGGTGCGGCTGCTCGGCGGGACCGTCGGCGGCCCACGTCATGACGTCGGGTACGTCTTCCAGCGCGCCGCCCTGCTGGAGTGGCGTACGGCGCGCAAGAACATCCTGCTGCAGGCCGAGATGCGCGGCATGCCACAGAAGGAGGCCGCCGCCCGGGCGGACGAGCTGATCGCCATGACCGGGCTGACGGGCTTCGAGGACTCCTTGCCGCACGAGCTGTCCGGCGGGATGCAGCAGCGGGTGGCGCTCTGCCGCGCGCTGCTGCACCGGCCGCCGGTGCTGCTCATGGACGAGCCGTTCGGCGCGCTCGACGCGCTGACCAGGGAGCAGATGAACGTCGAGCTGCACCGCATCTGGCACGAGACCGAGACCACGGTCCTGCTGGTCACGCACTCCATCGCCGAGGCGGTCTACCTCGGCAACCGGGTGGTCGTCATGACGCCGCGGCCGGGCACGATCGCCGAGGTCATCGACGTGGCGCTGCCGCGGGTGCGTGACTACGCGGCGACCATGTCGCAGCCCGCGTTCGCCGCCGCGACCAGCCACATCCGCGACCTGCTGGGGGCCGCCGGCCACAGCGACTGACCGCCCCGGCCACTCGGATCCGCCCCTCCCCCCACTGAGAGGATTCCGATGCCCACGTTCATCCGCCTATGCGCGCTCGGCCTGGTGCTGATCCTGGCCCAGTTCATCGCGCCCACCGCCCACGCGACCGCCGCGGATCAGCCGGCGACCGGCCAGGCCGCAGCCGCGGCCGAGTGCGGCAGGGGCCGTACGGTCGTCCGCAACACCAACGCCGGCGCCAACTGGGCGCCGGTGACCCCGGCGAAGTGGCAGTTCCCCGGCGACCAGGTGATCCTGGCCGAGGCGGGCGAGCAGCGTCCGGGCCCGCGCCGTCCCTTCGAGTACGCCGTGCTCCAGAAGGGCCCGTCCTTCGGCTCGGTGCAGATCGACGCAGAAGTGCGCCTCGACACCCCGACCAGCGTCAGCAACCGCGACGTGATCATCGTGTTCGGCTACCGCTCGGACACGGAGTTCTATTACACCCACCTCTCCCAGGACAACACCATCTACCCGCACAACGGCATCTTCGTAGTGAACAACGCCGACCGGCTCCGCATCGACGACCAGTGGAACGGGCAGGTCGGCGCGCCTCCCGCGGTCACCGACGAGCAGTGGCACAAGGTCCGCGTCCGGTTCTGCACCGACACCGGCCGCATCTCGGTCTTCGTCGACGGCTCGGCCACGCCGCTGATGACGGCCACGGACCGCACCTTCACCTCGGGCCGGGTCGGCTTCGGCTCGTTCGACAACATCGGCAGGGTGCGCGGCCTGACCGTCACGGGCACCCCCGCCTGCAAGACCGGCTGAACAACACTCCCAACAACCCTCAGGTGGTGGACAGGAATGCCGAAATACCTCCGGTACCTCCTTGCCGCGATGCTGGCGACCGCGTTATGGGCGTCACCCGCAGTCGCGCTGGACTCGACCCCGCTCGACGATCCCATCCCGGAGAATCCCACCGCGTCCGCTCTCACGCTGACGCTGACCGAGTACGCCACTTTTCCCAAGACCGAGCCGGTCCCCACACCCACCGACCAGCGGCTGATGCGCTGGGCCAGGATCAACAACATCGGCGAGATCCCCGACGGGTCGCACCGCCAGTTCGTCAACGACCTCAACGGCAAGCTGTACCTGCTGAAGAACGGCCAGCCGCAGGAGTACCTCGACGTCGGCGCCACGTTCGCGCCGGACTTCCTCTCCGGCCGCGGCCTGGGCTCCGGGTTCGGGTACGTCGCCTTCCACCCGGACTTCGCCCGTAACGGGAAGTTCTACACCGTACACACTGAATGGGGAGCGGCGCTCACCACCAAGACGCCGGACCTGACCCCGCAGCCCGACACCAAGTTCCACGGCGTGCTCACCGAGTGGACGGCCACGAACCCGAAGGCCGACACCTTCAGCGGCACCCGCAGAGAGGTGCTCAGGCTCGGCTTCAACGGCCAGGTCCACGGCATCCAGCAGATCGACTTCAACCCGTTCGCGCGGCGCAGGGACGCCGACTACGGCCAGCTCTACATCGCGGCCGGCGACGGCGGCCGGGGCGTGTCGAGCGACGACCCGCAGAACCTGGCCATCCCGCAGGGCAAGCTGCTGCGCATCGACCCGCTGGGCACGAACGCGGCCAACGGCAAGTACGGCATCCCGGCGAACAACCCGTTCGTCACCAAGGCGGGCGCGATCGGCGAGATCTACGCCTACGGCATGCGCGACCCGCACCGGTTCAGCTGGGACCCGCAGGGCAACAGGCTGTTCCTCGGCCACATCGGCGAGCACGCCATAGAGGCGATCTACGAGGTCAAGGCCGGTAACAACCTGGGCTGGAGCGAACGCGAGGGATCCTTCGTGTTCAACAAGGCCGACCGCTGCCACCTGTACACGCTGCCCGACAACGACGCGACGTTCGGCTACACCTACCCGGTCGCGGCCTACGACCACGACCCGCCGCCCGGGCACTCCTGCACGGCCGACAGCGGTCACGCGGTGGCCGGTGGATTCGTCTACCGCGGCTCGCGGCTGCCGCTGCTCTACGGCAAGTACCTGTTCGGCGACATCGTCGACGGCCGCGTCTTCTTCACCATCGCCGGTCAGATGAAGCAGGGCGCCCCGCGCGCCACGATCTACCAGCCCAAGCTGGTGAACGCGAGCGGCACCGCGGTCACCATGCGCGACCTGGCCGGGAACACCCGGGTGGACCTGCGCCTGAGCCGGGACGCCGCGGGCGAGCTCTACCTGCTGTCCAAGGCCAACGGCAAGATCTGGAAGGTCACCGGCGCCTGCATGACGGCGACGCCATGAGATACCGGTATCTGGCCCCCGTGGTGGCTCTCGTGCTGACGGCGACGCTCGCCACCCCGGCCGCCGCCCACGACCGGCCCGGCGTGCTGCCCACGCTGCGCCACAACCTCGTCGCCGCGTACGACTTCGACCACCCGGTCCCCGCGGACCCCGCGCGGGAGCGCGACCAGGGCAGGTCGGGGACGGACATCACGCTGATCAACGGCGGCGCAGCCATGCGCGTGGCCGACGACGCCCACCGGGGCAGCGGACACGCCATCCAGCTCCAGCAGGTGAACCCTGCCACGATGGGCAACGACGACTGGAAGGCCGGGATCTACTCCGAGACCGGAGTGCCCACCCTGCACGCCTTCAACGCCGTCAAGGGCGCCACCGTCATGGGCTGGTTCAAGATGACCGGCCAGAACCCCAGCCCCAACTCCAACACCGAGGACCCGGCCGACCAGTTCGGAGCGATCGGGCTGGCCGGGGTGCTCAGCGGCAACTCCCAGGGCCACGACGTGCGGGCCCTGCTCGAACTCATCACGGTGAACGGGGAGCTGCGCGTGGTCGCGCTGGGCAGGCGCGTCGACGGCGGCAGCTCCCAGACGTTCGCCGCGAGCGAGCCCTGGCAGAGCGTGCTCCCGCTGAACGAATGGGTCTTCCTCGCGGCCACGTTCGACTTCGACAACGCCACGATGAAGCTCTACAAGAACGGCCGGCCGCTCGACGGCTTCTACACCCTCACCGGCGACCCGTGGGCCGTGGAGGGCGCGCCCGAACCCGATCTGACCTCGGCCACCGACCCCCGAGGCATCAAGATCGGCGGAAGCTACCCGCAGAACACCAGAGAGAACAACCCGTGTAACTGCCGGATGGACGACCTGATGTTCCTCGACAGGGTCGCCGCGCCCATAGAGGTCTGGGCCCAGTACAAGCTGGCGACCCGAGGCTGAACGGCTGGGGCTGGGAGGACTCCCACCGCCTTCCCAGCCCTCCGTCAGCCGGTGGTGCCGCTAGTCTGCATCTGCTTGGTCCTGTGGTCCTTGAGATGGAGCTCACCGTGCAGCCGCTCCTTGATCAGATCGAGCACCTTGCGGCTGGACAGCACGGTCCACCGGTTGCCGACCAGGTGCGGGTTGTATTCGGGCGCGGTGTCCATCCAGGCGTCCTTGCCTTCCTGGGTGGCGAAGGTGTTCACGAAGAACTCGCCGTCCTGGGTCTTGCAGAAACCCGTACGAAGCTCCTTGGCGTTCACCTGGATCTTCGGCTTGCAGCCCACCTTCTCGGACAGTTGCTCGACGGTGTACACGTTGTTGTCGACCACCTTGGGCTTCTGCACGATGGCTTCGCCCCCAGCATTCGCGGCGCTCTCGCCCGCGCCTACTGAGCCGCTGGCGTTAGTACAGCCAGCGACGAGCCCGACCAGCAGCGCAGTAGCGGCCAGACGTGGAAATGTCGTCATGTGCCGAGATACGCAACCCTCATAGGGCCGGTTCACTTTCGCTTGAGATAAAACCGAGATTCACCGCAGGACGACGCAGCCGCGCTCGGCCAGGCGGCGCAGCGCGTCAGGCTCGCCGTCGAGCTTGTTCCAGCGCAGGTCGAGCTTCTCCAGCGCGGGCAGGTCGCCGAGGCTCTCGGGCAGCGTCCTGAGCCGGTTGTTGCGCAGGTCCAGGTGGGTGAGCCGGGCCAGCCCCGCGACCGCGCCGGGGAGCGAGCGCAACTGGTTGTTTCGCAGGTCGAGCACGCGCAGCTCGCCGAGCTCGCCGATCGAGGCGGGCAGCGCGGCCAGCCGGTTGCCCTGCAGGTGCAGCTCGCGCAGCCGGCCCAGCCCGCCGATGGAGCCGGGCAGCTCCGCCAGCCGGTTGTTGTAGAGCCGGAGCTCGACCAGCGACGCCATGCCGCCGAGCGCCTCGGGCAGGCCGGTCAGCAGGTTGTCGGTCACGTTGAGGTAGGCGAGCCGGTCGAGCCGGCCGATCGCGGCGGGCACCTCGGTGAACCGGTTGTCACTCAGGTAGAGGTAGTCGGTCAGGCCCAGGTCGCCGATCTCCGGCGGGATCGCGGTGAGCTGGTTGTGCCCGAGGTCGAGCATGCGCAGCCGGGTCAGGCCGCCGATCGCCGCGGGCACCTCGGTGAGCGCGTTCTCGGCCAGGTTGAGCGATTCGAGCCGGGTCAGCTTCCACAGCGCGTCGGGGACGCCGGTCAGCCGGTTGCCGCCCGCCGCCAGGTGCCGCAGCCCGGTGCTGAGCCGTTCCGGCAGCGTCTCGATGGCGTTGCCGTACAGGGAGAGTGTCTCCAGTGACGGCGGGCAGCCGGGGACCTCGGTCAGCCGGTTGCCGTCGAGGTGCAGCGCCCGAAGTCCGGTGAGTGCGGCCAGGCTCGGCAGTGAGCTCAGGCGGTTGCCGTCCAGCCGGAGTTCCGCCAGCGACGTCAGGCCGCCCAGCCACGCGGGGAGCTCGGCGAGTTCGTTCCAGGCCAGGTCGATCAGTCGCACCTCGCCGAGTTCGGCGGCCGAGCCGGGGAACGTGGTCAGACCCGCGCCGGGTGCGCGCAGTTCGTCATGGATCGTCACGGCGCCGATCATCGCACGCGCCGCCGCCGGCCTGTCCGGCGAGGTTCCTGAGGTCGAACAGCTCGGACGGCGAGATCGGCATGCGGTCGATCTCGATGCCCTCCGCGTCCTCGATCGCCCCCGCGATCACCGCCGAGACCGGGATCACCCCGGCCTCCCCCGCTCCCTTGATGCCGAGCGGGTTGAGCGGCGACGGCGTCTCCAGGTGGGCGGTCTCGATGTGCGGGATCTCGGTGACGTACGGCATGAGGAAGTCCATGAACGAGGCGTTGAGCAGTTGCCCGTGCCCGTCGTACACCATCCGCTCGTACAGGGCGCCGCCGATGCCCTGGGCGACTCCCCCGTGGATCTGTCCCTCCACGATCATCGGGTTGATCAGCCGGCCGCAGTCGTGCACGACCGCGTAGCGCAGCACCTTGATCTCGGCGGTCAGCGGGTCGGTCTCGACGATGGCGGCGTGCATCCCGGCCGCGAACGTGGACCTGATCGGCGAGTAGTAGTCGCGCCCCTCCAGCCCCGGCTCGTCGCCCTCGGCCACCGGCGGCTTGTCGGGCGAGGAGTTGCCGGAGAACTGGGTCGCCTTGGCCGCCTCCTCGTCGAAGGCGTACCGCAGCGGGTTGGCCAGGACCGCCACCGTGGACAGCGGGATCGAGGCGGACGGGGCGCCCACCACGTGCACCAGGCCGTCGGCGATCTCCAGGTCGCCCGGGTCGGCCTCCAGCGCCTCGGCGGCGATGCGCAGCGCCTTCTCGCGCACCTTGCGGCAGGCCAGGGCGATGGCGTTGCCGCTCATCACCGCCGCGCGGGAGGCGAACGTGCCCACCGCGTACCCGAACCTGCGCGTGTCGCCCGTGACGACCGAGATCCGCTCGATGGGCACGCCCAGCTCGGTGGCGGCGATCTGGGCGAACACGGTCTCGTGGCCCTGCCCCTGCGAGGTGAGCCCGGTGGAGACGTGTACGCGGCCGTCTGAGGTGATCTGGACGTGGCCGCCCTCGTACGGGCCGACGCCGGTGCCCTCGACGTAGCAGCCGATGCCGATGCCCCGGTGCTCGGCGGGCTCGAAGTCGTCCCAGCCGATGAGCTCCTTGATCATGCGGAGCATCTCGGGATAGTCACCGCTGTCGTAGATCAGCGGGCGCCCGTCCTGGAAGATCATGCCCTGGTCGTAGGGGAACTCGTCGGGCCCGATGAAGTTCGCCGCGCGCACCTCGGTGCGGTCCTTGCCCAGGTAGCGGGCGATCTTGTCCATCGTCCGCTCCATGCAGAACACGGCCTGCGGCCGTCCCGCCCCCCGGTACGGGGTGACCTGCACGGTGTTGGTGTAGACGGCGGAGAACTCGACCCGATAGGCACCGATCCGGTACGGCCCGAGCAACTGCGTCGAGGTGATGATCGGGACGATGATCCCGTACGGCGTGTAGGCGCCGTGATCGTGCAGGATCGTCACGTCCAGCCCGTTGACCACCCCGTCGTCGTCGAACCCGACCTTGACGTGCTGCACCTGGCCCCGCTCGTGCGCCGAGGAGATGAAGTGCTCGCGCCGGTCCTCGGTCCACTTGACCTCCTGGCCGAGGCGCATCGCCGCCCACGGCACCAGGATCTCCTCCGGCCACGGGTGCACGATCTTCACCCCGAACCCGCCGCCCACGTCGGGCGCGATCACCTCGACGTGCGGCAGGGGCAGGTCCAGGGCGGCGGCGACGGCCATGCGGACGCTGGTCGAGGTCTGGGTGCTGGTGTAGACACGCAGGTCGGAGCCGTCCCACCGGGCGTACACGCCGCGGCCCTCCAGCGGCATGCTCGCACTGCGCTCGATGTCGAGCCGGAAGGACAGCGTGTGCGGCGACGCCTCGATGGCCTCGCGGGCGCTCCGTCCCGTCCGGCTCGGTACCTCCTGCACCAGATGGGCGCCCACGTTGCCCGGTACGTCCTCGTGCACGAGCTGGGCGCCCTGAACCGCCTCCTCCAGCCCCACCACCGGCTTGAGCGGCTCGTAGTCGACCTCGATCAGCCCGCACGCGTCCTCGGCCAGGTAGCGGTCCCTCGCCACGACCATCACCACCGGCTCGCCCACGTGCCGGACGACGTCCCTGGCCAGCGGGTAGGCGGTGCGGCCGTGGGTGAGCGCGGGATGCGGGATCAGCAGGGGCAGGGGGCGGCCCACCCGCTCGGGCAGGTCCTCCCAGGTGTAGATCGCGACCAGGCCGTCGACGTCGAGCGCGGCGCTCACGTCGATGTCGCGGATGCGGGCGTGGGCGTGCGGCGACCGCACGAACGCCGCCTCCAGCGCGCCGGAGCCCAGGTCGTCGAGGTACCGGCCGCCGCCGGTGAGCAGCCTGGGGTCCTCCCGGCGCTGGACCGCCTCCCCGAACAGCCTGGTGGTCATCCCTAGGTCTCCTCGGCGATCAGCTCCGCCGCCCGGTGGACGGCCTTGACGATGTTCTGGTAGCCGGTGCAGCGGCACAGGTTGCCGGAGATGCCGTCGACCACCTCCTCGTCGGTGGGCGCCGGGTTGTCCCGCAGCAGCGCGGTCACCGTACAGAGGAAGCCCGGTGTGCAGAAGCCGCACTGCAGCCCGTGGCACTCCGCGAACGCCCGCTGCACCGCCGACATCCCGTCCGGTCCGGCCAGCCCCTCCACCGTGGTGATCGCCTGCCCGTCGACGGTCACCGCGAACGTCAGGCACGACCGCACCGGCTCGCCGTCCAGCAGCACGGTGCAGCACCCGCACACGCCGTGCTCGCAGCCCACGTGCGTGCCGGTCAGCCCGAGGTCGTGGCGCAGGCAGTCGGACAGCAGCCGCCGCCCGGGCACCCGCACCCGCCGCGCGGCGCCGTTCACCACCAGCGTGATCTCGCGCTCCAAACCGGCCTCCCTTTCACGTCCCTGCTGGATCGCTACCCCACGGTTCCGCCGCCTCACGGGCCGCGTCCTTCAGCGCCTGCTCGGCGAGGACGCCGACCAGGTGCAGGCGGTAGGCGGCGCTCGCGTGGATGTCGCCTTCCGGCTCGGTCTCTTCTCGTACGGCCTGCGCCACGGCCGCCCAGTCGACGGTCGAGGCGGGACGGCGCTCGCACAGCCCGCCCACGTCCACGACGACCGGCACCGGCCCGACGCTGACGCAGGCCACCCGGGCGGCGGCGATGCGCAGGTCGTCGTCCAGCGTGACCACCGCGCACACCCCGGCCAGGGCGTAGTCACCGTGCCTCCTGGCCACCTCGCGGAACGCCGTGCCGGACCTCGGCGGGGGTGACGGGAAATATGCGGACACAGCCAGCTCGCCCGGCTGGACGGCCGACTCCATCGGCCCGACGAAGAACTCGGCGGCGGCCACCTCGCGGCTCCCCCCCAGCCGGGCCAGCCGCACGGTCCCGCCGAGCAGGGCCAGCACGGCGGGGAGCTCGGCGGCCGGGTCGGCGTGCACCAGGCTGCCCACCACCGTGCCCCGGTTGCGGATCACCGGGTGGGCGACCAGCCGGAGCGCCTGCCGCAGCAGCGGATGCCCGGCCTGCCGCTCCACCTGGGAGTGCCTGGCCAGCGCGCCCACGGTGACGCCTTCCGCGGACGGGTCGACGGTGGCCAGCGACTCGACGCGGTTGATGTCGACCAGGTGCTCGGGCGCCACCAGCCGCATGTTGAGCATGGGGATCAGGCTCTGGCCGCCGGCGAGCACCTTGCCGTGCGGACCCACCTCGGCGAGGACGTCGAGGGCCTCGCCGAGGTCGCGCGGCGCGTGGTGTTCGAACGGCGGCGGCTTCACCCGGCGTCGCTCCCGAGAGGGGCCGGTCCTTCGTCCGGGGCCCGCCCGCCGATGGCGCGCAGCAGGTGATAGCCGCCCACGACGACGATGGTGCCGAGCGCGATGCCCTCCAGCCGGAAGTCGCCGCTGATCAGTTGCTTCACCGGACCGATCGCCAGGATGATGCCCGCGCCGATGGGGACCATGTTGACCGGGTCGGCGAAGTTCACCCGGTTCTCGATCCAGATCTTGGCGCCGAGAAGGCCGATCATGCCGTACAGGATGACGGTCACACCGCCCAGTACACCAGAGGGAGTGGCGGAGACCAGCGCGCCGAACTTCGGACTGAGCCCGAACAGGATGGCGATGAGGCCGGCGATGTAGTAGGCGGCGGTGGAGTAGACCTTGGTGGCGGCCATGACGCCGATGTTCTCGGCGTAGGTGGTGGTGGGCGAGCCGCCGACGGCGCTGGTCACCACGGTGGCGACGCCGTCGGCGGCGATGGCGCGGCCGACGTAAGGATCGACGTCGGTCCGCGTCATCTCTCCCACGGCCTTGACGTGACCGATGTTCTCCGCGATCAGCGCGATCACCGCGGGCAGCACGAGCAGCACGGCCGAGAACCTGAAGTCTGGCAGATGAAACGACGGCAGGCCCACCCAAGGCGCGTCAGCGAGCTTGGAGAAGTCGACGCGCAGGTGCGGGGCGATCTTGAGCGTGCCGTCGGTGTAGGCCGGGACCTGGCCGAAGAGCTGGTCGGCGACCCAGGACAGCGCGTACCCGACGATCAGGCCGATGAGAATGCCGATCCGCCCGATGAAACCCTTGAACGCCACCACGACCACGAACGTCACCAGCATCGTGATCAGCGCCATCCACTGGTCCTGCGGCCAGTAGACGTCCGCCACCACGTACGCCAGCCCGAACCCGATCAGCATGACCACCGCGCCCGTGACGACCGGCGGGAAGATCCGGTGGATGATCTCCACCCCGAGGAAGTGCACGGCCACCCCGGCCAGCGCGAGCACCAACCCGACGACCAGGATCGCGCCGGTCACGATGGCGTCCGCGCCCGCGGTGTCGCCGCCGAAGATCGCCCTGATGGCGAACACCCCGCCCACGAACGACGCGCTGGTGCCTAGGTAGCTGGGTATCCTGCCCTTCACGATCAGCAGGAACAGGATCGTGGCCACACCCGACATCATGATCGCGACATTGGGGTCCAGCCCCATCACCAGCGGGAACACGAACGTCGCGCCGAACATCGCGATCACGTGCTGCGCGCCGAACCCGATCATGCGCGGCCAGGTCAGCCGCTCGTCGGGCCGGACGATCTCACCGGGAGCCAGGTGCTTGCCGTCGCCGTGCTTGGTCCAACCGAAAACCATGTGAGCCCCTCTTCACCCGGGCCGCCGCTTCCAGTGCCGCCCCGCAGGCTCCTTCTGCATCCCGCCTGAGATTCGTGCTGCCGTTGCGGGCACATTAGGCCCGTGGGCGTGCTCGTACACGGGCATGATCTGCCAAATTCGCTTTCCTGACCAGAGGTGTGGTTGCGCACTACCTTCGGAGGGTTCGGTGAACGGTCAGTTCCAGTGCGGGGGGCGATGGTAGACGGCATCTCCAGGGCCGCTCACCACATCGGGGAACTGGGAGCGCCGCACGACGGCCGCTCCGATGGGAAACCACGCGTCGCTACACCTGCGCTGGCCGTCCGAGCTTTTGCCCGGTGGGAAGGCGGCGACGACCCGCGTCTTGGTTCCACGCAGCACGTCGATCTCGCGGATCTTTTCGACCGCCGCGCAGAGATCCGAATCGGCCGACACGAGCATGACGACATCGATCGCACTGAGTGCGACGTCAGCGACCATGGCGCTCGCGATGGCGGCGTCGGTCTTCTTCTCCTCGTAGGACCGCCAGGTGGCGCCGCACTTCCGGCATCTCCTCAGCTGCTCCTGAAACCTGCCGAGCACCACGTCGGCGCCGTGGGCTTTCAGCGCGGCCAGGTAGGCCCGTTGCCGCTCCACGGAAGTCGGGTCGCCGCGCACCAGCGTGGTGAAGTAGGTGACCAGTTCCAGCCGCTGCCCGGGCCTGAGCAGGTCCCGGGCCATCGCCGCCAGGTCGAGCCAGAGGTCACGCCGACCGCTGAGGCGCTTGAGACCGTAGTAGAGGTTGAAGCCGTCGACGTACACTCCGACGCGCGCTGTTTCGGTGTTTGACTTGTCACCCACGGCGACCTTCCCTAACATGGAGTCATGCAACGCCCGGGGCTACGTTCCCGGGCTCTACGGCCCCCGGCGACGGGGGCCGTTTCTTTTTCACTCTCATGTTCGAGGATAGTAAACAGCGAATAATCTCGTAGTGACTTCCCGTGACTTCAGTGCACCTGGATCGAGAAGCCGTCCCCCGTGACCACCTGCCCCGCCCGGATCTTGCACGTCTTGCGGAGCTCCACCTCCCCGTCCACCGACACGAGCCCCTCGGCGATCAGGTGTTTGGCCATGCCGCCCGTCTCCGTGACCCCGCAGTACTTCAGCAGGTCACACAGCGGGATGTACTCGGAGCGCAGTTCGAAGTCCACGACCACTCAGCCTAGATGCCCCGCATGCGCAGCACGTGCAGGGCCAGGGTCAGGTTGAGGCGCAGGTGCGGGTCGTCGGTGAAGTTGCCGAGCAGGCGCTCCAGCTTGCCGATGCGGTAGCGCAGCGTGTTGTAGTGGAAGTGCAGCCGTCTGGCCGTCTCCGCCACGTTGAGGTTCGTCTCCAGGAGCACCTGCAGGGTGCGGCGCAGGTCGGAGTTCTCGGCGTCGTTGTCCAGGGCCAGCGGTCCCAGCGTCTCGCGGACGAACGCGTGCAGCTCCTCCGTGTCGTTCACCAGCGACAGCAGCCGATAGACGCCGAGCTGGTCGAAGTGGGCCACCGCGCCGGGGCCGTGGAGCTGGCGGCCGACGCGGGCCGCCTTCAGGGCCTGCGAGTACGCCTCGGGCAGCAGTTCGGCGCCGGGCGAGGGGCGGGAGGTGCCGGTCGAGAACGTGGCGGGCGGCACGTCGGCGAACGCGGAGGCGGCGTCCTTGGCCACCCTGGCGGCGTCCACCGTGGCGTCCAGCACGGCCACCACCTCGTGCGAGAAACCCGCGACCGCGCCCTGGGGGTCGTGGCGGCGCATCGCCGCGACCCAGCACGCGACGAGGCGGTCCTGGGTCGCGCGCTCGTCGCCGTCCGGGTCGAGCTCGGCGACGAGCACGGTGACCGGCCGTTCCAGGTCCCAGCCGAACGCCCTGGCCCGCGCCGTGACGCGCTCGGCCGTGCCCGCCCGGCCGGTGAGGACGTCGCGCAGGAAGTCCGCCCGGTACTTGCTCTCGACGGCGTTGACCGCCTCCTGCCTGGTGACGACGAGCGCGGCCACGGTCGCGGCGCGCTCCAGGATGCCGACGTCGCTGTCACGGATCGTCCCGGCCGGGCTGTAGGCGACGATGCGGCCGTGGTGGTGCCCGCCCGCGACGACGGGCACGGAGGCGAACGCCCGCGTGCGGCCGGCCGTACCGGAGGCGGGCGTGCCTGAAGGGGTCCGGCCCGAGGTGGGGGCGGGGATGAGCGGCGGTCCCTCGTGCGCGATCGACTCCCACAGGAGGGTCACGTGGTCGGCCGGCCCGGCCGTGGCGAGCACCCGCCCGCCGCCGTCCACCGCCGCCACCGCGACGTCGAGCAGCGCGGCCACCTCGGCGGTCACCTCGTCGAGCCCGCCGCCGGCCAGCACCACCTGTACCAGCGCCCGGTGCGCCTCTTCGGCGCGGGCCAGCACGGCGGCCTGCCGGTTGAGGATGTCGGTCAGGACCTGGTTCAGGATGTCGTCGAAGCCGACGTCGTTCGGCAGGATGATGAGCGGGAACCCGAGCCGGTCGGCCTGCTCGACCATCTCGTCGGGCAGTTTGTCCACGTACCTGCCGAGTTTGATGGCCAGCGCCGCCAGCTTGCGCTCGTCGAGGTCGGCCACCAGGCGGCCGAGCGACTGCGGGGTGTTGCGCAGCGGGTAGCCGGTGGTCAGCAGCAACTCGTGCGGCTTCACCCAGGCCAGGATGTCCGGCACCTCCATGACGTTGAGGCGCTGCACGATGCGGCCCAGCCCGCTCTCCCCCGCGATCAGGCGGGCGTCCGCGAGGGTCGATACGCCGAGCACCTCGCCCACGGACACACCGTGGGTGATCGTGCCCGTGCTGGCGAGTCGGACGGGGGGCTCCATGTGAAGATTGTGACCCCAGAAGCGGTCTGTCAGGAAGAGCCAACCTTCTCGCTGACTGTTGGCAAATTTATCCGTACGGAGGGTTGTCCGAGACGTTCTACGGTCAGGTCCAACGTCAGCAGGGAGGTTCAGTGACCGTCGGTACTCATGCGAGGCGCCCGCGTACCCATGTGACAGGGGCGGCCAGCGCGGCGGTACGCCCTGTGCTGGAGGCGCCGCGAAGCCCCGCCCGCGTGCTGGCCGTCTTCCCCGCCGGGGCGTACGTGGAGGTCAGGACTGATCTTGAGCCGTCCGTGATCGCCGTCATCACGGGCGCGGCGACCCGGCTGCCCAACTCCGTGCTGCTGGCCGCCGAGCTGCCGCACCTCACCGTGGGTGACGAGGCCGCCGTGGGCGACGGCTCCATCGAGCTGGGACGGCTGAGCCTGCGGGCGCGCCGCTGGTGGGATCCCGCGCCGCCGCTCGGTCAGGTCGATCCGGTACGGCTCAGACAGACCGCCCCTCACCTGGCCCCCGGCGAACCGGGACTGGCCAGCAACGCCGCCATCGAACTCCTGGCAACCAGCTGCGTGAGCGGCCGGTTGCTGGGCGCGGTGACGGCGGCCGAGCAGCTGGTCGGCCTCGGTCCGGGGCTGACGCCGAGCGGGGACGACGTGCTCGCCGGGCTGCTGGTCACGCTCAGGCACCTCGGCGCGGCGACCGGGTCGGACCGGGCGGTGTGGCTGGCGGACTGGCTGGCCGCGACCGTGACGTACGACGCCCGCGCCCGTACGACGCCGATCTCGGCGACGCTCCTGCACTGCGCGGCCAGAGGCGAGGCGAGCCCCGAGGTGATCGCCGTGCTGCGCGGCCTCGCCGGGCGGCAGGAGCTCGAACCGGCGTGGCGGCGGCTGCGGGCGCTCGGCCACACCTCCGGATCCGACCTGCTCCAGGGCATCTCCATCGGCCTGAACGCCGTCCTAGCCATGACCGAAAGCCTGAGCGGGACCGGAACCCCGTCCGACGCCTTGAGCGTGCTCGGATGACCCGAGACGCGGTGCTCATCCGCAAGGGCGTCTACCACGACTCGGTCACCCTCATGCGGGTGAGCCGCTCGCTGTCGGACCTGCCCGGCATGCAGGTGGCCATCGTCGCCATGGCCACGGAACTGAACCTCGGCCTGGCCCGCGACCTGGGCTTCGACCTGCCTCCCGCCGACCCGGGCGACCTGCTCGTCGCGCTGCGCGGCGACGGCGTGGAGGCCGCCGCCGGCGAGCTCGACCAGGCCCTGGCCCTGCTGTCCGCCTCCCGGACCCAGGCGGCCGACCAGCCCCCGCTCACCACTCGCTCGGCCGCCAGGACCCCGGCCGACCTGGTGCTGGTGTCGGTCCCCGGCGAGCACGCCTTCTGCGAGGCGCTCGACGCGGTCCACGCGGGCCTGCCCGTGATGATCTTCAGCGACGGCGTCCCGGTCGCCCAGGAGCGGCGGCTCAAGCTGCTGGCCGAGGAGCGGGACGTGCTGGTCATGGGCCCCGACTGCGGCACCGCCGTGATCGCCGGCGCCGGGCTGGGCTTCGCCAACGTGCTCAGGCCGGGCCCGGTCGGCGTCGTCGCGGCCTCCGGCACCGGCGCCCAGCAGGTGACGTCCCTGCTCGACCAGGCGGGGGCCGGGGTGAGCCACGTGCTCGGCGTGGGCGGCAGGGACCTGTCGGCCGAGGTGGGCGGCCTGTCGACGATGCGGGCGCTGCGCATGCTGGACGACGACCCGGCCACCGAGCTGATCGTGCTCGTCTCCAAGCCGCCCGACCCGGCGGTGGCGCGGGCCGTACAGGAGGTGGTGGAGACGCTGCGTACGCCGGTCGTCTCCGCGCTGCTCGGGGAGCGCGACCTGACGTCGGCGACAGAGGAGGCGCTGCGCGCCCTCGGCCGGCCGGTCCCCGCATGGGAGTCGTGGCCCGGCTGGTCGCCCACGTCGACGTACACGAAGCTCAAGGGCATCTACTCGGGCGGCACGCTCTGCGCCGAGGCGAGCCTGATCGCCGGGTCGGGCGAGTTCACCGACTACGGCGACGACGCCTACACCCGGGGACGCGCCCATCCGATGATCGACCCGACGCTGCGCCTGGAGGCCCTCGCCCAGGTGGAGCCGGGCGACGTGATCCTGATGGACGTCGTGCTCGGCCACGGCGCCGACCCCGACCCGGCGGCCTCGCTCGCCTCGGCCATCGCCCACGTCACCGCCCGCACCACCTATCACGCCCCCAGCCACGCGAGCGGCCACGGGGCCGCCACCGTCGTCGTCGCGCTCATCGGCACCGAGGGCGATCCGCAGGGCCTGCACCGGCAGGCCGCCGCGTTCCGCGAGGCGGGCGCGACCGTCTTCACGTCCAACGCCCAAGCCGCCCGGCACGCCAGGAACCTCCTATGACCCTGCTCTCTGGCCCGCCCCACGTGATCACCGTCGGCGCCGGCCTCCTCCAGGAGTCGCTCGACGCGCAGGCCGTGCCCACGACCGCCGTCGCGTGGCGCCCGCCCCTGCCCGGCACCGCGGACGCGCTCGCCCGGGTGCTCGCCGACCCGCGCCTGCCCGCGGCCAACGAGCGCGCCGTCGGCCGCCTGACCTCGGCCCGTCCCCAGCTCGTCGGCGTACGGCGGGCCTCGGAGGTGCTCGGCCTGCCGGAGCTGATGTTCCTGCACGCGGGCCCGCCCATCGACTGGGAACGCGCGTCGGGCCCGATGCGCGGGGCGCTGATCGGCGCGATGCTGCTCGAGGAGTACGCCCGCGACGTGCCGTCGGCCGAGCAGTTGCTCGCCTCCGGGCAGGTGCGCCTGGAGCCCTGCCACCGGCACGCGACCGTCGGCCCGATGGCGGGCGTGGTGAGCCCGTCGATGTGGATGCTGGAGGTGCGCGACACCGAGCATGGCGGCACGGCGTACTGCTCGCTCAACGAAGGCCTGGGCAAGGTGCTGCGTTACGGCGCGTACGGGCCCGAGGTGCTCGACCGGCTGCACTGGATGGACCGGGTGCTCGGGCCCGTCCTTTCGGCGGCGATCGAGCTGAGCGGGCCCATCGACCTGCGCGCGCTGATCGCGCAGGCGCTGCAGATGGGCGACGAGCTGCACAACCGCAACCGCGCGGCCACCTCACTGCTTCTGCGCGAGCTGGCCCCGTGGGTGGTCGAGGCCGCGGCCGGCAGCGCCGCCGAGGTGCTGCGCTTCGTCAACGGCAACGACCACTTCTTCCTGAACGCCGCCATGGCCGCGGGCAAGGTGAGCACCGACGCGGCCAGAAACGTGCCGGGCTCCTCGATGGTCGTCGCCATGGCCCGCAACGGCACCGATTTCGGGGTGCAGGTCTCGGGGCTGGGCGATCAGTGGTTCACCGGTCCGGCGGGCGTACCGGACGGGCTCTACCTCGGCGCGTACGGCCCGGCGGACGCCAACCCGGACATCGGCGACTCCACGATCACCGAGACGTCCGGCCTGGGCGGGTTCGCGATGGCGGCGTCTCCGGCCATCGTCCGCTTCGTCGGCGGTGAGGTGGCGGACGCGGTGGCGGCGACCCGGTCCATGTACGAGATCACGCTGGCCGAGCATCCCGCCTATCAGATCCCGGGGCTCGGTTTCCGCGGCACGCCGGTCGGCATCGACCTCACGCTGGTGGCCAGGACCGGTGTCCTGCCCGTCGTCAACACGGGTATCGCGGGCCGCGTGGCGGGCACCGGTCAGGTAGGAGCGGGCCTGGTGAAACCGCCCGTAGAGGCATTCACCAGCGCATTGATAGCACTGGCCGACCGCTCTGACTGATCCATTTGATGGATGATATTTCCGCACGTCAAGGCATTTGTAAGAAGCGCGTTGGGTTCCTTTGGCGATGACCTGCCTATATCGTGGCCAACGCTCATAATCTGGAAGTATGGCGGCGCGACGCTTGTGACCGATGAGGCTGGAGATTGGGGCGGGAACATGGCAGCCGACCGCTTGCTCAGCGGCACCGGTGCGGAGGGAAACGCTTCACAGAGCCAGGGTCGTCTGATCGGCAGGCGTTACCGGTTGATGTCACCGGTCGGCCGAGGCGGCATGGGGATCGTGTGGCACGCGCATGACGTGCTTCTCGCCCGCGACGTGGCGGTCAAGGAGCTGATCCTCCCGTACGGACTGGACCAGACGGGCAGGCAAGTGGCCCACCGGCGCGTGCTGCGGGAGGCCAGGTCCGCCGCACGGCTGACCCACCCGGGCATCGTGACCGTGCACGACGTGGTCGAAGAGGACGGCCGGCCGTGGATCGTCATGGAACTGGTCCGGGCCTGGTCCCTCGAACAGGCGGTCCGGCAGAGCGGACCGCTCCCGGTGATCCAGGCGGCGGAGATCGGCATCCGGGTGCTCGACGCGGTCAGGCACGCGCACGCGGCCGGGATCCTGCACCGTGACATCAAGCCGGGCAACGTCCTGCTCACCGCGGACCGCGTGATCCTCACGGACTTCGGCATCGCCGCGATCGAGGGTGACGTCACGATCACCCAGACCGGACTGCTCATGGGCTCGCCCGCCTACATCCCGCCGGAACGGCTGTCCGGGCAGTCGATCACCCAGGCGGCCGACCTGTGGTCGTTCGGGGCGACGATGTACGCCGCGGTCGAGGGGCGCCCGCCGTACGAGGGGCCGGACCCGATCGCGGTGCTGGGCGCGGTCCTCACGCAGGAACCGGTCACGCCGCAGCGGGCGGGCGCGCTGGCACCGGTGATCGAGGGCCTGCTGCGCAAGGACCCGGCCGAACGCCTCACCGCCGAACAGGTCAGCGACATGCTGGAACGGGTCCTGCACGCGCACGGCTCGGTCCGCCCGCGCCCCGCCGAATCCGCGCGGTCCCTGCCGACGCGGACGGACTCGACGCCGGCCGAGTTGCTGCCGCCGCTGGACATGCCGTCCGGGCCGATGCCGTCGCGGATCGTGGAGACCCCCTCGGGGCCGGTACGGGTGCCGTACGACCCGCTGAACAGCCCGTCGGGCGGCTACTCCATGCCGTACGACGGGATGTCCACCCCGTCCGGCAGCCACCGCACGGACGCGCTGCCCCGGGCGGACGGGTTTGACGCGTTCACCAGCCCGTCGGGGTCGCACCGGGTACCGGGGACCGGCCCGCATCCGTCGCAGAGCGACCCGGCCGGCCCGTCGGTGGTACGCCCCTTCACCGGCGGCCAGACAGGACCGCTGGGCGGCCCCCCGTCACGGGACTTCCCGTCGCATGACTACACCTCGCAGGGCTACCCGTCCCAGGATTACGCGTCCCAGGACTACGCGTCGCAGGACTACGGGTCGCAGGGCTTCCCACCGCCGGACTACCCGTCGGGCGGGCCACCGTCGTCGCCGGGCTTCCCGCCAGGAGGGCCACCGTCGTCGCCGGGCTTCGCGTCCGGCGGGCCGCTCGGAGCGCCGCCTTCGTCGCCGTCCGGTGCGCCGCCTTCGTTCGGCGGCCCATCGGGATCGCATCGGGTGCCCGACAGCTCACCGTTCGGCGGCCCCTCGGGCCCGCGCCGCGGCTCGGCGGGCCCGGAATCGCGCGACGGCGCCTTCGGCCCGTCGGGACCGCAGCCGATCCTGCCCCTGACCAGTGACAGCCGCGCCGCCCCCTGGCCCCTGGCCTCGTCCGACCACCTGCGTGACCAGGCCATCGACCTGTCGCGCGATCTGACCCACAACCGCCTGGCCAGCCTGCCCAGCGCCTCGCAACGCCTGACCAAGAGCAGGCGCAGGGTCGAGGACGACGACGGCGGCTGGCTCCGCGACGGCCGCCCCACCCCGCGCCTGATCGTCACCGCCATCGCGGCACTCGGCGCGATCGTGGCCGTCGTCCTGTACGTCCGCACGGATGGCACGCCCGCTCCGGTGCCGAGCGCGGCGACCACCGTCTCGTCACAGCCCGCCGCCGATGACCCCCTGACGGCGACCGTGCCCGACGGCTTCGGCGAGCAGACCCCACCCGGTTTCTCCGCCGCCGTGCCCAACGGCTGGAAGCTGACCGCGTCAGGCGGTGACGCCACGTTCACCGGCCCCAAGGACTCGGGCATGACGACCCGGGTCGAGCAGGCGACCCCGCAGCCGGACGGCGGCCTGGCGGAGCTGGCCCGCGAGGAGGCGGACGGCCGCGTCGACGGTTACATCCAGGTCCAGCTCCAGGCGACGCGGTATCGCGACTGGAAGGCGGCCGACTGGGAGTACACCTACACGCTGGCCAACGGCGTCCCCATGCACGCCCTGACCCGGTACGTCACGATGGACGACACCAACGCCTTCAAGATCATCTTTACCATGCCCGAGCTCAAGTGGGACGACCAGGCCGAAACCCGCAAGGTCTTCTTCGACACCTTCCGCCAGACGACCTGACCCCCCGCCCACCGCGCCATGAGCGCGGGTGGGCGGGTCACGCGGCCGGGATCTGAACGGTCACCGCGCGCCGAGGGCGCGGTCGAGGAAGTCGCGGACCGTCGTGGCCAGTTCGGCGCGGTGGTCGGACAGGGCGTGGTCGGTGGCCCATTCATGGTGTTCGAGCGCGGCCCCCGCGTACGCGGGCACCAGCGGCCGGTGGTGCACCTCGGCGGGCGTCACGGGGTCGAGTCCGGTCCCGATGAGCATCACCGGGCGTCCGGCGAACGCGGGTGCCAGCGAGGCCAGGCTCCACCGCTCCCCCGCGGCCTCCATCTCGGCCACCAGCGCCTCGCCGCTGGTGCCGGTGAGCGGGAGCAGTTCGTCGTCGAACGCCTCGACGTACGCCCGCCGCCCCTCGGCGTCGAGCCCGCGGGTGACCGTACCGAAGTCGAAGGCGGACACCGACACGGTGGCCGCGATGCCCGGATCGGCGGCGCCCGTCATCAGCGCCACGAACCCCCCGAAGCTATGTCCGACCACGGCGACCCGCTCCGGGTCGAGCCGGTGTTCCACCGCGAACGGCTTGTCCCGCACGGCCGCCACCACCCGCGCCGCGTCCGCCAGGCCGTTCGCCCACGACCAGTGCCCGCCGACTCCCCAGGAGCCCCGGTAGTGGAAGACCAGGCTGGCGTACCCGGCCCGGCGCAGCGCCTGGGCGAGATCGAAGTTGCGCTCGTTCCCGGGGAAACCGTGCAGCAGCACCACCACCGGATGCGGCCCCTCGCCCGCCGGCAGGTGCAGCACCCCCAGCAACGGCACCCCGTCGCTGTCGAACGTCACCCCAGGTGTGGCAGCCCTCATACACCTCTCCTCTCTCGGAACGATCAGTACGCTAACAGCCGCCCGACGACCCACCCCCAACGCCTCGGCCCTCGGCGAAGCGCCGGATGTCCCCGCAGGTGAGCGTCAGGTACCGTCGGCCGCATGAAGCTGGCGAGCATCCACTTTTATCCCGTCAAGTCGACGAGCGGACACGACGTGCGAGAGGCCGAGGTCCAGCCTTGGGGCCTGGCCGGTGACCGGCGCTACCTCGTCCTCGACGAGCACGGCGTGATACTGACCGCCCGCGAGTTCCCCCGGTTGCTGATGTGCCTGCCGGAGCTGGACGGCGAGACGCTCACGCTCACCGGCCCGCATGCCGCGCCGCTGCGGGTCACCCCCACCTCCACCCGTTCCGTGATCAACATGCGGAACACGCCGGTGGAGCTGACCGACTGCGGTGACGACGCCGCCGCGTGGCTGACCGCGCTGATCGACCGCCCCGCCCGGCTGGCCTGGCTGGACGACCCGACCCGCCGTCCCGTCGATCCCGAGTACGGCCGGCCGGACGACCGGGTCAGCCTGGCCGACGCGTACCCGCTGCTGCTCACGTCCACGGCCTCGCTGGCGCGGCTCAACGACTGGATCGCGGAGACGGCGGTCGAGCGCGGCGAGGAGTTGCCCGCGCCGCTACCCATGAGCAGGTTCCGGCCGAACGTGGTCGTGGACGGCGCGGAGACCGCCTTCGCCGAGGACGGATGGAAGCGGATCCGCATCGGCGACACGGAGTTCCGGGTGGTCAAGAGCTGCGACCGTTGCGTGCTGACCACCGTCGACACCCGCACCTACACCAAAGGCAAGGAGCCCATCCGCACCCTGGCCAAGCACCGCCGGTGGGACGGCAAGGTCTGGTTCGGCAGGAACCTCATCCCGGAGGCACCGGGCCGGATCACGCAGGGCGATCCGGTAGCGGTCCTTTGAGCGCGGCGGCGGGCGATCGAGCACCCGAAAGCATCCTGCATATGGCCGAATACCACCGCGTGGGGTGATTTGGGTCTTTAGGGGGATCTCGGGGGCTATGCGAGACTTCACACGTGACCAGCGCCCCTATTAAGCCCTATATTTCATCCCCTGACCGGATCCGGGTCGTCCAGCGGCGCACTCTCGCGATCCTGTCCGCCGCGCAAATAGTGGGTGGCGTAGGCGTCGCCGTCGGCTTGGCCCTGAGTTCGGTCGTCGTCGACGAGCTCTCCGGCTCCACCGTGATCAGCGGCTTCGCGGGCACCGCGACCGTCCTCGGCGCGGCCCTGCTGGCGCTGCCGACCGCCAAGGCGTCCGGCCGGGGCGGCCGGCGGGCGGGCCTGGCGCTGGCGTACGTCGCCGCGCTGGCGGGCTGCGTGGTGTCGGTCGGCGCCATCAGCCTCCGCAACTGGCCGCTGCTGCTGGCCGGGCTGGTCCTGGTGGGCGGCGGCAGCGCGGGCAACCTGGCGGCCCGCTACTCGGCGACCGACCTGTCACCGTCGGGGCACGCCGCCAGGCACCTGTCCCTGGTCGTCTGGGCGGCCACCATCGGCTCCGTCGCCGGCCCGAACCTGGCCAAGCCCGCCGACCAGATCGGCATGGCCGCCGGCCTGGTGGAGAAGGCCGGGCCGTTCGCGTTCGCGGCGCTGGCGTTCGCGCTGGCGATGCTCATCATCCTGGTGGGCCTGCGCCCGGACCCGCTCAAACTGGCCCGCGAGCTGAACGGCACGCAGCCCCCCGCCCCCGGCCGGAACCGGACGATCAGGAACGCCTGGACGACCCTGCGCACCACCCCCATGGCCCGCAAGGCCCTGGTCATGATCGCGATCAGCCACACGGCGATGGTGTCGGTCATGTCGATGACCCCGGTCAAACTCCACCACGACGGCGCGAACCTGGACGTCATCGGCCTGGTGATCAGCCTGCACATCGCCGGGATGTACGTCATGTCGCCGGTGGTGGGCTGGCTGGCCGACAAGGCGGGCAAGGTGCCGGTGCTGCTGCTCGGCATGGCGTTGCTGCTCAGCTCCGCCGTTCTGGCGGGTACGGCCGGGCACCGCGTCTGGCAGGTGAGCACCGCGCTGATCCTGCTCGGCCTGGGCTGGTCGTGCGGCCTGGTGGCCGGGTCGGCGCTGGTCTCGGAGTCAGTGCCGGTCGGGAGCCGTCCCGCCGTGCAGGGCCTGTCCGACCTGCTGATGAACGTGTGCGGCGCCACCGGCACGATCGTCGCGGGCGCGATCGTGGGCGGGCTGTCGTACGGGGTGCTCGGGCTGGTGGTGGGCGTGATGGTGACACTGGCCGGAGTCTGGCTGGCGATCACCTGGCACCGCGCGCCGGGAGAAGTCACCGCCTGACGTATGGAAAAACGCGTCACTTCGCGTCGGCGTAGCAGGAGACCGCGACCGCCTCCATCGGGAACCGCACCGGCGTCTGCCCGAACAGCAGCCGGCTGGCCTCGGCGGCCGACTCCGACACCGCGGCGATGATCTCTTCGGCCTGGCCGAGCGGGCAGTGCACCATGATCTCGTCGTGCTGGAAGAACACCAGCCGGGCCGGGCCGGACAACCGCCCGCGCAGCACCGCCATCAGCACCAGCGCCCACTCGGCGGCGGTGGCCTGCACGACGAAGTTGCGGGTGAACCGCCCCCGATCGCGCAGCGCCCTGCTCCCCTCGGGCCCCGACACCAGGGACTTCCACCGGTCGGACGGCGGCGGACTGGTGCGGCCGAGCCAGGAACGCACCAGCCGCCCCTCCTCCCCCGCCTTGGCCGCGTCCTCGACGAACTGGTACGCCTTGGGGAAGCGCTGCCGCATGACCGCCAGCAGCTTGGGCGCGTCACCGCTGGTGCCGCCGTACATGGCGGACAGCATCGCGATCTTGGCGTGGTCGCGCTCGCCCCCGAACGACTTGGCCAGCGCCGAGTAGAGATCGATCTCCCCCGCCGCCCGCGCCAGCCCGTTGTCTCCGGCCATCGCGGCCAGCACTCGCGGCTCCAGCTGGGCGGCGTCGGCGACGATCAGGGTCCAGCCGTCGTCGGCGACCACCACGCGGCGCATCACCTTGGGGATCTGCAACGCGCCGCCACCGCTGGTGGCCCACCGCCCCGACACCACGCCGCCCACCACGTACTCGGCACGGAAGCGCCCGTCGCGCACCCATTGGTCGGCCCAGACCCACCCGTGGAAGCTGTGGAGCCGGGCCAGCTCCTTGTAGGCGAGCAGCGGCGCGACGGCCGGATGGTCGATCTGCTTGAGCTCCTCCGACCGGGTGGTCCTGAGCGCGACGCCCGCCGCCTTGAACGCCTTGACCAGCTGCTGCACCGAGTCGGGATTGACCGGATGCCCGAACGCCGCCGACACCTCGTCGGCCAGCGCCTGGAGCTTGGCCGGGCGCATGCCGTGCACCGGGCGCGGCCCGAGCAGGTCGGTGAGCAGGGCTTCGTGCACGTCGCGGCGCCACGGCATGCCGTCGTAACCCATCTCGGCGGCGATCAGCGCGCCCGCCGACTCGGCCGCCACCAGCAGCCGGAACCGCCCGGGGTCCGGCAGCGCCTCGATCCGGCGCAGTTGGTCGGCCAGCACCTCCGCCACCGCCTCCGCGCCGAGCGGCTCGGGCGCGAACAGGGTGTCGGGCATGTTGGGCTGCTCGTCGGGCACCGGCAGGCCGTGCAGCCTGGCGTGGGCGGCCTTGGCCGAGCGCGGCTGGCCGTAGCGTCCCTCATGAGCGAGCAGCAGGCCCTCGGTGAGGGCCAGGTCGTGACAACGTGACACCCGCACGCCGCTGCGCAGCAGGGGCGGATAGGCCTCGCGCGCGTCCGCCCAGACCCAGCGCGGCCGCTCGGCTTCGAGCTCTCGTACGGCCCGCGCCACGTCGTCGACCTGACGAGCCGGGCCGCCGACCGGGAGGATCGTCCGGTCTGTCACCACTACGTGCACGCCGTCCAGCCTGCCAGGTGACTACGACAAACTGATGTGCACCTCGTCCTCCATCGGCGGATCCACCTCCTGCGGCAGGCAGCCGGTGGCGGCGAAGCAGCGCACCTTGAGCAGGTCGGGCGTGACCGAAAGGTGCAGGAACTGCTTGAAGAACGGTGGGGTGTCCCAGTCGGAGAGCTCGGAGAGGTATCGGTGGAAGACCGTCCCCACGGGCAGCCGGAACGGCATCGGCCAGGCCCCGAGCAGCCGGGCCGCCCACCTCATCCTGCGGGTGATCTTGATGGGCCCCGCGACGGGCCGGACCGGGGTGTTCTTGATCTGCTCCGCCATGATGCAGGCGGCCTCGGCCGGGGTGAGGTAGATCCACTTCATCCGGAGCCGCTTCGCGTACAGCTGGCTGTAGAAGGACAGCGAGTCTCCGCGCAGCGGATAGCACTTGAAGTCGTCCTCGTGCACGCCCGCCACGTCCACCCGGCGGGTGGTGTGGGTGGCGTGCATGAACGCGCCCCCGCCGCCGGAGACGATGTACTGGATCACCCGGTCGCCCACTCTGACGGGGTAGCGCTGGTAGTTGTGCACGTCGCCGCCGATGGCGGCCACGTAGCGGTGTTCGGGGGCGCGGATGATGTCGTCGATCGTGCCGCCGCCCTCCAGCGGGGACGGCTTGTAGTCGTTGCGCGTGTAGATCGGCTTGCCGGTGACGAGGATCTTCGGGCGCGGGTCCAGCGAGACGCGGCGCAGCCACTCGGTCTGCTGCGCGTCGATCCCCCCTTGGATGCCGGTGTCGACGCCCACGATGAGCAGGCTGGGGGTCTCGATCACCCAGTAGGGCCCCGGCTGCGCGGCCTGCTGCGACGGCCGCTCCCTGAACCTGCGCGCCTCGGCCAGGAGCCGCTCGTCGATCGTGTCCGACTTGCGCCAGAGCAGGCCGCGCAGCCCGGACTCCCGCTTGGACTTGAGCGCCGGGGCGTCGCAGAACACGCGCATGAACCCGCCGAGTCCGTCGTACCAGTCGTGGTTGCCGGGGATCGCGTAGATCGGAGCGTCATAGTCCTTGTACGGCCGGAAGAACTTGTTCTCGTACTCGTTGCCGGACCCGGCCGGATACAGCACGTCGCTGGCGATGACGGCGAAGGAGGTGCCTTCGCCCACCTTGAGCAGGCCGGGCACGACCGCGTACTGGGAGGCGTCACCCTCACCCGTGTCGCCGAGCAGCAGGAAGCTGAAGCTCTCCCCCACCTCGGGCCGGACGCGGAAGTCCGGGTCGGCGCCACGGGCCGCCTGCTCGGCCACCCACCTGCGGCGCACCTGCCCGGACGGGTCGCCTAAGAGCCCGGCGACGATCTGGTTGCGCGAGTGCCACAGCGTGCGCGGGCTGAACCAGGTGAACCCCTTCGTGTCCGGTCTCAGCCCGGTGAACGTGCCGATCCGCTGGCACGCCCACCCCGCGCCTTCCTCCGACACCCGGGAGGAGAGCTGCTTTCCACGCTCAGCCGCGACTTCCACCATGACCACATCTTTACCGCGATCTTCCCCAAGCCGCACCCTCTTCCCCAAGCACATCCGGAACGCAGCGTGCCGTGGGGAACACAATCGGTTCGTGATGGTGTAACCTCACGCCCCAAGCAAGCGGTTCGTCGCCGCCGAGGGGGGCTGCCATGGCCCGGAACGGTTCGGACGACGCCACCCGGAAAGGCACCATGGGGGTGGCCGCCGTCGAGGGACTGCTGGCGTACGCCGGCAGACGGTCACGCTGGGGCGGGGGCGCGCTCAGCAGAGTCCACGAGGCGATCGGGCTCAGCCGGGAGCTGGTCGCCGCGGACCCCGACGAGCACTCCGTGCTGCTCGCCCGCTGCCTGCGGGCCGCCGCCAAGCTGCTGCTGCGGCGCGGCCAGGCCCAGGAGGCGCTGCCACTCGCCCAGGAGGCCGTCGAACTCTGCCGCCCGTCGGGTGGCGCGCCGCTGATCGTCTCGCTGGCCTGCCTGTCGGACGTCTACGAGGCCCTCCAGCGGTACGGCGACGCGGCGGAGGCCATGACGGAGGCCACGGCGGTCGACCCACCCGACTGACCACGGGGGCTCAGGGGATCAGGATGCCGGGGTTCAGGATGCCCGCGGGGTCGAGCCGGGACTTGACCGCCCGCAGGATGTCCACGCCCACCGGCCCCAGCTCCGCCGCGTACGCCTCGCGGTGGTCGCGGCCGACGCCGTGGTGGTGCGAGATCGTGCCGCCAGCCGCCACGATGGCCGCGCTGACCGCCTCCTTGGCCCGCTCCCACTGCTCCACCGGGTCCCCCTTCTGCGCGGTGACGACGGTGAAGTACAGCGAGGCCCCGGTCTCGTACACGTGCGAGACATGGCACATGACCAGCGGCGACTCCAGAGCCCCGAGCAGCGCCAGCCGCACCGCGTCGTACAGGCGCGGCAGCGCGGACCAGAACCCGGCCGTCTCCACGGTCTCCACCGTCGCGCCGACGGCCAGCAGCGAGTCGCGCAGGTACGGCGCCGCGAACCGGCCGTGCTCCCACGCCTGTCCGGGCTCGGTCCCGAGCGGCACCCCGCCCATCCGCGCCAGCACCGCCCCCGCCCCGGCCCGCCGCCCCTCGGCCGACGTCTCCGGTGGTCCGGCCGCCGGTCCCTCGTAGCCCGCGATCACCAGGCAGCCGGAGTCCCCGCCCCCGATGGCGTCCGGCCGGGCGAGCCCGATCATGGTCTCCGTCTCGTCCGAGAGCCGCAGCACCGTCGGCAGCGGCCCTTCCTGCGCCAGGGCCCGCAGCGCGGCCGTCCCCTCCTGGAACGACCCGAAGCGCCACCCTTCGTACACCCGCCGCTCGGGCACCCGCCGCACCCGCAGCCGCAGTGCCGTGATCACGCCGAACACCCCCTCCGACCCCAGCAGGAACTGCCGCAGATCGGGCCCGGCCGCCGACTTCGGCGCGCGCCCCAGGGACAGGTCGCCGGAGGGCGTGGCGACGGTCAGTCCCACCACCATGTCGTCGAACCGCCCGTACCCCGCCGAAGCCTGCCCGCTGGACCGGGCCGCCGCGAACCCGCCCAGCGTGGCGTACTCGAACGACTGCGGGAAATGCCCCAGGGTCAGCCCGTGCCGTTCGAGCAGCCGCTCGGCCTCGGGCGCCCGGAGCCCCGGCTCGACGGTGACGACCATCGACTCGGCGTCGACCGAGACGAGCCGGTCGAGCCGGGCCAGGTCCAGCGCCACCACCCCGGCGAAGCCGGACCGGGCCGCCGCCAGGCCGCCGACCACGGACGTGCCGCCGCCGAAGGGCACCACCGCGATCCGCTCGGCGGCGCACAGCCGCAGCAGCGCGGCCACCTCGTCGTGCGACCCGGGCAGCACCACGGCGTCGGGCGCGTCCGAGCCGTCTCCCGCGCGCATTCGCAGCAGGTCGGGCGTGGACTTGCCGCGCGTGTGCCCGATCCTGGCCGCGCGCGAGGTCAGCACGTGCTCGTGGCCCACCACCTCGGCCAGCGCGGCCAGGCGCGCGGGCGGGAGCGCGACCGGGGCCAGCCGTACGGACTCGAAGGAGGCGGCGGGCGCGGCCGGCTCGCGCACGCCCAGCAGGTCGTGGAGCAGCGCGCGGATCTGCTGGGGCAGCTCGCGGGCCTTGGCGGGGTCGCCCCAGCCCGACCAGAGCATGGGTTCGTTCAGCACGTCTACACTGTGACATATGACGTCGATTCGTCACAATGACGGCGTGCTGGACGCGGCCCGCGACTGTGTGCTCGCCTACGGGGTGCGGCGCACCACGCTCACCGACGTGGCGCGCCGGGCGGGGGTGTCCCGGATGACGCTCTATCGCCGCTGGCCCGACGTGCGGAGCCTGGTCGCCGACGTGATGACGCGGGAGTGGGTGCTGGCGGTCACGGATCTCGACATGTCGGATCCGGTCGCGGCGGTCGTCGAAGGGGTACGACGGCTGCGCGGGCATCCGCTCTGGCGCAAGATCGTGGAAGCGGATCCGGAGCTGCTCCTGCCGTACCTGCTGGATCGGCGCGGCGCCACCCACGAGGCGGTGCTGGCCGTGCTCGAAGACGTCGTCGGCGACCGCCGCAAGGCCAGGGCGGTGCTGCTCGTGGCGCAGTCGTTCCTGCTGTCGGCGCCCACCATGCTCGACCCCGTGACACTCGACGAACTCGACGCCGAACTCGCCACCCTGCTGGAGGCCTACCTTGGATAGCTCGCTGAACGCGCCGCGACGGGCCCGCGAGCTGGCCGTGGTCGCGGAGGAGACCGTCGATGTGCTGGTCGTGGGCCTGGGCGCGACGGGTGCGGGCGCGGCGCTCGACGCCGCTTCGCGTGGTCTCACCGTAGCGGCGATCGACGCGCACGACCTGGCTTTCGGCACATCGCGGTGGAGTTCCAAGCTCATTCACGGCGGGCTCCGCTACCTCGCCAGGGGCCAGGTGGGCGTCGCCCGCGAAAGCGCCGTCGAGCGCGGCATCCTGCTGCGGCGGACGGCTCCGCACCTGGTCAAGGCGCACCCGTACGTGCTGCCGCTGACGCCGGAGGTCTCCAGGCCCCAGGCGAAGCTGCTGATGACCGGCTACCGGCTCGGCGACGCCCTGCGCGCCACCGCCCTCACGCCGCGCCGCCTGCTGCCCGGCCCGTCCCGGCTGACGGCCGCCCGGGCGCACACGCTCGCGCCCATGCTGAGCGAGCACGGCCTGCGGGGCGGGCTGCTGTCCTGGGACGGCCGCGTGCTCGACGACGCCCGGCTGGTCGTCGCCATTGCCCGGACGGCGGCGGCGCACGGGGCGCGGATCCTGACCCGTTGCCGCGCCCTGGAGCTGACCGGCGAGGGCGCCAAGGTCCGCGACGAGCTGACCGGCGCGGAGTTCGGCATCCGGGCCAGGACGGTGATCAACGCGGCGGGCGTGTGGGCGGGCCTGCTGGATCCCCAGGTGGAGCTGCGCCCGTCACGTGGCACACACCTCGTGCTCCGCCCCGGGACCCTGCCCGGCCTCCTGTCCGGGTTGCACATCCCGATACCCGGAGAGAGCAACCGATTCGCGCTCGTACTCCCCCAAGCCGACGGCCGCGTGTACGTGGGCCTGACCGACGAACCTCTCGACGGCCCCGTCCCCGACGTGCCCGAGGCGCCCGAGGAGGACATCAGGGCGCTCCTGAGCGTGCTCAACACGGTTCTGGCGGCACCGGTGGCCCGCGAGGCCGTCGCGGGCGCCTACGCGGGGCTCAGGCCGCTCCTGGCGGCGGACGGGCGGACGGCCGACGTCTCCCGCAAGCACGCCGTGTTCGCGGATGGAGGCCTCATCACGGTCGTGGGCGGCAAGCTCACGACATACCGGCGGATGGCGGAGGACGCGGTGGATCGAGCGGTCTCGGCGCGGAACCTCCGGGCGGGCCCGAGCCGCACCACCTCGCTCCCGCTCGTCGGAGCCGTCCAGAATCATGGCGCCCCGCCCCCGGCCGGCGGGCCGGACCGCACGCCCGAGCGGCTGGTCGCCCGCTACGGCTTCGAGGCGGCGGCCGTGCACGAGCTCGTCAAGGCGCATCCCGAAGAGGTCTGTCTCGGCATCACCCTGGGCGAGCTGCGGTGGTCCGTCGCCCACGAGGGCGCGCTCGACGCGGACGACCTGCTCGACCGCAGGACCAGGATCGGGCTCGTCCCCGAGGACAGGGCGGCGGCGCTGCCCGCCGCGCGGGCGGCGTTTGCCGGATAACACCTTTACCCCCTCGCCGTTAGGTTAGTCTTACCTAATTCGCAAGTGAGGGAGGAAGGCGTTGACCAGGGCCTGCGAGCATCCGGACGGCTCCCACACCGGCGCTGTGCCGAATCTGGCCAGCGCCACCGTGGGAGCCCGGCTGTGGCTACTCGTCGAGTACGACGGGCCGTGGCCGTCGCATCTGGAAAGCTTCGAGCTTCCTGAGAGAATCTCGAAACTCGTGCAGCGCGCCCTCGAACGTGGCATCCGGCCCCAGCTCATCCGCCGCCCCGGCCGGCGAGCCCGCCCGCAGGAGCAGGACCTGCGTGTGCTAGTGGGCTACGCCATAGGCCCCAACCCCTGGCTGGCCAGCGGAGTCATCGCAGGTCCCGAAGATCTTGACCTCGACGCACTGGTGGCCGGAGTGGTCCCGGAGTCCTGCATACTTGAAGACGAGCCGGTATTTCTGGTCTGCACGCACGCCAAGCGCAATGCGTGTTGCGCCCGCATTGGACTACCCCTCGCTCGGACACTGGCCGAAAACTGGCCGGACAGAGTGTGGGAAACGTCACACGTTGGCGGCGATCGCTACGCCGCCAACCTCGTGTGCTTGCCACACGGAATTTTCTACGGCAGCATGTCTCAGGCTGCTGCGATCGCAGCGGCTAACGCGTACCGGTCGGGCGAGATCATTCTCGACCGTTACCGGGGACGCGCAGGCATCCCTGAGCCATTGCAAGCCGTCGAGCACTTCGCCCGAACCCATACGGGAGAGCGTTCTGTCGGCGCAGTGGCCGTGGAATCCTCCAGGTCGGACGGCGACGTCACCGAAGCCATCGTGCGCTGCGGCGACGTCCGGTTCCAGGTTGTGGTTGAGCCATCGGTGCTCCAAGCGCCGTGTGGTACGGCTTGCGCCGAGAAGATCACCACCTACCGGCTGGTTTCGCTGGACAGGCTCAGGCCTGTGCGGTACGCCACGCCCGCGCTTACCTGATCACGGGAACATCACGGCCTACCTTTGCGTTGGAACAGTGACGCCGAAAGCGTCCAATGCGGCTCAATTACTGAAATACCTCTCACGAAGGTGGTTTTCTCATGTCTCAGGTACGTCGGCAGCTCGCCCGCCCGCGCCCCAGCTGGGGTTGGCAGGATGATGCCGCGTGCCGGGGTGAGGACCTCGTGCTCTTCTTCGGCCCCGATGGGGAGCGGCAGCCCGAGCGTGACGTGCGCGAGCGGAAGGCCAAGGCGATCTGCGCCCAGTGCCCTGTCCGCAACGAGTGCCTGGACTACGCGCTGTCCCGTCCGGAGAAGTACGGCACGTGGGGTGGCCTGAACGAGGACGAGCGCGCTTCCGAGCGTCGCCGTCGCATGCGCCGCGCGGCCAGCGCCGGCATCTCCGCCGCCTGACTCCACCCGGCAGCGTCCGTGATCACCGCATGATCACGCAGTTGTCCCGATGAGCCGAAGCCTGGCCCGCCACGTCCAGGCTCCGGTGAACCCGGTCGGGACAACTGCTTGATCAAGCACCAGCTCTACCCCGAGCACGCGCTTCAGCCCGGCGTCATCCGTGACGCCGGGCTGAAGTGGTTTCCGGATCTGAATCCCCAGGTTCAGCACCTTCCGGGGACAGGTGCCGCTGGATCGTTACGGCTCGGTGCTGCCGGCTCAGACGATCAGGTCGTCGAACTCGCCGTCCTTGGCGCCCAGCACGAACGCGGTGATCTCAGCCCGCGTGTACACCAAGGCGGGCCCCTCGGGGAAGCGCGAGTTGCGCATCGCCACCTCCCCCGTGGGCAGATCGGCCACCTCGACGCAGTTGCCGTTCGGGTTGCTCCGCCTGCTCTTGCGCCAGACGGCGGAAAGGCGACCGGCGGGCGTTCCGTTCCGGAACTCATGCATGGGGAAGCTCCCTCGCGCGCTTACGGATGCACGTGCAGCCGTGGTTGCGAGATCACGATACGGTAGCGACAAGATCGCCATATAGGTGATGACCAAAATCCTCTTATGGTGTGGATCACACCGACAAAAGCCGCTCCAGGAAGCGTTTGGTCTGCTCAGGGGAGTCGGCCTGGACGCTCAATCGGTCCATGACCTGCATGTAGTGCTCGGACTCCGCCGGCTTGTCGAGGTAGAGGGCGCTGGTGAGCTGCTCCAGATAGACGACGTCGGGCAGGTCACGCTCGGGGAAGCGCAGGATGCTGAACGGCCCGCCGGCGGCCGCGTGCCCGCCGCGTTCGAACGGGACGACCTGGACGGTGACGTTGGGCCGTGCCGTCATCTCCAGCAGGTGCTCGATCTGCCCGCGCATCACCTCGCGGCCGCCCAGCGCGCGCCGCACCACGGCCTCGTCGATGACCGCCCACAGCTTGAGCGCCCGGTCGCCGGTCAGGCGGTCCTGGCGCCTGATGCGCAGCGCGACGCGCCGGTCGAGCTCCGCGGCGGGAGTCGTCTCGTGCGCCAGCTTGATCACCGCTCTGGCGTACGCGGGCGTCTGGAGCAGGCCGGGCACGAACTGGTTCTCGTAGGTCCGGATGACCGAGGCCGCGCCCTCCAGCCCGATGTACACCTCGAACCAGCCGGGCAGCAGGTCACCGTACTTGTGCCACCAGCCGGGGGCGTTGGCCTGCCGGGCCAGTTCCAGCAGCGGCGCCCGCTCGGCGGGGTCGGTGACGCCGTAGAGCGTGAGCAGGTCGGCCACGTCGCGCTCCTTGAAGCTGACCTGACCGAGCTCCAGCCGGCTGATCTTCGCGTGAGAAGCGCGAATCGCGTACCCCGCGTCCTCCCGCGAGATACGCTGCTCCGTACGGAGCCTGCGCAGCTGCGTACCCAGCAGAATCCGCAGCACCGTCGGGCTTCCCGGCGAGTGGCCGATGACGTTCCCTTCCGCACTCAGTGCGCTCACACTACCGCTCCCAGATCATCTGCACGTGCAGATGCGATTTGCATCTGTAAAACACGAAAAGTCTTGCATCGGTAAGCACACGCCGTAAAGATGGGCATTGGATCACCTAGACCGCGCTTCGGGGGCCAGAATGACGACTTTCGACGCTCGGCCGCAAGCCGCCGCCGGTGCTGAGGCACCGGGTTGGCTGCTGCCCATTCTGCTCGAAGGGCGACGCGGACCGTGTGACGCGGCCTTCCCCTTTCACGAACTCAGTACATTCGAGCCCGAGTGCGTGGCCTCTGCCAGGCGGTTCGTCGACCGGACGCTGACCTCGTGGGGTTCCGACGGCATCGTCTTCGATGCCCAGCTCGTGGTCTCCGAGCTCGTCACCAACGCGATGCGGCACGGCGGCGGCGCCATCCAGCTCCGGCTGCTGAGCCGGCTGCGCGAGGTGGCGTGCGTGGTGAGCGACTACAGCCGGCACGCGCCGGCCACCGCCCCCGCCACCGACATCTTCGCCGAATACGGTCGCGGTCTGCGGCTGGTCGAGGCGCTCACCACGGGCTGGGGCTGGCTCACCCCCGGCGGCCAGGGCAAGCTCGTCTGGGCCGTCCTGTCCGCCTGACTCTGGTCTGAGCGCCTCAAACCTCTGCCAGCAGTTCGAGCACGTCGGCGTCGCTGAGCTGGTCGAAGTGCTCGTACCACTGCCCGACCGCCCGAAAATCCGCCGGAACCCGCAGCACCACCACCTCATCGGCCTCCGCGCGCATGGCCTCGACGGTGTCGCGGGCGCCCACCGGGACGGCCAGCGTCACCCGGCCCGGCTTGGCCGCCCGGACCGCCCGGAGCGCGGCCCGCGCGGTCGCGCCGGTGGCCAGGCCGTCGTCGACCACGATCACCTCGCGACCGGCGAGGTCGGGCAACGGGCGGTCACCCCGGTAGACCTTGACCCGGCGGGCCAGCTCGCGCCGCTCCTCCGCGACCACCTCCGCCACCGACGCGGGCGTCATCCCGAGCCGGCGCAGCAGGACCAGGTCGAACACCGGCTCGCCGCCCTCGGCTATCGCGCCGACGCCCAGTTCGGGCGTCGGCGGATAGCCGATCTTGCGGGTGACGAGCACGTCGAGCCGGCCGCCGATGCCGCGGACGATGGGCACGGCCACCGCCACGCCGCCGCGCGGGAGCGCCAGCACCAGGGGGTCCCGCGCGCCGCGCAGGCGGTCCGCGAGCATCGTCCCCGCTTGCGCACGGTCCGCGAACAGCAGGTCCATGCAGGGGTATTACCCGATCAGGGCCGGTTTCTGCCCGTCCGGCGCATCTCCTTGTGAATGATCTTCCACTTGTCCCGCTGCTCCTTGCGGAGCCGCGCGTCGGTGCGCGAGGCCATCCAGGTGGCCTCGCGCTGGAGCTTGCGCCAGCTCAGCAGCCGCCGCTCGGGCAGCTCGCCGTTCTCCATCGCGGCGAGCACCGCGCAGCCGGGCTCGCTCTCGTGACCGCAGTCGTCGAACCGGCAGCCGGCCGCCAGCTCCTCGATGTCGGAGAAGACGAGTTCGACGCCCTCGCTCATCTCGTAGAGGCCGACCCGGCGGATGCCCGGCGTGTCGATGACGAGCCCGCCGCCAGGCAGCGGGATGAGCTCCCTGTGCACGGTGGTGTGGCGGCCCCGCCCGTCGGCCGCGCGGACCTGCTGGGTGTCCATCACCGCGCCCTCCGCCATGGCGTTGACGAGCGTGGACTTGCCCGCGCCCGACGGGCCGAGCACGACGGCCGTGCGCGAGCCCTCGAGGTAGCCGCGGGCGAGCTCGACGCCGTCGCCGAGCACCGAGGAGACGGCGTGCACGTCGACGCCCGGCGCCGCGGTGCGCACGTCGGTGAGCAGCTCGTCCAGGCCCTGTTCGAACAGGTCGGACTTGGTGACGAGCACGACCGGCGTGCCGCCGGACTCCCAGGCCAGGGCGACGAGCCGCTCGATGCGGCCCAGGTCGGCGAAGTCCGTGGCGTGCATGGACGGCTCGGCGACGAAGACGATGTCGACGTTGGCCGCGAGCACCTGGCCCTGGCCGTCGCCCGACAGCCCGCCGCGCGAGTCGCGGCTGACGCCGCCCCTGACGAAGGCGCTGGTTCGCGGCAGGACCGCGTCGAGTTCGTACCGGCCTTCTGGGAGCTCTTTGATCGCGACCCAGTCTCCGACACAGGGCAGCGCCACGGGGTCGTCAGCGGACGCCCTGCGGACGCGGGCGCCGTATTTGACGTGATGCTGCCCGTCGGCGGCGATCACCTCGGCCGCGCCGCGATCGACCCGGGACACCCGGGCCGGGACGGTCAGCGGTGGCAGCTCGGCGGCGCGGGATTCGGTCCAGCCGAGCAGGAACAGATCGGAATACAACGGAGTGACACCTTTGTGGTCGAGAAGGACCCGGGTCTCTACGCGTGACTACGCGGGCACCCGGAGGTTGACAGACGACAAGCGGAACAGAACAACCCGCATGGTCTTCACCTCCTCGCTCCTGTTGGGGACAGACTCTACGCATCTCCCCTGGGGATTCGCAACGAGTTTCTTCCCGATCTATTGAACCTGGGGCCACATTCTGTCCGTACTTCCTGCCGACTGCACTTTGAAAGGGGAATGATGCGAGTCAGCACGTGTCCCCCGCCCTCGGCCGAGGGAGCCGCCCCCATGGGCAAGCCACGCTCACGCCACCGGATGAGGCGAGTACGTCCGGATGACGAGGTGGTCGTCTCCACGCTCTACCGGGAGTACCACCGGCCGCTGCTGGCATTCGTGATCCGGCTGACGGCGGGCGATCGGCAATGGGCCGAGGACGTCGTGCAGGAGACCATGATCCGCGCCTGGCGAAGTTCCGAGCAGCTCGATCCGAACTCAGCTTCCCTTATGCCCTGGCTAGCGACGGTCGCGCGCCGTATCGTGATCGATGACCGGCGGCGCAAGGAAGCCCGCCCGCCGGAATCAGGCGACGGCCCGCTGGAGAGCATGCCCGTGCCGGACGAGATGGAGGGACTGCTGCACCAGGTGGTCGTATCCGAGGCGCTGATGGCGTTATCACCGGCCCACCGCGAGATCCTCAACGAGACGATCTTGCGAGACCGGTCGGTCAACGACGCCGCGCTGGCGCTCGGCATACCCGTTGGCACAGTGAAGTCCCGGGTTTATTACGCGGTCCGCGCGTTGCGCGTCGCACTGCAGGAGAGAGGGGTGACGGCGTGAACAGAGTCGAGCATACGGACGTGGGCGCCTACGCCCTCGGCCTGCTGGACGACGACGACAGGCTGGCCTTCGAAGCGCACCTCGCCTTCTGTCCGTCGTGTACGGCGGAGCTGTCCGAGCTGGCCGGGGTGGCCAGCGTGCTGACAGGGATCGGGCCGGTGCGAGAAGATCCCCCTCCTGATTACGGGCAGGCCGATGTCGTCGACCTGCTCCGGCGTAAGAAGGCGGAGGACCGGCGGTCCAGGAGGGGCACGTTCGTGATCGGGCTGGCTGCCTCGGTCACGCTGGTGGCCGGCGGCCTGGCGGTCGGCACGCAGCTCGGGGGCGGTGACGCGGCGCCGGTCGTGGCGTCGGACCAGCACGCCCATCTGGGTCCCGCGGAGCAGTTCTACGCCGACGGCACGCCGATCGCGGGCGTCGGCGCGGACGGCGTGAGCGGCGGGCTGGTGCTGGAGTCCAAGGGCTGGGGCACGCATGCCGCGCTCAAGCTCTCGGGGGTGAAGGGCCCGCTCGAATGTGAGCTGATCTCGGTGTCCAAGTCGGGCCAGAAGCGGATCATGACGGGCTGGTCGGTGCCGCCCGCCGGATATGGCGTGCCCGGTTCGCCCGATCCTCTCTACATGCACGGCGGCAGTCCGTGGAAGATTCAGGAAATCGATCATTTCGAAGTGGTCACCACCACAGGTAAGACTTTACTTACCGTCAGAGCCTGAACCAGCTCTTCAGAAGCCCTTCCGCCGCAGGTGGGAGGGCTTTTTTGTATCCCTCTCCCTATGTGTACTTTTACCGATAACTCGATTGAACCTCTTCGAGGCCGGGTCGCGTACTGCTTGCCGTACCAACCCGAATGACAATCCTTTAAGAGGTTTCATCATGTCGATTCGCACGCTCGCCCTGTCCGGGGCACTGCTCGCCACCGGCCTGCTCGCTCCCGTCACCGCAGCTCAGGCGACTGCCAAGGCCTCCGGTGACGACGTGTACCTCGCCGCCGGACTGCGCGGCGCCAACGAGGTGGGCGTCAAGGGTGACGCCGATGGCCGTTCGACCGTGGTCATCAAGATCAGTGGCAACGAGGTCACGTTCGCGGCTCGCTGGAACAAGATCGACTCCCCTACCGCCGGGCACATCCACCAGGCCGCCAAGGGCGCCAACGGCGACGTCAAGCTCGAGTTCTTCACCAAGCCGCTGCCCAAGTCCGCGCTCGGCGTGACCGGCACGGTCACGGCCGACCCGACGCTGGTCAAGGCGCTGATCGACGACCCGGCCGGCTTCTACGCCAACCTGCACGACGCCGCCCACCCCAAGGGCGCGGTCCGCGGCCAGTTCCACCGGCTGAACAAGCCGATCGACCTCAACGGCGTCCTTCAGGGCAGCAACCAGGCCACGCTCTCCTCACGCGCCGACGGCACCAAGGAAGTGCCGGCCGACGACGGCAAGAAGCGCGGTGACCAGGACGGTCAGGCCACCTGGTGGCTGCGCCCGAACGGCTCGGCCATCGGCTACACGGCCTTCTGGACCGGGCTCGCCCCGGTGACCAACGGCCACATCCACAAGGGCGTGAACGGCAAGAACGGCGACGTGGTCGCCGACCTGTTCGCCGACGCCGCGGGCCTGCCGTCGAACCTGACCGGCATCGCGGGCGAGACCAAGGTCGCCGCGCCGATCGTCAAGCGCATCGCCGCCAACCCCGGCCGCTACTACACGAACCTGCACACCACGGAGTTCAACGGCGGCGCGGTGCGCGGCCAGCTCTCCGGCGACCCGTTCGACCACCCCCGCGCGGTCACCGCCGAGGTCCTGAAGGGCGCCCAGATCTACGCCTGCACCCAGCAGCCCGGCGCGGCCCCCGCCTTCACCCAGTTCGGCGTGTCCGCCAAGCTGCGGCGCGGCATCGACCACTCCTTCGTGACCCCCGCCGCGGGACCACCGCAGTGGATCGCTCCAGACGGTAGCGCGGTGCGCGGAACGCTCGTCACCAAGACCCCGAACGGCGACGGCAACATCCCCGAGCTGGTCCTGGACGCCACCCAGTCCGGCAAGAACACCGGACTGCTGGCCCACGCCACCACGATCCTGCGCCTCAACACCGAGGGCGGCGTCGCCCCCACGGGCACCTGCACCGTGGGCGCCAAGACCCAGGTCGACTACCAGGCCGACTATCTCTTCCTGGGCTGATTGTTCCTGAGCCGGCCGACCAACTGAAGACCAGGTCCGCGCGGGCAATCCGGTCCCGCCCGACCACCCACTCCTGAACTGACCGACCAACTGAAGACCAGGTTCGCGCGGGCGATTCGGTCCCGCCCGCAAGGACCCCCCGGCTGATGGCGGCGACTTTCCCCCGCCCGCCACCGGCCACCGCCTTCGGGGTACACCGGCCCATCCCCGAAGGCACCCGACGCCCCGCCGTAACCCTCCGTACGGCGGGGCGTCCGTGTGCCTCCTCGCTTCTTACGGCCTCTCTCGTTACGGGCCGCCGCGCCCGCCCCGCCCGCCGACCAGGGCTTTTTACATCTTTACGACCAGCCGCCCCCCACACCGACCAGCGCTCTCAAAGGCCGATCTGTTACGGCCGGCCACCCCCACCCCACCCACCGACCGGGGCTGAGGACTGTCCAGGGGCACGCTCCTCCGGTTTACGGGGTCGGGCGCCGTTACGTGCGCATTGTTGACCATGGGAGCGGTCCATGGTTCGCGTCAGTGCTCAGCCGGTTCGGGTCGCCGGACAGCGCGGCACCCGACAGCTCCCCGCAGTCGGCGGACGACAGCACGGCACGCCAACAGTTCCCCGCAGCTGGCAGACGACAACACAGCGCGCCCACGACTCCCCGCGAGCTGGCAGACGATGGCACGGCACGCCCCCGGGGCCCGGCTGTGGGGCGAGGCGCCGAACCGCGCATGTGTGGGCACCCGCAGAACCCGCCGCCCGCCCACCCGCCGCGTCCTCCCGGTGATCACCACCCGGGAGGGGCGCCTCCAGCCCGCCGAACCACGCCACCGGCCAACTGAACGCACGTAACGGCGCCTGACCCTGTGCGGGTTCAGCGGGCGTTTTCCTGGAGGCCCCCAGCCACGTGCGGTGGGTGGCGGTGAGTGCGGCTTGCCGTAACGGATGAAAGCGGTTCACGCGAAAAGGCAAGCCGGGTTCAGCGGGCGTCTTCCTGGAGGCCCCCAGCCACGTGCGGCAAGCGGTGGACCGAAATCAGGCCAGGCCGGGGGCCGGGAACTGGGCGGTGAGCTCGCTGACCTCGTGGTGGACGCGGCTGATGACGTGCTCGGCGTCACCCTTGGCCAGGGCGGTGACGACCTCGTCCATCCACGCGCCGATCTGCCGCATCTCGGCCGGCCCCATGCCCCGCGACGTGACAGACGGGGTGCCGATGCGGATGCCGCTCGGGTCGAAGGGCTTGCGGGTGTCGAAGGGGACCGTGTTGTAGTTGGTCTCCAGGCCCGCGCGGTCGAGCGCCTGCGCGGCCGGCTTGCCGCCGATGCCCTTGGGCGTGAGGTCGAGCAGGATGAGGTGGTTGTCGGTGCCGCCGGAGACCAGGTCGAAGCCGCGGCTCGACAGCTCTTCGGCCAGCGCCTTCGCGTTGGTCACCACCTGGTGCGCGTAGGCCTTGAAGTCGTCGGTGGACGCCTCGTGCAGGGCCACGGCGATGGCGGCGGTGGTGTGGTTGTGCGGGCCGCCCTGCAGGCCGGGGAAGACGGCCTTGTTGAGCGCGGTCGCGTGCTCGTCGGTGGTGGCCATGAGCATGGCGCCGCGCGGGCCGCGCAGCGTCTTGTGCGTGGTCGTGGAGATCACGTCGGCGTGGCCCACCGGCGACGGGTGCGCGCCGCCCGCGACGAGGCCGGCGATGTGCGCGATGTCGGCGGCGAGTACGGCGCCCACCTCGCGGGCGATCGACGCGAAGCCTTCGAAGTCGATCGTGCGCGGGATCGCGGTGCCGCCGCAGAAGATCAGCTTCGGCCGGTGCTCCAGCGCCAGCGCCCTGACCTCGTCGAGGTCGATGCGGCCGGTGTCCTGACGCACGCCGTAGCGGACCGGGTTGAACCACTTGCCGGTGGCCGAGACCGACCAGCCGTGCGTGAGGTGGCCGCCGAACGGCAGGCCCATGCCCATCACGGTGTCGCCCGGCTGCAGGAAGGCCATGTAGATGGCCAGGTTGGCGGGCGAGCCCGAGTAGGGCTGGACGTTGGCGTGGTTGACGCCGAACAGTGCCTTGGCCCGCTCGTTGGCCAGGGTCTCGACCTGGTCGATGACCTGCTGGCCCTCGTAGTAGCGCTTACCGGGGTAGCCCTCGGAGTATTTGTTGGTCAGGACGGTGCCCGTGGCCTCAAGGACGGCCTTGGAGACGTAGTTCTCCGACGCGATGAGCTTGACGGTGTCGGCCTGACGACGCTCTTCCGCCTTGATGAGCTCGGCGATCTGCGGGTCTACGGTAGCGAGAGAACTCATGACTCTCCTGTCATCGTTGACAATGCGCGAAGACCCAGGCGCACGGCCTTCGCCCCTCCGCTCCCCGGTGGTTCGCCCCACCTAACGCGCCAGTCGCTACGTTCTAGACGATAGCGGATCCCATGGGGGCGGCCGGGCACGGATCAGGTGATCAGGCGGATGAGAGGGCCACGTTCTTGATCATGCCGAGCGGTCCCAGGTTGACGTCCACGTGCTCCGCGTCCTCGGGCAGGCCTTCGAAGACGGCCCATAACTGAAGCTGCATGCCGCCCTCGAACGCGGCCTTGGGGACGTCGGCGCACTGACAGGCGTTGTCTTTTCTGGCCGGGTAGATCGGCTTGCCCACACCGGGAGGGACGATGCTCACCTTCGACACGGTGTTGTCGAAGGTGTCCCCGCCGAACCTGTCGTAAAGGGGCGCGTTCTGCTTGCCGACGTTCTTGACCGTCCACTGCAGGCGGGCCGTGGCGCCCTGCCGTACGAGCGAGTCGATCCGTACCTGGAAGGTGGTGCTCAGGGCGTCGACCGTGCGGGTGACGGCGGGGGTGTTCGGCTCGGCGCTCCGCTCCTGCCACGGACGCAGGACGGCGAGCGTGGCGGCCACGCCCAGGACGGCCGCGAGGACGGCGCCGGCGAGCGGGCCCTTCCAGCCGCGCCGCACCGCCCGCGTCCCGCCAGCTGGGCCAGACGAGCCGGATAAACCAGGCGAGCCAGACGACCCCGGCAGGTCAGGCGTGGCAGCGGGCGCTGGGGCTGGCGTGGCAGCGGGCGCTGGGGCTGGCGTGGCAGCGGGCGTGACAGCGGGCGTGGGGGACGCCGGTGGGGTCGGTGCGATCGGCGTCCAGTTGTCCGTGACCAGCCGGGTGGCGGCGTCCACCGGCACCTCGGCGCGGTCGAGCAGCCGGTCCAGGAGCTGCTGAGCACTGGGCCGCCGCTCAGGGTCCTTGTCCAGGGCCCGCTCGACCAGCGGCCTGATCCGCTCGTCCAGTCCGTTGAGCACCGGCGCGTGGTTGATGACCCGGTAGACGACCTCGGCCACCCCTCCGGCGCCGAACGGCGGCCTGCCGATGCCCGCGTACGTCACCAGGGCGGCCCAGGAGAAGATGTCGCTCGCCGAGGTCACCTGCTCGCCCTTGGCCTGCTCGGGTGACATGTACGCGGGCGTGCCCATGTGCTGGGCGATGGTGACGGGCGCACGCCCGGTGTCGGCGAGCTGGGCGATGCCGAAGTCGATGACGCGCGGCCCGACCGCGCTGAGCAGCACGTTCGACGGCTTCAGGTCACGGTGCACGACCCCGGCCTGGTGGATCGCGGCCAGCGCGGTGGCCACGCCGACGGCCAGCGCCTCGAGGTTCGAGCCGGTCAGCGGCCCCTGCCGGGCGACCACGCCGGACAGGTCGGGGCCCTCGACGTATTCGGTGGCCAGGTAGACGAACCCCATCCCGCCTTCGCCCAGCTTGCGGACGAGGGTGTAAGGCCCGACCCGCTGCTGTCCGTCCATCGGGGGGATTATTTCCTATTTGGTACGGCCAGCGCCCGGCCAGAGCCGATCGATCTCGGCGTTCAGAATGGCCCCGATCAACACGGCGAGCGCGGTGATGTAGAGCCAGAGCAGCAGCGCGATGGGCGCGGCCAGGGAGCCGTAGACGGACACGGGCGAGAACCACGCGGCGAGCACGGCCCGCAGCACGGCGGCGCACACGATCCACAGGAACAGCGCCAGGATCGCCCCCGGCAGCTCCCGGTACCATTTCGTGCGGATCGGCACGCTCACGTGGTAGAGCACGGTCAGGAAGAGCACCGAGCCGATGACCACCACCGGCCAGTACAGCAGGTCGACGAGGACGCCGTACTCCCCCGGCAGCGCGTCCTTGAGCAGCGTCGGCCCGATGACCAGCACCGGCATCACGATGATGCCGATGACCAGCCCGATCACGTACAGGCCGAACGACATCAGCCTGGTCCTGATGATGCCGCGCGCCTCGCCGAGCCCGTAGGAGACGGAGATGAGGTCGACGTAGACGTACAGTGCCCGCGAGCCCGACCAGAGTGACAGCAGGAAGCCCACCGAGATGATCGACACCTTGCTCGCGTCGTCGCTGAGGACGTCGGTGATGAGCGGGTTGACCACCTTGTGCACGGCGTCGTCGGTGAACAGCAGCCCGGCCTGCTCGATGACCCAGGCCTTGACCTGCCCGATTACCTGAGGCCCCAGCCAGCTTCCGAGCTTGGCCAGGACACCGATGAGACCCAGCACGAACGGCGGCAGGGACAGCAGCGCGAAGAAGGCCGCCTCGCCCGCCAGACCCGTCACGCGGTAGGTGACGCCCGCGTTCGTGGTCGCGCGGACGGTCGCCCACGACTTCGTGTCGCGCACCCAGCTCAGCCTGGCCCGGGCGTTGGAGGCGAGCCGCCTCCGCTTCGACCGGCTAGGCGCATCGGTGGACGTCATGGCACCCAACGGTTGTGTGGCAGTGACTCTTCGGGACAGCTTACGTCCCCGGAGTACTGCCCTAGTCGACGTCGACGATGCGTGCGCCCAGCGGTAGGAGCGAGACGGGGATGAGCTTCAGATTGGCCACGCCCAGCGGGATGCCGATGACCGACAGGAACAGCGGGATCGAGGTGACCACATGCCCGACCGCCAGCCAGAAGCCGGCGAAGATGAGCCAGATGACGTTGCCGATGGTGGACAGCGCCCCGGCGTCCGGGTCGCGGACGACGGTCCTGCCGAACGGCCACAGCGCGTAGGCCGCGATCCGGAACGAGGCGATGCCGAAGGGGATCGTGACGATCAGGATGCAGCAGATGATCCCGGCGATCGTGTAGCCGATGGCCAGCCAGACCCCCGCGAAAATCAGCCAGATGATGTTCAGGATTGTCCGCATAACCCCAGCATGACACCGCGAACGCTCCTCAGATCATCGGGTATGCCCCTGGCCTTTCCCTGATCGACCCTTACCCGGCGGTCCGGCGAACGCCTGCGCTGTCTCCATCCAGGCACGGGCCGTCTCGCCGGTGATCTCCAGGGTGGTGTCGTCCCGGTGGACGCGCTGGGTGACGAGCAGGCAGAAGTCCAGCATCGGCCCGCGCACCGCGTCGGCGGCGTCCTCGGGCCCCGCCGTCCACGGCGTCCCGTCGGGCATCGTCAGCTCCACGCGGACCGGCCGCTCCGGAAGGGGCAGATTCCGTACGGCGAAACCGTAGGGCATGGCCCTGACCCCGATCATCGCCACGTGCCGCAGCCGGCGGGTGGGCTCTCGGGTGACGCCGAGCGCGTCGGCCACGTCCTGGCCGTGCGCCCAGGTCTCCATCAGCCGGGCGGTCACGAAGGACGCGGCCGACATATCGGGCCCGTACCACGGCAGCCGGTCGCGGGCGGAGAGCCGCGCGAACACCGCGATACTGCGGGCGCGGGCCGTACGGAACCAGTGGAGCAGTTCGTCAGGGGCCAGCCCGCGGAACTCCGCGGCGAGGTCGTCGGTGGAGGTGAAGTGCGCCGCCGCCGTGCGGAACACGTCGGGGTCGGTCGCGGCGGTGCGCGCGGCCTCGTCGAACCAGGCCAGATGGCTCACCTGGTCGCGCACGGCCCACCCCTCGGCGGGCGTGGCGAGCTCCCAGTCTCCGGGTTCGAGGGTCAGTAACAGATCGTCGAGTGACGCGGTCTCCGCGCGCAGGTCGGCCAGCAACTCGCCCATCAGGTCCACGCGGGCCAGCCTAACCGAACAACGTTCTACGAGGAATAATGCAAGAGTGATCTGCGAGAACTGCAAGGACAAGCGCCACGAGGAGTGTCGCGGCGGATCCTGGTGCGATTGCCAGCACCAGCAGGCGGAGGAGCCGGCCGAGTCGGACCTGGACTGGCCTCGTCAGGGGTAGTGAGGCGTCCACAGTCTGGACCCTGTCTTGGACATAACGGATACCTAGCGTATCTTCGAGATATGCCAGCGGACCCCATGCTTGTCGGTCGACGACACGTCGATCTTCAGCGTGTCCGCAGTGCCATCTGTTGCGACGCCCGCTAACCCACCCGTTTTCTCCGTTGCGCGCGTCGCAAAATCTCCTCCTTCACCCCTGCACTCAATGATGAGGCGGGAGGAAGCCTGCGCGCGCCCACCAACCGAAGGACGCGCAATGAGCACCCCTGCCACCAGCCGGCATCACAAACGCCCGCGCGGCGAAGGCCAGTGGGCTCTCGGTTACCGGGAGCCGCTGAACAAGAATGAAGAGAACAAGAAGAACGACGACGGCCTGAACGTCCGCCAGCGGATCATCGACATCTACTCCAAGCGTGGTTTCGACTCGATCGACCCGGCCGACCTGCGCGGCCGGATGCGCTGGTACGGCCTCTACACCCAGCGCAAGCCCGGGATCGACGGCGGCAAGACCGCGATCCTGGAGCCCGAGGAGCTCGATGACCGCTACTTCATGCTCCGGGTGCGGATCGACGGCGGTCAGCTCAGCATCCCGCAGCTGCGGGTCATCGCCGACATCTCCAACGACTACGGCCGGGGCACCGCGGACCTGACGGACCGGCAGAACGTCCAGCTGCACTGGATCGAGATCGAGTCGGTCCCCGACATCTGGGAGCGGCTCGAGGCGGTCGGCCTGTCGACCACCGAGGCGTGTGGCGACACCCCGCGCGTCATCCTGGGCTGCCCGCTGGCCGGGATCGACACCGACGAGGTGCTGGACGCCAGCGAGGAGATCCGCCTGCTGAACGAGCGGTTCATCGGCGACCCGGCCTTCTCGAACCTGCCGCGCAAGTTCAAGTCGGCGCTGAGCGGGTGCCCGTCACACTGCACGGTGCACGAGATCAACGACGTGGCGTTCGTGGGTGTCGAGCTGCCCAGCGGGGAGAAGGGCTACGACCTGTGGGTCGGCGGCGGGCTGTCCACCAACCCGATGTTCGGCAAGCGGCTCGGGGTGTTCGTACGACCTGACCAGGTGGGCGACGTCTACGGCGGCGTGATCGGGATATTTCGTGATTACGGGTATCGGCGGCTGCGGCACCGGGCGCGGATCAAGTTCCTGGTCAACGACTGGGGCGTGGAGAAGTTCCGGGAAGTCCTCGAGACCGAATACCTCAAGGAGGCGCTGCCCGACGGGCCCGCGCCCGAGGCGCCCCGAGGCTCGCGCCGCGACCATGTCGGGGTCTACCCGCAGAAGGACGGCAACTTCTACGTGGGCTTCGCGCCCAAGGTCGGCCGGCTCGACGGCGACAAGCTGCACGTGATCGCCGACATCGCCGAGCGGCACGGCTCCGGCCGCGTCCGCACGACGGTCGAGCAGAAGATGGTCGTCCTCGACGTCGCGCCCGACCAGGTCGACTCCCTGGTCGCCGAGCTGGAGGCGAACGACCTCCAGGTCAACCCATCGACGTTCCGCCGCCAGACGATGGCCTGCACCGGCATCGAGTTCTGCAAGCTGGCCATCGTCGAGACCAAGGCCACCGCCGCCAACCTGATCGACGAGCTGGAGCGGCGCCTGCCCGACTTCGCCGAGCCGCTCACCATCAACGTCAACGGCTGCCCCAACTCCTGCGCCCGCATCCAGGTCGCCGACATCGGCCTCAAGGGCCAGCTCGTCGTCGACGAGAACGGTGAGCAGGTCGAGGGCTACCAGATCCACCTGGGCGGCTCGCTCGGCGTCAACCCCGGCTTCGGCAGGAAGGTACGCGGGCTCAAGACCACCGCCGAGGCGCTGCCCGACTACGTGGAGCGGGTCGTGACGCACTACGACGCCCAGAAGAAGGACGGCGAGTCGTTCGCCGACTGGGTGCAGCGAGCGGACGAGGCGGACCTGAGATGACCACGCGTGCCGTTCCCTTCCACTGCCCTTACTGCGGCGACGAGGACCTCGAGCCCTACGAAGGCGATCCCAACGCCCCCGACTCCGCGGCGCACGGCGGCTGGTACTGCCGGTCCTGCGCCCGCGCCTTCAAGCTTAAATTTCTCGGAATCGGAGTGAAGATATGACGCTCGTCGACATCGAGGTCGGTCTAAGAGATCAACGCGGCACGCTCGACCTGCAGGACATCGTCGAGTCCGCCGCGGTCTTCCTGGAGGACGCGTCCGCCCGCGAGATCATCCGGTGGGCGGCGGCGACGTTCGGCGACCGGTTGTGCCTGACCTCCTCGATGAGCGACGCCCTGCTCATCGATCTGGTCAGCCGGGTCAAGCCCGGGGTTGACGTGCTGTTCATCGACACCGGGTTCCATTTCGCCGAGACGATCGGCACGCGTGACGCGGTTCAGCAGGTCTATGACGTCAATGTGATCAATGTGCGGGGGCCGCGCACGGTGGAGGAGCAGGAACGCGAGCTCGGGCCGCGCCTGTTCGGCCGCAATCCGGACCTGTGCTGCTATCTGCGCAAGGTGGAGCCGCTCAACCGGGCGCTCGAACCGTACCTGGCGTGGATCTCGGGCATCCGCCGCGACGAGGCGGCCACCCGCGCCGACACCAAGGTCGTGGAGTGGGACGCCAAGCGGCAGATGGTCAAGGTCAACCCGATCGCCAAGTGGACCCAGGACGACGTCGACAACTACATGGCCGACAACGGGGTGCTGATCAACCCGTTGCACTATGACAACTACCCCTCGATCGGCTGCGCTCCCTGCACCCGGCAGGTCGCGGAGGGCGAGGACCCGCGCAGCGGCCGCTGGGCGGGGCTGGGGAAGGTCGAATGCGGCATTCACCTGTAAACCCCAGCATGTGGCCCGTCTCGTTGGCAGACGGGACGGGCCAGGACGTCCCATTGGTCGCGGTGGCGCACGGGTCCCGTGATCCGCGCGCCGCCGCGACCGTGGAAGCCCTGCTCGACGAGGTACGGCGGGCCCGGCCCGGGCTGCCGGTGCGTACGGCGTACCTCGACCACGCGACCCCGTCCCTGGCGCAGGCGCTGCGCGGGCTGGACGAGGCCGTGGTGCTGCCGCTGCTGCTCACCGAGGCGTACCACAGCCGGGTGGACCTGCCGGCGGCGCTCAACGAGGCCAGGGCGCGCGACCCGCTGCTGCGCGTGCGTTACGGCGCGACGCTGGGACCGCACCCGCTGCTGATGACGACGCTGGAACGGCGGCTGGCTGAGGCGGGAGTGGTGGTCGGAGATCCGGATACGGCGATCGTGCTGGTGTCGGCCGGGTCCAGCGATCCGCGGGCCAACGGCGTGGTCGCGCGGATGGCCCGCGACTGGGGGCGGCCTTCGCTCTCCCGGACAGGCTCGGGCTTCAGCGGTGGCTCGGGTGTGGTGGGGCGAGGGTGGTGGGCGGTTACCGCGGCGTACGCGTCGGCGGCCGAGCCGACGCCCGCGCAGGCGGTGGCGCTCCTCCGTGAGGCGGGCGCGCCGCGGGTGGCCGTCGCGCCGTACCTGCTGGCGCCCGGTTATTTCGCCGACAAGGTGCGGCGGACCACCCTCGAAGCAGGCGCCGACGTGGTCGCCGACGTGCTCGGCCCGGCTCCCGAACTGGCCGAGGTCCTCCTGGAGCGCTACACCACCGCCGCCCGCGCGCCCGCCGGCGCGGCGGCCTCGTAACGGCGGCCCAGGGCCCAGGGCGTCAGCCCGACTCCCCCGCCAGGCTCTCGAAGCACGGGCGCAGGAGGGCGAGGATGTCGTCGGCGGGAGCGTCCGCCAGCGAACTCAGTTTGAGCAGGTAGCGATCGAGCACCACTCCGTTGATGATCGCGCTGATCAGCCCGGCCCGCAGCTCGGCGTCGGCGGCCGGGATGGCCGCCCCCACCCGGTCGAGCCAGGCCGACGCCGCCACCCGGAACTCCCCCGACGCCTCCGCGTGCGTGAGCATCGAACGCAGCACGACGAGCGACGCGACCGGTTCGTCGTCGAGTCGCCGGCGCAGCGAGGCGAGCAGGGCCTCCGCCGGATGCCCCACCGGCAGCTCCTCCTCCGGCAGCATGGCCGCGCGCGAGAACAGCTCCTCCTTGCTGCCGAAGTAGTGCATCACCAGCCCCGCGTTGACCCCAGCGGCGGACGCCACCCCCCGGATCGTCGTGCGCTCGTAGCCGAGCTCGGCGAAGGTGGCGCGAGCGGCGGCGAGGATCCGGGCCTCGGTCTCACGGCGCTGTTCGGCGCGGGTACGGCGCGGCTTCTCGTCGGACACCGATTCATTGTACGGGCGTTGACTGAACCACGATCTTCGTTATACGGTCGTTCAATGAACACGTGTTCAACGAAAGAGGTGTGACCGTGAACGCACGTGAGGTGGCCGAGCGGGTGCTGGAGACGAGCCTGTCGGCGGATGTGGAGCGGTTCGTGGAGTTGATGGCTCCCGACGGGGTCATCGAGTGGCCGTACCGTCCCGAGGGCGTCCCGGAGACCCTCAACGGGCGGGACGAGATCCGCGCGTTCATGGCGACGGGTGGGCGGCTGATCGAGTTCGAGAAGCACGTCGATGTGGTGATCCACGAGACGGCCGATCCCGAGGTGGTCATCGTCGAGTACACCGTCCATGGTCACGTCGCCGCCACCGGGGCGCCGTTCACCCAGCGGGTCATCGCCGTGATCCGGGTGCGTGACGGACTTATCGTGCACTATCGCGACTACATCAACCCGCTCCCGCTGATGGCGGTGCTGGGCTCATGAGCCGGGCCGGCAGTCCTCGATCGCACCTGTAGTGGGGTTGACCATGGCGTGCTGCGGCATCCGGCCGCCGTCCTGCGGTATCTGGCACGTCGCCAGCGAATCCACCGCACCCTTCAGGACGACGGCCGTCCACCGCGCCGGGTATGGCCGGGCGAAGGCCAGGGCCTCGTCGGCCCACTGGGCGGCCGTCCGGTCGGCACCGGCAGCCGACGCGACGGGGATGAGGGCCGCGACGACCTTGTTCTCGCCCCGGAGAGCGGCCAGCGGGCCGGCGACAACCGCGTGCACCCGATCGCAGCGTCCGTGCGCCACGAGCTTGCCGTTGAGCCAGGCCAGCGCGTACGAGCCCACGGGGCAACTGACCGCGACCGAGACCTCCTTCGCCCCGGTCGAGAACGTCAACGTCTTCGGCTTGCCCCCCTCCCGGTAGCTTTCCAGGAACACGAACCTGTTGTTCAAGTCCTCGGTCCAGGTCGGCGAGGGCACGGCCAGAGTGCCGCGCCAGGTCTCCTCGGGGGTTTCAGCCGGTGTGCCGGTCAGGAACGTGACGGCCAGCGCGACGGCGGCGATCGAGCCCGCCACCTGGCCGCGCCTGCGGCGGATGGCACCCGCCCTGCGGTCGACGTCGGCGACGGTCACGCCCCCGTGGGGACCGTCGTGGCTGTCGTGGTCCAGCAACTCGCGCAGGTCCTGTTCGGTGATGGTCATGGTCAGCTCCCCGTCTGGATCGCGGCCCTGGCCGCGGGGTCGAGCCGCAGCTTGGCCAGCGCACGGCTCGCCTGACTGCGGACGGTCGGCACCGAGCAGCCGAGTATCCCGGCGATCACCGTGTCGGGCAGGTCCTCGAAATACCGCAGCACGATCACGGCCCGCTGCCTGGCGGGCAGCGCGGCCAGGGCCGCCCTGAGTGCCTCGCGGGTGCCGAGATCGGCGTTCGGGTCCTGCCCGGCCAGGTCGGGGACGTCCTCCGTGGGCGTCTCACCGTGCCAGCGCCGCCGCCACCAGGAGGCGTGCGTGTTGGCCAGGATGCGGTAGACGTACGGGTCGGGGTTGCCGCCGACCCGCCGCCAGGCCAGCCACGCCTTGGCCAGGGCCGTCTGCACCAGGTCCTCGGCTGTGGGCCAGTCGCGGCAGAGCAGGTACGCCGTCCTCAGGAGGCGGGCCGAGCGTTGCTCGACGTAGCGCTCGAAATCGGCTCGATCCCGCATCGGAGTCCTTACTCATCGGTGATGTCCACCGGGACGCCGCTCGGTGGAGGTCACCGATCTCTACGCGCCAGAACCCCCGAAACGTTGCATCAAAGGCCGCGGCCTGGTCGCCGCCCCCGCGGACGACGTGCCGCCGCCCAGCACCTGACGCGTCAGTAGCCGCGGTGGTCGTCGCGGAGCTGCCTGCGCATGCCGCGCCAGTCGTCGCCGTGCAGCTTGCGCCACTGCTCGCGCCAAGCCGCCAGGCCGCGCTGCAGCGGCTGGGCGCGGGAGTCGCCGATCACCTTCACGTCGCCCATGACCGCGTACGCGTGCACCCGGATGACCGGCGCGTTGGTGCCCGGCGCCGCCTCCAAGACGTCGACCCGCTTGTCGCCCATGATGGCCATGCCGTCGAGATCCACGTTCACGCCGTCGGGGACGATGATCTTCACGTCGCCCATCACCGAGACGGCCATGATGTCGACCATGTTCGTGCGGACCTCGGCCTCGCGCAGGTCGAGCAGCACGTCGCCCATCACGGCGACCGCGCCCAGCTCCTGGTCGATCCGCCAGCTACCGCGCCGCTTGGAGTCGCCCATGATGCCGACGAACCAGCGCCGCTTGCGCACGGGCTGTTGCTGGTGGACCGGCGGCATGGGCGCGGCGCCGGAGGCGGGCAGGTCCTGGGTGAGCATGGCCAGCTCGGCGTGGGTGGAGGCGGTGTAGGCGGCCTCTGTGCGGTCGGTCAGCTCGACGAGCGTCAGCCGCCCGTCGACCGAGGCGACCCGGAGCTGCTCCACGACTGCTTCACGTTCGGCGTCCGAGGCCCTAACCTCGCCAGGGTCAGTCATACTCGCAACATATCGCGTTTCCGAATGATCTGGCTCCTCCCGTGGGAGGAACAGTGATACCTCCGACAGCTGATCCGGAGCACCACCCCGCGCCGGCAACCGGCGGGCGGGGGGGCGGCGAGCCTCGCGGGGGCCGGACCCGGGAGTGGCCCGATCCAAGCTAGGGTCCAGTTATGCATGAGGAACAGCTCTACCGGGCCGCGTTGAACGGCGAGTCGGAGAAGGTGAGCGAGCTGCTCGCCGGTGGCACCGACCCCAACCAGGCCAGTGCGGGCGAGGAAGGCGGGTTGCCGCTCTGCGCGGCCGCCGCCTGGGATCGGGCCGAGGTCGCGGGCATGCTGCTGGCCGCCGGCGCCGAGGTGAACGGGCGGGAGAACGGCGGCTGGACCGCGCTGCTCTGGGCCGCGGCCAAGGGGCACGCCGAGACGGCCGAGGCGCTCATCGAGGCCGGGGCCGAGGTCGACGCCGCCAACGACGACGGCGACACCCCGCTCTCGCTGGCGGCCAGGCGCGGCGCTCTGGGCGTGGTGCGGCTGCTGCTGGACAGCGGGGCCGACGCCGGCAAGTACGACGGAGACGGCGACAGCCCGCTCGACATCGCGATCGACTGGGTGGGCGTGCACCTGGAGACCGCGCTGGTCGACCAGATCGGCCAGGACGACTGGGAGTACGTCGTGGCGCGCCAGTTCGCCAAGGACGGCACCGAGCTCGTCACCGTGGCCGGGCGCGCCCCCGACGGCGAGCAGACCGAGCAGGTGCAGGCACAGCGCGGGCACGCCGCCATCGCGACGCTGCTGGAGGACGCCACGAGCGTCTACACGGCGGCCGACCAGCTCGTGGCGCGGGCCCTGGCGCACCGCGACACCGACGAGGACGCCGAGACGTGGTGGATCGTCGCCGACTCGCTGGGCAAGCGGGCCGACGACGAGACCTACGAGGTGCTGGCCGGGCTCTGCGTGAGCGAGGACGCCAGGGAGCGGGAGTTCGGGGTCGACGCGATCGCCCAGTTCGGGTTCGCCGACGACGCCAAACCATACCTGGAGCAGACGCTGCCGCTGCTGCAGAAGATGGCCACCACCGAGGGCAACCCGCAGGTGCTCCGTTCGGTGCTGGCGGCGCTCGGCCATCAGGGCGACCCCCGGGGGCTGCCGCAGGTGCTCGACATCATCGGCCGTCCGGACCACCGGCGCACCATGACCGACGCGATCGCGCTGGCCGACGTGCTGCCGCCGGACCACGAGGAGGGGCTGGAGCTGCTGATCGGCATGACGCGGGACGACGAGGCGGAGGTCCGCGACTGGGCCACGGCCGGGCTGGCCTCGCTCAAGGCCGACACGCCGCGGATCCGCGAGGCACTCGCCGACCGGCTCGACGACACCGACTTCCGTACGGTGGCGGAGGCCACGCGGGGGCTCGCCGACCGGGGCGACGCGCGGGCCGAACAGGGCGCCAAGCGGGTGCTGGCGGAGAGCGACGACGAGTACGCCAGGGATCTGGTGACCCAGGCTCAGTCCTGACCGCCCGCTCTGCGGGAGACGCAGGCGCCTCGACTCCGGCGAGGACGCCGGCCCCGCGTCAGGGGCCTGAGAGGGCCGGGGCGGTGTCGAGGACGTCGTGGGCCAGGGCGAGGTCGCCTTCGAGGTCGGCGGGGAACGATCGCGGGTCGCCCCGCCCGCCCAGCAGGAAGCAGAACCCCACCACGTCCGCCGTGATGTGCGCGTCCGGGGCGTCGCCACCGGCGGCGTCCCCCACGCCCAGCGGCACGTGCCACTCGCCGCCCCCTGGCCCGGTCAGCGTGAGCAGGAGCGTGCGCCCGCTGCCGTCCAGGCCGGACAGGAGCATCGTCCACGGCAGCAGCCGCGCGCACAGGTCGGCCGTGGGGTGGATGTGCTCGGGGATCGGGTGCGGCAGCCGGAGGCTCGCGGTTCGGGCGGCGTCGTCGGCGTGTACCCACGTCTCCAGGCATCTGGCCAGCACGTGGTCGGACACCGGCGCGTCCAGGCCGTCGAGGCTCGCGACGGTGCCGGGTGCGAGGTCGGTCAGGTGGCGGCAGAGGGCGTCGGCCTGGGCGCGCCAGTCGCGCCTGGTCTGTTCCGGGCTGCGGGCCCGTTCGTAGTTCTGGACGTCGGCGGTACGGCCCAGCGCGTCGTTCGCGCCGATGGCCGGGCCCAGTACGGGGGCGCCGACCGAGGCCGCCAGCAGGCCGTCCTTGGCGGCGAGGTGGGCGACGAGCTCCTGAAGCGTCCAGCCCTCGACGATGACCCGTGACCAGTCGTCCTCACCGGCGGAGGCGAGCAGCGCGTCCATGGCGGCGACCCGCCCCGCGTACGGCTCCGCCCAGGGCGCGGTGGGAGCGGCGGGCCTTCGGCGGGCCCTGGCCCCGGCGAGGAGCTGGGGTCGCAGAGAGCGTTCCGGTACGGCCGGGTCCTCCATCAGCGCGTCCAGATAGAGACGCTCGACGGGCTCCATCACACCTCTTCCTCTGCCAGCGCGTCGGCCAGGCGGCGCAACGCCAGCCGGATCCGCGACTTGACCGTGCCCTCGGGCACGCCCAGTTCCTCGCCCACCTGGCGGTATGTCCTACCACCGTAGTAGGCCAGTTCGACCGCTTCCCGCAGGCCCTCGGGCAGCGCCGTCACCGCCTGCCGTACCCGTTCGGCCTCGTCGGCCGCGAGCACGTTGTCCTCCAGCCTGGCGGGCTCCGGCTCGTAGAGCCTGGGACCCAGCGTGGAGACCCGCCGGCGCTCCTCGGCCCGTACGTGGTCGACCGCGCGGCGGTGCGCGATCGTGGCGAGCCACGCGCGCAGCGTGCCACGGTCCGGGTCGTAGGCCAGCGGCCGTTCCCAGAAGACCAGGAACACCTCCTGCGTGATGTCCTCGGCGATCACACGGTCCCTGGTGACCCGCAGGGCGAGACCGAAGATCAGCGAGGAGAGCCGATCGTAGACCTCCCCGAGCGCGGCCTCGTCGCCGCCGACCACCCGCTGATGCAGCAGGCGGTCGTCGTACGGTGCCTCCACTGGCACCACACTCCCGTGATCCGGACCAAGGCGGCGGGTGCGCCGCGACCCGAGCATGTCATTATTCGCCGGAAAAGTGCACACGGATGACCGAGCCGCAGAACTTTGTCGAGCTCGCGATAGGGTCGGAATCCCACGACCAGAGGGAGCAACCGATATGGCCACCACTCGCACCGCCACCACTCAGTGGAAGGGCGCGCTGCTCGACGGGTCGGGCACGGTGTCGCTCGACACCTCGGGTGTCGGCACGTTCGAGGTCTCCTGGGCCTCCAGGGCCGAGGCGGCGAACGGCAAGACCTCGCCCGAGGAGCTCATCGCGGCCGCCCACTCCTCCTGCTTCTCGATGGCGCTCTCGCACGGCCTGGCCGGCGCCGGCACGCCGCCGGAGTCGCTGCAGACCAGCGCGGACGTGACGTTCCAGCCGGGTGAGGGCATCACCGGAATCGTCCTCAGCGTGAAGGGACACGTGCCCGGGATCACGGCCGAGCAATTCCAGGAGGCGGCGGAAACCGCGAAGGCCAATTGCCCGGTGAGTAAGGCGTTGACGGGCACGACGATCACCCTCAACGCCGAACTCCTCTAGCGGGACCGCGATCGCGTGCGACAATTGGGTCACATGCGCGAAGTCTGGCCGGGAGAGCCCTATCCACTTGGCGGCACCTGGGACGGCGTGGGCACCAGTTTTGCGGTGTTCTCCGAGGTGGCCGAGCGAGTTGAGCTATGCCTTTTTCACGATGACGGCTCCGAAGAACGCGTGGATCTGCCGGAAGTCGATGGATTCGTCTGGCATGGCTACCTGCCGGGCATCGCGCCAGGACAACGTTATGGATATCGGGTGCACGGCCCGTACGAGCCGTCGCAGGGGCACCGGTGCAATCCGGCGAAACTGCTCCTCGATCCCTATGCCAAGGCGATCGACGGTGATCTGACGTGGAATGAGGCATTGTTCCCGTATCACTTCACCGACCCGACGCGGCTGAACACGGCCGACAGCGCCCCCTTTATGCCGAAAAATGTGGTCGTCAACCCGTTCTTCGAGTGGGGGAACGACCGGCCGCCGCACATCCCGTACCACGAGACCGTGATCTACGAGGCGCATGTGCGGGGGCTCACCATGCGCCATCCGGCGGTGCCCGAGGACCAGCGCGGCACGTACGCGGGCGTGGGACACCCGGCGATCATCGACCACCTGCTCTCGCTCGGCGTGACGGCGGTCGAGCTGATGCCGGTGCACCACTACATGCCCGAGCACTTCCTGGTGGCGCGGGGGCTGACCAACTACTGGGGCTACAACACGATGGCCTACCTGGCCCCCCACGGCCGCTACAGCAGCTCGGGCACGCGGGGCGAGCAGGTGCTGGAGTTCAAGGCCATGGTGCGGGCGCTGCACGAGGCGGGCATCGAGGTCATCCTCGACGTGGTCTACAACCACACGGCCGAGGGCGACCACATGGGGCCCACGCTGGGGTTCAGGGGGATCGACAACGCGGCCTACTACCGGCTGCACGACGGTGACCGGCGCTACTACCTCGACTACACGGGCTGCGGCAACTCACTGAACGTCCGGTCGCCGCACGCGCTCCAGCTCATCATGGACTCGCTGCGTTACTGGGTGCTGGAGATGCACGTCGACGGGTTCCGGTTCGACCTGGCGGCGGCGCTGGCGCGGGAACTGCACGACGTCGACCGGCTGAGCGCCTTCTTCGACCTGATCCAGCAGGATCCGGTGATCTCGCAGGTCAAACTGATCGCGGAGCCGTGGGATGTCGGCCCCGGCGGCTACCAAGTCGGAAATTTCCCGCCATTGTGGACGGAGTGGAACGGGAAATACCGCGACATAGTGCGAGATTTCTGGCGGGGCACCCACTCGGCGCTGCCCGAATTCGCCTCCCGCCTGACCGGCTCCGCCGACCTCTACGCCTCCTCCGGCCGCCGGCCCGTCGCCTCCATCAACTTCGTGACCTGCCACGACGGCTTCACCCTCACAGACCTGGTGTCGTACGACCGCAAGCACAACGAGGCCAACAGCGAGAACAACCGCGACGGCACCGACGACAACCGCTCCTGGAACTGCGGCGCCGAGGGGCCCGTCGAGGACCCCGAGATCGTCCGGCTCCGCCTCCGCCAGCGCCGCAACTTCCTGACGACGCTGTTCCTGTCGCAGGGCGTGCCGATGCTCTCCCACGGAGACGAGCTCGGCCGCACGCAGCGGGGCAACAACAACGGCTACTGCCAGGACAACGAGCTCGCCTGGATCGACTGGTCGCAGCTCCACACCGAGTCGGAGATGCTGGACTTCGTCCGCGAGCTGTCGCGGCTGCGGCGCGAGCACCCGGTCTTCCAGCGCCGCCGCTTCTTCCACGGGCGCCACCCGGAGGACGGCAAGCGCGACCTGGTGTGGCTCACGCCCGGCGGCACGGAGATGACGGCCGGCGACTGGAACATCGGCTACGCCAAGTCGCTGATGGTCTACCTCAACGGCGAGGCGATCACCGAACCGGGGACGCGCGGCGAGCGGATCGTGGACGACTCCTTCCTGTTGCTGATCAACGCCCACCATGAGGACATGACGTTCACCTTGCCGGGCGCGGAGTTCGGCGACCACTGGCTGCCGATCCTCAACACCGACGACAAGGGCGTCTCCGACGGAGATTATGAGTGCGCTGCTCAAGTGGTGGTGACCTCCCGCAGCATGCAGGTGCTTCATCGGCCGCGCTGATTTCCACCATTTTGTTTTACGGCAGGCACGGTGAGCCCCACCCGCCATACGTGGTCGGCGTCTGTCCAGGGGAACGCTCCTGCGGTTCACGTGGCTGGGCGCCGTGACGAGACGGTGAGACCGGGGCCTTCCCGGTCCGCCTGCCTCAGGGGCCGGTAGACGTTCAGGAGTGGCGGGCTTTTCCGGTCCGCCTCTCTCCCCCGCCGGTAGACGTTCAGGGTGGGCGAGCTTTTCTGGACTGTCTGCTCGCCGACCGGTCGTTCAGAGGTGGCCGGTCAGGCTTGCGGTGAGGAGGACCAGGACGAATGTCGCCACGCCAGCCAGGCCGTGCAGAAGCACTGCCAGGAGTGGGAAGCGGCGTTCCGCGCCTCGGGCGTGGCGGCCTGTGCCCAGCCAGCGGGTGAACATCGTGAAGCCCAGCAGGGCCGCCGCCGCCAGCACCCCGAACGCGGTCCAGGCCAGCAGGCGGCTGCCCGTGATCAGGAAGGCCATCCAGCAGGTCAGCGCCGACAGCGCCAGCACCGGGTGGGAGAAGATCAGCGTCACCGGAAAGCGCGTGACCTTCGTCGCCTGTTGCCGCAGCCCGCCGCCCGACAGCCAGAGGTAGAGCAGGTAGATCCCCACGAGCGCGGTGAACAGCCATGTCACGGCAGTGATCAGCCCCATTGGGCCTCCCTCGCGTGCCCGATCCCCAAGTGCCCCGATCCCCATGTGCCTGCCGCCACGGTATGCGCATCACGCTGCGTGTGTCCCTCGATACACAAAAGTGCTATCCCTCCCGCCAAAGGCCCCTACATCGGCTCGTTGTCGGAGGCGTGTGCCAAGGTGGAGGAGTGCGTCGCATCCATCCCGACATCCAAGACGAACCAGACATCGAGCAGGCTTATGCCTACCCGGAGGGGCGGCCATGGCTGCGCCTCAACATGGTCGCCAGCGCCGACGGGGCCGCCTGGCTGAAGGGGCTGTCGGGCGGGCTGTCCAGTGAGGGCGACCGGCGGATCTTCCGGGTCCTGCGCGGGTTGTCCGACGTGGTCATGGCGGGCGCAGCGACCGTACGCACCGAGGGGTACGGAGCGGTCAAGCCGCGCGAATCCTGGCGGACGCTGCGGGAGGGCAGGCCGCCGGCCCCGCCGCTCGCGGTGGTCACCCGCCGGCTCGACCTCGATCTGGGCAGCCCGCTGTTCACCGAGGCCGTCAGCCGGACGATCGTCATCACCTGCGAGGCCGCGCCCGCCGAGCGCCGCGCCGACGCTTCCCGGGTGGCCGACGTCGTGGTGGCGGGCGGCGACGCGGTCGACATGTCGGTGGCCGTGCGCGAGCTGCACGAGCGCGGTCTGACGCGGATCCTGTGCGAGGGCGGCCCCCGGCTCAACGGACAGCTCGCGGCGGCCGACCTGATCGACGAGCTCTGCCTGTCGATCAGCCCGCTGCTGGTCGGGGGCGGGGCCGCGCGGATTCTGAACGGCGAGGCATCGCAGGTCGAGCTACGGCTCAGCCAGGTGCTGGAGGAGGAGGGGGTCCTCTTCTGCAAGTACACGAGGGAGTCAACGACATGACCGAGCCCACCCAGCCGCCCGCCGAGATCGAGGCCGAGATCGAGGCCAAGATCGAGGCCAAGGTCGCGGTCGCCGAAGAGCCGGAGCCGGTGCCCAATCTGCCGGTCCGGCCGCCCGTGGCGCCGATGCTGGCCAAGCCGGTCAAGAAGATGCCCGAGCAGGACGGCACGCTGTTCTACGAGCCTAAGTGGGACGGGTTCCGGTGCATCGTGTTCCGCGACGGTGACGAGGTCTATCTGGGCAGCCGCAACGAGCGCCCGTTCACCCGCTACTTCCCCGAGCTGGTCGAGGCGGTCAGGGCGGAGTTGCCGGACAGGTGCGTGGTCGACGGCGAGATCGTGCTGCCGCAGGGCTCGCAACTCGACTTCGACGCGCTGCAGCAGCGCATCCATCCGGCGGCGTCGCGGGTCACCATGCTGTCCGAGCGGACTCCCGCGTCGTTCGTGGCGTTCGACCTGCTGGCGCTGGGCGACGAGTCGCTGATGGAGGCGCCGTTCAGCGAGCGGCGGGCCCGGCTGGAGCAGATCTTCCCGGAGAAGGGCAGGTCCATCCGGCTGACCCCGGTCACGACCAACACCGAGCAGGCGTCCGAATGGTTTGAGATGTTCGAGGGCGCGGGGCTCGACGGCATCATCGTCAAGCCCGGCGACCAGCCATACCTCCCCGACAAGCGCACGATGTTCAAGGTCAAGCATGAGCGCACCGCCGACGTGGTGGTGGCCGGTTACCGCGAGCACAAGACGGGGCCGATCGTGGGCTCGATCCTGCTCGGCCTCTATGGTGATGACGGCCGGCTGCATCATGTGGGCGTGGCGGCGTCGTTCCCGATGGCGCGCCGGGCCGAGCTGGTCGAGGAGCTCAAGCCGTACATCGCCGAGCTGGGCGAGCATCCGTGGGGCCACTGGGCCGAACAGGCGGCGGCCACCGTCGGGCAGCCGGCGGCCGGGCCCGCGACGGGCGGGCAGCGGGTGCCGGGCGCGGTGTCACGCTGGAACGCCAAGAAGGACCTGTCGTTCATCCCGCTCCGGCCGGAGTTGGTGATCGAGGTGGCCTATGACCAGATGGAGGGCGATCGGTTCCGGCATACCGCGCAGTGGCGGCGGTGGCGGCCGGACCGCACGCCGGAATCGTGCACGTACGAGCAGTTGGAGAGACCGGTCTCGTACAACCTCGACGACATCCTTGCTCGATAGCCCCTCAACCCGTTATATCTCGACATATGAGTACCGGTGATGAGTTACGGGCGGCGGTGGGCGCCCGTCGCGACCTTGGGCCCGATTTCGAGGACGCGATAGTCGAATCCTTCCTCGAGAAGATGGGGCAGGAGGTCGACCGGCGAGTCGACGAACGGCTCGCCACCTTGGGGCCGAAGGGCAAGGGCAAAGGCAAAGACGTCGCCAGGCAGGGGCCGAGCGAGGGTCAGCGGCTGGCGCTGGCGATCGTGTCGCTCGCCCTGGGCACCGTCGTGACCCTGGCCGTGATCTTCGGCGGCAAGGAGATGTGGGTGATCGCGCCGATCTGGATCGGCGTCGTCATGCTCAACGGGATCTTCGGTAGCCGTAACTGACCTCGACGCCCACCGCCGTGGCGGGCACGCCAGATCAACCGGGAGCCCAGCCGAGCCAGGTCCGCTGGGTCAGGCGCAATCGGGGTCAGGTGGGCCAGGTCAGCTGAGCCGGGTCCGCTACAGGCCCAGCCGGGGTCAGGTGAGCCAGATCAGGCCGGCGAAGCGGCCGCCCGGCTGTTCGCGGCGGTGGGAGTAGAGCTCCTGCGATTCGATCGTGCATCGGGTGTCGTGCCGTACGTCGGCGACGCCCGCTGTGCGCAACTGGGCCTCGATGCCTGCCCGGAGGTCCAGCGCGGGCGTGTCCCACGAGGTGGTGGACCAGGTCGCCGGCACCCGGGACGCGACCCGTTCGCGCAGCTCGGCGGGCACCTCATAGCAGCGGCCACACGCGCCGGGCCCGATCAGCGCCACCATCCGCCCGGGGGCCGCGCCCTTGGCCGCCATCGCCTCGACCAGGGCGGTGGCGATGCCCGCTTCGGTGCCTGGTCGTCCGGAGTGGGCGGCGGCGACCATGCCCGCGACCGGGTCGGCGACGAGCACGGCCGGGCAGTCGGCGCCGAGTGAGGCGAGCGCCAGCCGGGGCTCGGTGGTAAAGACACCGTCGAGCGGCGGCGCGTCGTCGCCGAACGGCTCGCTGACGTACGCGACGTCGGCGCTGTGAACCTGCCGCATGAACACGATGGCCCGCACGCCCAGCTCGGCCGCGACACCCGCCCGGTTGGCGCGCACCGCGTCGGGGTCGTCGCCGACGAGGCCGCCGAGATTGCGCGACGAGTACGGCGGAGCGCTCACTCCCCCGTGACGATCGGTGATGGCGACGTGCACTCCGGGGGCGAGCTCCATGCCTCCGATCTTAGGGCCGCCCCGCCCTCCCGCCGACGATGGCCTTGCCTCACGTGGCCTTGCCCTCGACGGTGCGGCCCGGCGCGGTGCCGTGCGGCGGGGTGCGGGGCGGCGGGGTGCGGGGCGGCGGGGTGCGGCGCGACCCAGTGCGGCGCGACCCAGTGCGGCGCGACCCAGTGCGGCCCTGCCCGGTTGCTCAGTGCCTGCCTGCGGCGCTGGGCTGTCTGCGTGTCGGCCGCGGCCGTACCCCCGTGCCCCTGGCCTGTCTTTCGGGGCTCAGGGGCACGGGGGCGTCGGGGTGGCTGCGTTATGGGTCGGGGTTAGCTGGAGTGGGCCGGTTCCTTGGGGGTTTCGGCCAGGGGTGGGGTGTCGGGGCGGCCGGCGCGGCGGGTGCGGATTTTCTCCTTGCGGCTTTCGACCATGGTGTAGAGGGTCGGGACCAGGACGAGGGTGAGCAGTGTGGAGCTGATCAGGCCGCCGATGACGACGATGGCGAGGGGTTTGGAGATGAATCCGCCGCCACCGGTGATGCCCAGGGCCATCGGCAGCAGGGCGAAGATCGTGGCCAGTGCGGTCATCAGGATGGGGCGCAGCCGGTTGCGGCCGCCTTCGACGACCGCCTCGTACAGCGGCATGCCCTGGCGGCGGTACTGGTTGATCAGGTCGAGGAGCACGATGGCGTTGGTGACGACGATGCCGACGAGCATCAGCAGGCCGATCATGGCGGCCAGGCCGAGGGACGTGTCGGTGATGAGCAGCAGGCCGATCGCGCCGGTGGCGGCGAACGGGATCGATACCAGGAGCAGCAGCGGCTGGATGAGGCTGCGGAAGGTGGCGACCATGACGAAGAACACCAGCGCGATGGCCGCCACCAGGGCCAGGGCGAGGCTGCCGAAGGCTTCGTCCTGGTCGGCGCTGGCGCCGCCGATGGAGTAGGTGGCGCCGGCGGGCAGGGTCAGCTTGGCGAGCCGGGTCTCCAGGTCCGCGCTGATGGCGCCGAGGTTGGCGCCGGTGCTCTTGCCGGAGACGGTGACGGTGCGATCCCCGTCGATGCGGGTGACCGATACGGGGCCGTTGACCTGCTTGACCTCGGCGACGTCGGAGAGTTCCACCTTTCCGGGCAGATCAAGTTTGCGCAGCTCGGCGAGGGAGACAGGGGCGTCGCCGGTGTGTACGACGACGTCGGCGGTGGTGCCGTCGAAGGTGAGCTGGGTCACGGTGCTGTCGCGGAACGCCTGGGACACCGCCTGGCCGATGACGGCCTCGGACAGGTCGTGCTTGGCGGCCTTCTTGCGATCGACGGTGACGTCGACGCGGGGCGCGGTGTCGGCCAGGGTGCTGGTCGTCTCGGTGACGCCGGGCATCGCCGCCATGGTCTGCTGGACGACTCGCGCCGCGTCGTCCAACGTGTCCTGCTCACTGGCGTGGACCAGGACCTCGAGCTTGTCGCCGCCGAAGCCGCCGCTCTCGCCGATGCTGATCTGGCCCGCGTCGGTCAGCTTGCTCAGCCGATCGCGCAGGGTGTTCTCCACGGCCGCGGTGTCGCTGCCCTCGTGCAGGGTGAGCGAGTAGCTGGCGCGGGCCGTACCTCCGCCGCCACCGCCGCCGGGACGCCCGCCGCCGAAGCCGACGCCGCTCGCGCCCCCTACGGTGACCTGGTACGACTGGATGTCATCGAGGCCGGTCAGGATCTTCTCGACCTCTTTGGCCTTCGCGTCGGCCGAGGCCAGGGACATGCCGGCGGGCAGGTTCTGGGTGACGCTGACCGTGTTCTGGCCCGCGTTGTCGATGAAGCTGGTCTGCAGGCTGGGGACCAGGGCGAGGGTGCCGATGAGGATCGCCAGGGCGCCGGCGACCGTGGTGAGCCGGTGCCGGGTGGCGAAGCGGATCACCGGGACGTAGGCGCGCTGGAGCAGGCTGCGGCGTTCCTTCTCCTCAGCCTTGTCGCGGTCGCCGTTCTTGGGCGGCTTGAGGAACCAGTAGCTCAGCACCGGTACGACGGTCAGCGACACCAGCAGGGAGGCGATCAGGGCCACGGTGACGGTGATGGAGAACGGGCCGAACAACTCGCCGACGAAACCGCCGACGAAGGCGATCGGCAGGAACACCGCGACGGTGGTGAGGGTGGAGGCGGTGACGGCGCCCGCGACCTCACGCACGCCGTTCTCGATCGCCTGGCGTTTGCGCTCGCCGTAGGACAGGTGGCGTTTGATGTTCTCCAGGACCACGATCGAGTCGTCGACGACGCGGCCGATGGCGATGGTGAGGGCGCCTAGGGTGAGCATGTTCAGGGAGTAGTCCTTGACCCACAGCCCGATCAACGCGATCAGCACCGACAGCGGGATGGAGACCACGGTCACCAGCGTGGAGCGTAGCGAGACCAGGAAGACCAGGATGACCAGCACGGCCATGGCCAGGCCCAGCAGGCCCTCGGTGGTCAGGCTCTCGATCGACTTCTCCACCTGCGGCGCCTGGTCGAAGACGATGGTGAGCGCGGCGTCCGTGCCGAGCGCGGTGGCCAGGGCGGGCAGTTTGGCGCGTACGTCCTCCGAGATCGACACCGCGTTGCCGTCGGGCTTCATGGTGATCGAGACGCCCAGGCTGGGCTTGCCGTCGGTGCGGGTGAGCGTGGCCGCTTCGGCCAGCCCGAGCTTCACGGTGGCCACGTCGCCCAGTCGTACCGGCTTCGGCTTCGCGGGGGTCTTCTTGGCCTGCGGCGCGCCCGGACGCTGACCCTGAGCCGTGGGCTGGGCCGGGGACGCCTGGGTGGGGGACGCCTGGGCGGCGGGGGTCAGGTAGAGGTCCTTGAGGTCCTCGATCGAGGCGTACCGGGCGCCGACCTGGACGCTCAGGGTGGTGTCCGACTTGGTGAGGGTGCCGGCCGGAATCGGCTGGCCCGCGTTCTGGATGGCGGTGGAGATCGCGGCGGTGTCCAGCCCGTGTTCCTTCAGCTCATCGGTGTCGGGGGTGATGGTGATGACCTGATCCCGGGTACCGGTGACCGAGGCCTCCTTCACCCCCTCGATGCCGGTGAGCGTCGGCACCACCTGGGTGTCCAGGCGCTCGGCGAGCCGCTGCTGGGAGCCGTCGGAGGCGGCGGCGAGCTGGATGACCGGCAGGTCGTCGGTGCTGCCCACGACCACCTGCGGATCCACCCCGTCGGGCAGCCGGCTGGACAACCCGCCGACCACCTGCTGGATCTTGCTCTGCGCGTCGTCGATGTCGGTGCCGAAGTCGAAGGCCACCTGGATCGTCGCGCTGGCCTCCCGCGAGGTCGAGGTCACGCCGGTGACGCCGGCCACCCCGCGTACCCCCTCTTCCAGCGGTACCGTGACCCGGTCCTCGACGATCTGCGGCGCGGCACCGGCGTACGTCGCCACGACCGACACTTGCGGAAACGACAGTGAGGGCAAGAGCTGCTGTTGCAACGCCGGGGTGATGTAGGCGCCGAACGCGACCACCACGATCGTGATGAGCGCGATGAGCCCTCGATTCGCGAGGCTCAATCTAGCCAGAAACGACATCTTTCCACTTCTCTTCAGCTGGGTGTCAGACCGCACATCGCGCAGGAACGGGAGAGCCGGAGGCGACGCCTCACCACGGGCGAGCAGCACGGCATCGTCGTGGTCCCTACTCAAGACTCGTGGCCTCGTCCCGGGAGAACGTCCCCCTGGAGGAGGGTCTTGATCTGCGGCGATCGCGGTAGACGCGGGGGGCGGGCTACCGCGCCCGCGGTTCCCGGCCGGTCAGCGAGCCTGAGGACGGGTCAGCGGGCCTGGGGGCGGATCAGACCGGTCTCGTAGGCGATGATCACCAGTTGGGCGCGGTCGTGCGCCTTCAGCTTGATCATCGCCCGGTTGACGTGCGTCTTGGCGGTCATCCGGCTGATCCCCAGCAGGTCGGCGATCTCATCGTTGGTACGCCCGCAGGCCACCAGGATCATCACCTCCCTTTCGCGCTCGGTCAGCACGGCCAGGTCGTCCGGCACGTGCTCGGCCGAGGCGCCGGGGCTGGCCAGGAACCGGGTGATCAGTCCTCTGGTCGCCGACGGCGACAGCAGCGCCTCGCCCCTGGCCACCACCCGGATGGCCTCCTGCAACTCGCCGGCCTCCACGCTCTTGCCGAGGAACCCGCTGGCGCCCGCCCGCAGCGCGGCGAAGACGTACTCGTCGATCTCGAACGTGGTCAGGACCAGCACCCGGACCCCGGCCATGGCCTTGTCGGAGGTGATCTCACTCGTCGCGGCGAGACCGTCCATTCCGGGCATGCGGACGTCCATCAGCACCACGTCGGCCATGGTCTCCCGCGCCAGCCGTACGGCGTCATGACCGTTGGCGGCCTCGCCGACCACCTCCAGGTCGGGCGCCGAGTCGACCAGCACCCGGAAACCGGCGCGGACCAGCGCCTGGTCGTCGGCCAGTACCACTTTGATCGTCATGGGCTGTTCTTCCTGGAGGTGGGGAGCACGGCGCGTACCCGGAACCCACCGTCTTCCACGGGTCCGGCGACGAACGTCCCGCCGACCGACCGGGCCCGCTCCCGCATGCCGATCAGCCCGTGACCGGTCCCGGAGGAGATTCCACCCGGATCGCTCTCACCGTCGTCGGCCACGTCGACGACCACCGCGTCGGAGGTGTAGTCGATCCGCACGGTCGCGGTCGCCCGTGGCGCGTGCTTGCTCACGTTCGTCAGCGCCTCCTGGACGATCCGGAACGCGGCGAGGCCCACGGGAGCGGGCAGCGGCCTCGGTTCGCCGTAGATCAGCCAGCCCAGCTTCAGCCCGGCGCCGGTGAACGAGTCGACCAGGTCGGGCAGCCGATCCAGCCCGGGGGCGGGTTCGGTCAGCAGTTCGTCGCGGCTGCCCGGACGGCGCAGCAGCCCCACGGTGGTCCGCAGCTCGTCCAGCGCCTCCTTGCCCGCGTGCCGGACATGGCCCAGCGCCGTACGGGCCTGCTCGGGTTCGGTCGCCAGCAGGTGCGCGGCGACCTGCGCCTGCACGTTGATCAGCGCGATGTGGTGGGCGAGGACGTCGTGCAGCTCGCGGGCGATGTGCAGGCGTTCCTCCATCACCCGGCGTTCGGCCTCCTCCTCGCGCGTCTCCTCGGCCCTGCGCGCCCGCTCCTCGATGGCGGCCACATAAGCCCGGCGGCTGCGCAGCGCGTCCCCGATGGCGGTGGCCATGCCGATGGGGGCGACCTGTGCCAGCACCTCGGGCGCCAGCCACGTGTCACCGTTGAACACGACCTTGGCCACGGTGACCACCAACGCGACGAGCCCACCGTAAATCCACGCGTCCCGGCGCGGGTGGCGCGCGGCCACGGTGTACACCGCGATCCCCAGCCCCAGGTCCAAGGGGCTGCGCCCGCCGCCGACCATGAGTTGGGCCACGAACCCGGCGACCGTGACCGCGAGAACGGCGCGCGGCCACCGCCGCCGGAAGGCCAGCGCCCCGCAGACGACCGCCGCCAGCGCGATGCTGTACGTGGTGAGGGGCTGCACCTGGCCGCGCCACATCGCCCCCGGCGGTTGGGGCGCGACCGGCGTCAGCAGCATGGCCGCGTACAGGAACACGGCCAGGATCGTGTCCGCCACGTAGGGTCGGGAACGGAGTTCCTGTCTCAGCCAGGTCAGCGGACGCACCCCTACACGTTAGGTGTGAGCTGGGCGCATTCCCTCATCCGGTGGTACCGGCCCGCGCTACTGCGACCGCGGTACGCGGGCCGGGGTCTCAGCTGGGGTCAGAAGTCGGCTATGTCGCCTCCCAGAGATACCCAGTCGGGTTTCCAGGTGCCGTCTACCTGCCACTTGTGCCACACAGCGGAGTCGTAGCCGAGGTAGAAGGCCTCCAGACGGCCGTCGGCGTTGCGGGCCAGAACCGGATCGCCGGCCGCCTCGCCGCCGAGGGAGCTCCACGGGCCCCAGCCGTCCTCGGTCTGGGCGATCGCGTAGATCGCGGAGTCCTCGGATCCTCGGGCGAGGACGACGAGGTGGTCGTCACGGTCCCGGAAGATCGCCGGAACGCCGTAGACCTTCCCGCCGAGGCTCTCCCATTCGCCCCAGGGGCCGTTGGCGCTGGTCTGCCTGATGTGCCACAGGGTGTTGTCGGAGCGGTGCGTGAACACCTCCAGGCAATCTTCGGCGTCCCGGAACACCGCCGGATCGGTGTCCACGCTGCCGCCGAGGCTCTCCCATGCGCCCCAGCCGTTGTTGACGCTGCTCTGCCCGATGTGCCATACGGCGTTGCCGTCCCACCGCACGAACACCTCCAGCCGTCCGTCGGCGTTCTGGAACACCGCCGGGTTGCTGCGTAGTTTGCCGCCGAGGTCCTTCCACCCGGTCCATTCGCCGCCGGGGGTGGTCTGCCAGGCGCATTGAAGGGTGTTGTTGATCTCGCGCATGAAGGCGACCAGCCCTCCGCCGGCGTCCTGGAACATCGCGACTTCGCCGCCGAAGGACTCGCCACCGAGGTCGTTCCACTCGCCCCATACGCCAGGGGCCGTCTGCTGGATGTGGTGGATGCGGTTGTCGATGCCTGGGGCGAGCACCTCCAGGCAGTCTTCGGCGTCGCGGAAGACGGTCGGGGCGGCGATGACCACACCGCCGAGGCTGTCCCAATCGCTCCAGTTGCCGTTGGGGGTGGTCTGCCAGACGTGCTGCAAGGTGCTGTCGATGCCTCGGGCGACCACCTCCAGGCGCCCATCGGCGTTGAGCGCGACGTGGATGCCGGCGAGTTTGGGATCCAGAAGCATGGCCTCTCCTCACAATGTGGAGTTGATTGATGACAGAGAGTCAATCACAGCGTTTGGAGGGCGCGACGGGCGGGCCTCGGCGACAGGCCTGAGGACAGAAGGCGTCTGCCGGACTTCCGGCCGCCTCGCCTCGGCCATCAACCCTTGCCTGGCGGGACATTCATGAATGGGATGAACGCCGGCAAGCCTCGCCATCGGTCAAAACATCGCCATGGCGACCGTCGATCAGCGAAAGGAAGATCTTGCTGATTTGTGCAGAATGAAGCCCACGCGATTTCCAGGCAATCTGGACGGCGCTGATACTTTCAGCGCATGGACTGGCCGAACCCTGCCCGGTGCGGTCGGAAAAATCACACAAAAGGAGTCCATAATGGGCTGGCTGGATGCTGCTCTCTCCGTGGGGACGACCATCGGCAAGATCGCGGGAGCTCTTCAGGGAAGCACGGGGACGCTGACTCATATCGGTCCGACAGGCAGCGGCATCAACCCGAAGATAGGTCAGGTGATTTTCTGGCTGGATGAATTCAACCATATCTGGGCGGTAAATCAATCGGACGATGAGGTGGGGATCTACTTCCCGGCCGCCAAGAGCGGCGAACCTGAGGGAGAGAATTATACGATCACCGGGAATAATAGGTTCCCCATTTCAGGCGCGTTCAATGCGTACTCGCTGGCGGACGTGGACGAGTTCGTCGTCACCCCACGTACGGGTAACAACTCGGCGGGGATCGGCAATGGCGAGAAAAACAACACGATCCAAGCGTCGGCTTCGAACCAGCCCGCGAACGCGGAATTCAAGATCGGCCCCTTCATCCGCATGAGGGTGAGCGGGTCGGAGCGGTTGGCCATGGTCAGCGTCGTCGGCGGTCTGGTCCTGACGGGCATCTACCTGTTCACCATCAGGGGAGCGGGTCGCACCGAAGGCCGGTTGTCCAACATCGAGCCGCCACCGTCGGCGAACGGCGGAGTGACGAGCATGACGGTTCCACTTCCGGCCGGTGTCGACGTGAGCGCGGGTGTGTCGTTCGTCGACATCACCGTGTCCGTCCAGAACATGCAGCCACTTCTGGCGAGCATGGCACGCGAGCACGCGGATCTGATGGTGCCGCTCACCCAGGAGGATCGCGAGAGGATCGCCGCCTACGCGGGACCGTGACCGCTCCTGCCGTACCGACCACCCGGCCCTCCGTTCGCCGGGTGGGACCGCCGGAAGTCCCGGAGCTGCGGGCCCTGCCGCAGCTCCGGCCGGCCCCTGATGATCATGGGAGATCTAGCCCGTACGAGGCAAGCAAGCATATGCTTGGCCCCGTGGCTGACTATCGCAATCTCATCGGCGGCAAGCTCGTCCCGGCCGCCGACGGTAAGACCATGAACTCCGTCAATCCGGCCACCGGCGAGGTATGGACCACCATCCCGGCCAGCGGCCCCAAGGACGCCGAGGCGGCCGTGGCGGCGGCTCAGGAGGCGTTCCCCCGCTGGTCGGCCATGCCGGCGCTGGGCAGGGCGCACTTCCTGCGCAAGGTGTCCGAGCTGTTCGCCCAGCATGCCGAGGAGCTGGCCCGGCTGGAGACGCGCGACAACGGCAGGATCCTGCGCGACACCCTGAAGAAGGACCTTCCGGGCATGACCTACCTGTGGCAGCTCGCCGCGGGCCAGTGCCTCGACGCGGTCAAGGGGGACACCGTCATCCTGGGGCCCGACGCCCTGGGCATGACGCGTCGCGAGCCGTACGGCGTGGCCGTGTGCATCATCCCCTGGAACTCCCCCATCTCGACCTTCTCCGCGAAGGCGGCATTCGCCCTCGCGGCCGGCAACACGGTCATCGTCAAGCCCGCCGAGCAGGCGAGCGTGTCGGTGTTGCGGCTGGGCGAACTGCTCGCGGAGGTGTTCCCGCCGGGGGTGCTGAACATCGTCAGCGGCATGGGTGAGGACGTGGGTGACGCTCTGGTACGGCATCGGGGCGTCGGCAAGATCAGCCTCACCGGTTCGACCGCCACCGGTCAGGCCATCACCCGCGCCTCCGCCGACTCGCTCAAGCCGATGACCTTCGAGCTGGGCGGCAAATCGCCAAATATCGTCTTTCCTGATGCTGATCTGGAGGCGGCGGCCCAGGGCATCACCGTGAACTCCATTTTCACCGGCAACGCCGGACAGGTCTGTGTGGCCGGTTCGCGGATCCTGATCCATCGGTCCATCTGGGATGAGGTGCTGGGCCGTACCCAGCAGATCGCGGAGAGCCTCGTCCTGGACGAACCGCTCGACCTGGCGACCACGATGGGGCCGATCGTGTCGGCCGGTCAGTACGAACGCGTCGTGTCGTACCTGGAGGTGGCCGAGAAGGAGGGCGCCGAGCTGGTGTTCGGCGGCCGTGCGGGGGCCGAGGTGGTGCCGCATCTGCCCGGCGGCTACTGGGTCGCGCCCACCCTCTACACGACCGGCGACAACGCCTTGCGCATCTGCCAGGAGGAGATCTTCGGGCCCGTGGCGGTGGCGATCCCGTTCGACACGGACGAGGAGGCGCTGGCGATCGCCAACGACTCGCCGTACGGGCTGGCGGCCGGTCTGTGGACGCGTGACCTGGGCCGCGCCCACAGGTTCATCCGCGATCTGCGGAGCGGGACGGTGTGGGTGAACACCTTCCGGCAGATGCCGCCGGGGCTGCCTTTCGGCGGCGTGAAGGACAGCGGGTACGGGCACGACTCGGTCCTCGCGTACACCCGGGAAAAGGCGGCCATCATCCAGATTTAGTTGGATAGATTCCCCTCATGAGCGAGGGGATCAACGAAAAGCCGGAGCTTTCCGAGGCTGCCGCACAGTCTCGCGCCTCGGTGCTGCGCAGCCGGGCCGAGTCGTACATCGCGCTGTCAAGACACGACGCCGCCATCGCCGATCTTACGGAGTCGATCGCGCTCGTACCGGACAATGCCCGAGCCTGGCGGCTGCGGGGTGAGAGCCATCGCATCATCGAACGCTACGAGGCCGCGCTGTCCGACTTCGACGAGGCACTGAAGCTGGAGCCGGACAGCGGGTACGCCCTGGGCTCGCGCGGCCAGACGTACGCCGCGCTCGGCCGTCTGGAGGAGGCCATGGACGACTTCGAGCACGCGCTGACCCTCTCGCCCGAGTCGCTGTGGATCCTGGAGGCCAAGGCGGACGCTCTTGCCGATCTCGACCGCCTGGACGAGGCGCTGGAGGAGCACGCGAAGATCATCGCCCTGAACGAGCAGCTCGCGTACTCGTGGCTGGCCAGAGGCGACCTCTACCAGCGCATGCACCTGTACTCCGAGGCCATCGACGACTACACCCGGGCGCTGGAGGTGGAGCCCGAGTACGTACGGGCGTTCAGCAGGCGCGGCGAGGCGCTACGCATGATCGACCGCTACGACGAAGCCCTGTCCGACCTGAACCGGGCCATCGAGCTCGACCCGGACAACGACCGCGCGCTGGGCAGCCGTGGCGCGGTCCTCAGCGAGATGGGCGACAACGAGGCGGCGGTGCGGGACCTGGACCGGGCGATCGAGCTGGACGAGGACTACACCTGGGCGTACCGGGTGCGCGGGGAGGTCCTGCAGGAGATGGAGCGGCACGAGGAGGCGGTGGCCGACTTCACCCGGGCGCTGGAGCTGGAGTTCGGCGACTCCTGAGTCAGCCGTTCACGAGCCGGACAGGTGCAGGGCGAGTTGGGTGCGGTCGCGTAGGCCGAGTTTGCGCAGCATGCTCGACACGTGGTTCTTCACCGTGCCCTCGGTGATGAACAGCCGGGCGGCTATCTCCCGGTTCGTCGCGCCCACCGCGATCATCCTGGCCACCTCCAGTTCCCGGCCCGACAGCAGTTCCTGACCACGAAACGGGCTCACCGGGCCGCGCGGCCACCCGCGCAGCTCGGCCACGAGCCGGGTGGCCACCGGCCCGTCGAGCACGGTCTCGCCCTCGTACGCCTTGCGGATCCCGGCGATCAGCTCCTCGGGAGTGCAATCCTTCAGCAGGTAGCCACGGGCTCCGGCGCGCAGCGCGCCGAAGATGTACGCGTCCTCCTCGAAGGTGCTGAGCACCAGCGCGGCGATGCGCGGGTGCTCGGCGGCGAGCCGGGCGGTCAGCTCGACCCCGTCCATCCGCGGCATCCTGGCGTCGACGAGCACCACGTCGGGCGTGCTGCGCGGCACGGCGGCCAGCGCCTCCCAGCCGTCGGCGGCCTCGCCCACCACCTCGATCCCGTCCTCGATCTCCAGCAGCTTGCGCAGTCCGCGGCGCATGAGTTCCTGGTCGTCCACGAGCAGCACCCGGATCATGGCCGGGCCACCGGCACCTCGGCCCGCAGCTCGAACCCGCCGTCCCGCGCGTTGGCCGCCCGGAAGCTGCCGCCGATGGCCCGCACCCGCTCGGCCAGCGAGGACAGGCCGAACCCGGCCGTGTCCACCGCGCCCTTGCCGTCATCACCGATCACCAGCACCACCCGATCCTCGCCGAAATCCAGGCGGGCGCGCACCTGGCGGGCCTCGGCGTGCCGCAGCGCGTTGGTGAACCCCTCCTGGAGTACGCGGTAGAGGACCAGCTCGGAGTCGGGGTCGATGCGGCGTTCGATCCCGTCGACGGTGAAGCTGACCTCGACCCCGGCGCCCTCGAAGGAGCGGGCCAGCCGGCCGAGCGCGGTGCTGCCGAGCTGGCCGTCCAGCGCGAGGGGACGCAGCGCGCGCACCCACCGCCGCGCCTCGGCCAGTGCCCGGACGGTCATCTCCTTGGCCTGGCGCACTTCCTCCCAGATCAGCTCGGGATGCCGTTCGCGGTAGCGCTCGGCGTTCTCCAGGTTCACCTTGATCACGGTGAGCTGGTGCCCGATCGAGTCGTGCATGTCCCTGGCCATCCGGGCGCGTTCCTCGGCCACCGCCAGCTCCCTGATCCGCTCGATCAGGCGCTGCGCCGCCGCGCGCTGTCTGCCCGCTTCCAGTAGGGCGGACGTCATGACCAGGGAGAAGACGGCGAGCAGCGTCATCGGTACGAACTCGTCGAGCGCTTGGCGCCAGCTCCCGTCCGACAACAACAGGATGAACGCGCCCACGGAGAGCAAGTAGATCGCCGTGATCACGATCGCGGTGCGCATGCCGTACACGAAGGCGAGGTTCACGATCGCGACGAACACCAGCGCGATGTGCCATCCGCTCAGCACCTGGCCGATGAGCAGGACCGTCACCATCAGCACCGGGGCGGCCAGCTTACGCACCGAGCCGGCTGCCGGGCTCCACGGCATGATCAGCCAGAGCGCCGCCACCAGCGCCATCACACCGGCGAAGAGCCCGAAACGCGGCCAGGAACCGGCGGCGCCGGCGCCACCGGCCAGGACCGTCGCGAATACCACCCAGAACACCACAGAGAGCAGCACAGGCCGGTCCGGGTCGCGAAACATCACAGCTGCGGACCCTACGCGGATGCCGGTCTTCGGGGCATCCCCCCAGCGACACGGTACTTCGGTCATGTCCGGATCTACCCTGCGCTCGATGTGCGCCCCAACGGGTCGGCCCTAGCGTGCCGATCATGCGAATCCTCAGTGCTGTGCTGGTCACGATCGCGATGCTGTTCGCGGCCACGTTCGGAGTCATGGCGATCGGCAACGTCCTGCCCGGCGGCTCCCAGGCGGTGGCGCCGTTGATCACGGTGCTGGTGCTCCTGCTCGTCTACGCCTACCGGCGCTTCGTGAGCCATCGCCCTTGGTCCGGCCTCCGGATCAGCTTGACCTGGTGGGCCCTGCCCCAGGCGGTGCTCGGCATGGTGGTGGGCCTGGCCGCCCTGCTCGGGGCCAACGCCGTCTCCGTCTGGGTGGGCGCGGCGACGTGGCTGCCGCCCGCGGACTTCCCACCCCTGATGATCCCGCTCGTCGTCATCGTGATCGCGCTGAAAGCCTCGTTCCCGGAGGAGCTGCTGTTCCGCGGCCATCTGTACGACACGCTGTCCGACCGGCTCAGCCCACGCGCCGTCCTGGCGGTCACCACACTGTCCTTCGGCTCGATCCACATCCTGTCGCAGAGCCCCGCCTCTGGGATCACGGAGAAGCTGCTCTATGTCGTGATGGCCATCGCGCTCGGGCTGCTGTGCGGGGCGGCTCGGGAGCGGACGGGGGCGTTGTGGATGTCGGTGGGGGTGCACAACGCGGTCTACCTGAGCCAGTTGTTCCCCACGCGGGACATCGACTACGGGGTGCAGCTCACCCTTCAGGCCGCCGCTCTCGCCCTGTCGGCCGTCCTGGTGCTCGCGTTCCCGGCGGTCCGCAGCAGGGGGTCCGGCGCCGAACATCCGGTCCCGGGCGCCCTGTCCTAGCCTCCATCAGGCCGCCGCGCACGTGAGCAGGCCGGAGCGGCGGATGGTCAGCCGAGCTCGGTGAGCGCGCCGTGCAGCCGGTCCAAACTCGTTCGGGCTAGTTCGCCCAGCTCCTGCTGGTTGTCCGTCGTGACCCATGTGGCGAATGCCTCTTTGAAGGCGAGCATGCCCAGCTCGGCCGCCAGGGTGGCCGCCGGGTCCGGCAGGCCGCGGGCGCGCAACGCGTCCGCCATGGCCGCGGCCATGCCGACCTGCTTGAGCTGATCACGCTCCTGGAGCTCGGCGCTGGTCGCGATGATGGCACGGACTCGGGGCGCGAGCTCGCGGTTGAACGGCGTCATCGCCCCGGCCGCCCGCTCGAGCCCGGCGGCAACCGCGGTCAGGGGGGTGGCGCCCTCGGGTGCCGCGGCGATGCCTTCGGTCAGGAGCCGCGACAGCGTCTCCTGACCGGCGGCGAGCACTTCCCTCTTGTCCGGGAAGTGGCGGAAGAAGGTGCTCTTGGTGAGCCCGGCGCGCTCGGCGATCTCGGTGACGGTCGTCTCGTCGTATCCCCGTTCGGAGAAGAGGTGCAGCGCGGCGGCGACAAGCCGCTCGCGGGCGTCGGGTTCCCATCGGGGCATTGCGCCATCATATCAATGAGACCTTTGTCCCATCACTCTGCTACGGTGATGGGACAAAGGTCTCATCACTTTGGGGAGTCTCCCATGCGTGTCTTCATCACCGGTGCCAGCGGCGGGATCGGCTCCGCGGTCGTCCCCGAGCTCATCGGCGCCGGCCACGAGGTTCTCGCCCTGGCCCGCTCCGACGCCTCAGCGCGGGCCGTCACCGCCGCGGGGGCCACTGCCCTCCGCGGCGACCTCAACGATCCCGGCAGCCTGCGCGCCGGCGCCACCGAGGCTGACGGGGTGATCCACCTCGCCTTCGGCAACGACTTCACCGACTTCGGGAGGTGCGTCGCCGAGGAGTCCCTCGCGGTCGAGACCTTCGGCGCCGCAATCAAGGGGACCGGCAAGCCGCTCGTCATCGCGTCCGGCACCCCCGCCGTCCCCGGCCGCCCCTCGACCGAGGAAGACCCGGCGCCGACCGAGGGACCTGTGGGCGGTCGCGGACGCAACGCCCAGGCGGTCCTCGATCTGGCCACTGAAGACGTCCGCTCCGTGGTCGTCCGTCTGCCGCGATCGGTACACGCCCGGGGCGGGCCTTACGGGTTCGCTTCGATACTCATCGAGACCGCCCGGCGCACCGGGGTCTCCGGCTATGTCGGTGACGGCACCCAGCGCTGGCCGGCGGTGCACCGCCTGGACACCGCCCGGCTCATCCGCCTGCTCCTGGAAGAGGCCGCTCCCGGCACGGTGGCGCACGCGGTCGGCAGCGAAGGCGACAGCATGCGCGCCATCGCCGAGGTCATCGGCCGCCGGCTCGGCCTGCCCACTGAGGCCGTGCCGAGGGAGAACTTCGGCTTCCTCGGCAACGTCTTCGCCGCCGACCAACCGGCCGCCAGCGCGATCACCCGCGAGAAGTTCACCTGGCGGCCCACCCACCCAAGCCTGCTCGAAGACCTCGAAGCCGGAAACTACCCGGTCTGAGATCAGCGACGTTCCCGCTGATCTCTGGAGATCTACCGAATAGGGTTCTAGATTCGGTCGCATGGGGATCGGGCTGACCGAGGAGCACCGGGCGCTGGCCGCCTCCGTACGCGGGCAGGCCGGGCGGGACATGAGCCATCGCGCGCTGGCCGAGCAGGGCGTGCTCGGGCTGCACCTGCCCGAGGAGTACGGCGGGCAGGGCTACGGGCTGCTGGAGTTGGCCGTGGCGCTGGAGGTGCTCGGCGAGCGGCGGGTGTCCGGCGCCTACCTGCCGACCGTGCTCGCCTCCGCGGTGCTCGCGCGGTCCTCGGGGTCGACGGACCTGCTCACCGCTCTCGCCGACGGGTCGCTCACCGCGGCGGTCGCTCTGCACAGTACGGCCGGCGGCGACACGCTGCTCGCGCTGGGGTCCGCCGAGGCCGAGGTCTTCCTGCTGCCCGTCGGGGACGGGGAGTGGTCGTTGTTCGAGCGGGCGGACGTCACCGCCGAGCCGTTCGAGGGCGTGGATCTCGACCGGGCCGGGTGCTCGATCGTGGGGTTCGCCGAGACGCGGGGGCGGCCGCTCGGTGCCGTACCGGTACGTGAGGTGGCGGCCGTGCTGCTGGGCGCGGACTCGTGCGGGGTGGGGGCGTGGGCCGTGGCGACGGCCGCCGAGTACGCCAAGGTGCGGGAGCAGTTCGGGCGGCCGATCGGGCAGTTCCAGGGGGTCAAGCATCGGGTGGCGGCGGCGCTGGTGGCGCTGGAGCAGGCACGCGCGGCCGTATGGGACGCGGCCAGGGCCCTGGACGAGACGATCCCCTCCTCAGGTGCCGGCAATCGCACCGGCGTCAGGAACCCGCCGGCCGCAGACCTTACGGGATCGTGGATGGTCGACGATGAGGCGCGCCTGGCGGTCGGGGTGGCGGCGGTGCTGGGGCCCGACGCGGCCGTACGGTGCGCGGCCGACGCGATCCAGGTTCTCGGCGGCATCGGTTACACCTACGAGCACGACGCCCATCGCTACTACCGCAGGGCCCTGTCCGACAGGATGCTGGCCGACGATCCGGGCATGTGGGCGGAGAAGGTGGCCGGGCTGGCCGTGGCGGGGGTGCGGCGGCGCCTGGAACCCGATCTGCCCGAGGAGGCGGCGAACGTACGGGACGTGATCCGGGCCGAGGCGGCGTCCCTGCGGGCGATGGAGCGGGGAGCCAGACTGGGGAGGTTCGCCCGGGAGGGGTGGATCATGCCCTTCCTCCCGAAGCCGTGGGGACGGGCGGCATCACCGCTGGAGCAGGTGATCATCCATCAGGAGTTCCGCGACCTCAACCGCCCGAACCTCGGCATCGCGGCGTGGGCCGTGCCGTCCGTCATCAAGTACGGCACCCCCGAGCAGGCGGAACGCTTCCTGCCCAGAACGTTCGCCGGCGAGATCGTGTGGTGCCAGCTCTTCAGCGAGCCGGGCGCGGGCTCCGACCTGGCGGGCCTCTCGACGAAGGCGACGCGGGTGGAGGGCGGCTGGTCCCTGACCGGCCAGAAAATCTGGACCTCCCTCGCCCAGTACGCACATTTCGGGATATGTCTGGCGCGGACATCTCCCGAAAAATCCAAGCATGAGGGCATCACTTACTTCCTGGTGGACATGTCGACACCGGGGATCACCGTCAGGCCGCTCAAGGAGATCAACGGTGAGGAGGTCTTCAACGAGGTGTTCCTGGATGACGTCTTCGTACCCGATGACCTGGTGGTCGGCGAGGTCGACGGCGGCTGGCGGGTGGCCCGCGACACGCTGTCGCACGAACGGGTCGCGCTCGGCGACTCCTGGGGCCCCGGCTCCCAGCACACCGACATGATCGAACTCGTCGGCGAGCTGCCCGGCCTCCGGCAGTCCCAGCGCGAACAGGCGGGCCGCCTCTGGGCGGAGGGCCAGGCCATCTCGGCGCTCGGCCTGCGCGTGACGCTCTCCCAGCTCTCGGGCGCCGACCCGGGAACGGCTCCCAGCGTGCGCAAACTCCTCGTCATGCGCCACGCGCAGGCCATCTCCGAGTTCTGCTGGTCGCTCGACCCGTCGAACGCCCGCTGGTCACGGACGATCCTGACCACCAGGGCGTTCACCATCGGCGGCGGCACCGCCGAGGTCCAGCTGAACATCATCGCCGAACGCGCCCTCGGCCTCCCCCGCGATCCCTAGCTTTTCGGATAGCCCCTAGCTTTTCGGATAGTACGGCGCCGCCAGGTGGGCGAACACGATGGTGTTGTCGCGATAGCTGTGCGCCTGCCGGTCAAAGGTCCCCCCGCAGGTCACCAGCCGCAGCCCCGGGTAGTTGATCTTCCCGTACACCTTCTTGGCGGGGAAGCCCTTCTTCGGCGTGTGCTCGACCCGGTCCACCACGAACACGGCCACGGACCGGTCGGCTCGCAGCACCTGCACCTGTTCGCCGCGTTTGACGTTCTTGAGGCTCGCGAACACGGCCGGGCCGTTCTTCGTGTCGAGGTGACCGGTGATCACGGCGGCGCCGCGCCCGCCGGGGACGGCGCCGTAGCGGTACCAGCCGGCGAGGTTCGGCGGGTCGAAGGGCGGGTTCTGGATCGCCCCGGCGGCGTCGAGCCCGAGCTCCATCAGCGGCGCCGACACGCCGATCGAGGGGATGTAGACGGCCGTGGGCCGCGCGGCCTTCATCGGCTTGGCGACCTTGTCGAGCGGCACGTCCAGCGACGGCAGGCTGGTGGCCTTGAGCGCCTGGGGCCCGGCGGCCGCCACGGGCGCGGACTCGGGCTCGCCGTCGCCGAGCATGCCGTTGATCCCGAACCCGATCAGCAGCACCCCGGCCAGCGATACCACGCCCGCCCCGGCCCAGATCAGCTTCGCCCCGGCCGCCCGGCTCACCGGCCCGTCACCCACGCCATCGCCCACACCGCCTGCCCCGCGCCCGTGTCACCGCCGGTGGCCTGTGCCCGTGTCATCGCAGGCCCGCCTGCGCCATCCTCTCCGCGTCCTCCTCGCCCTTGCCCCGCCGTACGGCGAACCCGGTCAGCACGGCCCCGGCGAGCAGCGTGACGCCGCCTGCGGCGAACGGCCACACCGGCGGCTCGGGGACCAGTCCACCCGCGCCCGTCTCGGGATGGCCCTGCGGCATCCGGTGCTCGTCCTCGTCGACCGGCTTCCACGGCCGGTCGGGCTCCTTGGAGGGCTCCGGCTCGTCCGGCGGCGGCGACCACGAGTCGTCCGGCTCGGGCGCACTCGACCTGCTGTCGAGCAGGTTGGGGATGGGCAGGTCAGGCACCGCGAGCGACGGCTGGACCTCACACGGCAGGATGGGCAGCAGGCAGGTGGCCGGCTCGTCCCGTGTGGCGGCTGAAGCGGTTCCGATGCCCGCCACCATGCTCACGCCACCGGCCACGAAGGCCGCCAAGGCTCCGGCGGCTGCGAGACGTCGCGCTCTTGTCATAACAAGGCTCCCGAATCGGTTGTCACGCCCCCGAGATAGAAAGAGAGCCTCGCGAATTATTAGACCAAGAGTCAAGTAATGAGACCGAAGTGAAATCAGTCACTTACTCAGCGTTTCCTCCAGGCTGAAAACCACGGAAGTGACTGACAGGCAGTTACCGCGAGTGGGCGGCCTTGGCCATCCGCCGCTGCCGATACAGCAGGGACCAGCCGATCAGAAGCGCGAACGTGGCCAGTTGCAGCACCGTGGACAGGCCGGTCATCACGTCGAGCGGCAGGCGATAGATGAGCGGGATCCGGATGATCGCCTCGGCGAGCAGTCCGACGCCCCAAACGAGGGTCAGCGTGCGGAACAGCCGCCGAAACTCGGGTGCGGAATGCCAGAGCCGTTCCCATTCGGCCAGCTTCTGCGGGTTGTCGGCGGTCAGGCGGCGCATGAGGGCGTACATGAGCGGGCGGCCCACCAGGCAGGAGCCGAGCAGCAGGAGTCCGAGCGAGCCCGACAGGATCGACTCCTTGGCCAGGACGAATCGCGGGTCGCCGGTGAGGAACGCCAGCAGCAGCCCGATCGCGAAACCGCCGCAGACCAGGGCGGCCAGGCCGTTGAACCGGCGCCTTACGGCCGCCACGAGCAGAACCCGGACGAGGGCGGCGGCCGCCCCCAGCAGGAGGGCGACCTGCTCGTCCACGCCGAACCTGCGGCAGGCGTAGTACACCGCGATGGGCAGCGCCACATCCGGGAGGAGGGTCTTGAGCAGGGTGGATCTGTTCATCGGTGGCTCCCCGAGATGATGAAGGCCTGTTGCATGCAACTTAAGTCCCCTATTAAGGGACGGATAGGACCTTACAGTTGGAGGCCCTAGGATGCAATAAGGGACCAACCGGACCGTAACCAGAAGGAGTAGCCGTGACGGTGCCATCAGTCAGGGAGGCCGCCGGCGACAAGCGCTCCCGGCGTCGAGGAGCCGAGCTGGAGCGGGCGCTGCTGCAGGCGACCCTCGACGAGCTGGCCGACGGCGGCTACACCCGATTGACCATCGACCGGGTGGCGCAGCGCGCCGGCACCAACAAGACCGCGATCTACCGCCGCTGGCCCAACCGTGCCGCGCTGGCGCTCGCCGCGTACCACGAGTTCGTACGACGACCGGCGGCCCTGCCGGACACGGGCGAGCTGCGATCCGACGTCCTGCTGCTACTGCGCGGAGCGGTGGCCCGCATGGGATCGTCGACCGGCGGCGAGATCCTGCGCGGCGTGATGTCCGAGATCCATGCCCACCCTGAGCTCAGACGCCACCTGCACGAGGAGTTCGCCCAGGAGCCGAACCTCATGATGACCATCCTGGGCCGGGCGGTCGCGCGCGGCGAGGCCCGCCCCGAGGCGCTGAGGCCGCGCGTCGCGTCCGTGCCCGTTGTCATGCTGCGCCAGGAGTACCTGCTCGGCCAGGCCGCGGAGATCACGGACGAGACCCTCATCGAGATCGTCGACCAGGTGTTCCTGCCGATGGTGCGGCTCTGAGATCGCCGTCAGCTCAGTCTTGGTCGCTGTCCCTGGCCTTGCTGGGCTGCACGCGCTTGGGCTCGCCGGGCATCTTCGGGTAGTTGGGGGGATAGGGCATGTCGCCGCGTTCGTCGCCGTCGAACCATTCGAGCAGGGTGTCGAGCGAGTACGCCTGGTCGTCGATGGCGGCGTGGACGTCACCCAGCTTGGCGAAGCGGGCCGGGACGGTGCGGATGTCGAAGTCACGCGGGTCGGCGTCCGCCAGCTCGTCCCAGGTGAGCGGGGTGGAGACGGTGGCGTCCGGCCTGGCCCTGACGGAGTAGGCACTGGCTATGGTGCGGTCGCGGGCGTTCTGGTTGAAGTCGATGAAGACCCGTTCGCCGCGTTCCTCCTTCCACCAGGCGGTCGTGACCAGGCCGGGGTCCCGCGCCTCGACGGCTCTGGCCAGGGCGATGCCCGCGTACCGCACCTGGACGAAGTCCCAGCGCGGCTCGATCCGCACGGCGATGTGCACGCCGCGGTTGCCCGAGGTCTTCACGAACCCGGTCATCCCCAGCTCGTCCAGCACCTCGCGGGTCAGGAACGCGGCCTTGCGCGCGGCGTCGAACTCCAGGCCGGGCTGCGGGTCGAGGTCGATGCGCAGCTCGTCGGGGTGTTCGGTGTCGGCGGCGCGCACCTGCCAGGGGTGGAAGTCGATGGTGCCGAGGTTCGCGCAGTAGGCGATGGCGGCCACCTCGGTGACGCGCAGCGAGTCGGCCTTGCGCCCGCTGGGGAACGTGACGGTCACGGTCTGGAGCCAGTCGGGATGCTTGGGCGGCATCCGCTTCTGGTAGATCGCCGGACTGTGCACCCCGTCGGGATGGCGTTTCAGGTTGGTCGGCCGGTCCTTCAGCGCGCGCAGGGCGCCGTCACCGACGCTCACGTAGTACTCGACGAGCTCGCGCTTGGTGGCCCCGATCTCCGGGAAGTACACCTTGTCGGGATTTGTGACCTTAACGGTCCGCTCCCCCACCTCAATCTCAACAAACGGCGACGCCATGCGCCCAACTTACCGCTTTTGTTTTTTCGATCTTGTACGGCAGGCCGGGTGAGCCCCACCCACCGCACAGGGCCCGGCTCTGTCCAGGGAAACGCTCCTCCGGTGGAGATGGCCGGGCGCCGTGACGTGACGGCACAACCATCCGCGTGGAATGGCTGAGACGAGCGACCACACACCGCACTCCCACCTCGGCGATCACCCTCGCCAAGCAACCCGCGTTGACTAACTTCAAATTAGTCAACTACAGTTGCTTGCATGCCCGCGGCTGAGACCCCCGTCTCCCAAGAGCCCGGCCCATCGGCTTCACATGCTTCGCCGGGTCCAGCCGCGCGCCCTTAACCACCACGACCACACGAGAGGCGAGACGATGGCGACGAGCGAAGTCGTGCTCGATGTCGGCGGCCTGCGTATGCGCTACGGCACCACCGACGTCCTGCACGACGTGAACTTCCGAGCGCATCACGGCGAAGTGCTGTGCCTGCTCGGGCCGAACGGCGCGGGAAAGACCACCTCGATCGAGATCATGGAGGGGTTCCGGATACGGTCGGCAGGCCGGGTCGAGGTGCTCGGCACCGATCCGGCACACGCCGACGAGCATTGGCGGGCACGGGTGGGGATCGTCCTGCAGTCCTGGCGCGACCACGGCAAATGGCGGGTCCGCGAGCTGCTGGAGCATCTCGGCCTGTACTACGCCGCCTACTCCACCAAGTCGATCAGACGGCCGTGGAAGGCGGATCAGCTCGTCGCGGCGGTCGGCCTGACCGAGCAGGCGGACAAGAAGGTCAGGATGCTCTCCGGCGGCCAGCGGCGCCGGCTGGATGTGGCGATCGGTCTCGTGGGCCGCCCTGAGCTGGTGTTCCTGGACGAGCCCACCGCCGGGCTCGACCCGGTGGCCCGGCGCGGTTTCCACGAACTCATCGAAGGCCTCTCCGACGCGGGAGAGACCACGATCCTGCTCACCACCCACGATCTCGCCGAAGCCGAGAAACTCGCCGACCGCATCCTGATCCTCGACGGAGGCCGGATCATCGCCGACGGCACGGCGGCGGAGCTCGCCCGGCAGATCGCCGGTCAGGACGAGGTGCGCTGGACTCGTGACGGGCAGAGCTTCCGGCAGTCGACCACCGAGTCGACCCGGCTGGTGTTCGACCTGTTCAAGCAGTACGGCGAATCGATCGAGAACCTCGAGGTCACCCGGGCCTCGCTGGAGGACACCTACCTCTCCCTGGTGCGCCAGGCGGAATCCACCCCGAATGAGACTGTGCCCACGGAAGAGGTGGCCTGATGAGTCCGACCGCGATGGCATGGCGTGCGGGCTGGTCCCGGGGCCTGATCGAGCTGCGGCAGTCGCTCACCAACGCCGGAGATCTGGTCAACCACTTCTTCTGGCCCACGTTGATGCTGATCACCACGTTCTTCCTGCGGGACGTGTCCTTCGGGCAGAGCGGGTTCTCCCTCGGCACCCTGGCACTGCCGAGCATCCTCGGCATGAACGCCGCGATGTCCATGATGAGCATGAGCCAGCAGCTCACCGCCGACCGCGAGGACGGGACCCTGCTGCGCGCGAAGGCGACGCCGAACGGAATGGTGGGCTACCTGCTCGGCAAGATCGTCTCGGTGTCCGGCGGCCTGCTCGTCGACCTTGCGATCTTTCTGATTCCCGGCATGTTCCTCGTCTCCGGTCTCGCGATCAGCGACCCGGGCTCCTGGCTGACCCTGAGCTGGGTGCTGGCACTGGGGCTGGTGGCGACCCTGCCGATCGGCGCGGTGCTGGGATCGGTGTTCGTCAGCGTGCGCGGCCAGGGACTGCTCACGCTCCCGATTTTGGGCATGATCGCGATCTCCGGAATCTTCTACCCGCTCACGGTGCTGCCGGAGTGGGTGCAGTGGATCGCCCAGGCCTTCCCGATCTACTGGCTCGGCCTCGGCATGCGCTCGGCCCTGCTGCCCGGCAGCGCGGCCGCCGTCGAGATCGGCGAATCCTGGCGACACCCGGAGACCATCGGGGTGCTCGGCGCCTGGGCCGTACTCGGCCTGCTACTCGCGCCGATCGTCCTGCGCCGGATGGCCCGCCGGGAGTCAGGTTCCAGCGTGGCCGAACGCCGCGAGAAGGCCCTGCAGCGGATCGGGTAAGGCCGAACGCCTGCCCACGCATCGACCACGAAACTCGGCCCATCATGCGCACGTCACGGCGCCCAGCCCCCTCCACCGGAGGAGCGTGCCCCTGGACAGACCCCAGCCTCGTAAGGCGGGTGGGGCTCACCGTGCCTGCCGTAAAGAAGAACAAAGATTGTGAATGTGAGATGGGTGAGGCGGCCCGGCCCGGAGCCGCCGCGGTGGCGGGACCGGGGGCTCGACGGGACGGACCTAAAGATCACTCAGCACCGTTCCGGGCGCTGGCGCGCCACCCGGCCGGTTGTCGGATCGTCGGCGGCGCCAGCACGGGCGTGGGCTGTGCCGCCCAGACGTTCCGGCGAGTGATCTCACCTCTGGGCAGGAGGTGACGACACCCCCTTGTCGTCAAAGACGCGAATTAGTCCCAGAAGGGATGCTTCACCCGACGGAGATCTCTTTTTGCCGTATCTCGTACGCTGGAAGCATGGAAAAGGTGGTCAAGAGCGATGCCGAGTGGCGCATCCAGCTCTCTCCCGATGAGTTCCACGTGCTCAGGGAGGCGGGCACAGAGCGCCCGTTCACCGGCGAGTACGTCGACACGAAGACCGAGGGCGTCTACTCCTGCCGGGCGTGCGGGGCTGAGCTGTTCAGGTCGGACACGAAGTTCGAGTCGCACTGCGGGTGGCCGAGCTTCTTCCAGCCGTCGGATTCGGCGGCGGTCCGGCTGATCGAGGACTCCAGCCACGGCATGGTGCGGACCGAGGTGCGGTGCGCGCGCTGCGACTCCCACCTGGGCCACGTCTTCCACGGCGAGGGGTACGCCACACCGACGGACGACCGTTACTGCATCAACTCCGTGTCCCTGCGACTCGAACCCAGTGCGTGAACAACCGGCGACACCGCGTATCGACCGTGCGGGGCGGGTAAGAACACGGCCGTGAACCTTGTTCATCTCCGCCACCGCTGGTTCACGATCGAGGCCATCGGCCGCATCGTCACCCAGCGGTGCGAAGTGTGCTTCAAGACCCGCACCCGAGTGCGCTGACCGGGCGCTCCCGACGAGCGCCCGGTCGAGGCTGCCTGCCTGAAGAGAGCCGTTCTCGCTCAGGAGAACGTCTTGGTCACGTCCACAGCGCGGCGACGCGGTCGACGAGCGCGGCGCCCTGGGCGTATCCCGCCTCGGCGCTGACGCCGCGCACCCCAGGGTCGAGCGGGTCGGCGCCGGCCGCCGCCACTGACGCCTCGTCGGGCTCGATCACCTCGATCTGTCCGCCCACCGCCTCGAAGCCGGGAAGAAGTTCGGGCATCGGCGCGAGGATGAGGATCCGGTCGTAGCCGGAGGCGAGGTCGGCGTTGATCGTTGAGCGGATACCGCCGTCGACATAGCGCACGCCGTCGATCGTCACCGGTGGCCAGACGCCCGGGACCGCGCAACTCGCCGCGACCGCGTCGACCAGCGCCACGCCCGAGCCGGGCCTGAACAGGGCGGGCTCGCCCGTGACCGCCTCCACGGCCACGATGACTAGGTCGCGGTCGGGCCAGCTGTGCGCGGGCAGGCGCGCCTCGATCACCTTGCGGCGTTCGGCTTCGCTGACGGTGTCCGTGGCCAGAGCCATCGCACCGATCCTGCGCCGCTGCTCGGCCGGGTCCTCTGTGCTCTCGTAGATCTGCTGGAAGGTCGCCCACAACTGGTCCATGGGCACGCCGCTCTGGAGCTCGGGGGCCTGGAGGGCGGGGTTGGTCTGGCGTTCGAGGAGTTCGGGGAGCGACAGGCCGCTGGTGATCTGCGCGGCGACGGTGGATCCCGCCGAGGTGCCGATGATCTTGTCGGCGGAGCCGGCCACGTCCACTCCGCCGACAGCCAGGGCGGCCAGCACGCCGGTGGTCCACGCGATCCCGACGACCCCGCCGCCGCCCATCACCAGTGCTCGCTTGATCTCGCTCACGAAAGGCCCCCTCGCCCGCTGTCAAAAATGTCGATCACACAGATCCAACCAGCCGGGAGCCGGTCGTCTTCCCTGGTGCGGGCGGGCGGCTGGTCCCGTATTTCGCATGTCATCACGACTGGCCCACGTTTCCGCACTCCCCGCCGTACTTCGGCTGAGGTCCTTCTGGGGAGCGGGAGCGCTGGGGTCCTTCTGGGGAGCTGGAACGGCGACCGCTCGGGACCTTCCGGAGAGCGGGAACGGCGACCGCTCGGGACCTCCTGGGGAGCGGGAGCGGGAGCGGCGATCGGTCGCGGTGCCGGGGATGAAGCGGTACGTGCGGAGGGCGCGGTTAGTCGGGTTCGGGGTGGGTGACGCGGCAGCTCTTGTCGGCGGGGCCGAGGATGTTGGCCAGGACCGGGTTGCCGTTCTCACCGAACTTGGCCTGGACGAAGACGATCGGGTTCGGCTCACCGATCTCCCTCAGGTACTGCAGGCCGCGTTCGCACAGGGTGATGGCCTGGCTGGAGTTGCCGGCCGACTCCGGGAGGTCGGTATAAATGCGGAGATATCCGCCCACGCTGCGGATGTCCTTGAGGCGTTTGGCCGCCTTGTCGTCCGGGGGCCAATGCGTACGGAAGTACTCGGCCGCTTCCTGGTCGGTGTGCGTCGAGGGCCCGTCGGCCTTGTAGTCGGACGGGTCGTCTCCCGTCGACGGGTCGACGGCCCCGGCGTCCAGGGGAGCTTCAGCCTGGGGTTCGCCTCCTGTGACCGACCCCGGCGTGGCGCCGGCCGGGGTGCCGTTCTTCGAGCCGCCCGAGGGTAGAGCGCCTCCGGAGCGAGGGGTGCTCGCCGGGGTCGGGACGACGCTCATCGGGATGCGGGTCGTGCCGCCCCGCGCGAGGTCCGGCTCTCCCGAACCGCCGTCCCCGGCCGAACCGCTGTCGGTGCCGGAATTCGTACCTCCGGACGGGCGCACGTCTTCCAAGACGCTCCGGCTCGCCTCCGATCGGGGCGCCGGCGTGCCGTCCGTGCCGAGCAGCCACAGGGCCGTGCCCGCCAGCACCACCGCCCCCGCGAACAGCCCCACGGCCCATGGACGCCGGGCCTGGGGACGGCGCCGCCGCCCAGCCCGCCGAGACCTCGGCGACGGCTCGTACGCGGAGACCGCCGCACGCCGCTCGGGGGGTTCGAAGAGCGTGCGGCGGCCCGGCGGAGGCCGCTCGGCAGGTTCGAAGAGCGTGCGACGACCCGCCGCACTCCGTGGAGGTTCGAAGAGCGTGCGACGGCCCGGCGGGGGCGTGCTGGATCGTTCCGCCGCGTGTCGCCCAGAGCCGTGCCCTTCCGACCGCCGCACTCCGCCCGCCCCCTTGGAACGTGACACCCTCGCTCAGCACCGCACAGGCAAGGGAAGTCCCATGATTGTGACAAGAGGCGGTAGATCAATTCAGTTGGATCCCCAACTTGGGGCGCCAGTGACGAGAGTGGCTACGGCAGCGCCGCGACGAGCTCCTGGACGGGCTTGCGTACACCCGTGTAGAAGGGCACCTCGATGCGCGTGTGCTCGCGCGCCTTGGCCCCCCGCAGATGACGCATCAGGTCGACGATCCGGTGCAGCTCGTCGGCCTCGAACGCCAGCATCCACTCGTAGTCGTTCAGCGCGAAGCACGACACCGTGTTGGCCCGTACGTCCGGATAGTCACGCGCCATGTGACCGTGCTCGGCCAGCATCGCCCGCCGCTCGGTGTCGTCGAGCAGGTACCACTCCAGCGAACGGACGAACGGGTAGACGCTCACATAGGCTCGCGGCTCCTCCTCGGCCAGGAAGGCCGGGATGTGCGACTTGTTGAACTCGGCCGGCCGGTGCAGCGCCATCGCCGACCAGACCGGCGCGCTGTGGCGGCCGAGCGCGGTGCGGCGGAAGCGGGAGTAGACGTCCTGCAGGTCCTCGGCCGTCGGCGCGTGCCACCAGAACATGTAGTCGGCGTCGGCCCGGAACCCCGCCACGTCGTAGAGACCGCGGGTGACGACGTCCTTCAGCGCCGCCTCCTCCAGCAGGTCGACCACCTCGCCGGTCATGCTCTCGCGGTTGTCGGGACACGCGTCGGTCGCCTTGAAGACGGACCACATCGTGTAACGGATCACCTGGTTCAGATCGCGGGCCTTCGGCCGCGGTGCGCCTTCAGTCATGAGTTCATTGTCCTTCCGGCGAGAGGTGGTCCAGAATCCGGGCCGCGGCCGTACGCGCGGTGGAGACGCACGCGGGGATGCCGAGCCCGTCGTAGGCCGCCCCGCACACCGCCAGCCCGGGTTGCATGGCGACCGCCGCGCGGATGCGGGCCACCCGGTCGAGGTGGCCGACGTTGTACTGCGGCAGCGCCCCGCCCCAGCGCGACACCCGGGTGTCGACCGGCAGCCCGCGTACGCCCATCACGCCGCCCATCTCGGCCGTGGCCAGCGAGACGAGTTCGGGGTCGTCGCGCTGGAGCACCTGTTCCTCGCCGATCCGGCCGATGGAGCAGCGCACCAGCACCAGGTCGCCCGCCAGGTGCGGCCACTTGACCGAGCTGAACGTGACCGCCTTGACCGGCCGCCCCTCGACCGGCGGGACGAGGTAGCCGCTGCCCGTCGGCGGTGAGGGGAAGGCGTCGACGGGATAGGCCAGGGTGACGATGGCCATGCTGGCGTAGTCGATCCGGTCCAGCTCGCTCGCCGCCTTGGGCACCTCGGCCCGCAGCAGCCTGGCGGCGGGGGCGCCCGGCGTGGCGACGATCACCGCGTCCGCGTCGATGATCTCGGGCCTCGGAACGGGCCCGGTCACGAGCTGCCAGCCGTGTTCGGTGCGGTGCAGTTCGCGTACGGTGACGCCGGTCCTGACGTCGGCGCCCGACGCCTTGGCGACCGCTTCCGGCAGGCTGCCGAGCCCGGTTCTGAGCGAGGTGAAGACGGGACCCGCGTCCCGGGGCGTCTCCTCCACGATCTGCCTGGTCACCGTGAGCAGCGAACGCTCGGCGCGCGCGGCGGCGGCGATCCCCGGCATCGTGGCCTCCAGCGACAGCCGGTCGGCCCGGCCCGCGTAGACACCGCCGAGCAGCGGCTCGACCAGCCGGTCGAGCACCTCGCCGCCCATCCTGGCCCGGATGTAGGAGGCCACGGAGACGTCGGTGCGTACCAGGGTGGGAGGCAGGATCTGGTCGAGCGGCACGCGCGCCAGCCCGCCGGGCGACACGATGCCGGACTTCGCCAGCTCCATGAGGTCGGCGGGCACTCCCATGACCTGCCCCTTGGGCATCGGCCGCAGCGCGCCCCGGGTGTAGATGGCGGCGCGGGTGACACCGGGGTCCACCAGGTCGTCGCCGAGCCCGACGGCCTTGGCCAGCTCCTTGCCCTCGGGCCGCCTGGCCAGCATGGCCTCCGCGCCGGCGTCGACGTCGACGCCCGCGACCTCGGAGACGAGCAGCTTGCCGCCGATGCGCGGGCTGCCTTCCAGCACGGTCACCTTCACGCGCTCGCCCGCGCCCTGCTTGAGGTACCACGCGGCGGCCAGCCCGGAGATCCCGCCCCCGATGACGACCACGTGCGCCTGTTTCCCTACCACGCTCCAGACGCTACCGCCTTATGTGCTCGACCAGCCTTTCGGGGGAAGCACGCGTGTGACCGGACCGTGACGCCCGCCGTCAAACCCGCCCGAGCCGCCGCCCGTCTTATGTACATGGAGAGATTCCGGTACGGCGTAGCGTTATCGGCCGCCTGCGCGGTCCTGGTCCTGTCCGGCTGTGGTGGTGGCGAGGCGTCCCTCCAATCCGGCGAGGCCATCGCCCCGGCGTCGGCACCCGACGCGGCGTCCGGCCAGAGCAGGGACTCGACGGCCGCCCAGGACAGCGCGTCCACCCCGCAAAAGCAGCCGGCCGCCAAATCCGCCGAGAACATCGCCTCGAACGTCAAAGTCACCCAGCAGGACCGCCAGGTCATCTACACCGCGAGCATGACCGTACGGGCCAAGGAGGTCACGGGGGCGGCGCTCCAGGCCAAGCAGATCGTCACCGCGGCCGGCGGCTACCTGTCGAAGGAGGAGTCGAACTCCGCCGAGGGCAGCGAGGCCAGCGCCATGCTGGAGTTCAAGATCCCGCCCGCCCGCTACGGCGAGGTGCTCACCACGCTCGGCAAGAACCTCGGCAAGCAGTTGTCGGTCCAGCAGGGCACCCAGGACGTCACGCTGCAGGTGGCCGACGTCAACAGCCGGTTGAAGTCAGCGCAGCAGGCCCTCGAATCGCTGCGCACGCTGCTGAAGAAGGCCGACACGATCGGCCAGGTCCTACAGGTCGAGCGGGAGATCTCCGACCGCGAGGCCGACCTGGAGTCACTGCAGTCCCAGCAGAAGGAGCTCGCCACCCAGGTCGGCATGGCCACGCTCACGCTCCGCCTGGTCGGCCCCGTCACGGTCGTGGAGGAGCCGTCGGAGGAGCCGGCCGGCTTCCTCGGCGGCCTGAAGTCGGGCTGGGCGGCGCTGGTCGGGTTCGTGAAGGTCGCGCTGACGGTCGTCGGCGTGCTGCTGCCGTGGCTGATCGTGGTCGTGCCCCTGACCGCCCTGGTGGTCTTCCTCGTACGGCGCCGCCGCCCGGCGCGCCCGGCACCGACCCCGGCGGAGACTCAGGCTTCGTGAACCAGGTCGGTCAGCCGCTTGAGCTGGTCGGGGTCGGTCGAGGGCAGCACGCCGTGACCGAGGTTGAAGACGTGGCCCTCGGCCGCCTCGCCACGGCGCAGCACCTCGCGGGCCTTGCGCTCGACGACCTCCCACGGGGCCAGGAGGAGGGCGGGGTCGAGGTTGCCCTGCAGCGCCTTGCCCGGCCCCACCCGGCGGGCGGCCTCGTCGAGCGGCACCCGCCAGTCGACCCCCACCACGTCGGCCCCGGCCTCGCCGAACAGGCTCAGCAGCTCGCCGGTGCCCACGCCGAAGTGGATGCGCGGCACGTCGAGGTCGGCCAGCCCGTCGAAGATCCGGCGCGTGTGGGGCAGCACGAACTCGCGGTAGTCGTCGGGGGCCACCGCGCCCACCCAAGAGTCGAACAGCTGGACGGCCGACGCCCCGGCCCGGATCTGGATGCGCAGGTGCTCCAGGACGATGTCGCTGAGCCGGTCCATCAGCGCGTGCCACAGCTTCGGGTCGCCGTACATCATGGCCTTGGTGCGGTCATGGTTCTTGGACGGGCCGCCCTCGATGAGGTACGCGCCGAGCGTGAACGGCGCGCCCGCGAAGCCGATCAGCGGAGTGGCGCCCAGCTCGCCGGTCAGCGCCTTGATCGCCTCGCTCACGTAGGGCACGTCGCCGGGCTCCAGCGGGCGCAGTGCCTCGATCCCGGCGGCGTCGCGGATCGGGTCGGCCACGACCGGGCCGACTCCCGGCTTGAGGTCGAGGTCGACGCCGATGGCCTTGAGCGGCACGACGATGTCGCTGAAGAAGATGGCCGCGTCGACGCCGTAGCGGCGGACGGGTTGCAGGGTGATCTCGACGATCATGTCGGGCGTCGCGCACGCGGTGAGCATCGGCACGCCCTCGCGGACCTTCAGGTATTCGGGTAGCGAGCGCCCTGCCATCCGCATGTACCAGACCGGGGTGTGCGGAGTGGGCTGGCGGCGGCAGGCGCGCAGGAACGCTGAGTCGGCGAGATTCACCCTCCAAGGGTGCCATGACCTCGCGCTGGTCCGGCAACCGGTGCGAGGTGTCGGAAAAGTATGCATTGATTGGGCCAAATCATGATCAGATAGCCAGATGGATGTTTACCGGTCGGCTCGGCATCGGCGGCGCACACGGGTCGTCGGCACCCCATGGGCGACCAGAAAGCCGGTCTCGTCTGGACCAAAAGTTGACCAAGCCACCGCGCGGCATCGATTCAGCATCCACTTTCGGGACACGCCGAGCGCGTTGCGGCGAATTGTCAGCGTGCCGTGCCAACGTCGGAGCGACGACCCGAAGAAAGGCTCCGGTGCGATGACCGCGTTGTGGGGTTCCCCAGGACACCGCAGTGAGCACTGCGCTCTCTGCGCCGGCGAGCGGCTGTTCGAGCAGCCTCCGTGTCTCGACGGGCACGAGCCGGGCGACTGTCCGGAGTGGGCCTGCCTCGACTGCGGTCACGCGATCATCCTCGGCGGGATCACTCTGCCGGTCCGTCAGCTAGCTATGGCATCGGTTTGATCGCGAACTATGAGCACCCCCGTGGTCCCCTTCCGCCCGTCTTCGACCTACGCTTCGGCTATGACCCTCGGTGAGCAGCCACCGGCCCCCGCCTCCTTCAGGCGCGCGGTCGAAAGCCTGCGTCAGGCCGAGGTCCGGCCGGAGATCGAGCTCGAAGACCTGCCCGCGCCCCAGCGGCTGGCCCCCTTCGCGGCCGCGATCGGCGCCTCGGTCTACCGCGAGGACGACGAGCTCGCGGTCGGCAGGCTGATCCTGCTCTTCGACCCCGACGGCCAGCGCGGCTGGGAGGGCCCGTTCCGGCTGGTCGCCTACGTCAGGGCCGACATGGAGCCGGAGATCACCTCCGACCCCCTGCTCGGTCCCGTCGCGTGGAGCTGGCTCACCGAGGCGCTCGAGGCCCATCAGGCCGACTACTCCGCCGCTGGCGGTACCGTGACTAGAGCCGTGTCCGAGGGGTTCGGCAACAAGGCCGAAGATCCGGTCACCACCGAGCTAGAGCTGAGGGCGTCCTGGTCGCCCGCGCATGAGGATCTCTCCGGCCATGTGGCCGCCTGGTGCGATCTCATGTGCCTGGCGGCCGGGATCCCGCCGCTCCCTCCCGACGTGGCCGCCATGCCACGCCGACGTGAAGATCCGGAGAGTGACCGTACGAAGTGAGGGCACCAGTCAATACCGCACAAGGGTCATGAGGTCGGTGAACTCATGACAGAAGAACGAACCGTCGTCCCGCTGCTGGAGCCGCGTGAAGGCATCCCGCCGGTCGTCGAGGATGCCGCGTCTTTGGCGCGCGTCGTCGAGGCCTTCGGGGCCGGCACCGGTCCCGTGGCGGTCGACGCCGAGCGGGCCTCCGGCTACCGCTACGGCAACCGCGCTTACCTGGTGCAGCTGCGCCGGGCGGGCGCGGGCAGCGCGCTGATCGACCCGATCGCCTGCCCCGACCTGTCGGAGCTGGACGAGGCCGTGTCGGGCGCGGAGATCGTGCTGCACGCCGCCTCGCAGGATCTGGCGTGCCTGCTGGAGGTCGGGTTCAGGCCGCGTGACATGTTCGACACCGAGCTGGCGGGCCGGTTGCTCGGCTACGAGCGGGTGGGGCTCGGCACGATGGTCGAGACCGTGCTGGGGCTGCGGCTGGAGAAGGGCCACTCGGCGGCCGACTGGTCGACCAGGCCACTGCCGGAAGACTGGCTGCGCTACGCCGCGCTCGACGTCGAGGTGCTGGTCGAGCTCCGCGACGTGCTCCACGGCGAACTGGTGGAGAGCGGCAAGCTGGAGTGGGCGCGCGAGGAGTTCGCCGCCGTGCTCAACACCCCGCCGCCGGTCCCCCGCTCCGATCCGTGGCGGCGTACGTCGGGCATCCACAAGGTACGCAACATGCGGGCGCTGGCGATCGTGCGTGAGCTGTGGACCATGCGCGACCGCATCGCCCGCGAGAGCGACCTGGCGCCCGGCCGGGTACTGCCCGACTCGGCGATCGTCACGGCCGCGCTGGAGGTGCCGCGCACCAAGAAGGCGCTCACCGAGATCTCGGCGTTCACCGGACGCAGCGCGCGCAGGCACATGACCGACTGGCTGGCCGCGGTGAGCAGGGCGCGCGGGCTGCCCGAATCCCAGCTGCCACAGCCGAGCACGCCCGGCGACGGGCCGCCCCCGGCCAACCGCTGGGCCGACCGCGATCCGGCGGCGGCCAAACGACTCGCCGCCGCCCGCGCCGTCGTGGCCGCGCTCGCCGACGAGCATCGCATGCCCACGGAGAACCTGCTGCAGCCCGACGCGGTGCGCAGGCTCACCTGGGAGCCGCCGGAAGAGATCACCGACGACGCCGTGACCACCCGGCTGCGCGGGCTCGGCGCCCGCGAATGGCAGCTCTCCCTCACCGCCCATCCGCTCGCCAAGGCCCTGGCCCGCCTGGAGACCAAGGGCGAGCTCTAGGTACGGCCCCCTTGACGCCCCCACGGGGGCGGCCTTACCGTTCGGGAAAGCGCTTTCCGTGAAAGGATCCTCATGAGCGTGCGCACCATCGGCGTCGTGATGAACGGCGTCACCGGCCGGATGGGCTACCGCCAGCACCTGGTCCGTTCGGTTCTGGCCATCAACGAGCAGGGCGGGGTGGTCCTCTCCGACGGCAGCCGGGTCAAGCTCAGGCCGGTCCTGGTGGGCAGGAGCGCGGACAAGCTTTCCAAGATCGCTGCCGATCACCACATTTCCCGCTACACCACTGACCTCGACTCGGCCCTGGCCGACGACGACAATCTCATCTACTTCGACGCCCAGGTCACGGGCGCCAGGGTGAAGGCGGTGCTCAAGGCCATCGAGGCCGGCAAGCACATCTACGCCGAGAAGCCCACGGCCGAGTCCGTCCAGGAGGCGGTCGCGCTGGCGGAGGCGGCCGAGGCCAAGGGTGTCAAGAACGGCGTGGTGCAGGACAAGCTGTTCCTGCCGGGCCTGCTCAAGCTGAAGCGGCTCATCGACGGCGGCTTCTTCGGCCAGATCCTCTCGGTGCGGGGTGAGTTCGGCTACTGGGTGTTCGAGGGCGACTGGCAGGAGGCCCAGCGGCCGTCGTGGAACTACCGCGCCGAGGACGGTGGCGGCATCGTGCTCGACATGTTCCCGCACTGGCACTACGTGATGGAGAACCTGTTCGGCCGTGTCGAGTCCGTCTACGCCAAGGCCGTGACGCACGTTCCCCAGCGGGTCGACGAGCAGGGCAGGGCCTACGCGGCCACCGCCGACGACGCCGCGTACGGCATCTTCGAGCTGGCGGGCGGCGTGATCGCCCAGATCAACTCCTCCTGGACCGTCCGCGTCAACCGCGACGAGCTGGTGGAGTTCCAGGTGGACGGCACGCACGGCAGCGCGGTCGCGGGCCTGCGCAACTGCCGCTTCCAGCACCGCGCCGCCACCCCCAAGCCGGTCTGGAACCCCGACCTGCCCGCCACGGCCCGCTTCCGCGAGGGCTGGCAGGAAGTGCCGGACAACGCCGACTTCGACAACGGCTTCAAGATCCAGTGGGAGCAGTTCATCCGCCACGTGCTCGAGGACGCGCCGTTCCCGAACGACTTCGCCTCGGGCGCGCGCGGCGTGCAGCTCGCCGAGCTGGGCCTGCGCTCGTCCGCCGAGGGCCGCCGGATCGAGGTGCCCCACCTGTGAACATCAACCTGCCCGGCGGCGCCTACACCCTGCGTGAGCCCGTGACCTGGCCCGTCGTCGAGCAGCCGGCGACCGGCCGGGTCGTGTACGCGGCCGCGCACGTGGTGGCCGACCCGCTCGGCGACAACACGCCCGGCTCCCCCGCCGCGGTCGACTGGGACGCCACGCTCCGGTTCCGCAGGCACCTCTGGTCGCACGGCCTGCGCGTGGCCGACGCCATGGACACCGCCCAGCGCAACATGGGCCTGGACTGGGCCGCCACGAAGGAGCTCATCCGGCGCAGCGCCGCCGAGGCCCGCTCGTTCGGCGACCCCGCCGCGCTGGTGGCCTGCGGCGCGGGCACCGACCACGCCCCCGGCGCGGCCGACCTGCGCGCGATCACCGCCGCGTACGCGGAGCAGCTGGAGACCGTGCAGGCGGCGGGCGCCGGAGTGATCATCATGGCCTCGCGGCAGCTCGCGCGGGTGGCGAGCGGGCCCAAGGACTACCACCAGGTGTACGGGGAGCTGCTCGGGCGGGCCGACCGGCCGGTGATCCTGCACTGGCTGGGCGAGATGTTCGATCCGCAGCTGGCCGGTTACTGGGGCTCGCCGGATGTGGGCGCGGCCACGGAGTCGTTCCTGGAGCTGATCCACGCCCACGCCTCGATGGTGGACGGGGTGAAGGTGTCGCTGCTCGACGAGGAGCACGAGGTGGGGCTGCGGGCCGCGTTGCCCACGGGGGTCAGGCTCTATACCGGGGACGACTTCAACTACCCGTCGTTGATCAAGTCGGGCTCGCACGCGTTGCTGGGCATCTTCGACGCCATCGCTCCGGCGGCGGCCGCGGCGTTGCGGGCACTGGACGCGGCCGAGCAGGGCACCGGCGCGGAGGCCGCCCGAAATTTCGCACTTTACGATGAAATCTTGGCCCCGACCGTGCCGCTTTCCCGGAAGATCTTCGAGTCGCCGACGTACAACTACAAGACCGGCATCGTCTTCCTGGCCTGGCTGAACGGCCACCAGGACGCGTTCGCCATGGTGAACGGCGCCCAGTCGGCCCGCTCGCTGGTCCACCTGTCGGAGGTGTTCCGGCTCGCCGACCAGGCCGGGCTGCTGGCCGACCAGGAGCTGGCCGTACGGAGGATGAAGGCGTTGCTGGAGGTGAACGGGCTGTGAGCCTCTCCCTGAACCAGCGGACGACCAAGCGGTGGTCGGTGGCGGAGGCCGTCGAGGGCTGCGTACGGCATGGCCTGGAGGCGGTGGGGCTGTGGCGCGAGGAGGTGGCCGAGCAGGGCCTGGCCGAGAGCGTCAAGCTGGTCCGCGAGGCCGGGCTGCGCGTGTCGTCGCTGTGTCGTGGCGGCTTCCTCACGGCCCCGGGTGACGGCGCGGGCCGGGCGCTGGACGACAACCGGCGGGCCATCGATGAAGCCGCGGAGCTGGGGGCGGCCTGCCTGGTCATGGTCGTCGGCGGCCTCCCGGGCGTGAAGCCGGGCGAACCGCTGCCGGACGCCGGGGTCTCGCGGGATCTGGCCGGGGCCCGCGGGCAGGTGGCCGAGGCGCTGGAGGTGCTGGCCCCGTACGCCGGTGAGCGGGGCGTCAAGCTGGCGCTGGAGCCGCTGCATCCGATGTACTGCGCCGACAGGGCCGTCCTGTCGACGCTGGCGCAGGCGGTCGACCTGTGCCTGCCCTACCCGGAGGAGCAGGTGGGGGTGGTGGTCGACACCTTCCACGTGTGGTGGGACCCTCGGGTGTTCGAGGAGATCGCCAGGGCCGGCCGGCGGATCGCGTCGTACCAGGTGTGCGACTTCCTGCAGCCCCTTCCGGCGGACGTGCTGCTGGGGCGGGGGATGATGGGCGACGGAGTGATCGACTTCCCGCCGATCACCCGTGCCGTGGCCGAGGCCGGCTACACGGGGGACGTCGAGGTGGAGATCTTCAACGCCGACGTCTGGGCCGCCGACCCGGACGAGGTGGTGGCCACCATGAAGCGCCGCTACGCCCAGGTGGTGACCGGCACCCCGTAACGCCCCGAGTGTGGCCGGCCTGGCCGCTGGGGGTCAGGCCGGGCTGGTGGCCGGTGCGTTCTCCGCCGCGTCCTCGTTCTCGACGCCCGGCTCGGGCTCGGTGATCGTCACCGTGCCCGCGGCTCCGTTCACCGTGATCTCCTGGCCGGTGACGATGCGGTGGGTGGCGTCCGGGACGCCGACCACCGCCGGGATGCCGTACTCGCGGGCCACCACCGCGCCGTGCGACATGGCGCCGCCCATCTCCATCACCAGCCCACCCGCGGTGAGGAACAGCGGCGTCCAGCCGGGGTCGGTCGACGGGCAGACCAGGATCTCGCCCGGCTCCAGGTGCGCACCGATCGGGTCGAGCACCACCCTGGCGCGGCCGGTGACCGTGCCCGCGGAGGCGGCACTGCCGATCAGCGCGCCCTCCGCGGCCACGGTCGACAACGCCTCGGGCTCGGTGCCGTCCGACAGCACGATCCTCGGTACGTGCCTGCGGCGCGACTCCTGCTCGTAGGCCGCCCGCCGCTCGATCACCAGCTCCCGCAGATCGCCTCCGCCCAGCGCCGACCGCGCCTCCTCGATCCGCAGGAAGAACACGTCGTCCGCCGTCTCCAGCACGCCGGTGGTCACCAGGTGCTCGCCGACGACGAGCAGGCTCCGCCGCACCGCGGCCAGGGTCTTGACCAGGTAGAACTTCGGCATTTCCCGCACCCCCGCGAACAACCTGGTGCGCCGCAGCCCGAACCCGGCGACGGCGCCCCGGAACGCGCCCTTGCCGCGGGCCGCCGCCACGATCCGCGCGACGGCCGCCTCGGCCTCGGCCGCTCCCCTCGCGAACAGCTTGTCGGGCGCGAGGTCGCCGCCGTCCTCCATGCGCAGGTAGTTGGCCAGTACGCCGAGGATGTGCGCCGGCTCCTCGGACCAGCGCGGAACGCCCAGATCGATCTCGGCGACACCGCGATGCCCGTACTTATCCAGAAAAGCGGTGATTCCCTGCTGGGCCTTCGGGGGCAGTTCGCCGGCCCGGAAGCGGCGTACGAGCTCGCTCACCGTTTCGTTCCTGAACGGTTCCGGCTCGATCCGCGTCGCCAGCGCCCAGAGTTCGAGGTCCATCTCGGTGGTCGGGTTGTTGGGGACGCTGCGGAGCACGTCCTGCATGTCGCTCATGGACCGGCCGGAGAGCTTCGAGGCCAGCCCGAACAGGCCGTAGCCGGTGATCGCGATCGGCATGAGCGAGACGATCACCGGGAACGTGCCGCTGAGCATCCGCTCCGCGTGGTCGAGGCGCTGGACGGGCGTGGCGGAGCCGGGCACGCGCAGCCGCCGGTCCAGTTCCTCGCCGAGTCGCCTGGTGTAGGCGAGCGCCCGATCGGGCCTGATCAGTGCCTGTAGGACGCGCGTCGGGGCGTGCACGCGGCGGGCGAAGTGCGCCACCGCGCGGAAGAACGGGCGGCGCGAGGTGTGGATCACCGAGAACCGTGGTTCCTCGAACAGGTCCGTCAGCACCGCCGCGGCCCTGGCCTCGCCCATCGTCAGCGCGCGCGGCAGGATCGCCCGCCCCATACGGCTGCGCAGGGCCGTGGTCAGGTCCAGCCAGGTGCGCTGACCCGCCTCGAACATGAACGCGGCCCCATCGCGCGCCTCGGCCGGACCGTAGCCGAACACCCCGGCGGCACCCGCGCTGATCAACCGGAACGCGGACAGGCCCATCGGGGTGAGCGGGCCCATGACGCCCTGGGCGACATTGATGGAGAAGTACGCCCGCAGGCCCTCCCTGGTGGTCTCGGGCAGCGGGTAGAGCGTGGTGATCGGCCTCGCCTGCGTGAGCCAGAGCGTGCCGTCGGCGTCGATGGCCCACTCGGTGTCCTGCGGCGCACCGTAGTGGTCCTCGACACGAGCGCCGAGCGCGGCCAGATCGCGTACTTGATCATCCGTCAGGCAGAGGCCGTCGTGGGCGGACTCGACGCGTTCCGTGCCGCCGCCGGGCAGGGCTCGGATCGCCAGTCGCTTGTCGCCCGCGTGCCGGTCGAGGATCTCGCCGCTCGCCGCGTCGACCACGAACCGGTCGGGGTTGACGGCGCCGGACACCACGGCCTCGCCCAGGCCGGGGTTCGCGTCGATGACGGCCTCGTGCCTGCGTCCGGTGAGCGGGTTCGCGGTGAACATCACGCCCGCCGTACGCGAGTCGACCATGACCTGGACGACCACCGCCAGCCGTACGGAGGCGTGGTCGATGCCGTTGGAGTCGCGGTAGGCGACCGCGCGGTCGGTCCAGAGCGAGGCCCAGCAGCGACGTACGGCGTCGAGCACGGCGTCGGCGCCGACGACGTTGAGGTAGGTGTCCTGCTGCCCGGCGAAGCTGGCGAACGGCAGATCCTCCGCCGTGGCCGACGACCGCACCGCGACCGGCACCGCCTTTGGTGTTTGTACGGCCTTGCCCAGCGTGGTGTAGGCCTCGCGGATCGACTCCGCGATGGCCTCGGGGATCGGGGCCTCCAGCAGCCGGGTCCTCGCGGCCTCCGCGAGACCCGGACCGCCGGTCGCGATGACGTCGTCCAGGCCCGCCGCCTGTGCCACCTCGTGGTAGGCCTCCGTGGTGAGCACCCAGCCGGGCGGGACCGGGAGCCCGGCCCGGGTCAGCTCACCGAGGTTGGCCGCCTTGCCACCGACTTCGGCCAGCATGCCGCCGTCGATCTCGGAAAAGTCCAGTGCCGTCTTCATTGGGTGTACCCCCACCGTTCAGCGTCTGGTTACGAGTCTCACGCTTCGCGGCAAAGAATTCAACACTTGATGAACAGTGGCGTCGCTCACACCTCCAGAGGCACGCCGTCGAGACCCCAGCCGGGGTCGGGCTCGATGCCGAGCCGGGCGAGCGCGGTCAGGCCGACGTCCACCAGCCTCGGGCCGCCGAGGTCGGCGCCGCCCAGGTCCTCGCCGAGAGTGGCGGCGATGACGAAGACCGTGCGCTCCTCGACGGAGGTGCCGCCGTGGCCGCCGTCGTCGATGTGACCGTGGTCGGTGGTGACCAGCACGGTCCAGCGCTCGTCGGCGAACGTCCGCCTTCCCCGGATCGCGTCGAGGAGGCGGCCCAGGTAGGAGTCCTGGGTATGTAGCGCCTTGGTGTATTCGGGGCAGTGCGGGCCGAGGTCGTGGGCCACCTCGTCGGTCTCGCCCAGGTACACGAACGTGAGGTCGGCGCCCGCGCTCGCCAGGTGCCGCTCGGCGGCCTCGGCGACCTGCTTGTCGGCGATCGGCCAGTCGATCGTGTAGCCGTCGAGGACGAAGCGGGTGTCGATGGCCGGGCCGAACGCGCCGTGCTCCGCCAGCGACGCCCAGGAGAAGAACGCCGCGGTGTCCAGGTCGGGGCGGGCCGTCTTGGCGCGAGTCAAGAAGTCCGGATATTTCGCGAACTGCTGGCGGGTGAACGCGTTGTCGACGACGCCGTGTTTGTCGGGCCACACCCCGGTGGCGATCGACGACCACCCGGGCCCGGAGTCGGTCCGAGACCTGATGACACGGACGGCACTCCGCTGGTCGGGCTCGGCGGGCTCGCTGGTGGTCTCGGGGACGATCTCGCCGGGGGACTCGGTGCGCGGGGCGGTGGCCTCGCCGTACGGGAGGAGGCTCGTTCCGTACGCGCCTCTGGACATCAGTCCGGTCAACTCCGGTGGCCCCACCGCGAGCAGGCGGTCGAAGCGGAGACCGTCCATGCCGACGACCAGCACCTTGTCCTTCAATGGCTACTCCCTTCGGAAACGCCGCACCCATTCGGCGGCCCCAGGCAGTATCTCCTCCACCGGGGCGACCTGGGGATACCAGGTGCGCTCCCACTCGAGCGACACCCAGCCGGAGTAGCCCCACGCGCGCAGCAGTTCGCCGGACTCGTCCAGCGGTACCGTGCCGGTCCACATCGGCACCGGTGTGGTGTCCTGGGCGGAGACCGCGTCCTTGACCTGGACGTAGGCGAGGTACGGGCCGAGCAGGGCCAGGGTGTCGGCCGGGGACTCGCCGTGACGCCAAGGGTGGAGCAGGTCCCAGAGTGCTCCGGTCGTCTCGGGGCAGGCCGCTTCGCCGAGCAGCCGGGCGACGGCCGCGCCGGTGGCCATGCGGTCGTGGGTTTCGACGAGGACCCGCAGGCCGAGTTCGGCGGCCGTAGCGGAGACGGCTTTGAGCCTGCGCGCGCCGATCGTGGGGTCGTCGCCGCGCGGGAACACCCGGACGCCCGGGGCACCGAGGTCGGCGGCGAGCGTCAGGTCCGCGATGAGCGCCTCGACGAGCGGCTCGTCGGGACCTGGTTCGCATACGCCGACATATCCGGCGAGCGCGGATATTTCCAGACCGGCTGCCTCGACCCGTTCCCGCACCGACGACCGCTCGGCCGCCGACAGGCCCCGGTGTACGCCGGTGTCGGGGTGCAACCGAAGCTCCAGGCCCTGGCAACCCTGCCCGGTCGCCACCTCGATCGCCCTGTCGAGCCCGTCTCCCGGCATCCCGAGCGTGCTGACCGCCAGTTTCATCGCGCCCTCCCGAGCGACCGTACCGCCTGTGCGGCACCTCCCCTTCGGAAGCGCCCCTTGCCCCGCGCTCACCCCAACGCCCGTACGCTCTCCCGCAACACCACCTCGCCCGCCACCTGCTCCACCGTCGGCTCCTCCCCCGACGCCAGCGCCAGCTCAAGGGCGCGGGCGCCCATGTCCTGCAGCGGCAGCCGTACCGTGGTCAGCGCGGGCACCTGGTCCCGCAGCGTCGCGATGTCGTCGAAGCCGGCCACCGACACGTCGTCCGGCACCCGGACCCCCCGCTCCCGGTACGCGGCGAGCGCCCCCACGGCCATCACGTCGTTGACGGCGAACACGCAGGTCGCGTCACCTGTCTCCTGAGCCGCCCGGTAGCCGCCGTCGCGGTCGAAGGGGCCCTGGATGACGCGCGGCTCCGGCAGGCCGAGTTCGGCCAGTGCCGAGGCGAATCCGGCGCACCGGTCGCGGGCGGTCATCAGGTGCGGCGGCCCGGCCAGGATGGCGAAGCGGGTGTGGCCGAGTTCGGCCAGCGAACGGGCCAGCGCGGCGGCGCCCTCGTAGTTGGCGGGCGCGACCGTGTCGACGCCGAGCAGGTCCTGGCCCACGCAGGCGACCCGGCCGCCGCTGGTCCGGTAGCGGTCCAGCTCGCCGCGGAGCCGTTCGGTCACGCCGGGATCGGCGACCCGGGAGCCGACCAGCAGCACGGCGCGCACGCGCTGGGCGTTCAGCGTCGCGACGTAGGCGATCTCCTGGTCGGGGTCGCGGTGCGTGGTGCCCACCATGACCAGCAGGTTCTCGCCGGCCGCGGCCCGCATCGCGCCGTCGGCCAGCGCGGCGAAGTAGGGGTCGGTCAGGTCGTGCACCACGATGCCGATGACGTTGCTCGCCCCGCGGGCCAACGTCTGCGCCGCGATGTTGGCGCGGTAGCCGAGCTCGTACGCGGCCCGCTCGACTCGGGCTCGCAGGTCGGCGCCCACCTGGCGGGTGCTGCCGTTGAGCACCCGCGAGGCGGTCGCGAGCGAGACGCCCGCCTGCTTGGCGACGTCTTCCAGCGTGACCACGAGACCTCCAGGAAAGCGGTTTCCAGTGTGCCAGATCGACACCTGGGTCCGCATCCTTACACGCCTCGGGCCCAGCGCGACAGGAAGCCGCCGCCGAAAAGCATCAGGACCAGGGGAAGAGGATGTCGAACAGGCCCTTGCTGGTCTGCGTCGGGGCCGGCACCGGGGCCTGCGTCTGAACCGCCTGCGTCGGCTGACTGGTCGGCTGCTTGGCCGTCGGCTGCTCGGTCTCGGTCGCGGTGTCGGCGTCCGTGTCCTTGATGGTCTCCTGCGGCGCCCTGGTGGCCCGGCTGCTCGGCTTGGCGGTCGGCTGGCCGATGCGCGTGCGGGTGGCCCGGGGCGTGGGGGTACGGGTGGCGCGTACCTTGGCGGCGGTCGGCGACGGGGCGGCGGTCCGCGACGTGGTCGGCTCCGCCGTGTCGGTGTCCGTGGGATCGGCGACCGGCTCCTCGGTGTCCTCGATCTCCGCGGGAGAGGTGGCGGGCTTCTTCACCTGCTCGGCGCTGGCGCACTTCGCGCCCGCGCACGGGTCGTCGGACGACGTGCCGGTCAGCATCCAGCCGGCCCCCGCGCCGAGCACGACGACCGCGACGGCCGCCATGAGCAGCACCTTGGTACGGCGGCGCACCTCCTTGTCGCCCTCGGCCTGGTGGCCGCCACCGCCCTGGGAGCTGTCGGTCCAGCCGGAGCCGAGGAAGCCACGCTTGGGCGCCTCGGGCTCGTCATCGTCGTACGGGGACTCGTAGCTCTTGTCGAGCGGAAGGTAGGCGTCGCTCGGCTGGTCGCCGGTGTAGAGCGGGGCGCCTTCCCTGTCGTCGCCGGTGTAAAGCGGACCACTGGGCGCGTCGCCGCCGTAAAGGGGACCGCTGGGCGCGTCACCGGAATAGAGCGGCCCACTGGCGGCGTCACTGGTGTAAAGCGAGCCACTGGGCGCGTCGCCCGTGTAGAGCTGGTCACCGCCCGAGTAGAGCGAGTCCCCATAGAGTGCGCCACTGGGCGAGTCGCCGGTGTAAAGCGGGCCGTCACCCTCGACGCTCTCAACGCGGTGCTGTCCCTCGGCATGCGGGGTGTACAGCTCGGGCGCGCCCCTGTCCGGCGGGAGGATGTAGGTCTCGTTGCCCGAGACCACAATGGCCGGCTGCTCGTCGGTGTCATCCGTGCTCCACCGCGGGGACAGAACGTCGCCGGTCAAATCCGGGTTCAGCGACCTTCCCTGCCCATCCTCATATGGCCTGTCGTTCTCGTCGCGCGCCACGATGGAACCTCTCTAATACGAATCTGGACCGCGACCTTTCCTAACAGACTCCACCACCACTTGTCCGGAAATTTCACAAGATGCTCACAAATAACCTGGTGTCACAACTGTTTCAGAAACCCCCCTCAGGGTATGTCCAATGGTTGCCTGCACCTGGCCACGCACCTGGTCCACCCCCATACGCACCGTAACGACACACGGCCGACCCAAAGCCAACAAATGCCGCATATGACGGCGCTGATCTCGGTCAGGACGGGAATTACGGTCTCATCTAGGGCTCCAGCCAAAAGACCGGAATCCGGGGCGCCGTTACGCGGCGTGACGACATCATGACCAGTATGACCGAGGTTTCACCCCCTCCCGGCGCCCTGGCGATGACCGGATTACGCGCTCGGGCCCGCGCCGCGCGCCGGACCGCGATCGTCACGCTCTCGTGCTCGCTCGCGCTGATCGCCTTCTCCCAATCGCTCGCCGAACGGGCCCCGGCGGGCGAGGAGACCCTGCCGCTGGCTGTACTGGCGCTCACGCTCTTTCTCCTCGCGCTGCCCGCGCTGGCGGTCACCCAGGCCGTCTGGGGCGCGCGGACACGGGCCGTGCGCAGACGCGAGCACGAGCTGTACGCGAGCCCGCCCGGCACGCCGCTACGGGCGCTCAGCAGGCTCGGCGTCGGCTGCGGATGGGCGGTGACACTGCTGCTCGGCTGTACGGCGCCGCGCCCGTTCCGCGAGTCGGGCCTGTACGACCTCGCCCACGCCTTGGGCCAGGCCACCGAGGCGCTGGCGCTGGCGGGTTCGGCGGCGGGCGTGTGCTTCGTCGCCTGGTGGGCACGTGAGGCATGGGGGCAGCCGACGCGTGCCAACCGGCCGGGTGGATCACCTGACGATCCGTGGGACCCCGACCGGCTCACGCGTCGGCGAAAAGGCCGGACGCTTCGCACAGGCACGACCCTCGATGCGAGCGCGGCGCTCCGTGTGGGGTCTGGGCTCCAGGTGGGGGCGGTTGTGGCTCTGGTCGGGGCGCGGGCTCATCTGTGGGAGCCGGCGACCGTGACGCTGTACGTGCTGCTGGCGGCCGTCCTCGTCTGCGGCGTGGTTACTGGCGAGTAGCATAGGCGCGGTAACTGCCGAGCAACGAGGAGCGAATCCGTGCCTTCCTCTCGTGACGTCGTGTTCGTCGACGGCGTACGCACACCTTTCGGCCGGTCCGGGCCCAAGGGCATGTACGCGGAGACCCGCGCAGACGACCTGGTCGTGCGTGTCATCCGCGAGCTGATCCGGCGCAACCCGGGACTGCCACCGGAGCGCGTGGACGAGGTCGCGATCGCCGCGACCACCCAGATCGGCGACCAGGGCCTGACCATCGGCCGCTCGGCGGCGGTGCTGGCCGGGCTGCCCAAGACCGTGCCGGGCTACGCGATCGACCGCATGTGCGCGGGCGCGATGACCGCGGTGACCACGGTCGCGGGCGGCATCGCGTTCGGCGCGTACGACGTGGCGATCGCGGGCGGCGTCGAGCACATGGGCCGCCACCCGATGGGCGAGGGCGTCGACCCCAACCCGAGGTTCCTGTCGGAGCGGCTGGTCGACCCGAGCGCTCTGGTCATGGGAATGACGGCCGAGAACCTGCACGACCGCTTCCCGACGATCACCAAGGACCGCGCCGACGCCTACGCGGTGCTGTCGCAGGAGAAGGTGGCCAAGGCGTACGCCGACGGCAGGATCCAGCCGGATCTGGTGCCCACGGCGATCAGGACGGCCGAGAAGGGCTGGGGGCTGGCGGTCGAGGACGAGGCGCCGCGCCCCGGCACCACGCTGGACGGGCTGAGCGCGCTCAAGACGCCGTTCCGCTCCCACGGCAACGTCACGGCGGGCAACTCCTCGGGCATCAACGACGGCGCCACCGGCTGCGTCGTGGCCGCCGCCGAGACGGCCGCCGAGCTCGGCCTGGCGCCGAAGATGCGGCTGGTCTCCTATGCCTTCGCCGGGGTGGACCCCGAGGTGATGGGCGTGGGCCCGATCCCGTCCACTGAGCGGGCGCTCCGCCTGGCAAATCTTGATATTTCCGATATCGGGCTGTTTGAGATCAACGAGGCGTTCGCCGTCCAGGTGCTGGCCTTCCTGGAGCACTTCGGCATCACCGACGACGACCCCCGGGTGAACCCCTACGGCGGGGCGATCGCCTTCGGCCACCCGCTGGCCTCCTCGGGCGTGCGGCTGATGACGCAGCTCGCGCGGCAGTTCGGCGAGCGTCCCGACGTGCGCTACGGCATCACCACCATGTGCGTCGGCATGGGCATGGGCGGCACCGTGATCTGGGAGAACCTGGCATGAGCAACCTCGACACCTGGCGCTCGCTGCTGACCGAGCGCGACACCGGCGAAGTCGTCACCAAGGCCCTGGTCCGCGACGTCGAGCTGCCCGGCGGGGCCGGCACGATGGCGCTCATCACGCTCGACAACGGCTTCGACCACACCAAGCCCAGCACGTTCGGCCCGCACGGGCTGTTCGCGCTGAACGGCGCGCTGTCCGAGATCGCCGCCCGCACCGACCTGGCCGCCGTGGGCGTGACCGGCAAGCCGTTCGTCTTCGCGGTGGGCGCCGACCTCAAGGGCGCGGCGAGCATGGCCGCGCGCGAGGAGGCGCAGGCCATCGGCGCGCTGGGGCATCACGTGTTCCGCCGCCTGGGCGAACTGCCGATCCCGTCGTTCGCTTTCGTCAACGGGGCGGCGATGGGCGGCGGGCTGGAGGTGGCCCTCCACTGCACCTACCGGACGATCTCCTCGGGCGTTCCGGCGATCGCGCTGCCCGAGTGCTTCCTCGGGCTGGTGCCGGGCTGGGGCGGCACCCAGTTGCTGCCGCGCCTGATCGGGCCGGCCCGCGCGATCAAGCTGATCGTCGAGAACCCGCTGTCGCAGAACCGCATGCTGAAGGGGGCCCAGGCGTTCGAGCTGGGCGTCGCCGACGCGATGTTCGAGCCGGCCGACTTCCTGGAGGAGTCGCTGCGCTGGGCCGCCCGGGTGCTCACCGGCGACACCGTCGTGGAGCGCGCCTCGCATGAGGCCGACGACTGGGACAAGGCGGTCACCGACGCGCGGTTCCTGGTCGACATGAAGCTGCGCGGCGCCTCCCCCGCGCCCTACCGGGCGCTCGACCTGATCTCCCTGGCCCGTACGGCCTCGCGCGACGAGGGCTTCGCCGCCGAGGACGAGGCGCTGGCCGACCTGCTGATGGGCGACGAGCTGCGGGCCGGGCTCTACTCCTTCGATCTGGTGCAGCGGCGGGCCAAGCGCCCGGCGGGCGCCCCCGACGCCGCGCTGGCCCGCAAGGTGACCAAGGTCGGCGTGGTGGGCGCGGGGCTGATGGCCTCGCAGATGGCGCTGCTGTTCGCCCGCCGCCTGGAGGTGCCGGTCGTGCTGACCGACCTCGACGAGGCCCGGCTCGCCAAGGGCGTGGGCCACGTGCACGCGGAGGTCGACAAGCTGCTCGCCAAGGGCCGCGTCTCGGCCGACCAGGCCAACCGGCTCAAGGGGCTGGTGACCGGCTCGCTGACCAAGGACGCGTTCGCCGACGCCGACTTCGTCATCGAGGCGGTCTTCGAGGAGCTGTCGGTCAAGCGGCAGGTGTTCGCGGAGGTGGAGGCGGTGGTCTCGCCCGGCTGCGTGCTCGCGACCAACACCTCTTCGCTCTCGCTGGCCGAGATGGGCGCCGGGCTGGAGCGTCCGGAGCGGCTGGTCGGGTTCCACTTCTTCAACCCGGTCGCGGTGATGCCGCTGCTGGAGATCGTCAAGGCGCCGTCGACCGACGACGCGACGCTGGCCACCGCCTTCGCCGTGGGCCGGTCGCTGAAGAAGTCGTCGGTGCTGGTGAAGGACGCTCCGGCGTTCGTGGTGAACCGGCTGCTCACCCGCTTCATGGGCGAGGTGATCGCCGCGGTCGACGAGGGCACGCCGCTGGAGACGGCCGAGCACTCGCTCGACGACCTCGGGCTGCCGATGACGCCGTTCGCGCTGCTGCAGCTCGTGGGCCCGGCCGTCGGACTGCACGTGGCCGAGACCCTGCACGCGGCCTTCCCCGAGCGCTTCGGCGTCTCGGCGAACATGGCCAAGCTGGTCGCCTCCGGCAAGCCGGGCGTGTACCTGCCCGACTTCTCGCTCGACCCGGAGGCGGTGGCGCTGTTCGCGGGTGGCGCCACGCCGTCCACCGCCGCCGAGGTACGGCTGCGCGTGCTGCGGGCGCTGGCCGAGGAGATCCAGATCATGCTGGACGAGGGCGTGGTCGCGGCGGCGCAGGACATCGACCTGTGCATGATCCTCGGTGCCGGCTGGCCGTTCCACCTGGGCGGGATCACCCCGTACCTGGACAGGTCGGGTCTGGCCCGGCCGCGCTTCCTCGCGCCCGGCGTGGCCTCCGTACCCGCTTGACCCAAGCTTGGGGAGGCCCGCACGGCGGGCCTCCCCGGGCATGGCACTCCGTCACATAGCGTGTTCGCCGCGCTACGAACGGAGAAGATCGAATGATGAGAGCAGCCGGCACGATCGCGTTGTGCGGCGCCGTCCTCGCGACGGCGTCCCCCGCACTCGCCGAACCCGGCCCCCAGGCGACACTGAGGATCGTCGTCATGGTGAAGGACCGGCCGCTGAAGGGGGTCGTCCTCACCTGCGACCCCGACGGCGGCGGGCACCCCACCCCGGCCGCGGCCTGCGAGCTGCTGCGGAAGGTCGACGGCGACCCGGCCAAGCTGAACGTGGTGCCCAACCCCGTGTGCACCGACGAGTACGAGCGCCACACCGTCATGGTGCGGGGCAGGTGGCACGACCGGACGGTCAAGTGGGCCCACGCCTACTCCAACTCCTGCCGGATGAAGGCAGCGGGCGGAGCGGTCTTCACCTTCTGATGGCCCGCCGAGGGGGTGGGGGCTTCCGGGCGTCTACCCCTTCGGGCTGGGCGCCTCGACCCGGCTGTGGCGGTAGCCGTACACGAAGTAGAGCGCCGCACCGATGATCATCCAGATCACGAACCGCAGCCACGTCTCGACCGGCAGGTTGAGCATGAGGTAGACGCAGGCCAGCACCGACAGGATCGGCAGCACCGGCACGAACGGCGTACGGAAGGCCCGGTGCAGGTCGGGCCGCGTGCGGCGCAGGATGATCACACCGGCCGAGACCACGACGAACGCGAAGAGCGTGCCGATGTTCACCAGTTCGGCCAGCGCCCCGAGCGAGATGAACCCGGACAGCGCCGCGGACACCAGCCCGATGATGATCGTCAGCCGGGCCGGCGTGCCGAACCTGGGGTGGACCTTCGCCAGCCCGCGCGGCAGCAGCCCGTCGCGGCACATGGCGAACAGCACCCGGCTCTGCCCCAGCATGAGGATCATCACCACGGTGGTCAGGCCGGCGATCGCGCCGATGCTGATCAGCGCGGCCGCCCATGACTGCCCGACCGCGGTGAAGGCGTCGGCGAGCGGCGCCTTCTCGCTGAGCTGGTCGTAGCGCTGCATGCCGACCACGACCACCGACACCGCGACGTACAGCACGGTGCAGATGACCAGGGAGCCGATGATGCCGCGCGGCAGGTCGCGCTGCGGGTCGATGGTCTCCTCCGCGGCGGTGGCGACGACGTCGAAGCCGATGAAGGCGAAGAACACGATCGCGGCGGCCGAGAAGATGCCGATCACGCCGAAGGCGACGGGCGTGATGCCGAACAGCACCTGGATCAGCGGCGCCTTCAGCCCCTCGACCCCGGGCGTGGACACCGGCGGGGGGATGAACGGCGAGTAGTTGGCCACCTTGACGAAGAACAGCCCGGCCACGATGACCAGCAGGATCACCGCCACCTTGATGGTCACGATCACCAGGTTGACGCGCGCTGACAGCTTGATCCCGGCGGCCAGGACGCCGGTGAGGATCAGCACGACGATCATCGCCGGCAGGTTGACCACCGGTTCGTCCCCGGCCATCCACGCGGGCAGCTCAAGGCCGATGGAGGACATCAGCGACGCGAAGTAGCCCGACCAGCCGACCGCCACCACGGCCGCCGCGAGCGCCATCTCCAGCATCAGGTCCCAGCCGATGACCCAGGCCGGGAACTCTCCCAGCGTGGCCAGCGAGAAGGTGTAGGCGGACCCGGCCACGGGGATCGTCGAGGCGAACTCCGCGTAGCACAGCGCGGCCAGGCCGCAGACGATGCCCGCCGCGATGAAGGAGAACGCCACGGCGGGGCCGGCCGTCTCCTTGGCCACGCGTCCGGTCAGCACGAAGATACCGGTGCCGACGATGACGCCGATGCCGAAGACCGTGAGGTCGATGGCGGTCAGTCGCTTTCGCAGCCGGTGCTCGGGGGCTTCGGTGTCGCGGACCGACTGCTCGACGCTCTTGGTGCGAAAGATGTCCACATCCAGCGTCTTCCCCCACCCTCGGTGATCATTCCTGTCCCGAGGGTGAGGAGGGCGCTCAGCGCGGCGCGGACTGGCTCTCGACCTGGCTGCTCCGCTTGGCGATCGCCTCGGTGATCTCACGGGCCAGATCCTGGGCGGTCAGCCCGATCTGGCCGAGGATCGCGGCCCGCTTGGCATGGTCGAGGAAGCGCTGCGGGATGCCGTAGCCGCGTACGGGCACGTCCACGTCGGCGTCACGCAGCAGGCGGGACACCGCGTCGCCGACGCCGCCCACGCGGCCGTTGTCCTCGACGACCGCGACCAGCTTGTGGGCGCTCGCGGCGAGCACGAGTGCCTCGTCGAGCGGCTTGACCCAGCGCGGGTCGACCACGGTGGCCGAGATGCCCTGCGCGTCGAGCAGGACGGCGGCGTCCATGCAGACCCGCGCCATCGGGCCGACGCCCACCAGCAGCACGTCGGGGTCGCCCGCGCGCAGCACGTCCATCTCGCCCAGCTTGCCGACGGCCTCGATCGGCTCGGCGACCGGACCCTTGGGGAAGCGCAGCACGGTCGGCCCGTCGGAGATCTTCACGGCCTCGCCGAGCAGCTCGGTCAGCCGCTCGCCGTCGCGCGGCACGGCGATCTTCAGGCCGGGTACGACCTGCAGGATCGACAGGTCCCACATGCCGTTGTGGCTGGCGCCGTCGTCGCCCGTGACGCCCGCCCGGTCGAGCACCACGGTGACGGGCAGCCGGTGCAGCGCCACGTCCATGAGCAGCTGGTCGAAGGCCCGGTTGAGGAAGGTCGCGTAGACGGCCACGACCGGGTGCATGCCGCCGAGCGCCAGCCCGGCCGCGCTGGTCAGGGCGTGCTGCTCGGCGATGCCGACGTCGTAGATGCGGTCGGGGTAGGCCTCGGCGAAGGCGGCCAGGCCGGTCGGGTGGAGCATCGCGGCGGTGATGGCGACCAGGTCCTCGCGGTCCTTGCCGAGCCTGACCAGCTCCTCGCTGAACACGTTGGTCCAGATGCGCCCCTTGGGCTTCTCGGCGCCGGTGGCCCGGTCGAAGGCGCCGGGCGAGTGGAACTGGTCCTCGTCGTGGTTCTCGGCCGGTGAGTAGCCGCGGCCCTTCTGGGTGAGCGCGTGCACGATGACCGGGCCGCGGAAGTCGCGGGCCTTGCGCAGCGCCGCCTCCATGGCCTGCTCGTCGTGGCCGTCGATCGGGCCGACGTATTTCAGGCCGAGGTCCTCGAACATGACCTGCGGGGCCAGGACGTCCTTGACGCCCTTCTTGATGCCGTGCAGCGCGTCGTAGAGCACCGGAACGTTCCCGAGCTTCTCCTTGACGAACTCGAGCATGTCCTCATAGCGGCGGTTGACCCGCAGCGACGACAGGTGGGAGGCCAGGCCGCCGATCGTCGGCGAGTAGGAGCGGCCGTTGTCGTTGACCACGATGACGAGCCGCAGGTCCTTGCCCGCCGCGATGTTGTTGAGCGCCTCCCAGGCCATGCCGCCGGTCAGCGCGCCGTCGCCGATCACCGCGATGGCCGTGCGGTCGTGCTCGCCCCGCAGCTTGAACGCCTTGGCCAGGCCGTCGGCGTAGGACAGCGCGGTGGAGGCGTGGGAGTTCTCGACGAAATCGTGCTCGGACTCGGCCTGGCTCGGGTAGCCGGACAGGCCGCCCTCCTGCTTCAGCGCGCCGAAGCCGGCGACTCTTCCGGTGAGCAGTTTATGAACGTACGACTGATGGCCCGTGTCCCAGACGATCGGGTCGCGCGGCGAGTCGAAGACGCGGTGCAGCGCGATGGTGAGCTCCACCACACCTAGGTTGGGGCCGAGATGGCCGCCGAACCGGGCGCACGAGTCGACGAGCAGGTCTCGGATCTCCCCCGCCAGCAGCGGCAATTCCTCCGCATCCAGGCGTTTGACGTCGTGAGGTCCCTTTACCGAGCCCAGCAACCCGCTCACGGATGCGATCCCCTCTGCTCCTGTGCGCTAACGGGACCGAGTCTAGTTCGTGCGCGCCTCACTGACTCCATCGAGTCAAATCCACCCACATTTGTCCGATCTTGACCTAGTCTTTCCTTCACTATGAACACTCTCCCCATGAAGAAACTGTCGTCCCTCGTGGTCGCCGGCGCGGTCATCGCGCTGGCCGGCGCGGGTACGGCGACAGCCGCCACAACGCCCGTCAGCGCGGGTCAGCAGGTCGTCAAGCAGGCCGCCCAGCAGGCGGCACCGCCCCGTGGCAAGGCCGCCGCGACGGCGAACCCGCTGTACAAGACGGGAAGGCTCGCCAGCTCCAACTGTTCGCCCGGCTCCCTGCCCAAGGGCAGCACGACGGCCTACAAGCGCTTCCTCACCACCGTGACGAACTGCCTCAACCGCTCCTGGGCCTCCCAGTTCCGTAAGGCCGGGCTCTCGTTCAGCAAGCCGCGGCTGCGCATCATCACCAGGAAGGTCCGCACGCCTTGCGGCCCGTGGAGCACCGGCGCCGACGGCGTCTACTGCTCGACCGACCGCACGATGTACATGTTGATCACCAAGACCCAGCTGCGCCAGCCGTTCGCGCTCGGCATCACCCGGCTGATGGCGCACGAGTACGGCCACCACGTCCAGAGCGTGTCGGGCATCTGGAACTACTACTGGGCCGCCAGGAACGCCAGTGGCAAGTCCGGCCAGCTCGCGCTGTCGCGCCGCTCGGAGCTGCAGGCCGAGTGCTTCTCCTCGGTCTTCATGCGCACGGTCACGAACACGCTGCCCGTCGACTCGCGCGAGTGGGACTACACCGTCGACTGGTTCCGCAAGAACGGCGCCAAGGGCTGGCCGCAGAACGACCACGGCCGGGGCCCGACGCAGGCGTACTGGATGAACCGCGGCTATGGCTCGGCCTCGCCCGGCTCCTGCAACACCTGGGCCGCGCCGACGCGCACCGTCACGTAATTTCACGCCCTGATGCGGCCGTGCCTTACTGGCGCGGCCGCATTGCGCTTTCCGGACAAAGCACAAGACTCACGAACGTAGCCCCATCTAGTGGTCTAGTATCCGCGATCGTGCGTATACCCCTTATCGCCGCATCTGTCGGCATGGTCGTGGGTTTGGCCCTCTCCGGGACGGCCAACGCAGAGACCAAGGCTCCGCAGGCCGCGCCGCCCGCCGTACTGGCCAAGAACAAGATCTACGGGTCTGGCACCCCGTCGGCGCAGTCGTGCGCGATCCCCGGGATCCGCCAGGGCAGCGCCGCCTCGCTCAAGACCTTCCACCTGGCCATGGCCAGGTGCGCCAACACCTTCTGGGCCACCAGGTTCAAGGCCGCCGGACTGCGTTACCGCCCGCCGAAGATCGCCATCACGACCGGCAGCCAGTCGGTCTGCGGCAAGATCACCAGCAACGGCGCCCAGTACTGCCCCGCGCAGCGCACGATCGCCATCCGGATCATGAAGCGGGACCTGCGGGACCCGTTCCGGATGAACCTCGCGCACTCCATCGCCCACGAGATCGGCCACCACGTCCAGCAGCTCACCGGCATGCTGGACGAGCAGAACAGGCTCTACTGGCGTGCCGGAGGGAGCGCGCGCACGATACTCAGCCATCGCCTGGAGATGCAGGCCGAGTGCTTCGCCGGCGTCTTCTACAGCGCCACGCTCGACTCCATCGACCCGGGCATCACCTGGGACCAGTGGACCGACGCCGTGAGCAGGGCCGGGGAGAGCAAGGTCCACGGCAAGCCGCGTAACCTCGCCTACTGGCAGGAGCGCGGCTACAGCGGTGCGTCGGCCCGTTCCTGCAACACCTGGACCGCGCCGAAGAGCCGGGTCTCCTAACCGGTCGCCCTGGCCAGCACTTCCAGAGGGTCCGCGAGCACGTGGGCGAAGGCCAGCTCGGCCGCGCCCACGAGCGTCGCGTCATCGGCCAATGACGACGTGCGCAGCCGCAGCTTCTCGCGCTGCGGCGCCATGGCGTGCAGCGTCAACCTGGTACGCACCTGAGCGGCCGATCCGAGATAGATCTCCCGCAGCATCCCGCCGAAGATGACCATCTCCGGGTTGAAGATGTTGACCAGGTTGGCGACGCCCAGACCGAGCCAGTCGCCGACCCTCTTGAGCGCCTCCTGCGCCACGATGTCGCCCCGGTCGGCGGCGTCGACCACCGCACGCACCGCGTCCCTGCCGTGCTGCTCACCGGTCAGCCGGCCCGCGGTCTCGAGCAGGGCCCGCTCCCCCACCTCGGCCTCCAGGCAGCCGTGCGAGCCGCAGCCGCAGGCCCGCCCGCCGGGGTTGACGACCATGTGGCCGACCTCGCCGCCGTAGCCGTCATGGCCGCCCAGCAGGTGGCCGCCCGCGATGATGCCGCCGCCGATGCCGACGTCTCCGTGCAGGTAGATCAGGTCTCTGACGGCGGCTCCGACGCCGCGGCTGTGCTCGGCCAGCGCGGCCAGGTTGGCGTCGTTGCCCACGCTGACGGGCAGGCCCAGGCCCAGCCTGCGGCCCAGCTCCTCGCCGAACGGCACGTCCTGGGTGCCGAGGTTCGGGCCGAATCTGATCACGCCGTCGCCCTTGCGCACCCCGCCGGAGACCGCCGCCGCCGCGCCCACGCAGACCGTGTCGTCCCTGGTCTTGCGCCGCATCTGCCGGGCGAAGCCGGCCAGGATCCCGGTCAGCTCGTCCAGCTCGAACGGGCCGCGCAGCCGTACGGCCTCCCTGCGGTCGAGGATCACCCCGCCCAGCCCGACGCGCGCGACGGCCAGCCGGTCGGGGCCGACGTCGAAGGCGAACACGTAGACCCGCGCCGACTCCGGACGCACCACGAGCGAGGGACGGCCGGCGCGGCCCGTCTCTCGCGGCAGCTCCTCGCGGACCAACCCGGCGGCGGTGAGGTCGGAGGTGAGCGCCATGATCGTGCTGCGGTTGAGACCCATCTTCGACGTCAGCTCGGCGCGGGAGATCGGCCCGCCCAGATGAACGTGGCGCAGGAGGGCACCCAGGTTGTGACGCCTGATGTCCTCCTGCGAAGGGCCGGCACGCATCGTCTGAGCTTCCTTAAAGGGGTGGGAGTCGCTGATCACCTTAGACCAGCGGCAGCCGCCCGCTTGCGCGCCAGCGCGTCGACACCCGCGGCCAGGAGCAGGACGAACCCGGTGACCAGGTATTTCACGCTCGCACCGTACCCCATCAGCCCCATGCCGTTCTCGATGACCGCGACCACGGCACCGCCGAGTATCGCGTCGAGCACCCGCCCCTTCCCGCCGAACAGGCTGGTGCCGCCGATGACGGCGGCGCCGACCGCGTACAGCAGCACGGAGCTGCCGCCGGTGTTCGGGTCGACCGAGCTGGCCCGGGAGGCGGCGATGATGCCGCCGACGGCGGCCATCGAGGAGCAGATCACGAACGCGCTGATCCTGATCCGGTCGACGCCGATACCGGCGCGGCGCGACGCCTCCGCGTTCCCGCCGACCGCGTAGATGTGCCTGCCGAACGCGGTACGGCGGAGCACGAACGTCCACACGACCAGCAGCGCGAGGATCACGGGCACCACGATCGGCACGCCCATGAGGGAGCTGATGGCCGGGTTGCGGGACCGCTCCAGGTTGAGCACGTAGACGACGACGCCGCCGATGACCGTCAGCGCGCCCACGCGGGCGGCGATCAGCGAGAGCGGGTCGGCCACCAGCCCGCGCTTCGCCCGCCTCCTGGCCCTGATGAGCTGGACGGCGGCGTAGCTCGCCACGCAGGCGGCGAAGAGCGCCCAGCCGAGCCAGACCGGCAGGTTCTTGTTGGCGATGGCGACGATGACGGAATCCCGGATCGAGATGTTCGTACCCTCGCTGACCAGCACCAGGACCAGACCCTGGAAGGCGAGGAAGGCCGCCAGCGTCACCACGAACGACGGTATGCCCACCTTGGCCACCAGCGTGCCGAGCACGGTGCCGATGACCACGCCGGTGAGGATCGCGGCCACCACGCAGACGTACCAGGGCAGGCCCATGTTGGTGAGCGTCACCGCGAGCACCGCCGCGCACACGCCGCTGGCGAACCCGGCCGACAGGTCGATCTCGCCGAGCAGCAGCACGAAGACCAGGCCCATCGCGATCACCGTGACGGCGGCGCCCTGGGTGAACAGGTTCGCGATGTTGATCGCCGTCATGAAGGCGGGACGTGCGATGGCGAAGACGGTGCAGAGCACGAGCAGTCCGAGCACGGCCGGGAGCGCGCCCATGTCGCCGCCGCGTACCCGCTCGATGTAGGCGTAGACGCTGTGCCCGATCGACGGCGACTGCGTCGCGGTGACGATCGCCTCGCCGGGGAGTTCCTTGACCTTGTTCATTGCGCGATCCCCAGGTCTCCGCTGCGGCCGGATGTGATCAGTTCGACGACCTGCGCGTGCGTCACGTCGGCGGTCCTGACCTGTGCGGCCATCCTGCCGAGGTAGAGCGCCGCGATCTGGTCGGAGACGGCGAAGACGTCGTTCAGGTTGTGCGAGATGAGCACGACCGCCAGGCCGGTGTCGGCGAGCCGGCGCACCAGCTCCAGCACCTGCGCGGTCTGGGCGACGCCCAGGGCGGCCGTCGGCTCGTCGAGGATGACGACCTTGCTGTTCCACAGGACGGCCTTGGCGATCGCCACCGTCTGGCGCTGGCCGCCCGACAGGCTGGACACCTGCTGCCTGATGGACTTCACCGTACGCACGGACAGGCCGTCGAGGGTCTGCGCGGCCAGTTCCTCCATCGACGCCTCGTCGAGGACGAGGCCGCTGCGGCGTTCCCTGCCGAGGAACATGTTCTGGACGATGTCGAGGTTGTCACAGAGCGCGAGGTCCTGGTAGACGATCTCGATGCCGAGCTCGCCGGCGTCACGCGGGCCGTGCACCTGGACGGGGCGGCCGTCGAAGACGATGTCGCCTTCGTCGATCGGGTAGATGCCGCCGATGCACTTGACCAGCGTCGACTTGCCCGCGCCGTTGTCGCCGACCAGGGCCGTGACCTCGCCGGCGTGAGCGGCGAACGTGACGTCGTGCAGGACCTGTACCGGGCCGAAGCTCTTGTCGATCCCGCGCACTTCGAGCAGGGGGGTCATGAGGCTCCCTTGGGGAGGGGTACGGCCGCCTTTCGCGGCGGCCGGACCCGATTCCGCTTTCTTACTGAATTCCAGCTTCGGTGCACTTGGCGGTGAAGTCGCCGGTGCACAGCTCCGCCTTGGTCACGTACCCGTCCGCCACGACGTCCTTGACGTTGTCGAGGTAGATCGCCTGCGGGTCCATCAGCTCGGACGGTACGTCCTGGCCGCTCTGCGGGTCCTTGACGCTGCCGCTCGCCGTGGGCTTCTCACCCTTGGCCAGCGCGACCGCGAGCTTGGCCGCCGCGTCGGCCTCCTTCTTGACGGCCTTGTAGACGGTCATGCACTGGTCGCCGACCAGGATGTTCTGCAGGCCCTGGACGGTGGCGTCCTGGCCGGTCACCGGGACCTTGCCGTTGAGGTTGTTCTTCTTCAGGACCGTGATGGCGGCGTTGCCGAGGCCGTCGTTGGCGGCCAGCACACCGGCGATCTTCGGCGCGCTGGTCAGCATCTGCTCGAAGATGGTGCCGGCCTGGGTGTTGTCCCAGTCGGGCACGGACTGGTCAGGGCCCTTGACGAAGTCGCCCGAGTCGTACTTGGGCTTGAGCACACCGTCGTACCCGGCCTTGAACAGGGTGGCGTTGTTGTCGGTCGGCGAGCCGTTGAGCTCGGCGATGATCGGCTTGCTGGCCTTCTTGTCGGTCAGGCACTTGACCAGGCCCTCGCCCTGCAGGGTGCCGACCTTGGTGTTGTCGAAGCTCACGTAGTAGGCGGCGCCGCCGCCCAGCGTCAGCCGGTCGTAGTCGATGGTGGCCACGCCCTGGGACTTGGCCTTGTCGATGACGGTCTTGCCGGTGCCGCTGTCCAGGTTGACGATCATCAGCACGGTGGCGCCGTTGGTGATCATCTGGTCGGCGATGGTCTGGAAGGCCGTCTTGTCGTTCTGGGCGTTCTGGATGTCGTAGGCCACACCGGCGGCCTTGAACGCCTCTTCCAGGTACTTGCGGTCCGCCGTCTCCCAGCGGGCCGAGGATTTGCTGTCGGGCAGGATGACGCCGATCTTGCCGGCCTTCTGCGAGCTCGACGCGGAAGACGTGGACGAGGTCGGACCGCTGTTGCCCCCGCAGGCGGTGAGACCGAGGGCTAGAACGGCGGCCGCGGCGGTCAGGCTGAGGATCCCCTTGCGCATAGTGCAGGGTCCTTTCTTCCGGAGGGCCCGGATGAATGTTGTTTGCGGCAACGTATTCCGGGACGGCCTGCTTTGGAAGACCTTCCAAGGGGGGAGTTTGTTGTTCCGGATAACAATCCAGAAACGCGTCCGACACCGTAGGTTCACCTACCGTGCGCGGCTGAGGGGGTCGTTGACGAACGTGTCTCCGGCCCGCACCAGCAGAGCTACCCTGATCAGAGCACCGGCAACATGCCATCGCCATCTTGGGGCTATTGGCGCATTCTCGCAGGTCAGAGCTTTATAAAGGCCAAGGCGCGGGTTCCAGCGCCTGACTCAGGCCGGCCCGATTGCTGACGCCGAGCTTGCGGTAGACGCTGGTCAGGTGCACCTCCACGGTCTTGGGGATGACGAAGAGGCGCTGGGCGATGTCGCGGTTGGAGAGGCCCGTCGCGGCGAGGGCGGCGACCCGCTGCTCGGCGTTCGTCAGTGCCTGCGGCCCCGACAGCAGGCGGCCGCGCCGGGGTCGTGCTCCCGCTGCCAGCAGCTCGTTTCTGGCCGTCTGGGCGAGTCCGGGCGCGCCGCAGGCCACGGCCAGGTCGAGCGCCTCGGTCAGGTGCACGCGGGCGGCGGTGAGCGTGCCCGCTCGGCGGAGTGCCGCGCCGAGGTGGTGCAGACTGTGGGCGTACTCCAGCCTGGCGGGTGATCCGCGCAGGACCTCTACCGACTCCCGCAGCAGTTCGTGGCCCCGCTCACCGCCGGTCAGCAGGCCCAGCACCCGTAGTGCGCGGCCGAGCGCGCGGGGCGCGCCCCATCGGCGCGCCAGTTCGAGCTCTTCCGCAGCGAGCGCCCGCGCCTGCTCGGCACGGCCCCGGGCGTGCGGGCTCTGGGCGTGCAGGCTCTGGGCGTGCAGGCTCTGGGCGTGCAGGCTCTCGGCGGCCCGGGTGCGCCACGGCACGCACGCGGGGTTGCCGAACCCGTGTACGGCCAGGTTGTCGCCGGCCGCGGTGGCCAGCACGGCGGACTCCTCGTACCGGTGCTGAGCCTGTCGCACGGCGGCCAGGGCGTCGAGGTAGAAGTACCACGGACCGACCGGCGGCACGGGATCGGGCGCGCCCACCCACTCCAGCGCCGCCGCCGCCTGGTCGGGCAGCTGCCGCTCCAGCAGGGTGAGAGCCAGGAACGCGCCGGCGAAGGGCCGCCCGGAGTCGATCCCGGCGAGGTCGATCACTCGTACGGCCTCCCGCAGGTCGGTCTCGGCGCCGGGCAGCTGTCCGCGCCATAACCTGCCCAGGCCGCGATAGGTGAGCACGGCGGCCAGCGCGAACGTCGATCCGTTCGCGCGCCCGTGCTCCAGCGCACGATCGAGGCTGGCCATGGGATCGTCCAGGTCGGCGCCCAGCAGCACGCCCCACGCGCCGTTGAGCGCCGGCCAGCCGACGGCCTGATGGATCAGCACATCGTCGGCCAGGCCGCGTAGCCCTCGCTGGATGGCGGCCGGATCGCCGGCCATGCCGTCGCGCGTGGCGATCACGCAGTCGAGCATGCGTCCGCCCGCGCTGTCGTGCGGCGTCAGGGCCCGGATCTCCTGGAACTCGCGGTCGGCGGCATTGCGGTCTCCTCCGGTGAAGATGCTCTTGATGAGCGTCGAACTGGCCAGCAGCCTGCGGCGCAGCTCTTCGTCCTCGGCGGGCACCCATTCCCTGGCCCGCTCCAGCACGTTGAGTGCCTCGTCGATCCGGCCCAGCAGCGAGGAGGCGAGGGACAGGGCGTAGGCCACCTCGGCCCGATCATGGGGATCGGTGGTCAGTTCCAGCGCGTCGGCCAAGTGGGTGACCGCGGCGCTCTGATCGACATGGGCGGCCACCATGCCCGCCGTCGTCAGCACTTCCACCCGCCTGACATCGTTCTCGTCCAGAGCGGCCAGACAGCGCTGGAGGTAGCTCAACGCGGCCTGCGGCGCCCCGCGGGCCTGGGCGTCGTCGGCGGCGCGGCGCAGCGTGGCGATCGCGGTACGGTCGCCACCGGGCGGAATCCTGAGCAGGTGGACCGCGGCCTGCTCGGCCGGGGCGCCCGCGGTGGCCAGCAGCCCGGCGGCGCACCGGTGCCGATCGGCGCGTTCTGTCACGCTCAGCCGGTCGTAGACGGCCGCCTGCACCAGGGGATGGACGAACTCCACCCGGACGCCGTCCACACGAAGGATGTCGGCCGTGACCAGGTCCGCGATGGCGTCCGCGGCCTCCGCCTCCGGCAGCCGGGCCAGCCTGGACACCATGCCGATCGGCGCGCCGCCCAGTGTCGCGACCGCCCCCGCGACCGCCGCGTCGGCCTTGGGCAGCCGGTCGAGCCAGAGCGCGATCCGGCGGCCGACCGCGTCCGCGCCCAGGCCCGCCACGCGCGGGGCGTTGGCGTTCGTCGGCGCGAGGTCGCCGGTCCGCACGGTGCACGCCAGCTCGCGCAGCAGCAGCGGGTTGCCGGCCGCGGCCGTCTGACAGGCCGCGACGAAGTCGTCCTCGCAGCCGTCCGGCAGCAGCTCGTGCAGCAGCTCGGCGCTGGCGGTCCCGGTCAGCGGCGCGAGCCTGCGCACCTGGCAACCGTCATCGGCGGTGATCAGGTCCAGCAGCCTGGTCGCGGCGCCCGCCTCGCCGGGCCGCATCGCCGCCACGACCATCAGCCCCAGCCCGTCCAGGCGCGGCAGCAGGTAGGCCAGGAACCGCAGTGACGACTCATCCGCCCAATGCAGGTCATCGCAGAGCAGCGCCAGTGAGCCGCCCCTGGCCGCGAGCCCGTACAGGCCGTGCAGCACCGCGAAGTCACCCACCGCGCCCTGCCCCGGCCTGGCCGGGCCGAAGACGGCCTCGGCCGCCGGTCCCGCATCCGAAAGCAACGCGGCCCGCTCACCCGCCGGCATGCCCGCCAGCCACGGCTCGAACAGCTGCCGCGCCACCCCGAACCCGAAATCGCGTTCCAGCTCCGTGCCGCGCGCCGTCAGGACCCGCAGTCCCGCCGAAGCGGCGATCTGCCGCGCCTGCGCCAGCACGCTGGTCTTGCCCAGACCGGCCGACCCGCTGATCAGCACGAGCCGGCCCTGCCCGGCTCGGGCCGACCTCGCGGCGTCAGCGAGGGACGCGAGGTGATCCTCGCGCTCCCACAGCCGCACCTGACCCACCATCGCTCTCACCGCCCGCGTCACCATCGCACGGCGACGGCCCCTATGTCTGCGCAATAAAACGCCCCCAGCGCACGGGGGCGGGTTCGCCAAATCTTGGGGTCGCGGTTGGAGCTCCGCCCTGAAGCCCTCGGCACCAGGCGCGGGCCAGCCTGATCTGGACGCCTGGTCCGGACCGTTGGCTCAGGCGGCGGAATTCATCTCATAAAGCCGTACGGCAGCTACAGGCTCTGACGGTTGGCCGATCAGGGCCTGACGTCGGCTGATCAGGGGCGGATGACATGGAGGCGCGGACAGGGCGGGCGGCTCAGGCGGCCAGGCTCTGGCCGATGAGGGCGACGGCCGAGACCGCCGCCACCACCAGGACCGCCACCCGCACCTTGCCGCCGTCGAGATAACGCCGCAGCGGCCCCGAAACCAGGAACCCGAGCACCATCGGCAGGATCAGCACCGCCCCCGTGGCCGCCGCCCGCCCGGAGAACTCCCCCACCAAAGCCAGGAGAGCGATCGACTGGGCGGCGCTGAGGAAGAAGAACATCGCCAGCGTCGCCCTGATCTGCGGCCCCTTGGCGTTCTGGTAGACCAGCGCGATCGGCGGGCCGCCGACGCCGGTCGCGGTACCGGTGATGCCGGAGACGAACCCCGCCGCCGCGATCGTCACGGCGTTGCGCGGCACACTGACCGCCCACGCCGTGAGCGCCACCGCCAGGAGCACCATGACGCCCACGAAGACACCTCGTGTGTAGACAGATATGTAGACCACGATGACCGCACCCACGAGTCCGCCGGGCACCCGCCCCAGCACTCCGAAAGCCACCCCGCGCCAGTCCACCTTCCGCCACTCCACGGCCAGCGTGAACAGCGGCAACGTCATGTTGACCACCTGGATGGCGGCGGGCATGAGGGAGTGGTCGAGCATGGTGAGCACGGGCGCGGCCACCAGCCCCAGCCCGAACCCCACACTCCCCTGAACGATCGCCCCAACAAAGACCGCCAAACCGCCAACAATCAGGACTAATGCCATCTGAGTCATGGAGGAGAGTCAATCATCATTACTCTCTGTTTCCATTCGGGAGATATGAGTGACGGCGAGGGTGTAGGTTTCTTCCCGACGCAGACGTAGCCTCCGGAGTATGAACGTGAAACAAAAAGCCACGACGATACGCGTCAGCGTCAAGACCCGAGACAGGATCGCCGCGCTAGCACGAAAGGCAGGTGAACCCATGACCGCGATCATCGAACAGGCCATTCGGGAGTTGGAGAAGAAACACCGCTGGCAACATGTCGCGGAGCAGATGGAGCGCACAAGGAAGGAGGACCCACGAGCCTGGGCCGACTATCTCGCGGAGTCCGAGCTGGTCCAGGGCCCACCGTCACGCCACCCCCGCATCGCACCCGAGTGGGAGGGGCTCATCACGTTTCCCGAGGAGAGAGATGAGGGTGATCCAAGGCGAGATCTGGCTCGCTGATCTCGGCGAGCCGGCCGGCCGCGAGCAGGGCTACCGTCGACCCGTGCTCGTGGTCAGCAACGACGGCTTCAACGCCGCGACCGCAGTCAAGATCATCGTCCCCCTGACCACAACCGAACGCGGATGGGACAACCACGTCCCCATCGGCCAAGAGGGCACGGGGCTCGACAAACCCAGCTGGGCCATGGTGGAGCACATGCGGAGCGTGTCTCCCCAGCGGTTCTCCAAGCGAGTCGGGATCGCCCCCGACGAGGTCGTCCGCGAAGTGACCGACTGGATCGCGGACATCCTTTAAGAAGTAGCGCCATCCGGCGAAGCGCAAGTTCGCCGGGTGGCACCCTCATCGTGCCAGACCCGCGGATCGACAGTCCGCCAACCCGCGCAATCGATCTTGCGATCACCAGCCCGCCCTTAATTGGCGGCGTGCCCGCTCGACAGCCTCGCCCGCATGCCGTCCAAGATGAGTGCCAGCCCCGCCTCGAACGACTGCTCGCCCTGCGGGTCGCCGGCCTCCGTCAGGGCCGCCATCAGCCGCGGATACCGTGCCTGAAAGTCCGCCATGTCGGGCATCGACTCGTCCACGCCCCTCCGCGTCCGGTCGGCCTGCTCTTCCAGGACGAAGCCGGCCACGTACCCGCTCACCGTGATCAGCCCCCGCGCCGCGTCCACCGCCGTGAACCCCGCCCGCTCCAGCGCCTCCACCGCCCGCTCCACCAGGGCGAACATCTCAGGCGACGGGCGTGTGCCGGCCGCCAGTCTGGCCCCGTCGCGGCGGGAGTTGAGCATCGCGCGGTCTCTGCGCGCGTTGTCGGCCACCCACTCCCGCCACAACGCCGGGTCCGTCAGCACGGGCCGCGCCTCGTGCTCCGCCGCCATGGCCGCCGCCATCGCGTCGAGCAACTGCTGCTTGTTCTTGAAGTGCCAGTACAGCGCCGGGGCCTGTACGCCGAGCTCGGCCGCCAGCCGCCGCAGCGTGAGGCCGTCGAGCCCCACCTCGTCGAGCAGCCGGAGTGCCGTCGCGACGATCGTGCCTTTTTCGAGTGCCACGGTTGACAGCTTAACAACGTTCAATGCATCCTTAACGCTGTTAGATTTAACGCTGTTAAGGAGGCTCATCGTGATCCACGCGGAAGGACTGCGGAAGCGGTACGGGGCCAAGGACGCGCTCGCGGGCATCGACTTATCCGTCCCGGCGGGCACGGTCTGCGGGCTGCTCGGGCCCAACGGGGCCGGCAAGACCACCGCCGTACGCATCCTCACCACCCTCCTCCGCCCCGACGCCGGCCATGCCGAGGTGGCCGGGCTGGACGTCGTACGGGACGCGGACCGGCTGCGCTTCATGGTCGGGCTCGCCGGGCAGCACGCGGCGGTCGACGAGCTGCTCACCGGGCGGCGCAACCTGGAGATGTTCGGCCGCCTGTACCACCTGCCCAAGGCGACGGCCCGGCGCAGGGCCGGTGAGCTGCTGGAGCGGTTCGACCTGGCCGACGCCGCGAACCGGCGGGTCAAGACATACTCGGGCGGCATGCGGCGGCGTCTCGACGTGGCCGCCAGCCTGATCGTCTCGCCGCCCGTCCTGTTCATGGACGAGCCCACGACCGGTCTCGACCCGCGCAGCCGCCTCGGGCTGTGGGAGCTGCTGCGCGAGCTGGTCGGCGAAGGGACCACACTGCTGCTCACCACCCAGTACCTGGACGAGGCCGACCGGCTCGCCGATCAGATCGTGGTGCTCGACCAGGGGCGGGTCGCCGCCGCCGGCTCACCCGCCGAGCTGAAGCAGCGGATCGGCGGCGACCGGGTGCAGGTCGTCTTCCGCGAGTCCGCCGACGTCCCCAAGGGCCTGGACCTGGTACGACGTGCGGTCGACGACCACACGGCGGAGGCGGTGGTCGTGGATGGGCGGCAGGTGACCGTGGCGGTCGAGCATGGGGCGCAGTCGCTCATCCACATCGCCGGCGCGCTGGACGCGGCCATGATCCCGATCGAAGACCTGTCCCTCCGCCGGCCCACCCTCGACGAGGTGTTCCTCCACCTGACCGCGAACTGACCCGCCCGAATCTTCCGAGGTGATTCCCCATGGCCGTGCTCCACGTACCCGCTCCACCGAAGACGCTCGGCGAGCGCCTCCGCTGGACGATCTCCGACTCCCTCACCATCGCTCGCCGTACCTACTCCAGGATCAGGGCCCAACCAGCGGAAATGGCCGGATTCCTGGTGTTCCCCATCATCATGACCGTGCTGTTTGGCTACGTCTTCGGCAGCGCGATCACCCTGCCCGGCGGGGGCGATTACCGCAGCTACCTGATGCCCGGCATCTTCATGCAGGTCATGGCGATGACCGCGACCGCGGCGGCCACGGCGGTCGGCGAGGACATGGAACGCGGCATCATCGACAGGTTCCGCGCCCAGCCGATCGCCCGCAGCGCCGTGCTCATCGGGCGCAGCGTCGCCGACCTGTCCCTGCACCTGCTGTCGCTGGCCTCGATGGTGACGGCGGCCGTGCTGCTGGCGGGGTGGCGGGCGCACGGCACGTTCGGGCAGACGGCGGCCGCGTTCGGCCTGCTGGCCCTGTTCGGCTTCGCCATGATCTGGGTTGGTACGTACATCGGGCTGTTCGTCAAGAGCGGCACCCAGGCGGACGCGGCGACGTTCGGGTGGCTGTTCCCGATGACGTTCCTGGCCAACACGTTCGTGCCGACGGAAGGGCTGCCCGCGTGGCTCAAGCCGATCGCCGACTGGAACCCGATGAGCGCCATGGTCGCCGCCACCCGCCGGCTGTTCGGCAACCCGACGTCGTACTCCACCGCCTGGCCGATCCAGCACCCGATCACGGCCAGCCTTCTCTGGTCAGTGGCGATTCTGATGATCTTCGCGCCCCTCGCCGTCCATCGCTACCGCTCAGCCTCCCGCTGACAGCGAAGAGCCGCCCAGCACGGGTGGTGCTGGGCGGCTCTTCAGGGTCGGGTGGTTCACCCCCGATATGGGCGCGTGAGGTCGCGCCCGCCCGGCCGCGGGAAGGGCGGCACGGGATCCCGGCGGCCTCCGCCCGGCTGGTGGCCGAGGCGGAAGCGCGGGAGGTCTCAAACCCTCACGAGAAGCCTTACGGGAAGGCTCACGACTTCGCGAGGAGCGAGCGCAGGACGTACTGCATGATGCCGCCGTGCCGGTAGTAGTCGGCCTCGCCGGGCGTGTCGATGCGGACCACCGCGTCGAACTCCACCTCGCCCGCCTTGACGTGCACGGTCGCCGGGATGCCGCCCTTGTTGAGCTCCTCCACCCCGGTGATCTCGAACGTCTCCTCGCCGGTCAGCCCCAGCGCGTCGGCCGAGGCGCCCTCCGGGTACTGCAGCGGCAGCACGCCCATGCCGATCAGGTTGGAGCGGTGGATGCGCTCGTACGACTCCGCGATGACGGCGCGGACGCCGAGGAGCGCGGTGCCCTTGGCCGCCCAGTCGCGCGACGAGCCCGAGCCGTACTCCTTGCCCGCCAGCACCACCAGCGGCGTCCCGGCCGAGGCGTAGTTGACCGAGGCGTCGTAGATGAACGACACCGGCCCGTCGGCCTGGGTGAAGTCGCGGGTGTAGCCGCCCTCGGTGCCGGGTGCGATCTGGTTGCGCAGCCGGATGTTGGCGAACGTACCCCTGATCATCACCTCGTGGTTGCCGCGCCGCGAGCCGTAGGAGTTGAAGTCCTTGACCGCGACCTCGTGCGCCTGCAGGTACTGGGCGGCGGGAGTGCCGGCCTTGATGGAGCCGGCCGGTGAGATGTGGTCGGTGGTGACCGAGTCGCCCACCTTCACCAGCACGCGGGCGCCGGAGATGTCGGTGACGGGGTCGGGGGTCGAGGGCATGCCCTCGAAGTAGGGAGCCTTGCGTACGTACGTGGACGAAGGGTCCCACTCGAAGGTGTTGCCCGTGGGGATCGGCAGCGACGTCCAGTGGTCGTCGCCCTTGAACACGTCGGCGTAGTCCCGCTCGAACATGTCGCGCCCGATCGAGGAGTGGACCACGGAAGCGATCTCCTCGGGCGACGGCCAGATGTCGCGCAGGTAGACCGGCGAACCGTCGGCGCCGAGGCCGAGCGGCTCGGTGTCGAGGTCGAGGTCCATGGTCCCGGCCAGCGCGTACGCCACGACGAGCGGCGGCGAGGCCAGGTAGTTCATCTTGACGTCGGGGTTGATCCGGCCCTCGAAGTTACGGTTGCCGGACAGGACGGCCGTGACGGCGAGGTCGTTGGCCTGGATCGCGTCGGAGATCTCCGGCTGGAGCGGCCCGGAGTTGCCGATGCAGGTGGTGCAGCCGTAGCCGACGAGGTTGAAGCCGATCTTGTCGAGGTACGGCTGGAGCCCCGAACGCTCGAAGTAGCCCGTGACGACCTGCGAGCCGGGCGCCAGGGAGGTCTTGACCCACGGCTTGCGGGTCAGCCCCTTCTCGACGGCGTTGCGGGCCAGCAGGGCCGCGCCGAGCATGACGTACGGGTTGGAGGTGTTGGTGCACGAGGTGATCGCGGCGATGGAGACGATGCCGTGGTCGATCTCGAACGAGGTGCCGTCCTCCAGCGTCACCGCGACCGTCTTGTGCGGGCGGGAGCCGTTGGCGCGCGAGTTGGAGGCGGGCGCGTCGGAGGCGGGGAAGCTCTCCTCCACGGCCTCGTCGACGCCGTCGCCGTCGAAGTCGGTGACGTAGTTGCGCACGTCGCGGCGCCAGGTGTCCTTGGCGGCCGACAGGGCGATGCGGTCCTGCGGGCGCTTCGGGCCGGCGATGGACGGGACGACGGTGCCGAGGTCGAGCTCGATGTACTCGGAGAAGACCGGCTCGGGCGCCGACGGGTCGAGCCAGAGGCCCTGGGCCTTGGCGTAGGCCTCGACGAGCGCGATCTGCTCCTCGGAGCGGCCGGTCAGGCGCAGGTAGTCGACCGTCTGCCCGTCGATCGGGAAGATCGCGCAGGTGGAGCCGAACTCAGGGCTCATGTTGCCGATCGTGGCCCGGTCGGCCAGCGGCACGGAGGAGACGCCGTCGCCGTAGAACTCGACGAACTTGCCGACCACACCGTGCTTGCGCAGGATCTCGGTGACCGTCAGCACCAGGTCGGTGGCCGTGGCGCCGGCGGGCAGCTTGCCGTTGAGCTTGAAGCCGACCACGCGCGGGATCAGCATGGAGATCGGCTGGCCGAGCATCGCGGCCTCCGCCTCGATGCCGCCGACGCCCCAGCCGAGGACGCCGATGCCGTTCTCCATCGTGGTGTGGGAGTCGGTGCCGACGCAGGTGTCGGGGTATGCCTTGCCGTCACGGATCATGACCACGCGGGCCAGGTGCTCGATGTTGACCTGGTGGACGATGCCGGTGCCGGGCGGGACGACCTTGAACTCGTCGAACGCGGTCTGGCCCCAGCGCAGGAACTGGTAGCGCTCGTGGTTGCGCTCGTACTCGCGCTCGACGTTGCGCCGGAAGGCGTCGGGGTGACCGAAGTAGTCGACGATGACCGAGTGGTCGATCACCATCTCGGCGGGGGCCAGCGGGTTGATGCGGGCCGGATCGCCGCCCAGGTCGCGTACGGCCTCGCGCATCGTGGCCAGGTCGACGACACAGGGCACGCCGGTGAAGTCCTGCATGATGACGCGCGCCGGCGTGAACTGGATCTCCACACTCGGCGCCGCCTTGGGGTCCCAACTGCCCAGCGCACGGATGTGGTCGGCCGTGATGTTCGCGCCGTCCTCGGTACGGAGGAGGTTCTCCAGCAGGATCTTCAGGCTGAACGGGAGGCGGGCAGCGCCCTCGACGGCGTCCAGCCGGAAAATCTCGTACGACGCGTCGCCGACGCGTAGCGTGTCACGGCTGCCGAAGCTGTTCGCGGACACGGTGATTCGCCTCCTCCATAGACATTTGCTCAGTTGAATCCTGCCGCACCCCGGAAGCAGTAAGAACGTTAGGTGAACCTAACCCGCGGGGTCACACGGCGGATGTCTTGATATCAAGATATCTCGGAAAGTATCTCGACATCAAGTTAAACTGGCGCCAGCCGCCAGAACAGCAGGCCGAGGATGGCGACGGACAGCACGGGAGCCAGGATCTTCTGCTCGAACGTCTGGCCGGTCTTGATCCCGATCTTCCACGGCAGCACGAACCTGACCGACAGCGGCCACAGCACCGGGCAGCCCCGCTCGGTCATGCAGTCGCCCACGACGTGGATGAGACAGCCGATGGCCACGGCCAGGCCCAGCCAGGCGTAGCCGACCCCTTGCGACAGGAAGACGGCATAGAGCCCGGCGGTCAGGCCGACGTTGATCATCGCCGAGCCGAGTTTGTTGCCCGGGATGCCGATGCCGATGGCGCGCAACGCCAGTCCGATGAGCAGCACGACCATGATGTCGCGGCCGATCGGATAGGTGTTGGCCAGGAAGTGCGCCCCGAACCCGAGCGCCACCGCGAACGCCAGCGAATGCGTCGCCCCTCGGTGCCCACCGCTGGCCCAGTTGACGGCCTTGCTCAGCACCCAGGTGACCGGCCCGAACGTCTGCGCGATCGTCGCGCTCGGATGGTCCAGGTCGGGCAGCATGGCCGCGCCCGCGCAGACGATGGCTCCGGCGATGAACTCGGCCGGGGTGAGGGCGTTGGCCATGATCCCGGTCTCGATGAACCTGGTCGATTCGGTCACCATCGGAAGCGCGGCGAGCCCGGGCGCGAGTCCAAGCCAGGCGATGGCCCCGGTCATCGCATGCGAATGCCCCATCATGATCAAAACTGTACGGCAAAGTCGTTCTTTACGCGCGGAGACCCGCCTGGCACGCGCCTTGGCCCGATCGTCGCCTCGCGACTTTGCCAACCCCATACCGGGGCAACTTTCCCGGAAATGCAGACGAGGTCGTCTCCGCGGCGACAGCACCCCCCAGCCCTGCCGACGCGGAACGACCTCGTCTGCTCTGAACAACGACCCCCTCCCGTCTCGTGTTCCCGGAATTCGCAACTTTTTCGTGATCTGTCTCACTCTCCGATGCCGCTTGCGAACGACATATTGGCGATATATCTTTGAAGCATCGAGAACATTCGTTAGAAGGAGATTCACATGACTTCCGCACAAGCAGCAGGCAGATCGTGGCCCGAGCCGCGAGAGTTCCGGCGTGCCGCCCGCGAAGCGTTCAAGGCCGTGGCCGAGGCGTGGGAACAGGGCGGACACCATCACCACCACCGCGGCGGCCCGCACGAGGAGCGGCAGCGCGGCCGGGGGCGCGGCTTCCCGCCCGAGTTCGGGCGCGGGCCCTGGGGTCCGTGGGGTCCCGGCGGACCCGGAATGTTCGGGCACCGCGGCGGCTGGGGCGGCCGGGGTGGCCGGAAGGCCAAGCGGGGCGACGTACGCGCCGCGATCCTGGCACTCCTGTCCGAGGAGCCGCGTAACGGCTACCAGATCATCCAGGAGATCGCCGAGCGCAGCGAAGGCGGCTGGAAGCCCAGCCCCGGCGCCGTCTACCCGGCGCTCCAGCAGCTCACCGACGAGGGACTGGTCGTCGCCGAGGAGAACGAGGGCCGCAAGACCTTCCGCCTCACCGACACCGGCCTCGCCTACATCGAGGCGCACGCCGACGAGATCCGCGCGCCGTGGGACGAGATGCGTCCCGACATCGACGACAACACAGCGGACCTCTGGGACATCTCACGCCAGTCAGCATTCGCGATGATGCAGGTTTTGCAGACCGGGAGCGACGCACAAATCCGCGAAGCGCGTAAGACTCTGGTAGAGACCCGGCGCAAGCTCTACCAGATTCTGGCCGACGGCGACCCGGGCGAGGAGTAACGCATGACCGGCGCCACACTGGAAGGCCGGTTCGGGGAGAGCGAGGAACCAGTCATGGACCCCAACGATCTCCGCATCGGCGACGCCGAGCGCGAACAGACGATGGCCGACCTGCGCGAGCACTTCGCGCAGGGACGCCTTGACCGCGAAGAGCTGGACCAGCGCCTCGACCGGACGCTGGGCGCGCGCACCGCCCGCGAACTCGCGCAGGTCACCGCCGACCTCCCAGGCCAGCGGCGGCAGTACGACTATCGCGAGCCGCAGGGCGGCTTCCCGCCGGAGGCGTTCGACAAGGACGCCTGGCGGGCGGCGATGAAGGCGCACCGGCACCAGATGCACGCCATGCGTCACACGCAGCGCGACATGCGCCGGGGGTGGGGACGGCCGCACCGCGGGCCGGGGCCGTTCCTGCCGATCGTGTTCGGGTTGCTGATCGTGGGGCTCCTCTTCGGCGGGTTCGGCATCGTGAAGGTGCTGTTCTTCGTGTGGATCGGGGCGATGGTCTTCGGCATGATCCACCGGCACTCGCACCGCCGCTGACCCCTTAGCCCGATTTATGGGCATATATAGGTCCGATCGCCGCCGTCGGTCGGGGGCCGACGGTCGGCAGAATTCGGGCCATGTTTCAGCACCCGAACGGCCGCCACCACGAGGTCCGCGGCCACCGCCTCTGGGTGGAGCAGGACGGTGCGGGCCACCCCGTCGTTCTGCTGGCCGGGCTCGGCCCGGCCGGCTCGCACGTGGTCTTCCACCCGCACTTCGACGCGCTGGCCGCGGACCATCGGGGGATCTACGTCGACCTGCACGGCCGTGGCCGTTCCGACCACCCGGCCGACCTGGGCGAGATCACCTTCGCGGGCGACGTGGCCGACGTGGCCGCCCTGCTCGCCGAACTCGGCCCCGCGCACCTGTACGGCTTCTCCTACGGCGGCCTGATCGCCCAGGCCATCGCCCTGGACCACCCGCACCTGGTCACGACCCTCACCCTGGCCAACTCCCTGCACAGCCCGGAGATGTGGCAGCTCAACCACGCCAACATCAACCGCGAACTGGCCGCCCAGCTGCCCGAGACGTGGGAACGCATCCAGGCGCTGCGGCGCTCCGGCCTGCGTTCGACCGATGAGCCCGTGCGGGCGGAGTTCGCCACGGCGGCGCCGCTGATCAGGTTCTACGATCCCGCCAACGCCGCCCTCCTGGCCACCGAGCCGGGGGCGCGGAACGAGGCGCTTTATCCGCTTTTCTGTGGCTCTGACGTCGATTTCGTGATTGGTGGCCAGGTGCCGGTCATTCCGGACTTCCGGCCGCGGCTGAAGGAGATCGCCGTCCCGTTGATGGTGCTGGCCGGACGGTATGACCGGGCCCTGTATCCGGCGTTGCAGCTCGACTTCCAGCGGTTCGCCCCGCAGGCGCGCTTCGAGATGCTGGAGCGCAGCGGCTCTTTCGGCCATGTCGAGGAGCCTGGGACCGTACTGGGTCTGCTGCGCGATTTCTGGCGGTCGCTGTGAGCGTCGTGACCTCCGGCGCCACGACCTCGCCGCCGCCGGACCGGTCGGCCGGGCGGGACTTCGGGCTGCTGTGGGCGGGGCAGTCGCTGTCGCTGTTCGGGGACCAGTTCATGACCCTGGCCCTGCCATTGCTGGCCGTGACCGTCCTGGGCGCTTCCCCGGCGCAGGCCGCGTTGCTGCCGTTCGCCCTGTTCGTACCGTTCCTGCCGCTGGGCCTGCCTGCCGGGGCCATCGTCGATCGGCTGCCTCGCCGTACCGTCATGCTGGTCTGTGACGGTGTGCAGGTGCTGGCGTTCGGCGCGATCTGGGTGCTGGCCGCCGCCGGTGGGCTGACGTTCCCGCTGTTGTTCGCGCTGATCCTGGTGAGCGGGTGCGCGGTGGTGTTCTTCCAGGTCGCGTACACCTCCTACCTGCCCAGCCTGTACGACGAGGCGGACGCGCTGCATCGCGGCAACACGCGGCTGGCCTTGTCGGAGTCGGCCGCCAAGGCACTGGGCCCGATGGCGGCCGGGCCGGTCATCGCGGCGCTCGGGCTGGTCGGCGCGATCGCGGCCAACATGGCCAGCTTCGCCGCGTCACTCGCTTCTCTGGCGTTGATCCGCCACCGCGAGCCGGGCACCGCCGCCTTGGGCGTCGCACACGAGCCAGACGCCGCGCACACACCGGGCACCACAGACCCCGACGCCGCGCACAAGCCGGGCACGGCAACCCCGCGCGTCGCCCGCGAGCCCGGTTGGATGCGGCGCGACATCGCCGAGGGACTGCGGTTCGCGCTCCGGCATCCGATGCTCCGTCCCGTCCTGGTGTGCGGCACGACGTACGTCCTGTTCCTGTCCATGGTCGAGACGAGCCTGGTGCTCTACTGCCGCAACGTCCTCGGCCTGTCCCCCGGCTGGATCGGCGTGGTGATCGGCGCCGCCGCGGCGGGCTACCCGATCGGCAACCTGCTGTCGACCCGGCTGATCCGCCGTCTCGGCTCGCCGCGCACGCTCGTACTGGCCGCCTCGGTGTCCGTCCTGGGCATCGTCGCCATGCCCGCGCTCGGCTCCCTCGGCGGCCCGACCGGCGCGATCGGGCTGGTCGCGGGCAGCATCATCCACTGCGTCGGCGAGGGCGCCTTCAGCCCCACCTCCCTCACGATGCGCCAGGTCCTCACCCCGGCGGCCCTGCTGGGCCGGGTCGGGTCGGTGCAGCGGTTCCTGCTGTGGGGGGCCATCGCGCTCGGCAGCCTGCTGGCCGCCGGGGCGACCGCTCTGGGCGGGCTCGCCATGGCGGTGTGGATCGGCGCGCTGGGCACCGTACTGTGTCTGCCCGCCCTGCTCCAGCGCGGCATCCGCACGGCGATGACGTCCCACGCATGACCGCGTCACGACTCCTCTCCTACGACGGCGGTGTCGCGTCGCGGACCAGCAGGGCCGCCTGCACCCGGTTCGCGCACTTGAGCTTGGCGAACATACGGCTCACGTACGTCTTGACGGTCGCCTCGCTCATGTGGACCCGTCTGCCGACCTCGGCGTTGGACAGCCCCTCGGCCACCAGGGCGAGAATGTCCGACTCTCGGGCCGACAGGACGGCCAGCCGCCGGACGGCTTCGCGCCGGCGCTCGTCCTCGCCGGGCGAGACCATACCGATCACCTGCCGGGTCACCGCCGGTGACAGGTACGCCTCCCCGGCGTGGACAGCGCGCACCGCGCCGATCAACTCATCCGGCGTGCAGTTCTTCAGGAGAAAACCGGAAACACCCCGCTGAAGAGCCATGCGTACGTTGTCGTCGTCGCCGAAGGCCGTGAGCATCACCACACGCGGCCCGTCCAGTTGCGCGGCGGCGGCCAGGCCGTCCAGCACCGGCATGGTGATGTCGAGGACGGCCACGTCGACACGGTGGCGGCGGGCGAGTTCGACGGCCTCGCGCCCGTTCCGCGCGCTGGCCACGACCTCGATGTCGTCGGCCGATTCCAGGACGGTCCTGATGCCCGTGGTGATGAGCGGCTCGTCATCGGCGATCAGCACCCTGATCAAGCGACGACCTCCAGAGCGAGAGGCAGCATCGCGACCAGCCGGAACGTGTGCGGCTCGTCGTGGACCCGCAGCAGCCCGCCGGCCAGGCGGACTCGTTCCGCCAGCCCGGTGAGCCCGGTGCCGCCTGTGGGGCCGGTGCCGTCTGTGGAGGCCGCGTCGGCGGGACCGCGCGCCGAGCTGTTGACGCCGAGCAGCAGGGCGTCGGGCTGCCAGTCGAGCGAGACGGTGACGGGCGAGCCGGGAGCGTGCTTGGTGGCGTTCGTCAGGCCCTCCTGAACAACCCGGTAGGCGGCGTGGCCGGCGTCCGCGCCCCCGAGCGGGGCGGCCCTGCCGGAGCGTTCGAGCCGCACGGCGACACCGGCCCGCCGGAACTCCGTGACCAGCGCGTCGATCCCTTCCAGCCCGGGCAAGTCGATTCCCTCCAGGCCGGGCGAGTCGTCGCGGCGCAGGCGGCCCACCGCCACGTGCAGCTCGTCCATAGCCGCTCGTGCGGCGCCCGCGAGGTCGCGTACCACCTGCCGTTGGTCCGGCGGCAGCGAGGCGACCTCCAACGCCGCCGCCTGCACTGACACCAGACTGAGCGCCTGGCCCAGCGAGTCGTGCATGTCCCGCGCGATGCGCAGCCGCTCGCGCAGGCGTTCGCGTTCGGCGACGAGCTCGCGCTCGCGGCGCAGGTACGCATCCTGCCGGGTCAGGTAACGGCCGGCCATTACCGGCAGGACCACCAGCACCACGGCTCGGGCCAAGCCGGGCCACGGGTCGGGCCGCAACACGTCACGGTGCGCGATCATGAGCAGCAGTCCCACGTAGGCGACGACCACACCGATCGTCACGACCGCGTCCCGGCGTGCCAGCATGCGGCGCCCGGCCTGGTAACTCGTACAGACCAGCAGGGCCAGCGACGCGCCGGACACCACCGCCATCGGGATCGCCACCACGAACGCCACGAACGGCATCCGGGCACCCAGCACCATGACCAGCGCCGTCAGCACGGCGTACGCGACGAGCCCCCAACCGGTCGTCCCGTCCAGCCACAGCAGCGTCGCATCGGCGATCACCACAACGGTCCCGACAGCAAATCTGGACATACGCGTCACTTTACTGACGCCTCAACTCGCCAACCTTCGTGTACACGATCGACAACTTTCGCCGACAGACCGCGTGAGGGGCGCGATCCTAGCGTGGGGGCATGATCCAAACTCTCCTGGCGCTGGCCGTCGTGGCTCCGTCCCTTCCGGCCCAGGCGCCGCAGACCCTCCAGTGGCAGCCGTGTCCGGGAGCGGGGACGTCCGAGATGGTGTGCGCGGACCTTCCCGTCGCCTTGTCGAAGCAGAGCGACAGGAAGATCACCCTGAAAGTGGCCCGCCTCCCCGCCACCGGCACCAAGCGTGGGTCAGTACTGATCAACTTCGGCGGTCCGCAGGGCGACCAGATCGCGATAATGCGCTCCCGTCCGGAGATCTTCGCCAAGCTCCGCGAGTCGATGGACATCGTCACGTGGGACCCGCGCGGCTACCCCGGGCTCAGCACCCCGGTGCTCCAGTGTGACTGGAGCGTGCTGCGTACCCCACCGTTCCCTGATGACCAGGCTGGGTTCGAACGCCTCGTCGCGGAGAACCGCGCCAGGGCCACCAAGTGCCGCGACACCGACCCCGAGCTGTTCGACCACATGGACTCCGCCAGCGACGCCCGCGACACCGAAGCCATCCGAGTGGCGCTCGGCGAGGACCGGATGAACTTCATCGGCACCTCCTACGGAGGCACGATCGCGCAGGCGTACGCCAGACTGTTCCCGAGCAGGGTACGCACGCTGTACGTGGACGGCACCGGCGACCACAGCGCCCGCGACTGGGATCGGGAGCTCGACGCCATCGCCCGCGACAACGAGCGCCTCATGAAGCGGTTCCTCGACTGGGCGGAACCCGGCATGGAGGGCCGCTGGCAGGCGCTGGTCGCCAAGGCGGACAAGGAGCCGATCCCGGCTCCCCAGGTGAACGCCCGCTATGACGGGACGCAGTTGCAGGCGCTCATGTTCCAGAAGGTCAAGAGGGGCCCCGACCAGTGGGACGAGGTCGCGGCGGCCATCAAGGCCGCCGAAGGCGGTGACGCCTCCGGGTTCGCCGTTTCGAGCCGCTATCCGTACCCCGGATTGCAGGGTGGCGGCGTCAAGGAATGCCTCGACTTCCCCCGGCCCGTCACCCAGGCGCAGGTGGCGAGCACGGTCAAGCGGCTGCGCAAGATCGCTCCCAACACCGGCGCCGCGTTCCCGCTGGCGTGGCACGCGCCGATCACCTGCGCCGGCTGGCCGGCCCCGGTCGCCAACCCGCCGAAGCCGCTGCCCAAGAAGCTGCCGCCGATGCTGGGAGCGGGCACCTGGCTGGACTACGCGGCCACGAAACGGGTGGTGGACCAGGTTCCCGGCAGCCGGGTCATTCGGTTCGACGGTCCCGGGCACAACCTCTTCGGGGCGATGGCCAACCCATGCGTCATCGACCATGTCAGCCGGTACGTCCTCACCCGCGAGCTTCCACCGCGCGGGGTGAAGTGCTCCTGACCTTCAGGTATTCAACTGCGTGTAAGCAGAGAGTCAAACAACGGTCTGTAAAGTTGCGCCGTGTCCCTTTATGGTGTCGATCATCACTGATCCTCCGGAAAGGTATCGCATGCGGGTCGCCCACATACTGTTCGCGGCGCTGACGGCGTCGGTCCTGCTCTCCCTCCCGGCCCACGCGGCCGACCGGCCCTCGCGACTACCAACGGAGGTGTACGGCGGAGCGTGGCCGGCCGGTCACGTCCAGGGGATCGCCATCGACCAGAAGAAGGGGTACATGTACTTCTCCTTCACCAACCTCCTGGTCAAGACCGACCTCGCCGGCAAGCCGATCGGCTCCGTCACCGGTTTCACCGGCCACCTGGGCGACCTGGACTTCAACAGCCGCGACGGCCGCGTCTACGGCTCGCTGGAGTACAAGGCCGCCAAGTCGTTCTACATCGCCATCTTCGACGTGGACCGCATCACCAGCCTCGACATGAACGCCGAGACCTCCGACGTGGTGACGGCCGTGTACCTCAAGGACGTGGTGGACGACTACAGCGCCGACATGAACGGCGACGGCGTCTTCGACGGCGACACCGCCGCTACTCCGGATCATCGCTATGGCTGTAGCGGCATCGACGGCGTCGCCTTCGGCCCCGCGTTCGGCAAGCGGGGCGGCGCCGACAAGCTGACGGTCGCGTACGGCATCTACGCCAACGCCGACCGCCAGGACAACGACTACCAGGTCATCCTTCAGTACGACATCAGGCAGTGGCGTAAGTACGAGCGCCCGCTGACCCAGGCCGACCCGCACACCTCGGGGCCTGAAAAGTCCGACGGCAAGTACTTCGTGCGGACCGGGAACACGACGTATGGCGTGCAGAACCTGGAGTATGACGGGTTCACTGGGAATTGGTTCATGGCTGCCTATAAGGGCATCAAGCCGACCTTCCCGAACTACTCGTTCTTCATGATCGACGGCGCCAAGCGTCCTGTTCAGGGGCCGATCGAGGGTCAGCCGCAGGCGGAGCAGGGGGCGACGCTGTCTCTCGTTCGGCGCGGTCTGCACGATGACGCGACGGACGTGTGGGGGTGGGAGTACGGCGGGCAGTACGGTCTGGCGTCTCTTGACGACGGGCGCTACTACGTGTCCCAGCAGGGGACGGTCGTGGAGGACGGGGTGACCAAGCAGACGGCTCTCGCCCAGCTCCACCGGTGGACGGGGCAGGCTCCGGCGCCGTTCGAGCGGGTCGAGTAGTCGCGGGCCGGCCCTGTCACCGTCCGACGTACAACCGGTCGTTCTTCGGCCACAGGGCCGCCTCGTCTTCTCAGCGTAGAAGGCCGAGCAGCATGGCGTTCCACTGCGCGTTCGCCTGACGGGCATTCCATCGGTCGCTTTCGTCGACGATCCGCTTGTTCAGCTCGTTTCGGGTGCGTCGGATGAAGCGCTGGCCCCCGCCTGGCACAGTTCGTAGAAGGGGCTGCTGCACTCGCAGGTCCACGCAACGACGCGCACGCCTGGGCTGTGGTCACGCGATGCGTTCCACGCCAGTCGCTCGACATGCGACTGTACGGGGGACGTATGCGGGCTAATGCAGTGAGGAGGAAACCACGCTTGATCAATCGTCCAGGACACTCCTGTGCACCTCATTTCGCGCCCTCACGTCCTTGCCGCACCGGCGGACGTGCCGTTCTTGGTGGACATCTCCGCCCACACCACCCGTCGCCGGTAGCCCTCATCGCGTACGCCCCATCCGACCGCGACCGCCGCCACCAGCCACAGGCCCCGCCCGCCACACTCGCCGACGTCGGCGTTACGCACCTCGGGAACGGTCACCGCCGCCCCTTCGTCGATCACCTCGATGTAGGCCGTCGCGGCATCCAGGGAGGTGACCTCCACCGTGACGAACCCGCCAGGCTCGCCGGATGCGGTGTGCGCCACGGCGTTTGTGATCAGCTCACTGACCACCAGCTGGACATCGTCCACGTCCTCATGCCCGGCGACCCTCAGCACTTCGCCCACACACCGGCGAGCCACCGACACCGAACGCTTCACTCCCGGCAATACGATCTCGGCCAGGAACAGCCCGTTCATTGGGCAACCTCCAAGATTCGATCGGGCGCGTTCACGTCCCACAGGAAACTCCCGACCGGCCTGCTGTGGAAGACCGCTCAGCGTGAACACAGAGCCCTGTCAAGTCCCCTCCGGTCCCCTGCTACTCCCTGAAGGTCGCCGCCATGGTGACGATCTGCTGACCGCCGCCCAACCGAGCGTTATCATGGCGCCAGGGCCAGGCCAGGTCTTCCAGGAGGCGCTGTGGACGTCGCACATCACCGCCTGACGCAGGCTCGGCAGCTACGCGGCTGGTCGCAAAGGGACCTCGCCGAGCAGGTGCTCGATGCAGGCGGTCGCGAGCACGTGAACGTGGCGACCAGCAAGAAGACGGTCTCGCGCTGGGAGCACGGCCAAGTGCCCGACATCGTCACGCAGGAACTCCTCGTCAAGGTGTTCAATCTCCCTGAAGGCGAACACCTGCTGGCTCCGTGGCCGCTGTGGCTACCCGCTCCCGACATTCCCGAGCTGTACTATCCCTGGACCCCCAGGGGTCGGTGGAAGTCCTAGCTGATTCGCTGAGGAGCGGACGTATGGACCGTCGCGGCTTCGTCATCTTGTCCGGCGTCACCTTGACCACGCTTCTCCACGACTGGCTGATCACCGAACCCGAGATTGTCCACGCCGTTACCGGGTCCGGCCGCCGCGTCAGCACCGCGATGATCAGCCGCATTGATGAACGCGTCGCTGACCTGCAACGCGCCGATGACACTCTGGGCGGCGGCGACCTGATCGGTGAAGCCGAGGCCCACCTGTCGCTGGTCACCCGCTTGCTGAGCGAGAACTCCTACACCCAGGCCCAAGGCATCCGCCTTAACGCCCAAGCAGCCGACTTGGCACGAATGGCCGGCTGGATGCGCTTCGACGCCGGCCAGCACGCCGCCGCGCAACGCTACTTCCACGCCGCCCTGCGCTCCGCTCACACCAGCGGTGACCGTCTACTGGGCGCGAATATCCTCGCCTTCGCCGCCATCCAGCAGTACTCCGTGGGCAACCCCCACGAGGCCGACAGCATGATCCGCACGGCTCAAGCCGCGGTACGCGGACGCGGTACCTCGATCGTCGATGCGATGCTGCACGCCCGCCAAGCCAGAGCGCTAGCCAAGGCGGGCGATGCCCGCCGCTGTTACCACGCTCTGAACCAGGCCGTTGACTGCCTGAACGAAGGCACCGGCGACGACGACCCGCCTTGGACATACTGGGTCAATCGGGCTGAAGTGGACATGCTGACGGGGTCGTGCATGCTCGACCTAGGCGACCCTGCCAGAGCACAGCAGAAATTCACCGAAGCTGACGCCGGATACGGCCCAGGCTACGTACGCGACCACTCTCTCTACCTCACCCGGATGGCCACAGCCCAACTGCAGCAGAAAGACCTCGACCGGGCCTGCGACTCCGCCGGACAGGCCCTGAGCTTGACGGAGCACATCAGCTCCACGCGCAGTACCGACCACATCCGCGACTTCGTTGAACTGCTGGCCCCTTACAGGACGGAGCCAGCAGCTCGCAGCTTCCTGGACCGCGCTCGCACCTTGCTCAGCGTTTGACCACTCCCTGCGATTGAACAGTTACTAGAGTAAGCAACCGTCCGGCTGCGCAGCTGGACCCGCAGGAGGGATGCGCGCTCAGGGGAGCACGGTGATTAGTATTGCCTACCCGGCCCCACGCGGTGCCCGAATCGTGGGCGCTTCGCTGAAGATGACCACGGGGGCCGGTGGACTGATAGGCGCGGCCGGAGTGCCGCTGCTGCGGCTGCCGGCAGAGCGTTCCGGGCTGCGGATCCGGTTATCGAAGGCCCTGGCCAAGGCGAGGATCAAGAAGGGCGACAAGTTCCGCACCGACACCCAGGCGCCACCAGCCCGCCGACCCGATCAGCCGCCACCCGCCGACCCGGGCATGATCCCTCTCACCATCCCCGAGATCAAGCGCCTGTTCAACGCCGCGACACCGACAACACCCTCACTGCCACACACCGCCCACTGGTCAGCCTGGCGACGCCGCCACCAAGCCCGAGCCCGCCGGTTCCACAAACGCGCCCGCCTGGCAACCACATAAACCCAGCTCAGCTAATGAATGGCGACTGCCGTACTAGTTAGTAGTCTTCTGATTAGCCGATGGCCCGTGTTTCAACAATGCGTATCGTGCGAACTGCGGGAATGTCCAACATCTCCAACAGTCGGGGTTTGGGATAGCCGTTCGTGAGTAAACCATAAGCACGCCCTTCCCGTGCAGCATCGCGCAATCGGTTGATATCTAGATCCAATTGCGCCAGGCCGATCCCATCCAGCCAAGAGAGTCGGGACACCCATCGGCGATACAGCTCGAGACTGGATTTCTGCTCGCATTCGGCGCTACGATAAATCGTGCAAGGTCGCCAGAAGATGGGCTTCCTCATTCCCTCTTGCAGGCCAGAGAGGAACAGAAATGAAGTATCAGTCTTTGTGTCTATAGAGCCTGCGAATGTCGTGCTCAGCTTCCACTCATCCAAAGGATTGGCTAGCTCGATTATCGCGGTCGAGAAACTATTGTCCGGCAGATTTGTGAGCTCGCGACGCGCTTGCATCTTCACGACCTCATCCGCACCTTGCCCGCCTCTAAACGACTGGAGCATTCCCGTCATTTTCGTGTTCGGAGGCAGTGATTTGCTAAGGGATCTAAGAGCGTTCATGCTTACCGAGCCATGAAGGAATTCAGTCTTCGATCCGCCATATTCGTCACCCCAAAATTCAAGGCGCGTTGAGATTGGATCGATTGACGCGTCTGAGGCGAGCAGCCATTGCTCTGGATGTGCCACTTGAACGGCGCCGCCATACACCTCGCGAAAACGCTCGGGATCATCGGCGAGAAAATGAATGATCTCGACTAGGGAGATGATACTCGCCGCCATCAGGGCTATGAGGCGCACCATCCGCCGCGATGTCATGGCTGGCCTTTCCGTAAGGTTAGAAATTTGCAGCAGGGATGGCTGGGGAGTATGGTCAGCCCACATTCCCCAGCCATCCCGCATCATCTAGTCAAGCGCGCGTCCGAGCATGCTCGTGCCGGTGGACTCTAACGAGGCCGCGCGATACACCGTCCCGGACTTATCCCCTGGCTCCGTCGTCGTAGTTATAGGGCCACCCGGTACGAGCCCACCAGAATTTCCCGCTGAGCTCGTTGATCGAAATCACCTTGGGTCGACTGGTGCAGTCTGACGGTTTGGTGGCGTCAGCCTTGCACAGGGCGAGAACATTGAGCGTTCCTTTCACTGTGTGCTTGACACCGGTAAACCCGTCGCAGAACCAATTTCCGCAGGTGAGGGAGAACGGCTTAACAGGCTCTGGGAGGATCCGCCTGACGCTGGTTGGTGCGTCGTATGAGAGGGTGCCGGTTGTGTCGCTTGGTGTGATGCCCAACCCCGGAGGCCACGTGATTGAAGGAGGGAAGAGAGGTGACCTGAATGTCAAGCTCGTCTCGACCTTGAGCTGAAGATTGTCGAGGATCAGCTTGTCGACCTTGCTCTTGCCGAACGATCCTGATGGTTTTACCTCTGTGTATACGCTCCATTCCTTGACGACAAAAGGAATCCCGGGGTTCGAATCTTCGTATTGCCATCTGAGGACTCCGCCGGCCTCAAACGAGAGTCCCTTCGTGAGGTAGTTCCAGCCGAACATATCGGACCTGCAGGTCATATTAGCGACGCAGAACCTGCGGGCACTCCATCCCTCCGGTCCGGTCGGTCCGGTACCTCCCTGGTTTGCACCTCCCGAGCCTTCACACACCTCACGTTCGCTGCCGTCCGGGTCAACGAACCCAGCACAGCGGTCATAGCCGTCCGTGGAATCCTGATACTTCGGCATCGGAGCCTGAATTTCGGTCATGTTGCCGCACCGGTCGAACACGTGAATCGAGATGGTCGACTCGATCGGCTCGACAACACCCAGCGTACTGGCCCCCGACTGTCGTGAACCCCCCTCTGGCGAGGTTTGCTTCCAAGTTCGCATGACGGTGGCGACAACGTGAACGGATCCCCCCGCACCGGGCCGGACGACGACGTCGTTGAGCGTGACGCTGGATTCGCTGCGCGTCTCTTCGGCTCGCTCCATGCTGGCGGCGTACTGCACCAGGGCCGCATTAAGCAGCGACAACTTCGCCGTATTCGGATCTTGAGGCGCACCCCCCGGCGCGTCCCAAATCGTGGCGACCCGCCCCTCCAGCACGGCATCCTGCGCCTGGTAGTACGCTTTTACACGGTCAATATACGCCTGCGCCCCTGACTCTTCGACGGAGGCCTTCGACTGCGGCTGCTCACCATCAAGAAATGGGATGCACGGGTTGGTCGCGTCCTTGACCGGTGGGGGCGGCACGGCCTTCGGCGTGACCGTCGCCGCCTCCCAATCGCTCTCCCCGAACGCGGTCTTTGCACGCACCTTCACCGTGTAAGCTCCGCCGTTCGTCAGCCCGGCGATCGTCACGTATGGGTCTTTGACGTCGAGTGTCTTGACGACAGTGCCAGCGCTGTTGGTGACTTCGACGTCGTAGCCATCCAGCATCGCGACACTGCCATTGGATTCCGGCAGTCCCCAGCTGGCGACAGCGCTGGAGTCCCCAGCCTGCGTGCGGAGGTTGAGCACCTTGCTGGGTGGTCTCGCCGGTAGATAGGTGAGCGCCAGCGACGGCTGTTCAGCCGCTGCCGCCTCGCCGAGAGTGATGATCTCATTCTTGTTGGTGGTAAGTAGCAGCCACCGGAATGCGTCGTCAGCGATGTTTGCTTTCGGATCGCCGATCGGCAGCGAGAAGTTGCCGCTGGTGTCAGCGTCGCCCGGCAGATCCGAGCCCTTGCTGTCGCCAGTGACTGGGCTCTTCAATGGCGTCGCGGTGATGACGGCATCCGTCGGGCAGGTGCCCGCTGGGCAGGTTGGCGTGCCGAGCTTGAGTATCCCTTCGGATATAGCTGCGCCGTCGGGGAGCTCTTCGAGTTTGAACCCGATGACGGCGGCTGTCTTGTCAGTGCCGGTGCTACCGAGCCGCATCACCGTACCGTCGGTCACCGTACACGGCTGTCCGCTGCAGGCGGTGGGGTCAGTCTTGGCGGTCTTGATGACGAAGCTGTCCTTGCCCAGCGTCAGATGCCGGACGTCCTCCACTGGGTCGGCAGGGGGTGTGCCGGGAGTGGTGAAGCTGACGGGGGCGGTCTTGGAGGTGCAGACCTCAGTGAGGGTGTCGTCCGCTGCGACGGTGGCAGAGGTGGCCGATCGGTTGGCAATGGCCGGGGACGCCGTACCACCGAGGGGGGTGTTCATGTCGGTGGTGATTTCGGCGGTGGTTTGGGCGCGGTTGTAGATGCGGACGTCGTCGATGGCGCCCTTGAAGTATTCGCCGTAAGCGGTGTCGCCACCGAGGTGGAGTGCGCCGCCGTCGTCGAGGATGGTGCCGGTGAGGGGGTTTTGACCGATTTGCGTGCCGTTGCGGTAGAGGCGGGCTGTGGTGCCGTCATAGGTGACGGCGAGATGGGCCCAGGTGTTGAGGGTCAGGCCGCTGGTTCCGACTACCGACGGGGCACCGTCATCGGTGATGAACCAGCCCACGGGAGCGGCGCCGTTGGTCGCGTATAGGCCGTAGGACAGGTCGCCGATGGTGTCGTAATCCTTGGCGATGACGGCTCGCCATCCGTCGAGGGCGCTGGGTTTGACCCATGCCGACAGGGTCAGCGAGTTGGTCATCCGCAGTGAGGGAGAGTCATTAATGGCGACCCAGCTGGAGATGCCGTTGAAGGACAGGGCCTGACCGTATTTGCCCGCCACCCAGCTGGTGCCGCTGGCGGTGCCGTTGGCGGTGCCGGTCGCATCGGCAATGGCGGTGCCGGCACCCTCGTTCATGCCATAAGCAGCCACCAGTCCCGTGGGCGATGGCGTAGGTGTCGGGGTTGGCGTAGGCGTGGGAGTCGGAGTTGGGGTGGTGGGATCGGTGCCGGAGCCGCCGTCTTGCGGGCCGGTAACACAGGCACTCATTTGCCACTTGTAGGTACTGCCCGCTTGCACGGTGTTGGCCGAAACCTGGAAGGAGGCGCGTTCGCCGCCGTTGACCGTGCGGCTGCCGAGCGGGGCAGAACCGACCGGCAGGCCGTTGTTGTCATAGAGGTAGTACTTGGCTGTGACCGGTCCGCCAGAGGGCCGGTTGACCATGCCGGACAAGATCGGCTGGGTCGGGTCGGCCATGCCGGTTTCGGTGTCGGACGGCAGCATGGGCGCGTCCGAGGTGATCCGGTAGGCCGGGCTCTCGTTGCACGACGGCGGGACGACGCCGCTGCGGCACGCCTTGACCACGAACTTAAAGCTGGCCGGGTTGTCCAAGGTGAAGACCTTGTCCAGCACCTGGCCTGAGGGGATGTCGTTGTGCGTGGTGGTACCAGGCACGCCTACCAGCGTCCGGACTTCATCCGCCGTCAGCACCCGCTGATAGATGTGGACGTCGTCCACCGATCCGTCGAGATTCTTGGCGAGTACCCGGCCACGGCCGATCTCGAACGGGCCGCGTGCGTTCCAGTCCAGGGAGTAGGGCCGTTCGCCGGACAGTACCCCGTCCACGTACAGCCGGATCTTGTGCGCGGCCTGGTCGTACTGCGCCGCGACATGTGTCCACTCACCGATTTTCGCCAGCCCGCTGGAGGGGACTCCTCGCTCTTGGATCGTGGTCGGGTCATCCTTGGCGATGGTCGTGAACCACCAGTGCTGGTCAACATCTGACAGCCCCGAAGTCGCATAGTTCAGTGCGAAAGCGGGTTGGTTGACTCCCATCTGCGAAAACACGGTCTGGTCGGTTGCGCTGCTGTTGAGCCGCACCCAGGCTGCCACGGTGAAGCTTTGGTCGGTGTTGAGGACCGGCTGGCTGGTGGCGGCCTTTCCGCCGTTGGTGAGCTTCACGGCCTGGCCGAGCTGCCCAGTCACGCGGCTGTAGCTGCCGCTCAGAGTTGCGTTCCGGCTGTTGCCGGAGGAGTCGGTGGCGGAAGCGCCGGAGGCCTCATCGAACTTCCAGTAGGCCGCCTCCTGGCCCGGCAGTTGAGCGGCCGGAGGCGTCATGGTGGAGTCGTTGACCGTGACGGTGTAGTTCAGGTTGGTGGCTTCGGGGACCTTGGAGCTGTAGGACACCTTGACGTTGGTGCTGCGTGCGATGGCGTCGTTGCCGCTCATGGAGTCGATTGATTCGGCGGCGACGGTGGGGATCTCCGGCGGGAGCACCCAGTCCACGCTTAGCTTGGGCACGTTCTGGTTGAACATCAACGGCCAGAACAGGAAGTCCTCGATGAAGTTCTTGGGGACAGGGCTTTCCGAGGTCAGGCTCAGCATCAGGCCGTTGTTGGCGGCGCCCGAGGCCCACTGCTGGGTCATGCTGGTCAGGTCCCAGCTCCACACCGAGCCGGTCGTGCGCGGCAGAGCACAGGGGTCGATGGTGGACCGGCCCTCCGGCGTGGTGGTGGGCTGGTTACCCCAGAAGGTTTTGTCCGCCACCCACGGCGTGGTGATGCGTTGAGCGACGATCCCTTGAAAGGCGCTGCAGTTGGTGGCGTCCGAGCGCAGCATCAGCTGCATGGTGGATTTGACCACCTGCCGCCCGGTGATCGAGGCGGTGTCGAAGGCCATCAGTGCGCGGGTGATCCGATCGCTTCCGTCCACTTGCATTCGGCGGACGAACCCCGGTCCCGACTGGAGGCTGGGGGAACTGATCCCGACCTCCTGGCTCACCCCGAGCGTGGTCGTGGGGTCCACGGTGACGGGATACTGAGTGTCCGGGTCGGCCAGCCACGCGGTGTCCGGCTTGAGCACCAGTACGGTCGACTCGTCCTTCGTCTCGACCGTGGTCTCGATCTTGGCCTGGCGGCCCGGGTGCTCAGCGCTCGGCTTGTCGGTCGCCGCGTCCCACATCAGCGGCGTCGGAGCCGACGCTACCTGCTTGCCTTTGGCGACCGTCAGCGAGAGGCCACCCGATTTGGTCGTCTTGAGGGCCAGCCCACGTGCCTGCACCGGAATGCGGAACTCCACCGCTCCAGCCGGCCGTTCGCGTAACACGATGTCGTGCCGGAATCCGGTCGGCAGGGCGGTTACCACCAGGTCCGCCGACGGTCCGGCCGCTCCTACGTACGTGGCCACGTTGCCCTTGATCTGAGGGTGTGGCAACGCCGTCGGCCAGGACAGCCCGAACGAACGGTCCCTGCCCAGCTTCATGGTCGCGAAAGGCTGCGTGCCACCAGCCGACAGGCGCACGCCGCCCTTGGCCCGCTTGGGTCGCAGCACCCCGTTCTGCTCGACCAGAGAGGTGTCGATCCACGCCCACGAACCGTCGCCCTGCTTGAGCTGAGCCGGGCCGGAATACGACTCCGTCGCCAGATGCCCGTCCGGGTAGGCCCACGTACGTGATGTCTCGGTGAATGCGGACTCAACGGGGATAGTCTGGTTGCGCTGCTTCGCCTCCTGGAGCGCGGCACGCAGTGGGGCGTCCGGATCGTCAGGACGTGGGAAGACGGTCTTCGTCGAGCCGGGAGCGCTCCCAGTCGGCTCGGGGTCGGCCATGGCCGACGTAACCGTTCCCGCTACCAGTAGCGATGCTGCCACCGTGAGCACCGTCGCCAGAGCGATTTGCCGGGGTGGTTTCCCACCCAACCTCGTTGTACGTCGTAATTCGTTCACTAACACCCTCAATCAGGCGTGAGTTGGCATGACACAAGATCAATATCCTTGACCAACAAAGCTGACAAGAGTGAGATAGATCACTCAAAATTCGAACACATTATCTGTAACGCCTGGAGCCCCAGCACGATGGGGTGCGCCCGATAAGAGCAAGATCCAGCCCTGACGAGCGACAACACCACCGGCCCCAACACCCCTGGCACGCCAACAGGATGGTTTCGGCCTCGCACATAGAGCCGCCCCCGCAGGGCCTGATCTTTATATTTGCCTTACAGCGCCAATGCACAACCACGATCAGATCCCGGTTACAGCACGACGCAAGAGAGGCGGGATGAGAAGTGCGCGCCTCCTCGACCACCGTGATCTCGAAGAGGTACGAGAAGAGTTCGATCTTGCTGACAAGCAAGAAGGCCTTCAGCGAGTGGGGCCGGGGCTTCGGCGACGAGGTCCTGGCCACCGCCATCCTTGACCGCCTGCCGCACCACTGCGAAGTCATCGCCACCAACGGAACGCAAAGCTGTATCTGACGGTCACGCTGGCATCTGACGGTCCGGTGGATGGGCTCTATCTCCACCCTGAGCATCGTCGACGTCTACGTCGGTCCGCCGTCGAAGGAGTCCATGATGCGTAGTGATCCATGCCGCAGCGTCCAGTGGAATACACCGCCTAATCCTGCGGACATTCCTCGCATTTCATCATCAACTGGCCTTGGGGCCGACGTTGACGCGAGCTGGCCGCAGCCTGCGGCGCGAAACCGTCGACAACGACCGTTGGTGCGACTACCGTCGGGCACAGGAGGCGGTGTCGATGGACACGACGGAACGGTTGAGGTTCCTGGCAGCCTCCGGGCTGGTGCACCCACAACCCGACGCGGTCTCGGCCCCGTTGTTCGCCTCCGGCGGGTTCTTCCTGCCCGAGGACAAGGTGCAGGCCAAGTACGAGTTGCTGCGGGCCCACGCGGTCGAACACCTCAGCCCGGCCCAGGCCGCCGCAGCCCACGGCTACTCACGATCGGGGTTCTACCTGATCAAGTCGTCCTTCCTCCGCATGGGCATGACCGGTCTGCTGGACGGCCGGCCAGGGCGGCGCGGGCCGGTCAAGATGACCGAGGAGATCGCATCGATGCTGCGCGATGCCCCCGCCACGATGTCCGGTGCGGTTCTGGTCGGCGTGGTGGCGGAGCAGTTCGGAGTGGTGCTGCACCGCCGCACCATCGAGCGGATCCGGCGGCGGTGATCTTTGGCAGGACCGGGGAGGGCATGTGGTTCCCGCTGCCAGGCGAGCCGTCCCAGGCCGAGTATGAAATTCTGCGCGCACAGGTGCTGGAGCACGGGCGGATGCCGTCCTCGCCGGCTGCGGCCCGGTTCGCCCGCCGGGGCCTGGCCGGCCTGATCGCCTGGCCTGCCGGGGAGGTGGCCTTCCGCGCCGTGCTGGTGGGCGCCCGCCGCCCGGCCTGGAGCCCGTATGCCGATCCGCGGTTACAGGTCTTGGCCGAGGCCTTCGCTCTGCTGCTGGAGAGCGCCGACCGCTGCGAGGGACCGGCGCCCCAGTGGGCGCAGCGGCGCAAGGGGCGGTGGGCACGATGAGATCGGTGCTATATGCGCGGGTGTCCACCGAGAGCCAGCAAGCCCGTGGCACCATCGGCTCGCAGCTGGCCGTCCTGCGCGAGCGGGTGGCGGCAGCGGGTGACGAGCTGATCGCGGAGTTCGTCGACGACGGCTGCTCAGGTGCGCGGCTGGACCGTCCGGGCCTGGACGCGCTGCGTGACGGCGCCGAAGCCGGGATGTTCGAGCGCGTGTGGTGCCTGTCCCCGGACCGGCTGGCCCGCGTCTATGCCTACCAGGTCGTCGTCCTGGATGAACTGGCCCGTCTGCAGGTCACGGTGGTCTTCACCGATGCTCCGCCGATCTCCAACGATCCGCAGGCCACGCTGCTGACCCAGGTGCAGGGCGTGATCGCCGAGTACGAGCGGGCGAAGATCGCTGAGCGTTATCGGCGCGGCAAGCTGTTTCGTTCCCGGGCCGGGGAGGTGGTGTCCTGGCGGGCGCCCTACGGTTACCGGCGTCTGGTGCGCGCACACGATCGTCCCGCCCATCTGGAGGTCTTCGAGGCGGAGGCAGCGGTGGTCCGGCGGATCTTCGACGACTACACGGCCCGTGGCCTGTCGCTGCGGCAGATCGCCCGGGGCCTGGCCGCCGACCGGGTAGCGACCCCCAGGAGCGGTCGCGGGACCTGGGGCACCTCCACCTTGGCCCGACTGCTGCACAACGAGGCATACATCGGCCGGGTCTACTTCAACCGCACCGAGTCGGTGCCGCAGCCGGGGCCCAGCCACCGGCCACGTCAGGTGCCGCGACCGCGGCAGGAGTGGATCGCAATCACGGTGCCCGCCATCGTGTCCGAGGCCACCTTCGCCGCTGTCGAGCACGTCACCTGGGACAACAGCAAGTGGAGCCCGCGGCGGACCGAGCCCGGACAGTGGCTGCTCCGAGGACTGGTCAAGTGCGGTCCCTGCCGCATAGGAACCAACTGCCACAAGATGCGCGGCCGCAACGGCACCTGGCACCGCTACTACTACTGCCGCAACCACGACCCGCTCCGGTCCGGCGGCAGCGACCGGCGTTGCCCCGAGCGCAACATCCGCGCCGAGGCCCTGGACACCTTCGTGCTCGCCCAGATCCGCGACGCCCTCCTGCGTCCCGAGGTCCTCATGGCTGGTCAGCAGGCACGCGCCGACCAGATCGGCGACGCTGACCTGCTGAAGCACGAACTCGCCCGGCTGGATCGCAAGCTTGCTGAAGCCCAGGCCGAGCGCCGCCGTCTCGCCGACCTCTACCAGGCCGGATTAACCGACCTGCCCGACCTGCAACGACGCGCGGACGGCATCGAGCGCCGCCGCTCAGACCTGACCGCACGACGAGACGCGCTCACCTCCCAGCAACACGAACTGGCCCAAGCCGGTCAGCTTCACCACCGACTGGCCACCTTCGCCGAGCGCGCTCTTACCGGGATCGACATCCTCGACTTCGACCAGCAGCAAGCCCTGCTCCGTCTGGTCGTCGAGGAAGTGGAAGTCACCGGCTGGCAAGTGAAGATCCAACTGCGGATCCCTCTCGATGACCCTTCATCCGCCCCTCCCTCACCCAGCACTCAACCGTCACGTCCCGGGCCGTCCAGCCAAGACCGCCTGCGTTCCGTTGGTGGCCATCAACGGACCCAGCTACCGGCTCAAGAGCCGACTCGTCGCAGCCCAAGCCAACGTCGCCAGCTGCCGACACCTACAGCACCAGATACCTGGCCCGAACCGATCAACAGAGCGCCGCACCCACCGGGTTACGCCTTTTACGCGACAGCTAAGCTCCGCGCATGTCCCGTTTCGAGGTGGCCACCTTGGTCCTCGCGCCGCCCGCGGTCGTCTTCGATGCTTCCTTGTCGGTCGAGTTGCACGCCTCCTCCATGCGCGACTCACGCGAGCAAGCAGTCGCGGGGGTCACTTCCGGGCAGCTCTCCCTGGGCGATCAAGTCACCTGGCGAGCACGGCACTTCGGCTTCACTTGGCACCTGACCTCGACAATCAGCGCCTACAACAGCCCCTCGTACTTCGTCGACGAACAAGTAGACGGGCCATTCCGGCACTGGCGCCACGCGCACACTTTCGAATCGACACACGACGGCGACAGCGGCATCGAGGCGACTCTGATGAAAGACATCGTCGACTTTGCCGCGCCCGCCGGCCCATTGGGCACTGCCGTAGACGCCCTTGTCCTGCGCCGTTACATGACCAAGCTAATCCTGCTGCGCAACGCGCACATCAGGGAGACGACCGAAACCGCCAGGCAGTGACAATCCCATCGTTGTCAGCGCCGGATTAGCGGTGGCTACGCGAGTGGGGGACTGCCCCGATCAGCGCGAGCAGCAACAGACTCAACGGTGATCCGGCCGGGCGGGATCACCGTCACGAGTCGGCTCCGCGCGGTTACCTGCGCGCACGTCTGCGCAGGAAGGAGTACGCCGGCAGCCATGGTCACCCCTGCGCTGTAGCCGTGGGTCACGACCAACCCGGTATGTCGGGCTTGAACGCGCCAGGGCGCGCCTCAGCTCACCGACTGCTTCACGAGCGCGCCGATCCGCGCCTCCACCTCGGCCGTCACCTCGGTCAGGGCGAAACCGGCTGCCCACATCGTGCCCTCGTCCAGCTTCGCCTGGTCGCTGAACCCGAGCGTCGCGTAGCGCGCCTTGAACTTCTCCGCGCTCTGGAAGAAGCAGACGATCTTGCCGTCCAGCGCGTAGGAGGGCATCCCGTACCAGAGCTTCGGCGCTAGGACAGGGGCGTTGGCCGTGATAACGGCATGGACGCGCTCGGCCATGATCCGGTCCGAGTCCTGCATCTCGGCGATCTTGGCGAGCACCTCCCGTTCCGCCTCCGCCGCTTTCTCCGCCGCCTTACCTGCGCGCGAGTCGCGGCGCGCGGCCGTCTTCAACTCCTGGGCGTGGTCCTTCATCGCGGCCCGCTCCTCGGCCGTGAATCCCGCGTGCGTGCTGCTCATGGCAGATCTCCCTTTGTGGGTCTGATGTGGCGCAATCTTGGGCGCGTGGGTGGCGACGTACCAACCACTCCCCTATCGGCACGCATCGTGCCGATCGAGAGCTAATCCTGCACGTAGCCCTCGACACTGTCAACGGCACGCCACGTGCCGATAGAATGGGATCATGACCGACACGCCTGCCACGCCACGGCGCCGAGGCGCTGCGCGCACTGAAGAGCTGCTGCGAGCAACTCTCGATCTGGCCGCGGAGGTCGGTTACGCGGGCCTGAGCATCGAGGCGGTCGCCAGACGGGCCGGGGTCGGAAAGCACACCATCTACCGGCGCTGGCCGTCCATGGCGGCGCTGCTGCTCGACGCGCTCAACCGCGTGTGGGCCAGCGACCTGGACTATCGAGACACCGGGGACGTCCGCGCGGATTTGCGCGAACAGTTCCTGCGCTCAAGCCTTGCCCTTTCCAGCCCGCCGATCGGCCCCGCCTACCGCGCGGTCATCGCCGAGGCACAGGGCGATTCCACGCTGCGAGCGACCCTGCACGAACGATTCCTGGTCACCGTCGAGCAGAGCACCCTCGACCGGATCACCCGCGCCCAGCACACCGGCGAACTGGTCGCGGAAGCGAACCTGGAATTCGCCGCGGAGGTGCTGTGCGGCACTCTGTACTACCGCCACCTGCTGTCAACCCGTCTCGTCGACGAGAGCGCGGTCGATGGGCTGCTGGACATGTTCATGGCCGCGTACGGAACATCAACTAGATCTCGAAGCACATAGAGCGGCGTCCGCAGGGCCCTCACAGCGCTGACTAGAAATAGCGGCCCGCCCGCTTGACGGTCCGGATCACCGGTGCGGTCTCGACCTTGTGGACCAGCGGCAGTGCCCCGATCTGGTCGGTGAGGTAGCGGTAAAGGTCTTTGCTGTCCCGGCAAACGGGCCGAGACCAGCAGGTTCGTCGGTCCGGTCGTCGCCGCGCAGAAGGCCACCTCGGGGTGTGCGGCGATCGCGGCGCCGGTCTCGGCGAGGTGCGAGGGCGGTACGGAGGCCCACAAACGGGCGTCCGTACGGTAACCGAGGAGCTCGGTGGACCGGACGGTGGCGCGGCGCTACGCCCGGATGTGCGAGGCCAAGCTGGTTCTCGTATGGCGATGATGGCCAACTGCTGGCGCTTTGTCGGGCGCCGGGGCACACGCGGGCGGACGTCCATCAAGTCCTCGACCTGTTGGCCACCGATGTTCTGAACGCCGAGGAACTGATCACGCACCGGTTTCCGCTCGCCGAGGTCGACCAGGCCATCGCGGCGATCCAGGACCGCCGCGAGCCGATCTGGATGGCGGTGGTGATCCCGTGACACAGCAACATCCCGTGACCCGACAACATTGCCAAGCTGCGGGGGCTCGCGACGCTGGCAGGCCCCCGGCGTGAGCCCGCCGCTCGCGCACGCTGAAGCGGTTGGAAAGAGTAGTGTCGAGCAGGGTTGCATCCGGTACCTGGGTACAGGTTTACCGTCGAGGTATGACACGGGACATCGCCTTTGACCAGGAATGGGTGCCCTCGGCGTGCACGCTGCCCACGGCTGAGCAGCCGTTGCGGGTGGCCGAGTTCGACGCGTTGTTCGCCGACGCGGTACAGGCTGTGGTGCGGCTGGATCGTACGCGGTTACGGCTGGCGCTCGTCTTCAGTCCGGAGCTCGCGGCGCGGGCCGCTGAGCTGAGCGCGCGAGAGAACGGGTGCTGCTCGTTCTTCACCTTCACCCTGACCATCGCCCACGGCGGCATGACGCTGGAGGTGGCGGTGCCGCCGGAGCAGGTGGCGGTGCTGGACGCGCTGCAGGCCCGCGCCGGTGCGGCGTCGGTGTGAACAGGCCGCGCGCCGACCAGCGGGAGAGGAGGGTGTGATGGACCACATCGGCGGGCCGTTCCTGCGCAGCGGGCAGGTGGCCGAGCGGGCCGGGGTCAACCTGCAGACGCTGCGCTACTACGAGCGGCGCGGGCTGATCGCCGAACCGGCGCGCAGCCCCGGCGGGCACCGCGCCTACCCGCCGGAGACCGTCACCCTGCTCACGGTGATCAAAGCCGCCCAACGGCTCGGCTTCACCTTGGAGGAGGTGGCCGAGCTGATCGACACCGGCCGTCGCGGCCACCCCACCTCCGACCTGCGTGTCCGCGCCCAGGCCAAGATCACCGAGGTGGACGCGCGCATCGCCGACCTGACCACCATCCGTGCCGCGCTGACCCAGGTGGTCAGCGCGGGCTGCGACAGCCTGACGAACTGCACCTGCCCGGACTGCCCGCTGCCGTTTGCCGCCCTGGCCGCCGGTCGCACTGCCGAAGAGCACTTGACCACGTGAGCACTGACCACGTGAGCGCCGACCACGTGAGCGCCGACCACGACCACCGCGCACCGACCGTCCTTCCCCTCACCATCTCGGTCAGCGCATGCGCTGTACTACCTGCCATGACGATCGTTCGCTCGCTGCTGTTGTTCGCTCTGGCCGCCCTCGCCGAGATCGGCGGGGCGTGGCTGGTCTGGCAGGGGGTTCGCGAGCAGCGCGGCCTGGCCTGGATCGGCGCCGGGGTGATCGCGCTGGGCTTGTACGGGTTCGTCGCCACTCTGCAGGAGGCCGCCGACTTCGGCCGCGTCCTGGCCGCCTACGGCGGCGTGTTCATCGTCGGATCTTTGGCGTGGGGCATGGTCGCCGACGGGTTCCGGCCCGACCGGTGGGACGTCATCGGCGCGCTGGTCTGCCTGGCCGGTGTCGCTGTGATCATGTACGCGCCGCGCGGCTGACCTGCGGTCTTGATGTCCACCGAATAGAGCGGCACGATCGTCGGGATCAGCGGTTCCCCCGCCGGCGACGCCCGTGATCGCCGCGAGCATGAACCTGCTGCGCTGTGGAGGCTTCCTGGGGCGGTCGGCGCCGTGCCGATCGGCGACGGCGCCCTGCCGCGGGATGCGGCGGGCCCGTCAAGCCGGTCAGCAGCAGCCGGCCCTCGCCCCGGCGGCGGGGACGTCCTGCCCGCCAGGCTGCTGCGTGGCCTGACCGCACACGCACGGCGCGGTTGCCGCATCCTGGGCTGGCGCATCCTGGGCGGTGGCCGACTTGCCGAGTGTGTCGGCGTCGGCCTTGACCACGTAGACCTCCCAGGGCTCGTTGCCAGGGCCATGGACCCAGACCTTGTCCTGCAGGGCGTAGCAGCAGGAGGTGTCGTTCTCCTCGAACGTGGCCAGCCCGGCGTCCTTGAGCCGCTGGGTCGCGGCGTCGACCTGCGCGGTGTCCTCTACCTCGACGCCCAGGTGATCCATGCGGGTGTCCTGGCCCTCCTCGCCTTCGATGAGCACCAGCTTGAGCGGGGGCTCGGCAATGGCGAAGTTGGCATAGCCGGGCCGCAGCTTGGCCGGTGCGGCGCCGAACAGCTTGGAGTAGAAGGCGATCGAGCCTTCCAGGTCGGCGACGCGCAGGGCGAGTTGGACGCGGGACATGACGATCTCCGATCGTTGTTTCGACGGATGTCTAAGCAGTTTCGAGTTTGCGCTCCTGCTTAGGATTCTGTCAAATTAGAGATATGTCGAAGCAGGAATTGCCGGTGCTCGCCTCCGGGTGCTGCGCGCCGCTGGTCGCCGAGCCGATCGGCCAGGACGAAGCGGCCGAGCTGGCGCGGGTGTTCAAGGCCCTGGGCGATCCGATCCGGTTGCGGCTGCTGTCACTGATCGGCGCGCACGAAGGCGGCCGCCAGGCCGGGGAGGGGGTGTGCGTCTGCGAGCTGACCGGCGCGTTCGCGGTGACGGCGCCGACCATCTCGCACCATCTCAAAGTGCTCCGCGAGGCCGGTCTGATCGACAGCCAGCGGCGCGGCACCTGGGTCTACTACTGGATCATCCCGGCCACGCTCAAGCGCCTGACCGGCGTGCTCGCCCTGCCCGAGACACTCACCCTGGATGCCCGGTGAGCCCGGCCCGGGTCGGTCGAGGCCGGCGTCCGACTGCTGGCGCTGCCGACGCGCCAGCCTCCCTGGCGCGCCGGGCACTGGCCGAGTTCGCCGGCACCGCGGCCCTGGTCGCCATCGTGGTCGGCTCCGGCATCATGGCGGCCGGCCTGTCGCGCGACGTCGGCGTGCAGTTGCTGGCCAACAGCCTGGCCACCGCGGCGGGCCTGGCCGTGCTCATCGTGATCTTCGCGCCGGTGTCCGGCGCGCACTTCAACCCGGTCGTCTCCCTGGTGGCCTGGCTCCTCACCCGCCGCGAGGCGGACCCAGCCGTACGCGGCCGCGATCTGGCCGCCTACCTGCCCGCTCAAATCGCCGGCGCGCTCGCCGGAGCCGTGCTGGCGAACGCGATGTTCGCACTGCAGGCCGTCCAAATCTCGGCCCGGGACCGCTCAGCGCCGCATCTGCTGCTGGGCGAAGTAGTGGCCACCGCCGGGCTCATCGTGGTCATCTTCGCCCTGGCCCGGCAAGGCCGCCCGGCGCTGACGCCGGTGGCGGTCGGCGCCTACATCGGCGCCGCCTACTGGTTCACCAGCAGTACGAGCTTCGCCAACCCCGCCGTCACCCTGGGCCGGGCCATCACCGACACCTTCGCCGGGATCGCGCCCGCCTCGGTGCCCGGCTTCATCGCCGCCCAGCTGGCCGGGGCCGGGCTCGGCGGCCTGCTGCTGACCGCCCTCTACCCGAACGCGCCCCGGCCCGGCACGGCACCCGCCCTTGACACTGCTCACCAAACGGCCGCGGCCGACCTGCCCCGATAGGAGAAACGGTGTCCGACCAGCCCGACAAGCCGCAGGTGTTGTTCGTCTGCGTGCACAACGCCGGCCGCTCCCAAATGGCCGCCGCCTTCCTCACCCACCTGGCAGGCGATCGCGTCCTGGTCCGCTCGGCCGGATCGGCGCCCGCCGACCAGGTGAACCCTGCCGTGGTGGAGGCGATGGCCGAGACCGGCATCGACATTTCCGCCGAGATCCCCAAGGTGCTCACCGGCGACACCGTTCAAGCCAGCGACGTGGTCATCACCATGGGCTGCGGCGATGCCTGCCCGATCTTCCCCGGCAAGCGCTACGAGGACTGGCAACTCGACGACCCCGCAGGCCGGGGTGTCGACGCCGTGCGCCCCATCCGCGATCAGATCGAGGCCCGCGTCCGTGTGCTGATCGACGACCTCCTCCCCGGGAGACGGGGATGAACAGCACGACCGTGCAGGTCGCCGCCATGGCACCCGAGCATGCCGCCCAGGTGCTGGCCATCTACCAGCTCGGCATCGACGAGGGACAGGCGACCTTCGAGACTGCTGCCCCCACCTGGTCGCACTTCGACGAGGCCAGGCTGCCCGCGCACCGCCACGTCGCCCTGGACGACACCGGCCGGGTGCTCGGCTGGGTGGCGGCCACCGCGGTCTCCGACCGGTGCGTCTACGCCGGGGTGGTGGAGCACTCGGTCTATGTCCATCCCGGCGCTCGTCGTCAAGGCGTCGGCTCCATCTTGCTGGCCGCCCTGATCGCCTCCACCGAGGCCGCCGGCATTTGGACGATCCAATCCGGGATCTTCCCGCAGAACACCGCCAGTCTCACCTTGCACACTCAGGCCGGGTTCCGGGTGATCGGCACCCGGGAGCGAGTCGGCCGCCATCACGGCCTCTGGCGCGACGTCGTACTCATCGAGCGTCGCAGCCCGGTCATCGCCTGAATCTACTTTCGTTTTCGTGTCGCGACGCCTGACGTTCTCATCATGTCGCTTGGCATCTACGCCGTGCTCAGGGCGTTCAGCTCCTCGACGCGGGCGCTCCGAGCGGGCGGCGGGCCGGACTGGAATCCGCCCTGTGCACGGCGATCCGCGAAGGTCGGCTGTCCCCCGGCACGCGCCTGCCCTCGACCAGAGGGCTGAGCCGGCAACTCGGCCTGGCCCGGGGCACCGTCACCGCCGCCTACGACCAACTCGCCGAGGAGGGCTACCTCACGATCCGCCCCGGATCAGGCACCACCGTCGCCCACATCTCCAAGCCGGCCCCGGCGTCCGCGGGCCGGCCCACCACACCGACCACGCCCGGCCACGACCTGCGCCCCGGGCTTCCCGATGTCAGCGCCTTCCCCACCCGGGCCTGGCTCGCCGCCACCCGCCGCGTCCTCGGCACCGCACGGCCGGAAGTCTTCGGCGCCGGCGACCCGCAAGGCCACGTGGAGCTGCGCACCGCGCTCGTCGGCTACCTCGGCCGTACCCGTGGCGTGGTGACCACCCCGGACCAGATCGTGATCATCTCCGGCTACTACCGAGGGCCGAGCCTGCTCAGCGGCGTGCTCGCCGCAACCGGAATCCATACGGTCGCCATCGAGGACCCAGGCCACAAGCTCTTCCGCGACGTCGTCCGCCGTGCCGGTCCCACCGTTCTGCCCTTGCCCGTCGACCACCGCGGCGCCCGCGTCGACGCGCTCACATCGGACACGGGGGCGGCGTTCCTCACCCCCACCCACCAGTACCCGACCGGTGTGCCGCTGCACTCCCAACGCCGCCAAGCACTGAGCGCCTGAGCCCGGACCACCAGCGCGGTGATCGTCGAGGACGACTACGACGGCGAGTACCGCTACGACCGCCAGCCCGTCGGTGTCCTGCAGGGCACCGCCCCCGACCATGTCGTGTACTGCGGCACTCCCTCCAAGACCCTCGGTCCCGCCCTCCGCCTGGCCTGGATGGTCCTGCCGCCCCGCCTGGTGCCACCGGTCGTACGGGCCAAGCAGGACCCCCCACTACTCATGGGGCCACGGATGCGACGGGTGACGGCTGGTGAACACCGGAGGCCTGTCCGTGATCGAGGAGCACATGCCCCCGAACCGCAGAGACGTGGCACTATCACGATCACGCTCGTCAGTACTTCTACGTCCTGGACGGCCAGGCCACAATGCGCACCCCTGATGGAGAGGTCGTACTCGAACCCGGCCAGGGAATACAGATCCCGCCAGGGCTGCCCCACCAGATGGCCAACGACTCGGGCGGAATCCTCCGGTTCCTGGCCATCAGCGCCCCGACCACCCAAGGTGACCGCGTGACTTGGTCGGGGAGCGCAGCACTGTGGTAGCGGGGACGCAGGTCAGACCTGTTCCCCGATGGTGCGGGTGATCCAGGAGCGGTAGTGGGTCACGTCGGTCCAGATGCCGACTCCCGGCCCGCCGTTCGGGTTGGTGGAGCAGCCTGCTCCCCCACCCATGCGGCTGTCCACGTCGTCGCCGTCGCGTGAGGTGGCTCCGATCAGCTCCCACCGGCCGGCGATCATGCGGATCTGCGGGCCACCGGAGTCGCCGTGGCAGGCGCTGGCCGCGCGCCCGGCGCGGTCACCGGTGCACAGCTCGGTGCCGTGGTCGAGACCCTCGCAACGGTCGTCGGGTACGCGGACGGTGTCGAGCTCCTGCAACTGCCGGGGACCGTTCCCGCATCTGGTCTCGTCCTCGCAGGTCATGCCCCAGCCGATGACGCGGCTCAGGTCGCCGACCCGGCCGGGGGCGTCGGCGATGCGAATGGGCTGGAGGTCTACTCGCCGGTCCAGCTGGACCAGCAGGAGGTCGCCCTCGCGCTGCCCGCGCGTGTGGAGTCCGGCCCAGTCGGGATGGGTGATGACCCGCTTGACGCTGGTGAGGACTCCGCCCTTGTCGCGGCTGAGGGAGCCGATCCGTACCCGGGTCTCGCCGGGTTTCATGAGTCCCTTGCAGTGGGCGGCGGTGACGACCCAGTCCGCGGCGATGAGGGCGCCGCCGCAGTGGTGGTCGGGCTCTTCCCGCAGCCGGAAGGACACCATGAACGAGTAGGGTGCCGTCGCGGCTCTGCCCCCGATGATGGCGGTACGGTTCACGCTCGCAGCGGCCGTGGTGGTGGTGATCAGTGCGATCGCGAAGGCCATGAGGGTGGCCAGCATCACTGATCGCCTGCCTGTTGCCTGGAACACATGTCTCCTAAGGGAGCGGCTGAGGAGACACCTTGAACGCTGCGAACTCAACGCGATAGCAACCGCACCCAGACGATCTGAGGGTGGAAAGCGGCTGGTCAGAGGCACCAGCCGCACCCGCAAGGCTACCCGTTGTCGGCGATGAAGAGGAAGTTCCGGGGGAAGCCCATGACGTCTCGGGGCAATGGCGGGTTCCACGGCCACCGGTCGTAGGAGGCGCCCTCCTCGCCGGGGGTCTTCAGCTCGGTGACCCGCCAGCCGCATCCGGACAGGAACTCCTCGGGCTCGTCGGTGCCGAACAGCCACGGGCAGCCGTCCTCGGTCAGCCTGCGCAGTGCCTCCTGCGAGAACTCGCTGATCATCGACTGGTGGCTGAGCAGATCCCCGGCGAGCACGCTTCCCGGGGCGGAGATCTCCGCGACCCGCCGCAGCAGCACGCGGGCGTCGGGCTCCGGGATATAGAACAGCAGCCCCTCGACCACCCACAGGGTCGGCGCCGACGGATCCCAGCCGGCCTCCCGCAGCGCCTCCGGCCACGCGCCGGTGAGGTCGGCGCCGACGGGCCGCCGAACGCAGCCGTGCCGGGCGCCGAGCTCGGCGAGCCTCTTGTCCTTGTCGTCCAGCAGGTCGGCCTGGTCGATCTCGTAGAGCACGGTCTCCGGCGGCCATGGCAGCCGTACGGAGCGGGTGTCCAGGCCGGCCGCCAGCAGGACGACCTGCGTGAGGTCGGAGCGTACGGAGATCACGTCGTCCAGGTAGCGGGTCCGGATGGCGATGAACTCGCCCACGCCCGGGTTGTCGTAGCGGGCGAAGAGGGTCGCGCCCTCCTCTCCGGCCAGTTCCTCGGCCAGGTCGTCGGTGAAGATCGCGTCATCGCGCCGCGACTCCTTCGCCCTGGCGGCCGCGGTCCAGCGGGCGGTGGCGGAAACAGCGTGCATGGTCATTCCCTTCGATGGTCAACGGCGAGGGCCGCGCACCTGTTCGAGCAGGCGCCGCATCTGTTCCGGGATCCGCGCCGGGACCAGGTGGCCCTTCTCGTCGGGACGTACGCAGGCGATCCGCTGCTCGCCGGTGGCGACCAGTTCCTCTCCGCCGTCGGGGAGCTGACGCCAGTACTCGTATGTCATCACCGACTGGGTCTGGCCCAGCTCTCCCTGACGCATCCTGATGATCACCTCGTCGAAGACCGCGAGTTCCCGCAGGTAGTCGCAGTGGCAGCTCACGGTCAGCAGGCGCACCCCGTCGGCGAAACCGGCCACCACGTCGGGGACGAAGTCCCGCAGGAACATCTCCCGGGCGCGGCCCTGCCAGCGGATGTAGTTGACGTAGTTGACGTTGCCGAGCAGGTCGGTGTCCTCGATGCCCACGACGTGCCGGTATTCGTACGCGTCGCCGGTCACCGGAGCTCACCGGCCTTGCCGGCGTTCGGGTCGGTCGCGGCCAGGATCGCGAGGACGACCGGGGCGGCCACGCCACGCAGCCTGGTGGACATCGTCAGGATCCGGTGGTCGCCGGCGACGAGCCCCACCCAGCCGCCTTCCCGCGCCGAGTCGAACGTGACGGCGGCGTCGACGGGCCGGCCCGCCTTCACCAGGCACTCGGCGGCCGTCCATACCCGCGTGGCCGCGGTGTCGAAGTCCTCCCCCGCCTCGTCCGCGATGGCCTCGGCCAGCGCGAGCCGGTCGGCGCCGAGCAGCGTCGACCAGGTCTGCCTGCTCCGGGCCGTGACCGTCTCCAGGTCGCACCCCGCGGTGGTCGTGGCCATGGTGACGCCGGCCGCGTGCGCGATCGACACGGTGTCGCCGCTCACCACCTCCGGCTTGCCGTCCGGGCGCCAGACGACCTCGGCGTCGGCGCCGAGCAGCCGCTGGACCGCCAGCCGGCTGGCCTGTCGCCGCTCCAGGCCGTCGCCGTCGGCGTCGAACAGGACGCGGCCCGCCAGGTTCTGCTCGATGAGGACATGTTCCAGGTAGGAGCCCAGCAGCATGGGAACCCATTCGCGGGGAACCTCGTACTTGCTGACCAGTTGTGTACGGAAGCCCTGCCAGGTCTCGATGACGGCGCCGTCGCGGTCGGTGACCTCGATGTCCCAGCACTTGTCGTCGAAGCGGTGCCGGATGTAGACGTCGGTCGCCTGCTCGCCGGTCGACGGGCCCGGCACGATGCGTTCCACTCCCGAGGGGATGGCCAGCACGGTCGGCCCGCAGGTCTGCATCGGCTGCATGTAGGCGTCCCGGGCGGCCGGGTCGCCGAGCAGCAGCCGGGAAGGGAGATACCGCCCGAACCAGGAGGAGCCCGTGCCGGCCAGGAGGCGGCCTGTGACGTGCTGGGCGCCGGTTCGGTGGATGCTCTCGACGAGTTTGAACCTCGGGCCGTGGAAGAGCATCGGCCCGTAGAGGTCCGTCGCGGGGTCGAACGCCAGCGGCGGCAGCGCCACGTCGCCGGGCCGGGTGAGCCCGAGCGTTTCCGGCTTTGCGCCGGAATAGTCGCCGGTGTACCCCAGCGTTTCCGGCTCTGCGCCGGAGTGATCGCCGGTGTGCCCGAGCGTTTCCAGCTTGGCGCCCGAGTAATCGCAGACCGCCCGGAAGTGGTCGATCTGGAATTTGGTCGCACTCGTACGGACCGCGGTGGTGACCCGGCCTGGCCCGGTTCGCAGCGCCGCCACCCGTACCGTCACCGGAGTGTCCTCGGGAACGACGATGGCCCGGAGGAATTCCACGTCCTCCAGGACCGGCACGGTCTCGGTGCCGAGCAGCCCGGCCGCGGCCTGAGCCATGATCTCCATGCCCACCGTGCCCGGGAGGACGGCCCCTTCCCCGCCGCCGAAGACGTGCTCGGCGAGGTAGGGATCGCTGGCCCAGCTGACCTCGGAGTCGGCGACGAGCTCGATGCCGGGGTAGGAGACGCGCGGCTGCTCCAGGAAGCGGAGCAGTGGCAGATCATCGCTCCCCTCCCGTCCGGCGCGGAAGGTCACCGTCGGCAGCTCGCCGAACCGGCCGGTGACCACGGTGACGACGGGCGCGCCGAGGTCGGCGATCAGCTCGCGGAGCATGGCCACCCCCTGGTCGGGGGTGATGGTGGTGACGCCCACGCGGGCGAGGTTCTCCACCGAGCCGAGCCGCTCGCCCATGCCGACGCCCGACCACAGCGACCATTCCACGGCCCGGCATCGGCAGTGCGGCAGCTCGTGTGCGAGCCGTTCGACCAGGTCGCTCTGCCATTCGTTGGCGATGGCGTAGTGGGCCTCGCCCCGCAGCCCGGCCCGTCCGGTGATGCTGCCGAACGTGACGAGCAGCCGCAGGGCGGTGGTGTCGACGGCGGCCAGTACCGCTTCGAGCCCCGCGACCTTGGGGTCGATCGTGGCGGCGTAGTCGTCGTCGGTGAGCTCTCCGAGCAGCTTGGGCACGTTGCCGCCGGCTCCGTGGAGGACGCCGGTGACCTTGCCGAGGTCCGCTTCGAGCGCGGCGACCGCTTCGGCCATCTTCGCCCGGTCGGTGACGTCGGCGCGCAGGTAGCGGGCGGTCACTCCGGTGCTCGCCATCCGCTCCAGGTTGGCGGCCAGTTCGCCGTCCGCCGCCGGGTCGGACCGGCCCAGCAGGGCCAGGCGCGTGCCGGTCTCCTTGGCCAGGCTCAGGGCGCATTCGGCCGTGATGCCCTTGCCGCCGCCGGTGACAAGCAGCACATCGTCCGGGCCGAGCGGGAGCGCGGCGCCGTTGAGCTCCACCGGCACCAGCACGGGCTCTGTCCGGACTCCATCGGCGTCGTAGCAGACCTCCTTGAAGCGGTCGGTCGCGGTGACCTCCGCGGTGATCCGCGCGGGCGCCTCGGCCGCGTCGAGCGGCAGGGTCACCACGGTGGTGGCCACCCAGGGCGCCTCCAGGTGCAGGCTCTTGGCGAAGCCGGCCCCACCGGGATCCTCCTGGACGATCACGCACCGGGTCACCTCCTTGCCCGCGAGCACCGCGTCGGCGGCGGCACGCAGCACCGCCAGCCGCTCGGCCCCCGACCCCGACGGCGAAGGCGAAGGCGAAGGCGAAGGCGAAGGCGAAGGCGAAGGCGAAGGCGAAGGCGAAGGCGAAGGCGAAGGCGAAGGCGAAGGCGAAGGC